>VSDH01000037.1 GCA_008636105.1 Candidatus Scalindua sediminis | reverse complement strand
CTCAACACCTCTCAAGAACGGAAAACTCGAAAGAAAAAAAGGCCTTTTCGCCCTTACCCCGGTAAGGGAAAGAAGAGGGTCAGTTCCTGATTATAAAATAAAAAATTACTCCGAGGGGCGCCTAAATTAGTCATTCGTCATTCGTCATTAGTTAATCGCCTGCCCCCCGCAAAGCGGCGCTGCCGCCGTGCGAGCTAAGCGAGTTTACGGGGTAATTCCTCAATCATAATTCTTGTCTCTTTCCTTTGCGCCTGCCCTGTGAAATCTGAAGTTATTTCACCGGGGTCTTCTGCCTTCTGTTTACCCCCAATGCCTCCTTGCGGTTAAGTCCCGCTCTTACACAGAGCCTACTTTTAGTCTGCTACTTGATTCCAGCATACGAATTTTATTGCAAAACTTAAGCACATATTTATAATAACTATCGGCAAAGGAGATTCAAGAGCCTCTTTCATCACATTTTAATACCATCAAATCAAATTAAGCTTAATTGTTTATACGAGTGAGCTTTTACATACATTTATATTAGTGGGCAGGGACTAGCCTCTAATATCTTAAATGCGGGCGCTGTCCCCATAATTCCTAAGGATTTTACTGAGGGATATCTAGCCAAGATTAAGGAGATGAAAGAATGGCTAGCACAGAAGATTCAGTCATAAAAATAGTTAAAATGTATATTGAGGAGTTGGAAAAGAATGGTATTAAGATAAGTGAGGCTGTAATCTTTGGTTCCCACGCAAAAGGAGTGGTGCATCATGAAAGTGATATTGATATCGCCCTAATCTCAGATGCCTTTACGGGGGATAGATTTGAGGACCGTAGGAGGATCGTACCACTAAGGAGAAGAATAGATAGTAGGATAGAACCAATCCCATTCAGACCTGAAGATTTTAACGATGGAGGCATGCTGGTTGAGGAGATAAAGAGTACGGGAAAGAGGATATTATAATTGAAATATGATATCTTTTGACATATATAAGTTAGTTCTTATACAAACAAGCAAAAAAATCTTATTAAAAAATTAAACAATGCGTTACAGGATTTTAATCGAACAAGATGAAAATGGAGTGTTTGTAGCTGAATGTCCATCTTTACCAGGTTGTATTTCACAGGGCAATACACGAAAAGAGGCAATTAGCAACATTCACGATGCAATAAGAGGATATTTAGAGAGTCTTAAAAAGCATAACGAACCTATCCCTCCTTCAATTCAAGAAGAAATTATTGAGGTCACAAATGAGTAAGTTATCAGTAATTTCAGGCAAACTACTTTGTAGGATATTAGAGAAGATAGATTATCAGAAAGATCACCAAATATATCTGCAACATATTTAATGGAAATGAGTTAATCAGTAATTCAGTTGTTGCAAAATTTGCACATACTGCCAAAGTATGAAAACGCCTAAAGAGATTTTAATGAAGCCAAAAGTATATCTTGAAACAAGTGTTATCGGTTATTATACTGGAAAACAAAGTAGTGACCTGATTATAGCTGGTCGTCAACAAATAACTCGTGAATGGTGGGAAGAAAGCAGATGGCAATTTGACCTTAATATTTCTTTGCTTGTTTTAGAGGAAGTCAAAGGCGGGGATCCTTCTGCAGCAAAGAAACGGCTAGAGGCTCTTTCGGGAATACCTGTACTAAGGATTACAGATAAATCGGAGGTCTTGGCTGAAGGATTAATAAATTCCAGCATAATCCCAAGAAAATGTGCCGAAGATGCATTGCATATTGCTATAGCAGCAATCAATGCAATGGATTTCCTTTTGACTTGGAACTTTAATCATATTAACAATGCAGTATTAAAGAATGGAATAATTAGATCTATCGAGTCACAGGGATATGAATGCCCCGTAATCTGTTCACCTGAAGAATTAATGGGAGAATTAAAATGAAAAAAGACCCAATAGTGGAAGAAGTTAGACAGGCTAGAAATGCTCATGCAGCTAAATTTAATTATGACTTAAAGGCAATTTGCAAAGATCTTAAGACAAAAGAAACAGATTGTGACCATCCACTCGTTTCCTTTCCGCCAAAACTCCTTTCCAATGTAACCAGAAGCTGACAAAAATAAAAACTCTTTTTTGACAGGCGGTCACGTCCGCCTCAGGCGTGAATCTTGCATCAAGTCATGCCGTAGGCAGATCCGCCTCTGGCCTCTCGCTGCTAGCCTCGAGCATCTAGCATCTAGAATCGAGTATCTAGGATCTAGCATCTAGTCGTGCCCTAGGCAGATCCGCCTCTGGCGGACATCCAGAATCTAGTATCCAGTATCCAGCTTCTTAATTCCTCAATCTTGCATCTAGTATCAAGAATGATTTCCATTGCAATCCAAACCCACTCTTTTATAATGACCCTAGTTTTTCCTGTTACGCACTCTGTTCCTCGAAATATTGAGGATATTTCTGTTCTTCGGTGGTCTTTATGGGATTGCCATCACCGGAACCGCCACTGTAACCAAATGAAACCGCTTCAAAGGTGTTATCAATTTTGATTAATTGGTCTTTGACACGTTTGCGACCCTCGATGGAAAACCTCAAAAGTCCTTCAATTTCTTCAGCTGATACTTGCTCGTGTGGAAAGATGATCTTCATTAACCCTGAGAAAGTTTTGTTAATGGCATCACGGTCGCGGGTGGTTATATCGCTGTTCAAAGCGAATTGCTCGGTATATAAATTGGCAAAGTCATGGTTTCTAAAGGACCTCAATATTTCCGCTAAGTAATCGACCACGAAGCCATATCCATCTGAAAACATCTCACCACGAATCATGTCGAATTCCCAGCCGGGGATATAGAAATGGAGACGGTCAAGGAAAGCAGAATCGCGATAAATAGCTGGCAACTCACTAAAGAGATCTGTGTGTTTGAGCATGTGTTCCAGGGTGTGTTGGGTATTACCCACAAATACCATAGAAGCCTCAGCTCCCAGTGTCTCAACTCCACGAGAAAAGGACTTGTTGGCCATGTAGTTCTTCATGATGTCGACAAGGGCACTATTGGGCTTCTTCGATTTGCCTGCAAACTCGTCAAAGGCCACAGTATCCCAGTAGCCCACCAATCCGAGCTTCCCTGTGGTGTTGTTCACGAATAGTTTGGGCACGGTGACCTCACCTCCTGAAATAAGGATACCGTGAGGTGAAAACTCAGAATAAATATGAGATTTGCCTGTCCCCTTGGGTCCTAATTCAATGAGGTTGTAATTTCTTTCGGCAAAAGGTATCAGTCTTACAAGTTGTAGGTACTTTTCCCTTCTACTCAATTTCTCGGGATTGAATCCGACGCTCTGTATCAAAAGATCGACCCATTCATCAGATGTGAACTGTTTTCTGGCTTCTATGTAACCATCAAAATCAAAGTGCGAAATCTGAATGGGCTTTATGGCTCCAAGCACATAGGGAGTGGAGTTTTTGTCTTCAGTGAATTGCCATTCCAGGTCTGAAATGCACCAGACACCGGCCACAAGTAGCTTTGGGTGCTTTTTGATTGTGTCTGAATCCACAAGAACCTTTTTAATGCCCAGGTTGGAGAAGCTCAGCTCATAGGCATCAGACTTCTCATTAAGAACAGCGGCGATTTTGTCGATAACTTTGTGTCGACCTTTTTCTTTAATAGTGGACTTAATCAGTCCGGCTTCATTGCGATGAACATAGTGTTTTCTGAGAACTTCTCTGACTGTTTCAATGCCTGATTGAATGCTTGTTTCGTCTGATGTGGCGCAATACTGGCCCAGAAGGTATTCAAGAACATAGGTGGGCACGATAGCGTTACCCTTAACGGTCTTTACCAGATCCTTGCGCACAACCAATCCAGGGAAGGCATCGTTTATCTTTTTGTCTAATTCATTCATGGTATTCATCCTTTAAAAGTCAAAGTCACTTGAGAATGATCTTCTGACCATATAGCTCACCGACTTATATGGTTTAAAGTGCGAAGTATCGCCCTCCTGTTCCTCCAATTTCAAAATTACTTCCTGGTTATTAACCTCATCAGCCACCCGTGTCAAGAGGAACCTGGTTGGCAACTCCCGCTCTCTCGGATTATCAGAGGTCAAATCATATTTCAATGTATGTAAATCGGAAATCAGGACTCCATCTTTGGTCCAGATACCAGCCCTCAAAATTCTTGCTTGTACCTTGTCAGTCACAGCTTCTTTTTGATAGAAAACCACTGACAGCTGTCCCGATGTAATAATAGAAGTACTACCCTTAAGGATTTCAACATCCACAGATCTAATATCG
The DNA here is from genome assembly GCA_008636105.1 of Candidatus Scalindua sediminis. GTDB lineage: Bacteria > Planctomycetota > Brocadiia > Brocadiales > Scalinduaceae > Scalindua_A > Scalindua_A sediminis. The sequence goes on along the minus strand of VSDH01000037.1, from coordinate 19,282 downwards.
CTCTTTCTCTTTTTGTTGATCTGAATCACAGGAATGATAATTTCTTGTAACGAAGCACCGCCATGAACAAAACGACTTCCAGCACCGCGTACTCTCAAACGGTTGATCGACTTCGGAATTTGAACCTCAATATCGCTTTCAAACCCAAGCTCGCTGGCGCTGAATTTTCTTAGACTTGCCTGCTCCTTCAGCCCAAAGCCCAATACAAAACGTCGGTTGTGGAGTAGTATCTTTTTGCCTTCCGGTTCAACTGCCAAAAAATCACTTTCTTCAATAGCCCGATCTTGGTAAATGAAGCCATGATCTGCCGTGATAAGTAAGTTTGTAGCATTAGCAGAAGCCAGTTTTTTTACCAGTTTCACCAAGTGTGTGAGCGTCTCTTCCGAAGCTTTGAATACCCCTTCCTCGGAATCGCACTTGTCTCCAGTGGCATCAATCTTATTGTGATAGACGTACACAATATCGTGATCTCGAACCAACTCACGGCACTCATCGCCATTGAGTTTCATCAGGTCTTCAGATTTGAGAGCTGACGATCTTATCCCTTTAAGCGATTTGAGAATTTTTGCTCTAGCAGGAGTTCCTTGAGCATTAATACCATCAACGCTAATTGTATAGGTATCCTTGTTTTCTTTCAGAGAAATGGTCTCATTAGGCAATAGCGCAGCCATGCCAAGTTGCGTGTAACTCGGCAACATAGAAAGGGCGGGCTCTAACTTGGCTTCGAACCTATCTTCTTGCCTGACACGGCTCAGAAGTTCTTCACCAATCTCATAGCGCATAGCATCTGAGATGATGACAGACACTTTTGTCTTCTTATTGACAAAGGGTTGTGCCCATTTGGAATAGAAATTCTTTTGTAAGGTGATGGATGCTGCATCCCATTTCTCAAGGCCGTCAACAATCTTCTGCCAATTGTCGTTCATAGGTAAGAGGAAGCTATTTGAATATTTGTTCTCAACTTGCTCGATCAACCCACCCAGCAGGGTAGGTTGCGCCGATTCACGTACGTGGTAGATAAATCTTCTGTAAAGCTGATCTATTCTGTACCAGTTCTTGGTGTAGCTTTCAATTCCCTCAGCCATGGATTCAATCGACAGGTTTACAGTCTCCACTTCATTGAGGAACTGAGCGGCATTATCAATGGCACTGTAAAGATTGCTGAATTTAGCGCACCAATGGCTTTGCCGTCTCTGCCGTACCAGCTGGGCACATTCTCCAGCAGTGATCTTCTTTTCCGCGACATCAGCAACCAGGCCACGGAGAATTTGCCTGTCGATAGCTTCAAAATAATCTAGATCGATAAGTTTTCGGTAATCTAATTCGTACAGGTTTTCTTCAATGTTCAGAATTACACTGCAATCATTTGAAATCTTTTCGAATGCATCTTCGTGAGTGCGACTATCCTTCCAACGCTTAAGAAAAACCAGGGCATCGGTTGAAAGCTTGAAGCCACCTTCAGTCTCCATGGCATAACAGGATTTGAATAGCTCAATAACGAAATCTTTGATGCTGGGATTTTCTAGATTCTCAGGAATGTATCCATAAAGCCTCTTAAGCTGTTCCCACAAAAACAGCTCTAAAGAACATCTATTGATGAGATTGATCTTTTCACTTTTTCCTTCGGCTTCGTCTGCCAGCAGATGTTCCAATATCACGTCCAATCTAGGGTCGGATACGATCCCGGTACAAACACCGAGCATCTTGAGACGAATCTTCCCTGGCGTGTCGTCTTTTTTAAGGATGTTTTTAAGTTGATCTCTTCGTTTTCCAGAGTTGAAGAATGCATGGTGTTCTTGAACCACGGCGGCATCGTCACGACTCAATCCAAGTTCGTTTAGCCAGATGGCGACTTGATCTGTTCGGAATTCATCGTGGGATAAAAGAACATCAAGAAGCCAATTGTCGAGTCTGGCCGGTTGCGGCCCTTCTTGGTAGAGGAGGAATTTCTGTTTGGGGCTTTCTCGCAAAACCTGATACTTAACCTTGAACTCGTTGTTTTTAAGTTCAATTTTTTCAATGTCTGGAAGTGCAAGGGATTCATAGTCACCACGCAATTCTTTATTGGCGTCGTACCAGAAAACGATACGATGTTTTTCAAAACGTTGCGTTAATGCTTTGGCTATCTTGTCAATGCTCATACTTGAGTATCCTTCTTATCTTCCATAGGCTCCGCTGTGCATCTCCATCCAAGTTTCACCATTTCGGCTAATGTGATATATGAAACAAATGGACTGCCGTGGTGTTTAGTCGCGGCAAACTTATAGTGTTCAATGAATTCATCAAAAATATCATGCAACTCTTCTGGAAGTGAATTCAATGCGACCATATACTTTTCAGATTTGCTCATGAGGTGGTACCCTTGGCTTTCTTTGTCTCTGACAAGCCTGCTATTTTCTGAAGCGCCTTGCCGAATTTCGGATAATTGACTTTCACACCATCGTCCAGGTCAATTTCAATTTTCTGAGTGGCCAGTGGATACAAAATATCGTGCTCATAATCATTTAATTCTTCGACTTGTTTCTTGATCGTTTCAAGTTCTTTAATTGCTTGCGTCTGTTCTCGCTGACTGGCCGAACCGTCTATTTTGACATTGTCCAGGTGATCTCTGCGTGCTGTCAGTTTGGTCCTGAACTCACGAAGATAATCGTTCAGGACAATGCTGACGGTGTCAGGGCGGTAGCGGTGCATATAGATCAGTGCGTTAAAAGTGCCTTTTGGACTAGAGAACATCCAGTAAATGGACCGTTTTTTGTATCGTTTGATGTGATCAGCGTAGAAGTCTTTAAGGAAGTATTTACGCACATCCTTACCAATGGCTTTTTCTATGAATTTCAAGTTTTCATCAAAGTGCTCTTCACCGAACGTGACTTTTAGAAATTTATAAAACCGCTCAGTGACATCGTCACTAAAATAGCCTTTATCAAGAAATGGTATGACGTTGTCGCCGTCGGCTTCAAATGTGGGTTCAGGAATTTGCTTGCAGTAATCTTCTATAGTTTCGCCTTGGTTGGCGAGAATAAGGCCGGGTTTATCTAATGAATACCGTCCGAGCATGCAGCCGACCGCATAGGAAACAAATTCCTTCATGGTGTCGGCCATAAGAAGAGCTTCCTGCTCTTCAATTGTTCTATCATCACCGTATCGATAGCGTGGATTACAAGTGAGTGTGATTTCTGTAAGGGCCACCTCAGCAGTAAGTTCATCTTGCAGACCATACGCTTCAATAAAGATCCTATTGTTCTCTTCTTCTAATCTTTTTACTTCAAGGGTCACTTCGTTCCAATGAGACAGAAGGTTTGTGAAAGTTTCCTTAATCGTTTGTTTGCAGTAATTGTTATTTATGAGAGGATGACCAATAAAGTTCCAAGAACGCTCATACAAATCCCAATCATGAGTGGATATTTTTTCAAGTTCGTTTATTGTTTCATTAATTCTACCGACATACGGTTCGATATTATTTGGCCAAGGGAGCTTCGAAACCGGCCCTTGATTGTAGTCCATTGTTGGGGCTAATAATTTAAGAAGGTGGTTTGCAACCTTACAATTTAAAAGACCTGCAAGGCAAAATAGATAGTTTGGATCGGACGTAGTTACCATCGGTCCTTTTGCGTCATAAATAAATCCTCCATGACACAAGCGCCCATTAAAAGATGCTACTGTCAAAGAAGTCCAAGTGATTGCCGGTTTGAAATAGAAATCAAGGTTTTGAGGTCGAGATCTTAGTTTGCCATTGGAATCAAAAAAATTTCTGATTCTTTCACCATCTTGTTCCCAATCAACAACATAATCGTGATTTCCATACCATTTTCTAAAATCACCACCTTTGTGATGGGGAAACCAACGTTTTCCAGATTTCCCTGCATCACTTCTTGTGCTAAATCCAAAACCAATATTTGATTTTTCTACCTCATTCCAAAAGCGTAAAAAAAGATCATTATCTCCTGTAATTAAACCCTGTCTTGCGCTTGCAACTTCGCCGATAGCAGAACAGTTATCGAATAGGTTGCGGGCTTTTTCTGAAATCCAATACGAAATTGGTTGCCCAGGTATTTTAGAAAAATCGTTCGAAGACGCTTGGCGCGCCCAACCACAACTGTTGTTATTAATTGCTTCTAGCAATTTAGCTGACTGAATATTTGCACCGTAAAAATCATTCAGATCAATAAAGAGGCCTTTTAAATCCGGTTGCTTGTGAGCAAAGAATACAAAACCACATATTGGCACATAAGCGGAATCAAAAAATGAATGGTATTCAGGTCGAACTAGGCAGGTAATTGAATTTTTGCTGAGAATGGATGAGCGCAATTTCACGTAAGATATTAGAAACATCCAGGTAAACGGAGTCATAAGTCCAGCGTAGCCACCTCTCAAGACACTCTCTTGGATTCTTTCAATAAACATCGCAAACAAATCTGATTTACTGTTTGGATAGTTGTCCTTAGCCCATGCTCCCAATCTACCATTCATCCCTTTGCCACCCATATACGGCGGATTGGCAATCACCACATAGTATTTCGGGCTCAGGTAATCGGCCTGCTGCAGGACTTGGAGTACCTTCTGATGGGTTGCATTCAGGAACAATTGTCCGGAAACATCTTTATCCTCCAGAATCTCCAGCATCCCTGTAACATCGGTTACGCTCGGACGAATCAGGGAGCCAAAGTTGTCTGCCTCCTCAAACTGGCTCAAGGTAGTTTGCAAGGGCGCAGTGAACAGGTCACGCCCGATAAAATCCATATACTCCTTCAGTTTACCCTCGTCGAACTGGATATTCTCCAGCACGCAGATATTGGGTTGAATTGCCTTGCTAAAGAAACGCTTATACTTTTCACGAGCCTTCATGGTCAGGGCAAATGCCGCCAATTCCCCAGCACGCTCATCAATTTCTATCCCGTAAAGATTGTTTTCAAGAATTAGTCTCGGGATTTCATTGGCCTCATAGCCTTCTTCTTCATAGATAGCGTAAAGGAGATCAAAGGCATAGGTCAACATGTGCCCTGAACCACAGGCAGGATCACAAACTTTGATTTCTTCCGGCTTTGAAATCTTCAGGAAATCCGTCTCGTTTTGTTCGGGCTTGATGTAATACTCCATCTTTTCAACAAGCCTGGATTGAGGATGGTTGAGCATCCACAGGCGTCCTAGAGAATTTTCCACCAAATACCGGACAATCCAATGAGGCGTGAAAAGCTGAGTGGCGGCAGGAATATTCTCGGGTGTGATTTTTTTATTGTTCTTAAGCCCTTCAAACACCTCGTCTTTCTTCTCTGAAATATAAAACTGGTAGAGCCAGCCAATCACCTCCACGTTTTGACATGCGTCATCTGTCATAGCCTTCCGTACTGATGTCAGTATTGAGCTTTCAGACAGGAGATCAGCAGGGATGAGCAGTTCTGAATAATCATCAATCTTCTGGAAAAGAAAAGGCATGACGTGGTTGTAGTAATTGCATGTGGCCACTAAAAGAAGGCGGTATGCTTCTTGCTCAGGGTCCTTTGAAGGCTCACTGCCACTGATAATTCCTAGAACCTTTTTCTTATTGATAAAACGTTCAAGTGAATCATCGACATGGCCTTGTTTGGCTTCAGCGAGAATCTCAGGTTGGGTAAATCCCTCACCCGAAGAAACAGCTTTGATTTTTGTGTAGTGATTGACATCCATAAAACGCAGGGCGCACAGGCGGTTGAACCAGACATAGGCTACTCTGTCGACGACCGCTTCTTTTGAGGTGTCGGCAATGACCTCTTCCAGATCCTCAACAGAACTGGCACTTTCTCGACGAGCCAGACTACCTTCCTTGAGAACTAACTCAAGTTTGGAACAAACCTGCTCTCTTAGCTGCCTCCGAGCCTCCTGGGCAAATTTCTTCAGTGTGCTTGTGTCCATCAAACCGTCCGCTTCATATTTGGATTCGCTTTCCACTCTTAATCTCTTGAGCCAGCGCCGCTTTGAGTGCTTCCATGTATCGATTCAAATCGTCCTCATTGGCCAGGTGAGGTTTATCAAATTCCACGGAGATAGAACTGTATTTCACGTATTCAACCTTTGTCTTCGGGCCTGGTGTCGCTTTCGGCTGGCTCCAGACTGCAATTTTCTGGAGTAGGCGACCATATTCATCTTCTTCAAAGCGTCGCAGAGTGTCTTTGACAACGGCGATCAAGGTTTGATTGTTGAGTTCGTTTTTGAAGGAATCAAAGTGCTCGTTGATTTCCGTACGCATCTCTTCCTTCAGACCTTTGAAATCATCCATTCCTTCAATTCGGTTTTTCAGCAGCTGAGCTTTTTCCTGCGCCAATTCCAATTCTGTTTTCAGTTGCACGGATACCGCTTTTTTCAGGGTGACCAGCATGGTCTTGACCTGTTGCATTCCATTTCCTTTGAAACATAACGGGTCGTCTATGATGGTTTGAATTTGATCATTTTCATCACTTTCGATGTAAGAAAAATTCGGCTTTTGAGAAGTTAGATATTTTTTGGCATCGTCATAAAGATCCTTCATCGATCCACTCATGAATTTTTGGATAGGATCCAGTATAGTTTCTTTGCGATCCAAAAGCGTTTCGTGGTGTCGACTAAGCTCAGTGAGCTGAAAGGTATAAGGTTTTTCGGAAAAATCTTTGATCTCAGCAATAGGCTCATTCAAAGCTACAAGGAAGGGGTATTGATTAACCTGTGATGCCAAAGGGGACAATTTGCTGTGCAAAGATCTAAACGCGTCGGCAGTTGCCTTTCCCAGGGATTTGGCTTCATTCACTGATGGAGGTGCGTCAAAGTATTCCTGGTAAAACTCTTTTAACTGTCGTACCTGTGAACCCGTGAATTCAACTTGAGGGTCCAAGCCTACGTTGCCATGCCCATGACTGTTTCGGATGGCTCGTTCCAGCTCGGTTTCTTCAAGAATGTTGCTATCCTGACGAACCTCTACCTTTCCTCGGGCACAGAGCTTGGCCAGATTGCAAAGTACCGCAGCGTTGTACCAGCCAAAGGGACTGTGCTCAAACTTATCGAGAAGAGATTTTATGGTAGATCGCACGCCACCCCTACTGTTGCTCTGGATGAAGTTTAAGATTTCCTGTTCAGGCTCAGTAAATGTCGCCAGGGAGTCATCAACAGGCTCAAGAAATTTAGAAATGTCGTTTTCAGTGCATTGAATCCCACGAAGCATCCGAAGATTCGGATAGACCCTGAGAATCAGTTCAAGAAAACCTTTTGAAATACGTGCCTGGGGATCATCACCGCCAATATCTAATTCTTCCCCTTTGGCAAGCAGAGTCGCCTTGCACAATAGTTTTTCAACCCGAGAGTGGATTTCAGAATACCTCTCACGGTTTTGTGCAATTTTATCACTGAGTATTCTTTTGATAGAGTCTTGCTGGGTAGTTGTAATGTTTTGGCGGTGGTATATTTCGGTGCGTTTGTACATCAAAAGATCGTCCATCACTCGTTTATCCTGAGGCAACACAACATAAAGCTCACTGTTGACCATCGATTGAATACGCACGTTGTTTATGTTGCCTGAGTTTTCATGAAATGGGCTGATCACATGAATGGACAGCTCATATTCCCGCCCCATAAGGTGATCATCCAATTTTCTTGAAAAGGGATAATCCTGCCCATATTCATCGTGCCTGATCTTTTTGTTTTTGATTATGTTGTCAAAGGCAATTTTGGCCAACTCAACGGTAACATCATTCGCTTCGACACCGGTGCTTTTAATTTCCTGTTCAACGTCTTTTTCTTCATCAGACAAAAATATGAATTGATTCCCATTGCGCTGGATATAGGTTTGTTGCTCAAGAACATCCAGAGCTTCTTCGACATCTCTTTTGAGCTTTGGAAGATCTTGATCAAATTCATCAAGCATTAAGACACAAATATTTCGCACAGTTGCATTGAAGGACTTGACATACTTGACAAGAAAAAGCGCTTTTAGAATACGAAGAGCAAACTTGTTTTGAAGATGCTTTTCGGCCTTAGTAATTGCACTTTGAATTTGAGACTTTAGCGTTGTTCTTATGCCTTCAAACATCAGGTCAAAAGTGGCTAATTGACCGACCTTATGGTCTGCAATGGTCATGGCAACTTGCTGAAAGACGCCAAGCATGGATCGCTCGCCAACAGAGCTATGTTTTCCTTCAAAAGCGGAATGCTGAGAAAGGTTTTCAATAGCCGTTTGGAATAGAGAAAACTGGTATGGAATAAATGGGTAGCTATCTGTGAAGTCCTCTTGATCTCTGAAGTTTCTGTAAGTTTGCGCCCCATCAGCAAAATCAAAAAGGGTTTTAAAATTGTTTGATTGCTGCTCATAGATTTCTGCCAGTAACTTTTCTCCCTCCTCGTTTTTAGAGAGGAGGCGTTTTTGAATGACTTCAGCGACATCGGCGCCGGTGAGCTTCATGCGATAGGCAAAACGAGCTTGAATCTTTGAAAAATCATTGCCCTGTTGTTGATCCATTTCGCCCATCACGGAAGACATATCTTCTTGAGCAGTTACTATGATCCAAGCCCGCCCCCGTGATTTAGTAGCCAGACTTTCCGCAACCGTCTGGAGATTAGTCATCAATTTGGTGTTTCCAGCTATGTATTGACCCACTTCATCAACCAGGAAATTCAATCTGAATTCTTTTCCTTGAGCTTCGATGTAGTCGTGAACCTGACTGGCGAAGTCTTCTATCGAAACCTTGTATTCGTGCCGGTACTTATCCAAAATTCCGTCGGCATCTCCAATGGAACAACTGGTGACCTTTGCGAAAGCTTTTGCAATGTTTTGGGATTCAAGAAGAGCTTGTTCACGACCCTTTGACCATTCCATTCCCGATATGTCTTTATAAGCATTCTTAAAACTTTCATAAACATCCCGCTTGGTAAGGTCACGCTCAAATTGGGCTATATGACCTTGCTTGCCATAGAAGCCGCACATTTCATCAAAGACTTTGACGAATACCGCCAGCAAGGCATCGATTTCTGTTTTGCTGATGACATCAGCCTTTTGATCAATATTGAACAGAATGCTTTTAGATGGAATGGAAGCGGCTTTTTTGAGATCACCTTTCAGTATTTCGTTATCCAGGCATTTGGGGCTGAAAAGTTCCAAGCAGGGTGTGTCATTAATCTCTTTGTTTTCAAGAAGGTGTGCGAGCATTTTTAGAAGGTGGGATTTTCCTGATCCAAAAAACCCTGAAATCCAGACCCCATTGGCATTTTCATAGTTGTTGTAGGCTTCGAGAAACGGTTCCAGGCTTTTAGAGACCTCATTCGTGAGCACGTACTCTTCCACTTCAAGATGCAAAGAGGCTTCATCATCGGCTTTGATCACGCCCTCAATGTGGCGGTCAATGGGTTTTTTGAAAATGCTATTGAGTTTCATTCATTACCTCGTGACTAGACTTCACAATGAAAAATATTGAAAGCTCGGTAGTACTTGTCATCATGCAGACATCCGAACAGGTCGAGTGATGCACCACTTTCGAGCGAATGGGTGTAAGCACCTGGGAAAAATATGACCGTTGGCTTTTCCTGAGCCGTGCTTTGCAAATTGTTGAGCACATTGTGTGAACGGATGTAGGGGAAGACTTCTCCTACACCTGTCAGGAAGAGCACGTCAAAATTTTCAGATTCCCGCAGTTTCTTTGCAATTGCCGGAACCAGATGTTCTTTAGGATCCACCACCCCTTGCAAAAGCTCTTTTAGATCAGCTTTGGTTTTTGATTCTTCAACCTCAAGAATCTTGTCCCAAATACCTCTTTCTTTCAAAAGCTCAATGCAAAGATCAAAGAGATTGACTTTTAAGACTGTGACTCCACTCTGGCCTAGCTGTTTAATGAGTTTCTTTCCCAATTCATTCCACTGGACAGATTCTTCCACAGGGAATGGAACGATGAAAAAGGGGACTTCATTGCCTAGCCCTTGTTTTTTAAGGAATCGCTCACTTTTGATCAAAGCCAAAAGATGATCAAAGCGTTCAGCAATGGTTTTCGTTTCCAGTGTGGTTGTCATACTACCCACTCCCTGAGTTCTGTTTCTGAAATGGGGAAAACGAGGACATCTTCATCATTCACAGAATTAATAGCTTGGACGGTTCTGTATGACAAAACAGCAGGAAGAATTTCGTTCTTATTATTGATCAACTCAGCTTCGCGCATCATTTTAAAGACAACATGGCGCAGTTTGTCTTTTGTTGCGTCTGTTAATGAGCTGAGTTCCTCGTGCCATTCAGCTTTATTGCGAAAGAACTGATCAAAATCATTTGCACAAAGTTCTTTGACTTGTTGAAGGTATCGTTCCCTTAAAACCTCAACAGCAAATTCACGGATAAAGTCAAAACGTTTGCAGGCGGCCAACCACAAGATGTGCTGTTTTTCATGTGGCGACCCATCAACTAAAATCTCTAATTGCTTTTCGCCTAGTAGTTTTAGTCGGTGTGAAATTTCATGAACAATTCGTTTCAAGGCATTTCGCGTAGTCACCTGAAAAAGGTTGTCATCAAGAACCTTCTTTTTGGATTCATCCCAATCTTTGGACTCCATGTACAAGTCAGCAAGGATTTCCGCTTCTTGTCGGAAAAGCCCCCCTGTAGTAAATGACATGTTGTATTTCTCAGCCATGTGTATAAACTCATTTTTCCGCTAAATGATCCAAATCAAAGGAAGAGGGCTCATTGGACTGTTGATTGTCATTCTTCTCTTGATGATAGAAAATTGGTTTTAAGAGAGCTTGTAAGTGTAGTAAATTTGTAGATTAAATTCAATGTTTTATTGAAAATTATGCTCTGAATTGATCGATTTTAGAAAAAAGCAATAGGTGGTTTTAGCATGAGGGTTAAAGGGGGATTACGCAAAGCCAGAGCCAGTGGGAAGCAATTAGGTAGGCCGACCAGTGACATTGACACAAACAAAGTAATAAAGTCCAGCACTTCCAGGGTCACACCTTGATCAGTGATTAAGAAAACAGAATTATATCCCGCCACTTGACAAATAATTCAATCCATTTATTTTGTATTTTATCTACCCCAAACCATATCTCACCTCTTATATCCCTGTGTATCCTGAAGTTTAAGTTGCCAGTAGTTTTCAGGTTATTTCATGTTGACATTCAATTAATAAAGAGTAAGAATAACTACTTATTGCAGCAACATATAAAGTAATGTTATATACCGCTAATTTAGAGGGATAAGAACATGATACATAAAATTGAACGACTTATTTCTATCGGAAAATTTAAAAATTATCAAGCGACTGGTGATGTAGCTTTCAAAAAATTAACACTGTTTTACGGTGACAATGGTGGTGGCAAAACGACATTAACATCCATACTTCGTTCATTGACCGAGAACAATCCAGAGATTGTAAGACGTAGAAAATCAATAAATCAAACCACGCCGCAAGCTGCACAAATAGTTCAACGAAACACCACAGGAGACACACATCATACTTTTAATCCAACAACAGATTGGACATCTCCATTTCCTGATATTGAAATATTTGACATTCACTTTGTAGACGAAAATATTTATTCAGGTTTTGACATTAATGAAGAACATAAGAAGCAGCTTCATCAGTTTGTTATCGGTGCTCAAGGAGTAGCAATTCAACAGCAGATTGAGCAAAACAAAGTTGACAAAACAACATCAAGGCAAAAACAATCGACTATTGAACAACAATTAATTCAGCAAGTCGGAAATAACTTAACTCCTGATTTAATCACACCTTTCCTTGCAATTCCAATTACACAAGCAGATAAAATTGACCAACCAATAACAATGGCAGAAGCTACACTAGCAAGTGCTAACGTAAATTCTGTAATACAAACGCTACAACCTCTCTCTCAACTTGTTCGAATAAATTCGGGTATTGACTTTAATTCTCTAATAACCGATTTACAAACAACTTCACAGGCTATTCAAAATGCAGCATTGCAAACTTTATTTTCAAATCATTGTCAAGATTTGGCTGACAATTCGATTGATGGACCTGAAAATTGGCTACAAAAAGGTTTTGCATACATAGAGAGTAGACAAGCGACTGCTAATCACGACAATCCAATTACTCTTTCTTGTCCATTTTGTAAGCAAACAATTGACGACACCATTGACATTATTAACGCTTATGCACTTCACTTCAATGCAGCTTTCAATTCGTTAGTTCAGCGAATACAATCCCATTTGACCATACTTCAAGCTTTCAACTTAGAAACGGCTATAAATACATTTAACAATGTCAATCAAACAAACACAGGACGCATTGCTTCATGGACTGCACACCACCTACCAAACACGGTTCAATCTCCAACTTTCAGTATTATAGCTGATGAAGCGAGTTTAATAGCAGAGTTTCAAGCACTCGTTGCAGCAGTTCAGCAAAAACTTCAAAATCCCTCTGTGGCAGTGGCTACCGCTACCGCCACGGCTTTTCAATCTTCTTTACAAATAATTAATACAAATATTGGCAGCTACAATCAAAGAATTGATACCTACAATACTGCCATCACTACTTTTCGTGCAAGTGTTAAAACCGTAGCCGATGCACAGCTTGAAGTTGACAGATTGAAAAGAATAAAGAAGCGATATGAGACCCCCATTGTGGCACTCTGCGAACAGTTAACAATAGAAAGACGAAATCTTAAAACATTAGAAGCGGCATATCCCCTGTTGGTTCGGCAACAACAAACCGCAGCAACAACCTTTTTTAATAGTTATAAAACTCGTATCAATCATTACTTAGGAACTGTATTTAATACACCTTTCAGAATTGATGATGTTGTGCATGTTCCACCTCGTGGAATGGCGACTCAAAGTAAAATAGGATACAAACTAACCATTGAGGGAGAAGACATTTCCTTTGACCCTAATCAGCCAAACAGTGTAAAGGATTGTTTAAGCGAAGGAGATAGAAGCACAATAGCTTTGGCATTTTTTCTTTCTAAATTGGTTATTGACCCAAATGTAAATAACAAGGTTTTAGTTTTTGATGACCCTCTATCAAGTTTTGACAGTAATAGAAGGATGTGTACAGTGCAACTCATTAAAGATTTATTTCCGAATATCAAACAAGTCGTTGTTCTTAGCCACAATGAGTTTTTCCTTCATGAACTATCGAAAGTTTTTGCACCTGGTGACAAAAAAACTTTACGAATAACTGAAGACTTTATTGCCAGAGCATCCGTAATTGAACCTTTGGTTTTAGAGACCTTAGTTGAGAATAATTATTTCAAACATATTAAAGAATTAGAAAATTTCTTACGATATCCTGACCTTAGTAAGAAGGAGATAGTATTGGGTTGGTTACGTAATGTTCTCGAAGCACATATTCGGTTTAAGTTCTACAGACAATTAAGTGGTTTGGCCGCTAACCAACAGACATTTAGCAATCTGATAACAACCTTAGTAAATCAAGGAGTAAGATTCAGAAACAATGCAAACAGGGCAAGCATCATTTCTAAACTTAATCTCATTAACGGAATTTCTTGCAGACCTCACCATGGTGAGCCAATTCCAGACTATGGGATTTTAGGGTCAAACCCAAATACTATGAGTGTAACTGAACTTTCAAACTTTGTGACAGATACATTTAATCTGATTGACGATGAATTATAAAAGAGAAATCACGAACCGCTAACAATATATATTATCAGGTATGCCAATAGAAATCCCATTACCCAAATGACGGTTGTGCCAACATGCGAGTATCTGACTACATCTCCAGGGTAGACAGTTATGGCAAACTTATGGAACTGGTAAAATGAAAAAATTTCCGATTGACCCAAAAATTAGTGAGATGTGGAAACAGTATCCACTTCGTATTCCCGGACCATCACTCTCACCTTGCTGTCAAACCCTGACCGCTCTTGTACAAAGTTCGGGAGGTGGGTTTGTTACACAGAATTGCTCAAAATGTGGACGAAGCCAAACAATAAGCGAACACGAGTTTCACAAGTTGCGTCTTTGGGTAGCTTGCCCAGAATGCAAACAGCAAATGAAACCAACTATCATTATTCATAACTATGCCTACGAATGTCAAAAGTGCCAGTTGTATGTAGAACTAGCTAGTCTGCTACCCTTTCCATCTGATATTATTTAAAAATGCAAAGGATAGGAAAAGGGCTGTAGTAATGTCTACCTTCTTTCACATGATCGTAGCTAATAAATCAACTTGTAAGGAATAAGATTCAGTGTTCATTACAGTAATAGGAAAAGCAATGTTAGCATTCAAGGAGAAATATGCCGTACTCAATTGAAGAACATAAACACCGTTTTGCAACATGGGCGGCTGGTAGAGCAGCAAATGTGAATGGATGTCGCTTTACAGTCAAGCAGGGAAAACAAATCCTTGAAACCGCAAATCTTAACGAGGTTGCCAGATCTATTGATAACCTTCCCCAGCCCAATAATTTCGATACACAACATCGCGAATGGCGAAATAGCATAATTCAAGCTGCACAGCAGCTTCAGCTGCCGTTTACACATGGTGTAGCTGCCAAATTGATAAACATTTATTTAAAATCCATTTTTGTTTGTAGTGGCAGCCACGAAGACCCGCGAGTAAAGGCCATACACCCACCTATTGATAGTGTTCTATTGGATGCGCTGTACAACCAAAATATTGGTGGGCGGCTTAACGAATGGCAATCCGCAAGAAGAGCAAGGTGGTCAAAATTAAATAGCGAGCAGTATGAAAATGTCATTTGTGCTATTCGGCAAACAATCCCAGTTGGTAATGGTCTTTGGAAAATCGAGAAACATTGGCAAGGATTTCAATAAAAAAATAGGGACCCCCATTCCTTGCTTCCTCCCGCGAAAGTCGCGGCTGCCGCGGCAAAGCGGGACTTAACCGCAAGGAAGCATTGGGGGCAGGCCCTCCAAACTAATCGGCGGGCAGGCAGCAACCGTTAAAAAATATTATGCCCGATTTATAGTTTTACATAAATATTGTCTGTCACTAATTATTTGATACAGCTAAGTGACTATTAAGATACACTTGAAACAATTCAGATATACTATAAAATCCGTTATTATATAAAATTAGAACGAACACTTCATCATGTATTGGAAGGTATGACATTTTGTTACTAATGTTTAAAGGAAAGTTTGAAAACTACAAAAATGATTTTTCATCCCAATAGGCTATTAAAGGTTAGACACAGGATCTTCTATATCAATGTAAACTTGATAAAAAGAGGTGTGGAGAACGATTATGAAAGCTAAAAAAATGACTCTACCATTATTTCACAGATTGTCTGTTATTGTTCCATTAAATCCATTTGCTCCAGATAACCTTAAAAAACAGAAACACTGTTTATGTGCACTTGATGTAATAAAACTAATGGAGTGGTGGCCTGGAACACCTCACGCACCACATCGTAATCCTAGTAAAGTGAAAGCTATACAGCGTTCACTTGATTGGAAGCGTGTAGTAAAGATAGCAGCTTATCTTTTGCAAAATGAAATAATTGATGCTCCTGAAAAAATTGATAAGTATTTTAAAGACATTTATCAACCAAAGAAGAATGAACCGGGAAGACAATGGCCACCAAAGATTAGTAAGGTATTTGGTTATGAAAGAAGTGCATTTCCTATGTTTTCAAATGTTTTACTTCATGTCAATGGTGCTCGAATAGAAGAACTACAAATTAAAAATATACAAGGAAAGTATGGACAAAAGGCTGTAAACTTAGTATTTGATGAAAACAGCAAAGAACTAAATTTTCAGGTCATAGATGGCCAGCATCGTATTAATGGCGCTTTTTTAGCGATGAAGCTTCTTCTGGAAAAAGATCCCAGTGCTGTGTGGCAAATTCCTTCCGAGATTTTCCTTGATTTAGATCTACCAGACGAACCTCCTAGAAAACAAGCACAAATCTTCATTGATGTCAATTTCTATCAAAAGAAAGTTGATAGATCACTTGTTGCTGATTTATTTCCTACAGCACGTGGTGATCGTGGCCCATTGGATAGAAAAGAACGATCCCAAGATATAGGTAGAAAATTAATGCTTGAAGTCGGTCCTTTAGTTGGAATGATACAAATACCCGGAATTAAGTATGGTGTAAAGGACGTCATAACTCTGGCTACTTTAAATGGAGCTGTTGAGGACATTACAAAAACACTTGAAGAGCAAGGCATTGAAGGGTTAAAAGAACAATGCGAATTCATTGCTCAATGTCTTACTTCTTGGTTTGAAGCATCGGGCCGTTTTGAGGATACTAAGAAGGCTAAGAAAGAATCGCTGAATCCTCAAAATGTTGCTTATCAGGGACGTGTCTTAGTATCAGTGATTACATTAATACCAGCAATGATATTGAAACTAAAAAAAGAGAAGATCATTTTTATATCAGAGAAAGCTAAAGACAGTCTAACTGAGTGGCTTAAAAACATTGCAAGTAGAGCAACTCTCTTGGAAAAAGGTATTTTTATTAGTAAAGATAAATTCAAAGATCGTGGATATCTTGGAAGCGGTGGAATAGGTAGATTTAGAGATTCTCTTTGGGCTGTTATAAATGAGAAGCACAAGTTAACTAAAAAAACAAAGACTGAAGCAATCCATGAGTGGGCTGAGGAAAACCGTTCTACTATTTTCAAAAATTTGGGAAAAGAGTAATAGATATGACTAAGAGTCCAAACCTTGAAAGTTCCATAAAAATTCATTTTATGACTCTTGATAAAAGAACCTCAAAAACAGCACTACCTTCACGTGGACATTTAGCCACAACATTGAAGGCTCTTATCGAAAGCACAAAAAAAACCAACACCAGCACCAATATTCAGATTTCTCCCAAGGTAAGCTCTCTTATTGTAACAGCAGCAGTTGAAAGCTGGCTTAGAGGAGTGCATAGCTTTTTAATCTCATGTTCGCTAACAAATGATAGTCCAATATGGGCATCGGTAAGTGGTTATTATGCTAGTCATTATTGCATCAGGGGACTAGCTCACTTATTAGGTTATTTTAAACTTTATAAAATAAAGCGAATTGCGAAGATTCATATAGATGCTGGTAAACACTATTGCCACGTCGAGAAGAAAAAGAACTATGAGGGAGAGCATAAATATTATTGGAAAATAGTAAAAAATGATCCCCACTTCGGAAACAATCCCTTCTTTACGTCTAATGATGAGGATAGTGGTAACTCCGACGTTGCGCATCGAAATATTGCAAATTATCATGACCATGTAGATGATTTCCCGAACTTTAATCCGCTTAGCAAATTGATACTAACACAGCGTGTTAGTTTTCTTGCCAAGATGGAAGTATCAAGCGTTCCCATGCCAAGAAAAGAACAATATCCAGATGTAGGATATGTACAGCTAATAGCGTATCACAGACTTATTAAATTTCGGTGTTTTTTAGATGAAATTTTAGGGGGTAAAAACGTTTTTTGGAGCAACTATAGAAACCAGAGTTGGTCTGGAGATTACCTAGATTTTCAGGTTGTTACACCAAGTTTCATAGAAAGTTACAAAGATCAATAACCTCCTGTAATTAAATACTCTTTGCACCTACTTCGTGCATTATTATTACCAGAAATCACACTATGTCTATGTAAAGTGACAATTTTAAATCTTTCTTTATATAATTTTAAAATAGATGGGTGATGAGCATTAGTGGCCATTACTTTAGCACCTTTAGAAACAGCACGCACTAAAGATTCATGTAAACGTTCCTGATCGCTCCAGCTAAACAGATGTTTATTATATTTGACAAATCCATTATTATCGTGTCTTACAGTATATGGAGGATCTATAAAAAGAAAATCATCCTCTCTTGCCATGTTTATCACTTTTCCAAAATCGCAATCATATAAATTAATATTCTTTAATTTTTTAGAAACCAGTTCAAAGTCATCACTCTTCAAGATAACACTGTCCTTGGTTCCCTTTGGCACATTAAATTCACCTTTCAAGTTAACACGAAAAAGACCATTCCAACATGTTCTATTAAGATAGATAAGTTTCGCCGCCTGTACATAAATATTTTTAGATTCTTGATTTCTAATAAAGTAGTAATAATCACGATTATGTCTCAAGGCATGAACTTTAAGACGGGAGAAGACTTTTTTCCAATCTTCTTTTATAGCTTTGTATGTATTAATTAACCAAGGATTTTTATCTGAAAGGATCCCTTTTTTTGGTGATAATGTAAAAAATAATGATGCACTTCCTACAAATGCTTCAATATATCTATTATAAGATGATGGAAATTTTACGTTTTCATTACGTAATAACCATCTTTTACCACCAGCCCATTTAAGAAATGGTTGAGCCTTATTATTTAATAATTTTTTTTTCATTAGCAAGAGCCCCCTAATCTCTCGCATCTACTTCAGCACCTTTTCATACAACCCTATAATATCCGGGATTTTATACAACCAACCATCTATTTGTCAATCACTAAGAATCGTATCCCAAGTTCTTTCTTCAACACCTGAAAACGGGGTCCACCTCGCCACTTAACAAATAATTCAATCCATCAGGCCTATCTTTTGACAGAACAAATTGTAACAAAAATCAATCCTTGCTTAAAAGAGAAGAAGGCGTTAGACAGAAAAACAGTATGTGCAAATTTTGCACATACTGCCGAAGATGGTAACAGACAAGCAGAGGGTCAAACCTAACCTATTGAGAGCGCCGATTAAAACCGGCAAGAAGTAGGGACTGAAAGTGTCCTGTGGTGAAGGGTTAACCACCCACATCAACCCCGAGTCATGCGTTAATGATGGTAACATCATTAGCGAAGCGTTGACAGGGGGAAATGCAGGCTGAGTATTGAGCCTCGTAATAGGTTTGAGCTCAAGTGCCGATGTGCTTCAATTACACAGAAGGCAATATTTTATGGTTCGCTATGGTAAGGACTATAAGGACTTGGCGGGGTCGGAGACCTCATGCATGCATGGAAGCTTTTTGAGCGGGAATCGGGAGGCTCAGTATCTGGCCTTATGAGATTGTATTAAGGTCCGCATTGAAAATCCTAAGGGAGTAAAGCAATGATGAAAGGATACAGGGAGTCTGACAGTTTCATAGTATCTGAGAAGCCTTTGAACAAGATAGGTGACAACAAGCCTATGGCGGAGGAGGTGGAGAAAAGGAGACTGGCTGAGAGGAATCCATCTAAGCGAAACAGGAGCCAGGCACAGAACTGGGTAATTCTGCCAAATGAGCTAGATAGGATACGGCATGCCGCACAGCGGAACAGGAAGGAACAGTTCATATCTTTATGGCACCATGTCTATGATATCATGCGATTGAGAAGAAGTTTTCTCAAATTAAAGCATAAATCAGTTGCAGGTATAG
>VSDH01000036.1 GCA_008636105.1 Candidatus Scalindua sediminis | reverse complement strand
GGCCCTATCTTATGAATAAGGGATGCGATAGCCTCTTTACCAGTTCCATTCTCACCTTGAATTAATATTGATGCCTGGCTGGGCGCAACCTGTTCGGCCAATTTTATAACATTTCGTATCGCGTCACTTTGCCCTATAATGTCTGCATCCCTATCGTGTCCAGACCGTGCTAGTTGTTCATGTAAATGTTTATTTTCCACAACAAGTGCTTGTTTCTCTACGGCTTTCCTAATCATATTGGCAATTACCATCTTTTTAAATGGTTTTGTAACAAAGTCATAGGCACCATCCTTCATAGCGCCAACAGCTTTTTCTATTGTCCCGTGCGCAGTAATTAATATTACTTCTACTTCAGGTTTGATTAGTTTTGAAGCTTTAAGTAGTTGAACTCCATCCATTTTGGGCATTTTTAGATCGGATAGCATTACATTTACCTTCTTTTTACGTAAGGTTTCTAATGCTTCCTCCCCCTCCGTTGCTAAAATGACTTCATAGCCTTCCTTTGTTAGCATCTTTGATAAGGCAAGTCTAATACTTTCCTGATCATCAACAATCAATAATGTAGGTTGAACTTCTTGTTTAAACAACTGTCTTCCCCCTGTTGCCCATAACTTGGAAAACTAATTGTATAGTTGTGCCTACGCCTACTACACTTTCACAAAATATGTCGCCTCCATGCACTTCAATAGTTTTCTTGGTTAAGGCAAGGCCCAGGCCTGTGCCATTAACTTTGCTGCTATAAAAAGGATCAAAGATCTTTTGAATATCCTCTTTAGTAATACCTGAACCATTATCTGAAATGCATATTTCAACATTATTACCACTACTTCCTGTAGATATATCTAATCTTCCTCCCTCAGGCATTGACTCGAATGAGTTCTTCAGAATATTTAAGAATGCCTGCCTTATTTGATTTTCATCTAATAATACTTCTGGCAGATCAGCAGCATAATTCTCTCTCAGGGTAATATTTTTTTGAGACATTTCTTCCTTAAGAAATTTTGTAAGTTCAATCAGCATGTCATTAACAGAAGCAGGTTTTAGCTCTAACCTGGGGAATCTTGCAAAGTGCAGATATTCTTCGCTTATTTCTGTTAATCTATCCACTTCTTTCATAATAGATTGTATCAGCTCCTCGGCCTCTTTTGTTTTATCCCCTCTACCCCCATTATCATGGATAATTTCATCATGCAATAACTCTGTATTTAAACTGATTGAACTTAATGGATTTTTTATTTCATGAGCAACCTTGGCAGACATTTCTCCAATAGTTGCCAGGCGTTCTGTATGCAGTAGTTGCATTTCCAATTTTTTTCTCTCTGTGATATCATGGCTTGTCAAAACAGTACCCCAATATTTACCATCATTATCATACACAGCAGAATAAGTATTATACAAATAACCTTTTTCAGTCTTTATTTCCTGATGTTGTGCGGTCCTAATTCCTTTTCTGGCTTTTTCAGTAATTCTTGTCCCTGCTATACCGATATAATGGCTCAGGCTGTCTTTTACTGATTTACCAATTATTTCTTCTCTTTTTACATTCCATGTTTTCTCAATTGCCTTGTTGCACATAGTTACCTTATCATTGGAATCTATAAATACTACACCTTCCGCCATATTTTCTATCGTAGACCTAATCTCAAACAGCACATCATCTCTGCCTTTTCTCAACCTGTCCATTATGGAAGTAACAAAGTAGACTGAAATAAAGATTGTGCTCGCAAGAGCAAAAAATATACCCAGTATGTATTCTTCAGAATGCCAGAGTTCTTCGCCAAATGCGAGTGTAGAAAATATATTTAAATGTTGATGTGGTATTAATGAAAAATATTCCAGCAATATTAATAAACCAAAAAGACATGTGGCAAATAGGGCCTGTAGATAACTATATATTTTTTGAAGTAATATCCCTGCTATTATTACATGGAATAAGAAATAAATTATAAACGGATTCTCAACACCACCTGCGAAGTATATTAGACATGTTAAGGATACAAGGTCCCACATAATTTGTATTCCGGCATGTCTCTGGACAAACGCATATTTCTTTGTTCTAAAAACTTTAGTATAGAATAAAAAACCTGCATTAGATAATCCTAAAACGATACCGATAATGTATAGCGGAGCAACCCATGTCACAACACTAAAAACGTTACTGACAATGTAAGTTGTGATAAACAGACCCAGGATCGCAATCCAGCGTAATCGTATTAGCCAGTGTATACGTTCTATTAATTCCGCTTTTTCTAGGGTTTCCTTAAACATTTATAAACTCCATTTAATCATAAATTATATGAAAAAATATAAACAATATCAAGTATTCATCAAACATCTTTATACATCCTTTTCCTTGTTATAAAAAAGACTTGTTTATCCTCTATTGTTGTCAACAACTAACCTTCCCCTTTTAATCACCTTTTCGACATTATTTACCCCAAAATGGTAAGGAATATAGTTATAATCAGGAATATCAAACAGAATAATGTCCGCAATCTTCCCTGCCTCCAGGCTCCCAACCTCATTTGCTACTCCGATAGCATGTGCAGCATTGATTGTAGAGGCATTTAGTGCCTGTTCTGTAGACATCTTCATCTCGAGACAGGCGATTGTGATTATAATTTGCATATTCTCTGTAGGGCACGTCCCGGGATTAAAATCCGTCGCAAGCGCTATTGGCAAGCCTTTCTCTAACATACTCTTAAGCGGTGCATAGTTATTATTCATCAAGTAAAAATTCACACCGGGCAACAAAACCCCAATGACATTGGTTTTTACTAATTCATCTATTTCTCCATCAGTGATTAGGTCTAAATGGTCTGCAGAGACAACCCCCAGATCCGCACCTAATCTTGCCCCACCAATGTTTTTGAACTCATTGATGTGCATTTTCAAACTTAATCCTCTTTCCTTTGCTTCCGTAAGTATTCTTTTACTTTGTTCAACCGTAAATGCCACACTATCACAAAAAACATCACAATACTTTGCATACTCCTTGACCTCTGAGAGCATATAAATGACGAGGTTTACATATTGATCTGGATTGGTTTTATATTCTTCAGGCACTACGTGGGCGCCTAAAAATGTAGGAACTATATCAATTGGGTGGGTTTCATTGAGGACCTTAATGACCTTAAGTATCTTCAATTCATTTTCCAGATCTAATCCGTATCCACTCTTTATCTCAACTGTTGTAGTGCCATGAGCCAGCATATTGTCCAGGTGTTTTTTTGTCTTCTTGATTAGTTTATCAATAGATAATTTACGTGTATCACATACGGTACTTAGTATCCCACCACCCTGCTTTAGAATATCCAGATAAGTCTCCCCTTTTATTTTTTCTACAAGTTCTCTCTCCCTGGAGCCACCAAACACTGCATGGGTGTGGCAATCAACAAAACCCGGACTGACTACTTTACCAGATGCGTCTATAATACTACTACAATCTTTGTATCTAACTTTTAATGTCTTTGTTTCACCTATATCCGTAATCCTTTCTTCACATATCGCAATTGCCCCATCATGGATTACGCCGACATCATCCAACTGTTGGCCTGCCTTTGGTTTTTTAGATGCGCCTCGCATCGTAAGCAATTCCTTGCAATTTATGATTAACAAGTCTGGTTTTTTATTCATAACAAGAACACGTATAAGATCATTTTTTAGTCAAGAAAGATTATAGACCGAAAAATTATTAATTAAACATAATATTTTCCAAACATAAACAGTACAATAGGTTACTATAATATTTTTATTGATTTCAATACTTTATTAATCTAAGATGTCGAATTCCAATAAATCTTAATAAGCGTAATATGTTATATTAATAGTTAGTTACTTTTTTAACTTTTTAAAAAAGGAGGGATGATATGAACGAGTCTAATAGCGAAAAAGAAATTCTGGTGGTTGCATCCAAGATCAAGAAGTACGTCCGTTCGGTAGCTGGAATGAGTACTTCGGCCAGCGTCTTACCAAAATTGTCTGATAGCATTCGCAGCTTGTGTGATCAGGCAATCGAGAATGCAAAAGCGGATGGCCGCAAGACCGTAATGGATAGAGACTTTACTTAAGTCGTAATATCCGGGGGAAATGGGGAAACCAGTAAAATTAAGGTCTTCCCTTGACTATGGACATCTTAACTAACAAAGTCATGCAACGGGCGCGGCCAATAGCAGCGTTGCTGCTGAGTTTTTTAATATTAGAACTTATTTGAATTCACTAAGAAAATAGCTCCCTGAATCAATCAGATCTTGTAGTGTAATGCCATTATTAAGCAAATCTAATTATCATGCTCCATTTTGTCTTCAAAATGGCCATATACAAACAATCTATCCTTCATTATTTCGAAAATTCGATACTAATTTTTATCAGAGAGAACGTCTTAACACTGAAGACGACGATTTCCTGGATATTGATTGGTCGAAAACAGGTAGTGATAAATTAGCAATTATTTCTCATGGGTTAGAAGGCAATTCACATCGTCATTATGTCGTAGGAATGGTTAAGATTCTTAACCGAAATGGTTGGGATGCTCTAGCATGGAATTATAGATCCTGTTCTGGAGAGATAAATCGCCAACTACGTTTTTACCACAATGGTTCAATTGATGATTTGGAATGTGTAATACAACATGCAATAAAGACTACGTCCTATAAAAAAATTGTATTAATAGGTTTTAGTATGGGGGGGAATTTAATACTGATTTATCTTGGGGAAAAAGGTAGTCAAATTGATAGTAAAATTGAAAGATCAGTTTTGTTTTCAGTTCCCTGTGATTTGAAGGCAACTAGTCAAGAACTTGCCAAATTTACAAATAAATTATATATGAGGCGATTTTTAATAACGCTGCATCAAAAAATCAGGGCTAAAATGGAATTGATGCCTGAACGAATAAATGATGTTGATTATCATTTAATAAAAAATTTTAAGGATTATGATGACCGATATACTGCTCCACTTCATGGCTTTAAAAATGCAGAAGATTACTGGCATAAATGTAGTGGTAGTCGTTTTATTTCAAAAATAAGAATTCCCACATTAATTGTAAATGCCCGTAATGACCCATTTCTTGCCAATAGGTGTTATCCAACTCAAGAGGCATCAAACAGCAAATATGTTTATTTAGAGATACCACAATCAGGCGGGCATGTTGGCTTTGTACAATTTAAAAATGGTAAAGATTACTGGTCAGAAGAACGAGCAATTGAATTCTTAAAACACAACTGATTTAAAATTATAAGAATTCTTATAGCAAAAATTAGGTGACCATCACTTTAATTAAGGGGAAAGTATGATCTTACGTTCTTTGGATAAATATCGTGATGTAGGTCTGCTCATTCTACGGGTAGGTATGGGTATCATGTTTATGGGCCATGGTCTGCCTAAATTAATCGCCGGCCCGGATAAATGGTTGATTCTCGGTGGAACTATGAATGCTTTGGGAGTTGACTTCGCTCCCATGGCCTGGGGTTTCATGGCGGCATTTTCAGAATTTGCAGGCGGCATGCTATTGGCCTTGGGTTTTTATACCCGTCCGGCTTGTTTCTTTCTGCTTACGACTATGATCGTGGCAACATCCATGCACATCAGCAATGGTGATCCCTTCCTCAAGTATTCTCATGCGATGGAGGCAGGGATTCTGTTCTTAGGTTTGCTCTTCATCGGTCCGGGGAAGTACTCCCTGGATGATCTATTTAGCTCTACCGGAAGGGCTCAATACACCAACTAATGTCTCAAGATACCATCGGGGGCTATAATGAAACAACCCTTAAATGCAAAGACACCTTCTTCTTTCAATGCCCCATGGCCTCTCGTAACTCCGTGTGTAACTTATCTCCATTCATAGCTTTTTCGAATAAGTAGTTAGATATTCAGCGACACCATCCGCTGTTGGCTTCATGCCCTTCGCACCTTTGTGCCAACCTGCAGGACAGACCTCTCCATGCTCCTCGTGAAATTGTAAGGCATCGACTACACGAAGCATCTCATCGACATTCCGTCCGAGAGGAAGATTGTTGACTACCTGATGTTGAACTATGCCGTCCTTATCTATTAAAAATGATGCGCGTAATGCAACGCCTGCATCAGCATATTCAATCCCATATGCGCGAGCAATCTCGTGTTTAACATCCGCTACCATCGGAAACCCTATCGGACCAATACCTCCCTTTTGTACAGGCGTATTTCGCCAGGAAAAATGGGTGAACTGTGAATCGATAGAGACACAGACGACTTCCACGTCTCGTTTCTTAAATTCATCCATTCGTCTGTCATGGGCAATTATCTCTGTCGGACACACAAATGTGAAATCCAGCGGGTAGAAGAAAAGCACTACATATTTCCCCTTCAAATCAGACAGTTTAAAGTCATCCTTGATGGTACCGTCTGGTAACACGGCAGCTGCCGTAAAATCCGGTGCTTTTTTAGTAACTAATACACTCATATCAATTCTCCTTTCGCTTAAAAATAATCAATTACTAAATAATAATCATTACAGATTAGAAATTATCACATTTTATAATAGAAGTCAATCAGGAATTTCTATTTCTTTTTTAATCGCGATATCTCTTGCCCTTTCATAGCCTGCATCTACGTGCCTGGCAATACCGATACCGGGGTCCACGGTTAATACCCTTTCGAGCCTCTTTTCTCTTTCTCTTGTTCCGTCTGCAACTATTACCATACCGGCATGCAATGAGTTACCAATGCCTACTCCTCCCCCATGATGAAAGCTTACCCAGCTTGCGCCTGCTATTGCATTCAGGGCAAAATTAATGAGAGGCCAATCAGCTATGGCGTCACTCCCATCCCTCATATCTTCAGTTTCCCTATTCGGTGATGCCACTGAGCCACAGTCAAGGTGGTCTCTTCCAATCACAATTGGCGCCTTTATCTTACCGTTTTTCACCATATTATTTATAATCATGCCAAATTCTGCCCTCTCACCATAACCCAACCAGCATATTCTCGCCGGTAATCCCTCCATAGGAATCTTGCCTTTTGCAAGATTTACCCACCTGATGAGTGATAAGTCCTCTGGAAATGTTTTTAGCAATTCGTTGTCAATCTCTTCAATATCAGCCCTATCGCCGGATAAGGCTACCCATCTGAAAGGCCCCTTTCCCTCGCAAAAAAGTGGTCGTATATAGGCTGGAACAAAACCGGGATATTTGAATTTGCCATCATCCCTTCTTATTTCAACACCTGCCAATTCTGCCTGTCCGCGTAAATTATTTCCATAATCAAAACATATAGCTCCCTCCTCCTGCATCTTCAATATTGCATTAGTATGGATAAGAATAGAATCCAATGCCCTCTTTCTATATTCTTTCCTGTCTTTTTGACGAAGGTTATCAACCTCACTTAATTCACCTGTTGGTACGTATGAATATATGTCGTGTGCCGGTGTCTGGTCTGTAACGATGTCCGGAATAATGTCCCTCCTTACTAGCTCGGGGTGAACCTCCGCAGCATTACCTACCAGCCCAACCGAAATTGGAACCTCCTTTTTCTTAGCATCCATCACCCATTCTAAAGCCTCATCAATTTTATCCGTAATCCTGTCACAGTATCCTTCATCTACTTTTCTCTGTATCCTCTCTCTCCTGACTTCCACATCCAGGATTACGCCCTCATTCATTGTAACTGCAAGAGGTTGGGCGCCACTCATACCACCCATTCCCGCAGTTAAGATAAACTTCCCCTTCAAAGAGGTCGAGTCAAACTCCTTTTTCCCAATGGCCGCAAACGTCTCATAAGTACCCTGTATTATCCCCTGTGTGCCGATATAAATCCAGCTCCCCGCCGTCATCTGTCCATACATAATCAGGCCCATTTCATCGTATTTATCAAAGTTATCCTGTGTAGCCCATGCCGGAACGATGTTTGTATTTGCAATAACAACCCTGGGAGATTGCACATATGTCTTTGCTACATAAACCGCCTTCCCTGACTGTATGCATAATGTCTCATCATCCTTGAGACTCTTTAATGCCTTAACTATCCTGTTATACTCCCTCCAATTCCTCGCTGCCCTTCCCGTCCCTCCATAAACAATAAGTTCCTCTGGTTGTATTGCCACATTGGGATCAAGGTTATTCATTAACATCCTTAATGCAGCTTCGCTGTCCCAGTTGTTGCACTGCAAGTCTGTACCGGTATGCGCCCTTATGGGAAATTCCGGTCGTTCTTCATAGAACATCGGCCTTATCATAAATCACACCTCTGGCAGGAATAATGTATTTTAGATTCCCGTCCGAACGGCCGGGCGGGTGGGTACGAACTAGCCTGTCTGCCCCTGCCCGACGGCAGGCGGGGACAGGCAGGGATTTGAGATTTGCTACTTGGGCTTTAAAATCGTAATTATTTGCCAACACTATTTAAAGGTTTTTTACTAAGATACTAAAGACATTGTCGGGCAAGTAGCTAATTTATATCAGGCAGGAACTTTGCCAGTTCCTGCTGCCAATCCCATGTTTTTGTTTTAATTTCTTCGAATTCATCAACACCTTCAAGTTTATCCTCGTTATCTTCAAGAAAACAATATACCGTACCCAGGAATTCCTTCAGTTCACTAACTTGTTTTAAAATGTCCATTATTCCTCCTTTCACTTCCTTTGTTCAGACCGAAAAAATTATAGCGCATCCACCCGAAAGTAGATGCGCTATCAAATGTGAAATAGCTACCACCCTAGTCTGTCATTGCAGGCCAGTCACTCCGAGAAGCCTTATGACATTCAAAACACACATTTCTCAACAATGAATCAAAACTTTCATACGTTTCCACGATATCTCTATTTTTGGCGGTTTCTACAAGGTTTTTGGTGGCCATAGCCATTGCTTTCACGTATTTTTCATATTCCCCCTTCATCGATTCGTCAGACATTTTGAATTTCCGCCCTTCCAGTCCCCATTTTTCATCTGGAAAAAACATATCCACCATGTTCACACTGATTCCGGCTATCTTATTGGACTCCTTGATAACCTTATCGAAATCAGCTTTCAATATTCCGCCCAGAATCTTAGACATAGATGAACCTATTGCTTCCATCACACCTCGAGTCGCTACAGAACCATGCATATCAACAGTACTCTCAACATCCTCACCAAAGGCCTTACTAAATTTCCAGACACAGGTTATAGCTCCTGTGGTAATAACGAACATACAAAGCAATGTTATACACATTTGACAGATTTTCTTCATTATGCATATCTCCTTTCTATTAAAATTGTTCTTCTTCCGTTTCAAGCAATCTTTCTGTAATAGCGGCACAATCAATTTTATAGTGGCTGTTTTTTCCAAAAACTTCTCAGAATTGTATTGTTTTAGTCCCTCTCTTCTTCAGGTCTGCAATCCCAAACGCTCCATCGAGTCCAAAAAACAGCTTTTTTTCCATCCTTAAGCCAGAACAATGTGCCTTTTCTAAAACGCTCACACTTCTGCTTACCAAAGGTTCTTGTATTTATCTCCTTTATCTCGCTTTCAAGGTAATAATCTACCTGGTGCCACTCAAATGGTGACTTGTCAACGATCTCCCATAACTCTATGTCTTCCATTTTGAGATCTTTCGAATCGTATTTGCTTTTTTCTACCGCAACTTTATACCTTACGCGATCTTCAACTACAACCCATTCCATCTCTGGTGTATCTGGCTTAACCTTTTTCGGGAGTTGATCTTTATCCAGATTAAAGACATCTATGTGTTGTGCATGAACCATTTTTAACCCTGGACCACCAATAAAAACGTAAAAAATGTTTATTGTTAAAAATGTGCATACGGCCAGCACGATCTTACCCTTAGCCAATTTTGACATTAACGTCTCCTTTCGTTTACTAAAATAATTAATCATAATATGACTACTTTAACGCTCCAATCTTCTTTTCTACTGATGCAAGTATTGCTCCATCATGAACTAATTCACGCATTTTGTCAATGTCGATTGCCAGTATCCTATCTTCCTCCAGATGTGGAATATGTTTCCTGATAAGCTTGTATGCCTCTAACGTTCCAACGCCTGCCTTAAGGTTTGTAAAGAGGTCAAGCGCCTGTGCTGCGCATAACAGTTCAATGGCTATTACGTTTTCAGCATTAAATAATACCTGTCTGCACTTCCTTGCAGCAATAGTGCCCATGCTAACATGATCTTCCTTATTGGCTGACGTGGGAATTGAGTCTACACTGGCGGGATGCGACAACGTTTTATTTTCTGAAACCAGAGAGGCTGCGGTATATTGTGCAATCATTAATCCCGAGTTTATACCCGGATTTTTTACCAAAAAGGCTGGCAATCCACTTAGAAGAGGATTTACCAGCCTTTCTATCCTTCTTTCAGATATGCTTGCAATCTCAGATAACGCAATTGTGAGAAAATCCATAGCCAATGCAATAGGTTGACCATGGAAATTCCCACCATTATTGAATATTTCGCCAGTATCTGGAAAGATCAAGGGATTATCAGTGGCGGAGTTCATCTCAGTTTCAATTATTTTTTTCACATAACTAAGGGTATCCATAGACGCCCCGTGTACCTGAGGGCAACATCTTATTGAATATGCATCTTGAACCCTGGAGCAGTCTTCATGAGAAGAGATTATCTCGCTATTTTTTGTAATTCTCCTTAAATTCTCAGCGCTAATTATTTGTCCGTTGTGGGGTCTTGCCCTATGAATCTTTTCATTCAATTCTATGTTTGAACCCAGTAGTACTTCAAGGGTCATACCTGCTGCTATATCAGCAGTTTTCAGTAATTTATCGGAATCATTTACCACCAGTGCACCAACACCCGTCATCACCTGCGTCCCATTTATTAATGCCAACCCCTCTCCTGCCTCAAGCTCACACAATTTTATACCAGCCTTTTTCATTGCCTGTTTTCCCGGGAGCAATTTGTCTTTATAAATAGCTTCACCTTTTCCTATTAAGACCAGTGCCAGATGCGCCAGAGGTGCTAAATCACCACTGGCTCCCACTGACCCTTTTTCAGGAATAACAGGATGTACCCCTATATTTAACATATCTAGTAAGGTCTTTAACGTGCTGTACCTGGCGCCAGAATTACCTTTTGCAAGGCTATTTATCCTTAAAAGAATTATTGCGCGAACAGACTCTTCGTCAAATACATCACCCACACCGGCAGAATGGCTCATAATGATGTTCTTCTGCAATTGCTTTCTCTGATCTTTTGTTATGACTACATCACTTAATGCACCAAAACCTGTTGTGACACCGTATATTACTTTTCTGTCATCAATGGCTCTTTTAATTATTCTCTGAACCGAATTCAATGTTTCTTTAACATCTTTGCCAAGACTTACTCTAACCTCTTTCCGGACTACAGGTTCAATATGAGATATCTTTAAGTTCTCACCATTAATTACTATGTTTTTCATAATCGTTCACCACAGAGATCGCAGCGAGGCGTAGCCGCAACCAAATGTAAACAGTAAGCAATTGGCAGTAGGCCAAATAACGAATAACTTTTATTATAGTCCCAACTTCGAAAACACTTCCTCTATTGATGAATATTTTATGGGATATTCAATCTCTTGCCTTTTAATTATTACCACATCTATCCCCATTTCCTTTGCAGCCTGAATCTTTTCCGGCACACCTCCAACATTACCACTGTCTTTCGTTATCACAATATCAATCTTATACTGCTTGAACATTGCCTTATTGAGCTCCAGCGAAAACGGACCTTGAAGGGCAAGTATATTTGATGATTTAATACCCATCTTGATACACTGCACAATATGATCTGGTACAGGCAATATTCTGACGTAAATTTCTTTTTCATTCTTTAATTTAACAAATTTCTCTACACTTTTGAAACCCGTTGCCAGTAATATCCTTTCCCTGTCTGACTTACTACACCACTCCACCGCATCATCAATACTTTTAACGATGTGTATGAATGGCTGGTCTTCTACGGTTGTTTCGTCTCTCTGAAATCTAATATACTCAATACCACTTTCCTTACACGCCTTTATCGCATTAAGAGATGCTTGAGTTGCGTATGGATGCGTTGCGTCGATCAGGGTCTCTATTTTTTTATTTCTTATAAGCTTGGACAAACCATTTACGTCAAGCCCTCCCTGCAGGCAGAGATGTCCCAGCCCCATTTTATCATAAATTTCAAATCCATATTCGGTGGCTACAGTTGTGAGGAGTTCTTTCCCTCTATGATTTAGCTCTTTAACTATCTCCCTGCCCTCTTCTGTCCCGGACATTACCAATATCAAACCTTATACCCTCTCCTGGTTACCATATAATCATCATAAACAAAGGTAGTGGAATTTCCTATGATTACTATTGTAGACATATCTATTGGATGTGTCAGTATTTCATCCAGTTTGGTAATTATGACTGATTGTCCCTCACGCATGGCGTCTTTAACTATACCGACAGGTGTATCGGGTGATTTATGTGTTAGTAAAATCTCAACTGCCTTTTCTATCTGCCATTTTCTCTCAGAGCTCTTTGGATTATATAAGGCAATTACAAAATCACCTTCTGCAGCAAGCCTTAACCTTCTCTCGATTATGTCCCAGGGTGTAAGGAGGTCGCTCAGACTTATGACAACGTGATCATGCATCAATGGACTTCCTAAAAGCGCCGCTGCTGCATTTTCAGACGAAATTCCGGGAACAATCTCGATAGGAATCTTTTGATTTCCTTTCTTTGCAACCTCTAATACCAGGCCCGCCATACCATACACACCCGGATCGCCACTACTTATTACGGAAACAACCTTCCCGGATACTGCCTTTTCTAAGGCTGAGGTAGCACGCTCGATTTCCGCACGCATCCCCGATGCAATTACCTCTTTACCCTTAATCAAATCAGCTATTAAATTGATATATGTCTTATAGCCAACAATGCAATCAGATCCCTTCAAGACCTCAATAGCCCTGTTACTTAAATGTTCTGGATTTCCAGGACCAATACCTACCACAAAAAGTTTTCCTGTGCTATTGCTATCGTTACTCCCGGAAATTTTTGTTTCTTCAATATTAATTTCGTCTTTCTCCCCGAAATAAGGGCTGCCGGCTCACAAACACCCCCTACCCCAATCTTCTTTTCCACAAAATCTGATTTATCATAATTCTTTGCGCAAGTATCAATCTCTTGCCTCGAAACAACCCGAAGTGGAATATCTAATTCCTCAAGCGCTTTTAACAAACCTGACTCATTAGCTTTTATGTCAACAGTCCCGGCCAGCCGAACACGCTTAATAGACACCTTTGCTTTTCTTAGAGCATTTTTTATAGCGTCTTTAACGTCTTTACCGGCGACAGCACGTTTACAACCTATTCCTATTATAATGTCCTTTTTCGCCTCTGTTCCCGTAGTAATAATTGCATCTGTTTTAAGAATATTTGCAACCCTGTGTGCCAGGTTGTTTGCCCCACCCTCATGCCCTGAAACCAAACTAATTACAGACCGACCGACATCATCAACTACGACCACAGCCGGGTCGTGAAGTTTATTTTTGATATGCGGAGCGATTATGCGCACAACAATACCCGAGGCCATAATGAATATAAAACCTTCATATTCTGTAAATATTTTTTCTATATGGTTTCCAAGATTCCTAGAATAATAAGTCGCCTTAAGGTCTGTATTTTTCATTTTTTGAGGTAAAAATAATGTTATCTCGTCTCGAATGTTATTTTTTATACGCTCGGCTATTTTGACGCCCTCATCGGTAATTGCTATTAGTGCTAAGTTCATGAAATTAATGTCATTAATCACTAATTTATGTGAAGATATTCTAACTATATTACGTTTATAATTAATACTGTCAACAAAAAGTAACCATTCTGCTGTTGACTTCTATTTCTGCTGTTTCTTTTGAATTTTTGCCCAGGTATCGCGGAGTGTTACAGTTCGATTGAAGACAAGATTGTCCCGCGATGTATCAGGATCGATACAAAAATAACCAAGCCTTTCGAACTGAAATCGATCTAGTGGTTTTGCTTCCTTCAGGCTGGGCTCTGCCATGCAGTCTGATAGAACTTGAATTGAATTCGGATTCAAATTTGATTTGAAATCATTTCCTTCTGACACCTCTTCCGGACGTTCCTTTTTAAAAAGATAGTCATACAATCTAACTTCGACTTTTAGTGCATGGACATCAGATACCCAGTGAAGTGTTGATTTGACCTTGCGCCCGTCAGGGGCATTGCCACCACGTGTAGCAGGATCATAGCTGCAGTGTAATTCGACAATCCGGCCTTTATCATCCTTTACGACATCAGTACAGGTCACAAAATATGCATAACGTAATCTAACTTCCTTTCCGGGTGATAAACGATAAAACTTCCGGGGAGGGGCTTCCATGAAATCTTCTTGCTCTATATATAACACCTTTGAAAAAGGAACTTTTCTTGTACCGGCGTTTTGGTCTTCAGGGTTATTATATGCCTCCATCCATTCAACCTCATTTTCAGGATAGTTATCTATGACTACTCTTAAAGGTCTCAGTACTGCCATTACACGATTAGATGTCTTATTCAGATATTCCCGTAAACAATGTTCCAGCAGTGCGACATCTATAGTGCTGTTAAACTTGCTGACACTAATACGCTTGCAGAATTGGCTAATGGATTCCGGGCTATATCCGCGCCGTCGCATGCCGGAAATAG
This sequence comes from Candidatus Scalindua sediminis, assembly GCA_008636105.1. Lineage (GTDB taxonomy): Bacteria > Planctomycetota > Brocadiia > Brocadiales > Scalinduaceae > Scalindua_A > Scalindua_A sediminis. Next base: position 11,005 of record VSDH01000036.1, on the reverse strand, counting down.
TTGGCATCCGAGGGTCATCCCACCCTTTCACATGTCCCTCGTCAACCAACTGCAGGAGTTTTCGCTTACTCATAACAGTATAGGTAAGTTCTAAGCGGGCAAACTCTATTTGTTGGGGATGGTGAATTTCCAGCCTATCAAGATACCAGTCATATAAAGGTCTGTGATTCTCAAATTCTAACGTACAAATCGAATGTGTAACTCCCTCAATAGAATCTTCCAGACCATGGGCCCAATCGTATGTGGGATATATGCACCACTTACCACCGGTACGGTGATGGTCTGCGTGTAAAATGCGGTACATAACAGGATCACGCATATTCATATTGGGTGATTTCATGTCGATTTTGGCACGAAGAACACGAGAACCATCTTCAAATTCACCATCTCGCATCCGCCTGAATAAGTTCTCGTTTTCTTTAACACTGCGGTTGCGATAAGGGCTATCCTTACCAGATACCGTCAGGGTTCCGCGATATTCAGTGATCTGGTCGGCAGTCAAGTCACAAACATATGCAAGTCCCTTTCTGATCAGCTGTACTGCATACTCGTACATTTTCTCAAAATAATCTGAGGCATAGTAGAGATGTTCTCCCCAATCCCAACCCAGCCAACGGACGTCTTCCTGGATAGAATTAACATATCTGGCTTCTTCCGTAACAGGGTTCGTATCATCATATCTCAAGTGGCAGCGCCCCTCTTTGTTTTCAGCCGCTATACCAAAATTCAGACAGATCGACTTGGCATGTCCAATATGCAAAAAACCATTTGGTTCTGGAGGAAATCTGGTAATTACGTTGCCACCCCATTTGTTTGTTCTGATATCTTCAGCAACAATTGTTCTAATAAAATCTACTGAAGGCCTTTTGCCGTTTTCATTATCTTTTTCTTGTCTATTATTTTGTGTTTCCACTTACTAACCCTCTATGTTATAAATTTAGTATACCCTCTTATATACTTCTTTTATATAAATTTTGTGCCATTATATAAAATCTAAATCTAATTGACATATATAAAAATATTTTTTAGTTATAGTGTCAACAAAAAGTCTTCATAGCAGCGTATAGTATTAGCTGCTATAATACTAGTTACGTTTTGTTTTGTGAAAAGACGCTAATTTAGGAAGAAATACATGAAAGAAATTCTGGTAGTCGGACATTGTGATCTGGATCATCCTCAAATCACTTCATTGATAGAAGGCAATTTTTCTGCGAAGGTAACAAGATCGAAATTGCTAGAAGATACAAAACAGCTTTTAAGAAAACACAACTACGATTTGGTCATAATTAACCGAATTGGCGCCTTCGATCAAGAAAGTGGTATAGAGTTGATAAAGGAAATAAAAAATGTTGGCTGGTGTGAAGCGCCAATAATGTTGGTTACAAACCTTAAAGATCAAATGGATTTAGCAGTACAATGTGGGGCGGTATTGGGATATGGTAAAGACAAGCTATATGACAGAGAAACTATAAAATTGTTGGGTAAGTATTTGACATAAACGCAGGTTAATTAATGCTCCTAGTTTCCAGAGTTTGTCCATCAATAAAATGTCTACTATATGATAGAGTGCGGATTGTGGTTTGTATAATTGTTGATTCAAAATCATTGAACACAGAAGTCGTATAACCTTCAGATATTTACATAAACAAACATACCTTAGTTTTCTATCCACCTACTCAGAGAGCTATCCACCTAAGGGAGATATGCTTCGGCGGGTTTCGCTAGACGAAGATGTGAAGGTGCGGCGGACTTCACCAGTAGGGCTTCACTTAATAATATTTACATTAATAAATAAGTTCCTCAGGAAATTTGTGTTGATTAAGTAAGCAATTTTTACTGATGAAAAACATTCTTTTCTCCTCCCCCTCATTATGGCATTATCATAAGTATATATATACATATAGATTACAACATTCATTTAAAAATTCCAAATTTGGTATGATATTTGTGTATATTAATGTTAAACACATTTTATATGGAACCCTCCAATTACAATTTTATATAGAAGTATAACTAAACCAATCACATAAGCGTTATAAATTGTTGCCAAATTTGAAAACAAACTAAAGAGATTTCTATGTTTACTGGTAAAGAAAAGAGACGATACGAAAGAATAGAAAAACCGTTTATTGTAAAGTTACAAACCATACCAGAAGAACCCAAAGAGCGGATTTCTCCCGATTGGGATATGGTTGTTTCAAAAGATTTGGGGGCTGGAGGTGTATTTTTTTATTCCAGTAAAAATCTAGGAATTGGTACGACTTTAGATTTAAAAATAGGCTTTTCTACATCTTCACCACCTGTAGAATGCCTTGGGATAGTACTTCGAGTTAAAGAACAACCATACACCTCTATATTTGGTATCGCAGCAGCTTTTACTAAGATCGACGAACGAGACAGGGAAATGATAAATAAAACTGCTTTAGATATTTCAAGACTGGAAAATCATAATCTCAAGCGAGCCTATGTCTAGCTGCTCAAGTGGTTGTTGCGAAAACAAACACATCTTAGTTCCCACAGAACACACTTACTCAAAAATCGTGTCTTTTTGGGACATTGTGTTTCTCAAAGGAACATTAACAAGTCAGAATAATACTCCTTCTCACCGGCATCCATAAGTCTTATGTATATATGTACAGGTATCTTACGGTGCATATCTTTAAAAGAATCCTATTTTGGTATGCTATTTGTGTACAATTATAAAAGCTTTTTTGAGCTTAACACTCTCATTACAATTTTATATAGAAGTATAAACAAACCAAATATATAAGCGTGATAAATTTTTGACAAATTTAAAAAAAACTGAAGGTATTATTATGATTAATGGTATTGAAAAAAGGAAATATAAAAGAATAGAAAAACCTTTTATTGTAAAGTTACAAACCATACCAGATGAGCCCAAAGAGCGGATTTCTCCCGATTGGGATATGGTTGTTGCGAAAGATTTAGGGGCAGGGGGTGTATTTTTTCAGTGTAGCAGAAATTTAGGAATTGGTACATCTTTAGATTTAAAAATAGGCTTTTCTACTTCCACACCACCTATAAAATGTGTTGGTGTAGTAGTCCGTATTAAAAAACAACCTTACACCTCTATATTTGGTATTGCAATAGCTTTTACGAAGATCGATGCACACGAAAAGGAAATTATAAATAGGACTGCTTTAGAAATGTCAAGACAGCCAATTCAAAATCTCAATCCAGCCTTTGCTTAGCTGCCCAATTTGTGTTTAAAGGGTTCTTCATCAATCCGCATATTCCGCTTTACATCTCAATAATTTAAATCCTGATGAATGGTTCTCCTCCTATAATTCTTATAACATTAGTATATGTCTAAGTTAACTTAATACATTCTAGATCGTTTCCTGACATTCATTGCATTTACATTATCCGTCTTTTATATTTCACACATAAAGCATTTCAAATGCAATCACCTAATCACTCGTAAAGTGAAATTTTGTAGCAAAACCACTTCGCCCATCATAATTCTACTCCTGGTTACCCTCTTGAAATCTATGAGTAATGGCCTTCCCCATATTTAGTGTCTTGTCAAATTCACTTGCCCAAATAGGAAAATTCTTGTTAACAATCTGGGTCGGCTTATTGGAATCTCCCTTCCCTCGTAATATTTCCACGTCCAATGTTAAATCCTCAAATGGCCTGTACATAAATAACTACAGACTTCTTGACATGTATATGGGAAAACCTTATTCTTATGTCCTGCTTTGTGTTAACATTTACAAACGCATATCGCAAGGAAACATAAAGGAGCATTTATATCTGTGAAATGCAGTAAGGTCCTTTTCAGATGAAGATCGGTATCCCAAAAGAGATTTCTGAAGGAGAAAGGCGTGTAGCTATCGTTCCGAATATGGCTGCAAAGTTAAAGAAGGCGGGTCACGATATACTTGTTGAATCTGATGCAGGAGAAGCAGCGTTTTTTTCCGACTCTGAATACGAACAAGCTGGTGCAACGATCGTTGCAGATGCACAATCCCTCTATCCGGAAGCTGATTTAATCATGAAGATTTGGCCACCGGAAAAGCACGAAGTTGAGATGATGAAACCAGGTTCAACATATATCGGATTCATGGCTCCCACATCAAGATTAGACATTATACGACAAATGAACAGAATGAATATAACCAGTTTTGCCATGGAGTTTATTCCACGTATAGCACGCTCACAGAGTATGGACGCTCTTAGTTCGATGGCAAGTATTGCAGGGTATCGTGCCGTACTCATGGCCACACAGCATCTTGGCAAATTTTTCCCACTCATGATGACTGCAGCTGGAACTATCCCACCGGCCAAGGTCTTGATACTTGGAGCTGGCGTTGCCGGGCTGCAGGCAATAGCCACGGCCCGCAGACTTGGTGCAAGTGTTGAAGCATTCGATACTCGTCCTGCTGTAAGAGAACAGGTGGAAAGTCTGGGAGCACAATTCACGGAGATGGAACTCGTCGAGAATGCCGAGACTTCGGGTGGATACGCAAAAGAGATGTCGGATAAATTTCTGAAAAAAGAGCGAGAAATTATCGGGAGCAGGATTGCACAGAATAACGTTGTTATTACGACTGCTCAGGTTTTTGGGGAAAAAGCCCCTATTCTGATAACGGGAGAAATGGTAAAGCAGATGAAGAAAGGCTCTGTCATCATCGACCTCGCTGCAGAGCAAGGAGGTAATTGTGAACTCACAGAAGCCGGAAAGAACGTTGTTAAACACGATATCACCATATGTGGTAAGATGAACCTTCCTGCAACTCTTCCCATAGATGCAAGTCGTATGTATTCTAGAAACATAACAACCTTCTACAGACACTTGTACAAAACCTTGTACAAGACAAGGGATGGAGGTCTTGACTTTGAAGATGAAATTACAAAAAATACGTGCATTACACATAAAGGTGAGGTCGTGAATAAAATTGTAAAAAAGCTTTTGAGAAAGGAGGAACAAACACGTGATTGAACCACTGTTGATATCAGTTTATATCTTTGTCCTGGCAATCTTCGTAGGATTTGAAACCATCACAAAGGTACCTCCCCTATTACACACCCCCCTCATGTCTGGTACTAATGCAATATCAGGTATAACGCTTGTTGGTTCGTTAATCAGCGCCGGTTCTGGACACTCAAAAGTTAGTACAATACTGGGTTTAATAGCCGTAATATTTGCTACTATCAACGTCGTTGGTGGATTTCTGGTTACAGACAGAATGTTGGAAATGTTCAAAAAAGGAAATAAAAAAGACTAAACCGTACATTATGAAGATCATAATAACACTTGCCTATCTTCTCTCATCTATATTATTTATCTACGGACTCAAGAATCTCAGTTCACCCAAGACTGCACGCATGGGTAATTTTTATGCTATGCTCGCAATGCTTATTGCAATCGTAGTAACGCTCCTTGATAAGAAGATTGTAGACTTTACTTTCATTATAGCAGGGCTTGTCATCGGCAGCGCAATCGGCGTCATTGCTGCCAAGAAGGTACATATGACAGCCATGCCGCAGATGGTAGCAATGTTCAATGGGCTTGGCGGTGGGGCATCGGCCTTTGTTGCATTGGCAGTATATTATCGTATGACGGCTGAACCACAACTAAACATCATTATTTCAGTGGTGATTAGTCTGTTTATTGGTGCACTGACACTTACGGGTAGTCTTGTTGCATATGGCAAATTGCAGGGACTTCTCAAGTCTGCACCTGTTATTTTCAAGATGCACCAAACACTAAACTTGCTACTATTCACATCATTCGTGATCATGGGTATTTTCTTTACAATTAATCCAAACAATAGTTCAAGTTTGCTGGCCATTCTTGCAATAGCATCAGTATTGGGAGTGTTGTTTGTCATTCCGATTGGTGGAGCTAATATGCCAGTGGTTATATCTTTGCTAAATTCTTGCTCTGGTCTGGCTGCAGCATCGACAGGATTTGTACTCTCCAACAATGTCCTCATTATTAGCGGAGCCCTCGTCGGCGCTTCAGGTCTGATACTTACACGTATCATGTGCAAGGCCATGAACCGCTCTCTTGCTGATGTTATTTTTGGAGCGATTGGAGGCGTTGTTTCAGAAGATATTGGTAAGAAGGATAAACAAAGGGTTATTAAATATGCTGAAGAAGATGCATCAATGATACTGGAGAGTGCTCAATCGATTATTATTATTCCTGGTTATGGACTCGCAGTTGCCCAGGCCCAATTTGCCTTGTATGAGATGGCAAAGACACTGATTGAAAAAGGTATCAGTGTGCGCTATGCAATTCACCCGGTTGCAGGGCGTATGCCAGGACACATGAACGTCTTACTGGCAGAGGCAAACGTTCCTTACGACCTTCTTTTTGATCTGGGTGATATCAATGCTGATTTTCAAAATACAGATGTTGCACTGGTAGTTGGCGCAAACGATGTTGTTAACCCGGCAGCAAGGGTTGATAAAAACAGCCCACTCTACGGTATGCCCATCCTCAATGCGGATAAGGCAAAGACCGTAATCATCTGTAAGAGGAGTTTGAGTCCAGGCTTCTCAGGCGTAGACAATGAACTATTTTACAGCAAGAAAACAATGATGATTTTTGGTGATGCTAAAGATAGTATTAACACGATGGTAAAGTTGCTTAAAGCTTAATCAAATTTTTAAATAATAATATTGCATTAACACATTTGTATGTTATATTAACCGCGAAGATTCTACGAAAAACACCTAACCCACCTGTAAACAATAAGCTACCTTTCAGCCCAAGACATTGGGTAATCTCCAGATCCATAATTTTAATCCAGTCTCAAATTACAAACTGTTTTCACCTGTTAAAGACCAACTATAATATCAGTAATATGCACTATTTCTTCATATTTCTAATATCGTTTTGTCTAAATCTTTTTCTATTCGCCTACGTAGAACACCATGGGCTTGCCAGTGGGTGATTGCTGGAAATCAGCCGTCGAAGTTCTGCTTCGGTGCCACGCCTGCCAAAGTCTTGTACGGCGGACAGGGATGTCGCACCGGTGGAACGTAATAAATGGTGGCTCCATAAAGAATAAGTCAAAAATCAGATATGAAAAGTAAACTCCGTTGGAATTTCGTAGGGGGCATTAAACCCCGTGTGAAAAAGCGGAAGCTGTCTAACTTTATAATCCCCCTACTTCCCCGCCCGTGCCGGTCGGACGGGCGCAATGGGGCATCCATACGGGGTAAATACACTAATAGTTGCTTTCCATATGCTTACGTGCAAAAGTCATATACAAAAATCATTCTATTATTTTTTATTTTTGTCTTATCATCGTGTAATTACTTTCAAGAATTTTCAAAGCCTAAAGTAACAACTCTTTCGCCACAAAAGAACAATCAGATTAGAACAATTGCAATCTTACCATTTAAGAATCTTACGGATAATGAGGAAGTCCCCACAATTCTAAGGAAGGCTATCTTTAGCAATTTAAGCCTAAAGGATTATTATCTAATAAAGCTGAATCGGGTTGACCATGGTCTTCAGATGGCTTCTTATCATACAACGGATCTAGGCAATGTTGGGCATGACGAACTGGGTAAGTTATTAAATGCTGACGCACTAATATACGGGACTGTTACAAAATGCTCAAAGTTATATGGCGTTGTTTATTCACGTGTAGCTATAGGTGCAGAAATAGAGATGGTAGATGCTTCCAACTCTAAAATTATATGGAAGGCAAACCATGTGGAATTAACTCATAGTGGTACGCCACCCTTTTCTCCCTTCAGTATCCCCGAAAAAATAGTTGATAGCACAATCAACATAAGAGACAAAGTTGTAATAGACACTGCAAATAAATTAGCAAGAAAATTTGTTGAAGACATTCCTGAAAGTAATACTGATTATTTTTTAAGGGAACATGTTATTAACATTAGAAATGTAGGTAATATAAAAGAGGTCCATTATAAGGTTCAGAGAAATGACACCTTATTCAAGATAGCAAAGAAATTTTACGGTCATGGCTCAAGGTGGAGGAATATTAAGTATGCTAATGGTGAAATAGAGAGTGCATCTTTGAAAATTGGTCATGATTTAGTCTTACCTGACGTGCCGGTCATTACGAACATAAATGATGCCGAACTATTAGACAAAGAGCATTACAAAAAAGCAGTTTATAAGGTGAAATGGGGAGATTCTTTATACAACATTGCATCCACACTATACCATGATGGTACGAAATGGCGTGTTATATATGAAGATAACAAAGATGAGATTGAAAATATAAAAGACCTGACTGTTGGCCAGGTGTTAATCATACCTCTCAATTCTTATCCGAAACATGTAAGCAGAGGTCCATGACAAAATACGAACCACATCGAATACGTCCAAAACCTTTTTAAAAGATCATGAACATTATTCGGTTGAAATTCTCAGTCAGTCTATACCAGCAATGATATTTTATCCATGTTTTGATTCCTCTTCACTAGAATCACCCAAATGTCTATCACCTGTATGAATATGGATTGCATCATCCAGGGTTGATATGTATATGCGCCCATCTCCTCCATGACTGGTTACAGCAACTTTTCTAATAGTTTCTACAACTTTTTCGACTTTATCATCCGGTACAACAAATTCTAGTTCTTTTCGTTTGACGGCGTCTACCCTTTGCTCATAAACTTTCCCTCGATATACTTGCTTAATTATTTTTTTACTTTCTCCAAATCCTGCACTTTCTTTAGACGTAATCCCATGATACCCTATACCGGATAATACATCCTTCAGTTCAAATTCCTTTTCTGGCCTTAAAATAACCTTGATAAGTTTCATAAATAACCCCCCCCTCCATTTAATCTCATTAACTTAATGAACTGTATTCGTCCTCAACCTGCAAAGGCACCTATTTGCTGGATGAGAATTTTACCACCTTCGGTTTTACAAGTCCTTCGAAATCTTTATATGAAAGCCTGATCAGCTCAGTGTGGGAACCGGCATTAAACGCAATCTCTTCGTCTTCGCACAAACTTTTATCCACAAGAACTTCCATTCCATAAAGATTTCCGAATGGCGGCATGGCGCCGATTTCACACCCTGGAAACATGTCTTTAAATTCTTGCTCACTGGAAAGTTCAACGTTGGTCGCTCCAGCTGCTTCCTGCAAGAGTTCGAAATTTATCTTGCAATAAGCAGGCAAAACGGTCATGGTCATCTTACCGTCTATTTTAACCATCACTGTTTTGGCCAATTCTTTCCCAGGAATGTGCGCAGTTGCTGCAATTTCATTTGCAGTGTAAGCTCTCGAGTGTTCAATGGTCACGTACTTGATATTGTTGCTGTCTAAAAAATCCTTTAGCTTTTTTGATGGCATGATTACCCCCTTCCTGATTTCTATATTTAATGCTATACGATACTACATTGTTTTACAACCTTTTTCTCTTCCAAATCAGCACATCTGTCCATATTACTATGTCTTTTCGTCATTTCGGGTTGAACCGTATCACTACCACATCTCCATCCTGAATATCATAGGTCTTACCCTCAATACGCTGTTTGCCGGCCTTAGCTGCGGCAGCTTCGCTACCCAGCTCAATCAGGTCTTCATATCTAATCACTTCCATCCTGATAAAGCCCTTCTCCATGTCTGTGTGGATCTTACCTGCAGCAGTGGGAGCCTTATCTCCTTTACAACATGTCCACACATGGACTTCCTTCGGTCCTGCAGTAAAGAAATTTACCAATCCCAGCGTCCGGTATGCCGCGCTAATTAAACGTTCTATAGACGACTCTTGCAAACCAAGTTCCTTCAAAAACTCCTGCTGATCTTCCGGTTCAAGCTGACTGACCTCGGCCTCGTCCTTTCCACAGATGGCAACCATCTCAGACCCGTCATCATCAGCAATGGCCTGGAGCGCCTTTACGTGTTCATTTTCCACATCCTCTATAGACTTTATGTTGGCGATGTAGAGTACCGGCTTGAGTGAAACCAGGTGGCACTCCCTCACACTTGCCAGCTCATGTTCGTTCAGGTTCTGTTTGCGTGCTGGTACCCCCTCCTCAAGACTTGCCCTCACCTTCTCACAGTCGGCGACCTCACGGGAGGCATCTTTGTCTCCCACACGTACCTTTTTAGACAGACGTTTTATCTTGTTCTGCAGGGTTTGGCTGTCAGCAACAATCAGTTCGAGGTCCACAGTTTCTACGTCACGCTTAGGATCGATGTTGTCGTACTCAAACGGGATATTTTTGTCCTCAAAGCACCGCACCACATGCAACATGGCATCAACGTCCTTGACGTGACCCAGCAGTTTGGTGCCACGCCCTTCCACACCGGTGGAACCAGCCTTGAGACCGGGAATGTCTACTACGTCCAGTGTAGCAGGTACAACTTTGAGAGGTTTGTATATCTTCATCAGAGGCTGGATACGTGGGTCGGGTACATTAACCGTAGCACGGTTCATCTCAGAAGCTCCATAGATTGCCGCTTCGGCAGCAGTGATGGCATTGTAGATGGTGGTTTTACCGCAACTCGGAAGGCCTATTAGTCCGCAGTTTAATCCCATATAATGATCCTTTCAATCATGCATTTTAATAAAGAAAATTCCCTTCGTGGAGTAATTTACTATCTTATATAAAGATTGTAAAGAAACAAATGTACAATTGGGGATTGTGACGGTATGGCCCCATCTGTTGATATGTAGTAGAGCAATTGTCCTGATATTTACTTGAAATGTGTTCAGGCCTTTGCGATGTTGATGATTCCAACTGGATGTGGTTTGGACGACTACCCGACCATGTTATACTGGAGAGGACGAGTTGGTTAATATTAATAAATATGGTGGATATTGGAAGATTATTAAAGGAAGTGAAAGGAAATTGTCAATTTGAAAGATTCTACCCCTCTTTGCAATCCTATCAAAGATAGACACAATGGATTGAATCATTTGTCAATAAGTGTCTTGCCTGCCCGACGAGCAGCAGGCTGTGTCACAATAACAAAAACACATGATTTGTCATTCTGAATTTATTTCAGAATCTAATGATTCCAATGAC
>VSDH01000035.1:19610-25971 GCA_008636105.1 Candidatus Scalindua sediminis | reverse complement strand
TCTTATGATTGTTCAATTATTATGTCAACATAAATATAATATTGAAATAGAGAAATACAGACAAAGAATTTGTCTATGAAACTATTTGATAAATAGGTATGGTGTCCCCCGATTTCAAGAGCTTATAAATTTAGAGGATACGTAGCATATATGAGTTATTTTAGGGAAAGAAACAAAACTCGTAACGAATATTCTGGTTATCAAGAGGTTTCGGATGGATTGCGGTCTAGATTATCTGCTATATGTGAGCGTTACACAGCAAAAGGGCTTATTGGTTCTGGGCAGGGAGGTTTTTGGATTCCTGCTAGAATTTTAAATCACGAAATCAAGCTATATTTAAATAAAGCCGATATGACAGCCGCATTGGTTGGTAAATACGATGAGGTTTTTGAGGCTGTTGAAATATTTTTGTATGTAGCGAAGACCTCAGCTAGTAGAAAGTTTCCAAAAATCTTAGTTGACGTTATAAGCGCGTTTAATATTGCAGGAAGTGTTTATCAGGTTGATCCAGGAACAGGCCAGGTTGAATTACGAATTGAAGATAAACTTGCAGCTGATATTGAGGCAGCAAGCGATGCATTATCAGAAACTCGCCACGCAAGGAACGAATTTTTAGATGCTGTTGGTGGTTTAATGAGTAGAAATAAATCGCCTGAAGAGATTGTAAATGATATTTTTGTTGCGTTTGAAGATTATCTAAAGACTAGTATGCATGCGAAAGAGTATGGTGAGGCGGTTACAAAGCTGGTAAAAGAAGAAATCATCTCTCCCACACAAAAATCTCTTTTAGAAAAAATCTATGCATATAGATCTGATACTTATGGTGTCGTGCATGCAGGCAAAGGTAACAAGCCAAAAGAAATAGATGCACTATGGTTCCTTGAAACTGTTACAGCGCAGATACTTTTTCTAGATAGAAAATTAAAGCAACTTCAGTGACGGAACTCGATCCATCTTTAATAACCACTTTTGATAAAGTCAAGCCTTTACAACTCATTCATCATTTAAAAAAGGCTTAAATTTTTCATAGAGGTTCTGTAGCTTCTTTTTATAATGCTCCACGTTTTCATCCGGTTTCTTCGGGTTCCATTCCGAAGCGAGTTTGCAATTATCAAACACCCTTACTTTGTGATTATCTCCCGTTACGTAATAAGAGATCTGGTCGCCGGGCTGGTAGTTGCGTTGTGATTTACTTGCCAATTCGTATGCCGCGGCAGCGCTTCGCTTTTTATTCTTTACCTTTTCACTGTAGGTAGAAAGAGTTTCCTGTAAAGACTCCGTCTTTATAAACATCTTCTTATCCCACTTATGATTTTCAAGCTCATCTGTGTATTTTTCCAGAAGATTACGCACCTCTTTGCCTTTTCCTTTAAGTAAGAGAAAAATCATTTCTTCCATAAACTTACGTTGAAATAACTCCAGACCTCTGGAACGCAGACCTGAACCCTTAATAATCATCTTATTATCGTAATCAAGGAGCACATAATTCTTAATCTTATAGCTAAACATGGCCTTGTACCTGCCGGCCAATTCAAGATTTATACCTGCGGGTAATGTATTTGACAATCCCTTGATAAATTCCTCCTCCTCCTTAACCTTCTTAATATTTTCCGGTGGTACAAAGTATATACCGTCCGTATCGATCTCAATCACTTTACAACTATTATCCTCTAACCATTCAACCATAGACTTGATAAGGGCCCTTCCCTTTGCAGTAACCTTATTCGCCTTATCAAAATCACTAAAGTGACCATAGGCAAACCCCAGGTAACCATAGAATGAATTTATAAGGGTTTTGAAAGTTGACTGAAGTGCATCAAAATACATCTTTTCTGCCTTTGTTTTCGCAACATTAATCATCTCTTTCGCCTTCAATCGGAAATCTATGAGGTCGTTTAATAATGAACTGAAGATATGGAGCACGTCATTTTTCGGAAGATATTTAAAGGCCAACATTATGGATGGATACAGCGATTGGACATCGCAATACAGAATTCTATTAACCACGCCCTGATAAAATATGTCGGTATATCCACCGGAATATTCTCTGGCTCGCGGCGGTTGAGGAATCGAATGGTTTGCGCTTATGTACTCACGTATAAAAAGTGAATCAATCTTTGTCGCATTACCTCTTATTATGACATTCTGAAATGAGTAGGGGAATATCTGGGTCTGGTAATAAAAACTCTGGCTCAGGATTTCGCTTATGGCCATTGTCTCTCTGACATCGTCCATTGCATATTTTAGAAGCTCGTCCGGTTTATTATCGTAATACCAGTTTATCTTTTCCGGCTTTATATACGTCCTTCCAGGAGGGGCAACGTTAAAGTGCTTCGCTATAGCCTTTAAACCATAGCTCTCCAGGTTCCTTGCGGTAACATCATACATCTGCGCAAGTAAATATGTATCTACAATATGACGACCATACGCCTCAAATTTCCTGTAAGATATTGTACGCTCTGCAATATTTAAACGAGATGGATGAGACTTGAGAATTTTCTTATTGCGGCCAACAGCCAAAGGAACTTTATGTCTTTTTGCGCGTGTCTCTATGTATGTCCAATCAAAATTAAATATATTGTGTCCTTCTATAACATCAGGATCCTTTGAATTTATTTGTTCAACCATAATCTCCAGCATCTCTTTCTCATCGTATTCTTTTCCAGAAATCGAATATTCCCACCCTCTGCTATCTGAAAGAGATATCACCGTAATCCTATCCTCTTCCCTGTGAGGATTCGGGAATTCATACCCCTCAGCACAATATGTTTCAATATCAAGTTGGAGTCTGACTAAGTCATCAAATGGCATTCCCTTGAAAAGCGTCTGTCCTGTAAGGAGAAGGTGCTGATGAACCGGGTCGTTTAAATAAAAAAACGGCGCACCAAAACTCGCCGGGGTAGCGCCTGTGGTTTTCTTTAAATGTTTCATCAAATGTTGCAAATCCGTCCAATCATTTAAAAATACCAGGTATTTAAAATATTCATCCCCTTCAAGTTCACTTGTCTCATAAGTACCATTCCAGCTTTTTGCATACTCGATATCTTCCAAAAATAGAAACGGCCTGAAACCTTGAATCTCTGAAGTTACCTTGTCTCCTTTCCGGAAAAACACTTCCATGCCATTCTTACCATCATGTTCCACCGCCGTTATAAATGGCGTAGAATCATGACCAAAGAGAATCTCGTTTTTATGGAAAGAAACCTTTTTAAATTTTACATCCATGTCAACTTCACACCTTTACTATTGTAACAAAAAACCGCAATGTCATAATTATTTACATTCAACCTGTCATCCAAGTTCTCAACATAATGTTTTAATATAGTCTCAATAACTCCATAATGAGTCATAAAGAGTAATGTTTTGCCCTTGTATTCATCTAAAACCGTTTCAACAAAATTTATTACTCTTTTACTAAGAGAGTCACCGCTTTCACCATCAGGATAATGTTTCCATGTATGGCTTTTATGATACAAAACAATATCCTTTACATCATCAATCTTTTTACCCGTAAGCTGGCCAAAATCCAGTTCCCTTATTTCTGCCGAATAATTAACATTAATATTAATATCAAGCCCCTTCAACAATATTTCAAGGCTCTTCCGAGCCCTTTCAATATCGCTGCAAAAAATGGCATCGAAAATGATACCTTTGAGTTTCTTAGCCCTATCCTTAGTGGCATCCATACCTTCTTGTGTCAAAGGAGAATCATTCTGTCCCTGAATAATCCCATGGACATTGCCCTCAGTCTGTCCATGTCTCAATAGATATATAGTTGTCGTTTCATCCATAGAGCACTACTGTAAGTGTATTAAATAAGCAGGCAAATCCCCCTAATTCCCCCTTTTCTAAAGGGGGAGACAGGGAGATATTTAACTCTACCTAAATTGAGCGATTATTGTAGCCGCCCCCATTCCTAGCTTACGCAAGGAAGCTATGGGGGCGTAACTTACGTGAGAATCTCATTAACCTATCAGATGATAAGAAACGCAGGCTAAAGCCTTCGGCTACAGTAACGTATAATATAATAATCGCTCAATTTAGGTTCTAATAAAATAAGAGATTTTACAGGGTAATAATATAACATGTATTTTATGTATTTTATGCTTTTACAAATATTTGTCCAGTTCAAATGAAGCTGTTTCTAACAATACTAAAAGTACAGTTTTCTATTTTACTTGAAAATTCACTGTAGTTTCCTATAAAATGATTTTTATGAACCTTGTACCAGAGAAACTATTCCAACGCATGGTATCCATACGCCGCCGAATACATAAGCATCCTGAACTTGCATACCAGGAAGAAAATACCGCAGCTATCGTTATCGAAGAATTAAATAAACTTGGTATAGAAGCAACTACAGGAATCGGTAAAACCGGTGTGATAGGACGAATTGACTCTCCAAAGAATCCAGGCCCGGTAGTTGCCTTAAGGGCTGACATGGATGCACTAGCTATTAAAGAAGAGACCGGGCTTGAATTTGCATCAGAAATCGATGGTGTAATGCATGCCTGTGGTCATGATGGACACGTTGCAATGCTCCTGGGGGCAGCATCCTTACTAAAGGAATCACTCCAAGAAGGAAGTATATTACTTGTTTTTCAGCCGGCAGAGGAAGGCGGAGGTGGTGCACAAAAGATTCTGGATTCTGGATTACTTGCTAAAGCAGATGCAATATTTGCCTGTCATCTGGACAGACATTTTAAGGTTGGAAATATAGTTGCACAGGCAGGCTCAATTTCGGCTTTCACTGACAGATTCGACATCATCGTCAAGGGAAAGGGTGGCCATGCGGCACAGCCTCACGATACTGTTGATGCCATTGTAATAGCCAGTCTCATCGTAATGTCCTTACAGACAATCGTATCCCGTGAAGTAAATCCTCTCCATCCTTCAATCGTGTCAGTTGGCAAAATCGCGGGGGGTTCAGTACCCAATGCTGTAGCAGACAGTGCTACGCTTTTAGGTACAATACGTACAACTGAAACACAAGTACGAAAACAGATAAAAGCGGGTATCCAACGTATTGCCAATGCGGCAGGTGTATTACATAATGCTCGCGTTGAGGTCGAGTTTATTGAGGGTTATCCCTCTGTAATTAATACCGTTGAAGAGTCAAAGATCGCAAGACAGGCGATTGTGAATATTATTGGAGATAAAGCACTCGTCGATACCAGATACGTAACTATGGGAGGTGAAGACTTCTCCTTCTATCTTGAAAAAATCCCTGGATGTCTTATAAGGTTAGGCGCACAGAAGAAAGGATTGGAAAATGTCCCTGCCCACAGTTCTACCTTCGACTTCGATGAGGATGCTCTTGGTATTGGCGCTGCCTTCCTGGCAGAAGCAGCAAAATTGACCATTGACAGTCTGGCTAAGAAATAAGCCAGTTGATCTTGTCTGCATCGTTCAACCGTTTTGTTACCAGCTACATCCTACTATTCATACTCCCTGCTTAAAATGGATAAATGTGAAGCTCCACGGCTTTATGGAACACCACGTGCCCGCCTGTCGGACGGACAGGGGGTATCCCACTGTGGCAGCCGTAGCTTCCCGACTGCGTCGGACCTAGAAGTTACCCCAAGGGGCGCCTCAGGCGGCTTGTGTTACGGATTTTCTTAGAGCGAAACCCCGCACCGAAACCCATTCATCCACGGGTGTGAACCCGTGGATGAATGGTGCGTGGGTAAAAAAAAAGGCTAAACAGCTTTTGTTGCTGTTTAGCCTTTCAATCTTCTTTTCATTTATGTGCTTTTCTTTACAAGTTTGCTAATCCAATGAGTTACGCAGTAGCACCTTGCGCATCCTACTGAGACGGATAACATTCTGTACCATGAATGCTAATATCCAAACCATCCTTTTCTACGTCATCCGATACTCTCATCTTTGAATGGCTATTACCTTTTCTACCGATCAAAGTAAATATTATATAAGCTAGTCCACCTGCCCAGGCTAATGCGACGACAGATGCAATAACTTGTGAAAGCAACTGTCCGTAATGTCCTGTTATTACACCATGAACTCCACCATACGAACCATCGGCAAAAATACCTATTGCAATCAGACCCCAGAATCCATTTGCTCCATGAACTGAGCATGCACCAAGTGGATCGTCAACTTTAAATTTATTTGCAATAAGCCATACAGAAAATAAATATAACAGGGATCCAAGGAATCCTATCAGAACTGCAGCCCAGGGCGCGACATAGGCACATGGCGCTGAAATAGCAACCAGGCCGGCCAGAAAGCCATTACATGCCTCACCAACATCAGTATGACCCGATAGTAAGTAAGTGACAAAAAGTACCGTAACAGCTCCAATTGAACCGGAAAGACATGTATTTGCAGCTATTACAGACAT
>VSDH01000035.1:0-19600 GCA_008636105.1 Candidatus Scalindua sediminis | reverse complement strand
CAAATCTCCTGCAGCAAGGGTGCTGCCCGCGTCATAAAACAACCAACCAAATGCCAGGAGTATCGTTCCCAGTATCATATAACCTACGTTATGTCCGGGTATACTGTTAGTCGTACCATCCTCGTTGTATCTACCAGCTCTTGGCCCCAGGAAAAAAGCACCGACAAAACCTATTGTACCACCAATGGCGTGTACCACACCAGAACCAGCAAAGTCTCTCACACCGACGCCGTACGGTAGATTCCACAACCATCCTTCACCCCATATCCAATGGCCATATACAGGATATACAAATATGTACACAAAGAAAAACATAATCACGTAGGAACAAAGCTTCATCCTCTCGGCAACTGCACCGGCGATTATGCTGCCGATAAACGTTGCTATACATGCCTGAAACATAAACAATACTATCACCCTGACGTCATATGAATCACCCAATAACATAAAACCACTAAGGCCCATGAAGGAATTACCTTTCCCCACATGTTGGCCCAACATTTCAAACCCTCCAAACATCACACCAAAGCCTACAAACCAAAATATAATTACACCAAGTGTTGTTGCAATAAAGCAATGGGTCATGTAACTCAACATATTCTTCGCCGGAAGCAATCCCCCCAATAATGCAAAACCTACCTGCATGAACCATATCACAAAGCCACATATCAGGATCCATGTAAAGTTGTTGGACATATTAATGCCCCTGATGTCAAATGCAAAAGTCTTTTCACCATTCGGATCTGCTGCCTCTGAGATGCCGAACAGGACCAAAGTGGTAAAAACCGCAATCAGTAAATACCATATCAGGTTTTTCCCTTTAAAAAGCATATATTTCCTCCTTTCGATTTGCACTGTTCCGATAATAATAAGTAAAATTAAGATTCAATAACAGGTACGCAAACGTGTTGAATTGTTTTATAAGAACGCTAAATCTCTTTAAGGAAATGAATGGTGTTACGAAAAAAGTGGAATTGGCTATTTCTGAAACGGTGGTTATTGCTAATACTTTATGATAGTGTGAACATGTTCCCCAGTATGTAGTCATATCTTTAAGCTGCATACCCGGCAATAAAGTATAAAGTGTTTTGGCAATATTTTTAACTTTTCGAATATTTCTAGAATTCCTTTAATATTCTTGCAATACTGAAAAATTCCTTCCAAACGCGTGTATTAGCGCAACGTATGTACCAAAACTGCCAACAACAACAAAAACATATCTGCATGCCTCATGCTTGCAACCACTTACAATGAAAATAATATTTACACTACTTCTTTAAACTATTTATGCATCTGATGCAAATCTGGTGCAAATCTGCCTTAATAACAAACTTATTTTACCTAAGACAATGCACCTCAGGAGCTTACAACCGGTGTGCAAGGAAAATGATAACTGCGTAATATTTTACACCGTCTGGAGTTTTCCTCGTCCGACTAAGATTATATTCAGGGTTTTACACTTATAAACTTACTACATTTTTTTGTCAAGCTATTTTCCAAGAAAATCAGCATTTACATAGTTTTTACTTCATTCCACATACCATCCATTTCTTCCAGGGAACACTCTTCTATGTTCTTGCCTGCTGCAGTCAGGCGCATTTCTACCTTCTTAAACCTATCTATAAATTTAGATATGCTTCTCCGTAGTAAATCTTCAGAATCTAATTTAAGAAATCTCGAAAGATTTACTGTTGCAAATAGCAGATCACCTATTTCTTCAGCTATTTGTTCACTTTCTTTCTTGTTGATTGCAGCTTTAACCTCCTGTAACTCTTCATCAATCTTTGCTATAACATCTTCTATCACTTCCCAATCAAAGCCTACACGTGCAACTTTTTTTTGAACTTTTTGTGCTTTTTGTAATGCTGGCAGGTGTTTTGGAATATTGTCTACGATTGATTCATTTTCATTAATTTTAGCGTTTTGCTTTGTATTTACTTCTCTCCTCTTTATCTCATGCCATTGGGATAGAGCATCATCGGCATTATCAATTGATTTATCGCCAAAGACATGTGGGTGCCTTCTGGTCATCTTATCCAAACAGACCTCCAGGATGTCATTAATATTAAAATTTTTACTGTCGCCGGCTATTTGACAATAGAATATTATCAAAAAAAACATATCTGCAAGTTCTTCTTTCAATTGTTCAGGATTTTTTGAGTCCACTGCATCAACGATCTCATACACTTCTTCTATCAAACAGGATTTCAGTGATTCGTGTGTCTGCTCTTTATCCCAGGGACACCCCTCTTTACTCCTGAGTTTTTCCATTAATCCTACTAAACTCTCAAAATTGCTACTCAATAAATTCCACACTCCTTTCTACACTATTTATTACCAAGAGCACATTATAGTTTACATGTCATTCTGAACCGAAGCCCTGAGTAAAACGAAGGGGCGGTGAAGAATCTATCCTATCACTGAGATCCTTCGCTACACTCAGGATGACATCACTGTAAACTACTTTATGCTCTCAGTAGTAATCATCATTATTTATCTGCTTTTTCCTCCATGATCGTTGGAGCAATTATCCTTTTAAACCCTGCTCCTCTGGCATCATCCATAATATCAACTACAACTCCGTAAGGTACCCACTTATCGGCCTTCAAAACCAGTACTTCATCCCCTGTGTCCAAAATCACCCTCCTGAGCTCTTTTTCAAGGTACCTCTTTTCGACAGGTTTATCTTGTATAAACAATTGTCCATCACGGGATATAGTTAATACCATTCTATCTACCTTGGTTGCCTCATAATGCCTGGTAGAGGGTAATTCCAATTTGATATTCGGCTGTTCTACAAATGTAGAGGTAACCATAAAAAATATTAAGAGTAAAAAAAGAACATCTACTATTGGCGCAAGGTTTATTACTGGTTTTATGAATCGTTTTTGGCGAAATTGCATAGTTACCTCGTTAGACAAAGCTGATAATTAAATCAGTGAAGGAAATAGAACAATAGTTGATGTTAGTTTGCTCCCACTTAGATAATTTCTTATCCAACAGGACCTACTCTTTAACGGTATACATCCAGATTCGCCTTATTATTTAGAAAAAAGTTTGTTCAGAAGCAACATTGAATATTTTTCCATCTCAAGTATCAGGTTATCGACCTTTCTATCAAAACTACTGTAAGCTATTAGTGATGGTATTGCCACGCTCAAGCCGATTATGGTAGTTCTGAGCGCCTGTGCTATACCTCCAGAAAATGCCTTTGTTTGCCCTAATCCTACTTCTGATATTACATCAAAGACCTGACTCATACCAAGTACCGTTCCAAGCAATCCTAAAAGTGGGGAAACAACCGCAATAATCTCAAGTATTATCAACATGCGTTCCAATCTCCTTGCCTCTTGTCTTCCTGCTGCTTGAATATCCAATACTTTCTCTTCTCTAGACAAATGATTATTTGAGACTGCGCGTTCGATAATATTGGAAAATGGTCCCTTTATAGCATTGCATCTTGCTAAAATGATTTTAACGTCTCTTGGGCCCTTAATTGCATCGATCAAATCAACCAGTTCAGGTCTTATAATATGATTTCTTCTGATATTTATGGCACGCTCCAGGATAACTGCAAGAGCCAGCACAGAACAAATAAACAACGGTATCATTATTGGGCCACCACCTGCTAACCACTCCAATATATTACCCTCCAAATTAAAAGAAATAGAAATTAAACCTGACGTTTATATGCTCTTCATTAACATATTCCGGGAACTTGTTCAAGACAGTATTTTGAACCGATTTCTGAATCTTTGATGCTAATAGTTCATTTCCTGCTGAATTGGTAATCACAACATTAACTATCTTGCCTGAAGGGAGCACCTTGAATTCTACTATTACCGGCTTATAATCATTTGTTACCAGGTTAATAGATGCGTCTGTACCATACTGTAATAACCAATACCATGATATCTTATCTCTTATAGTTTTGTAATATGGTGCGTATTCATGTTTCTTAATATTAAAGGATTGTTCTCCCTGTATTAGCGCATTTGATATATTATCCTCAAAAAAGGGAGCGTCGTTACCAGTTGGTATGTTAATTATTTGGGATTCAGGGGTCGCGAATTCGCTTTGAACTTTATTTGAAACACTCTCCTTACTACCTTCAACTATTTCTTTTATCATAGTCTTGGGAATAGATGCTATTTCTGTATATTCTTCGACAGATTCAGTTATCTTATCCGTACTTTCCTCTATAACATCCGTTTCAGTTTCCATATTTTCAAATGATTCTGTCTCTAGAATAACTACGTCTGACTCAGGTGTAGTAGACTCTATCTTATCAATATCCTCGACTTGAGAACTGGTATCCTTAACATCATCTAATTTTGCATCTTGAACCACAGCTTCATCTTGCAACTCATCGAATGTCTCAACTTCATTATTAACTGGCAACGTTTCACTATTATCCACGTCGGACAAACTATCGATTATTTCTTCTTCAACTAAAGGTTGAGTAATCTCTTCAGACACATCTCTGGTAGGCTCGCCGGAACTAACCTCTATTGGAAAACCTGACTCTTGAGGCACAGTAGATGCAAGTTCATCCGGAACTTCCCCGGGAAAATCAGAATCACCTTCTAATCTGGGTTCATCATTTATATTATCTTCTCCTGAATACATATCTTTTGCAATAGAACCTTTTTCCCCTATTTTATCAGTATCCGCTTGTGGTTCCTCATCTATAACCTTATCAGATGTATCTACAAAAAGTTGCCTCTTCTCTTCTGGAAAATCTTCTTCGGCCTTTTCCTCCTCCTCTGACTTTTCCTCAGCTGCAATGCTTTTTTCATCCTCTCTGCCAGATTCAAGTTCTATCTCGATTACGTAGTTATCCTTCTTCGAGACATAATCGTTAATATCAAATCCTGATCTTGTAAGGTGACTTAAACTGGAGGAAGAGAAGACAAATATAAGGTGTAACAAAAAAGATATGGCCAGAAAATAAGCAAAAATCGTTTTACTTTCAGTATTGAAGTATAGCCGGGGAAACATGAGTGTTTTTCGAAGGTAGAAAAATTTAAATCTATAGAAAAGAGGGTGGTTATGTATTATCGATTTGATATACCTGAAATAGCAGTTTAATAGTAAGGCTATTTAAGGGTAACTTGAAATGAGATACGCCCGAATCCAATACAACTACCGAAATTAATACCAGGTGTTTTCAACTCTATCTTACTTATATCTAAATTGAGCAATTTGTGTAGCCGCCCCCATTCCTAGCTTACTCCCGCAAAACGGGACTTAACGGCAAGGAAGCTATGGGGGCGTAACTTACGTGAGATTATCATATACCCATTAGATGATGAGAAACGCAGGCTAAAGCCTGCGGCTACTATAGTATAAGGTATAAAATCGCTCAATTTAGGTTATATTATTGACTTTCTTTCGTATACGTTTTTAGATACTGATAATAATCACTATCAGTGCTTAAATACAAGCGAGTGTTCTTATTGAATGTTTTCTCATATGTTTCAAGGGTCTTTGTAAAAGAATAAAATTCAGGAGCTTTCTTATATGCATCCGCATAAATCCTGATAGCCTCAGCATCTGCTTCACCTCTAGTGTTAACCGCTATTTTGTAGCCTTCGGATTCAATCTGTTCCAGTTCCTTCTTCATTTGTCCTAAAATCTCTGCTTCCTGCCTCCTGCCCTCAGATTCGTACTTATTTGCAATCCTAATCCTCTCAGAACGCATCCTTTCAAATATCTTAGGTATAACTGTTGGAACATAATTAATGTGCTTAATCCTGACATCAACCAATTCCAAGCCGTATCTTTCACTTAATCCCTTATTTGCCATGGCCTTTATTTCTTCGACCAGTTGTGCCCTGCCATGTACAATAAGTACTCTCTTGGTCATTTCTGCCTTTTCCAACTCTACTGTAGTATATTCAAGCTTGCGATTCGTATTCCTGAGAACCTCATTTAAAGTGTATGAGCTTACAATGTTCTTTACAGCAGATTCTATAACCTCGTCCAACACACCTTGTCCTCTACTTTCCATTCCTAATGAAGTATAAAATCTCAATGGCTCCACGATTCTCCAACGGGCCCAGGTATTGATGCCAATGTTTTCCTTATCCCTTGTCAATATATCACTCGGTTCCCCATCCCATTCGATAATTCTCTTCTCGAAATATTTCACTTTTTGAATAAAAGGTGTTTTTATGTTTAAGCCCGGTTCGGTTACCACCTTAACAGGTCTACCAAATTGGGTAACTACGGCCTGTGTTTTGATGTCAACAACGTACAAAGTGGCGCTGCCTAAGATAAGTAATACCACTACTGATATTATGCCTATTATTATGTATATCTGTGCCTTTGGTTTCATTTCGTTACTCTACTCCCTCCCAGATTGAGTATTGGTAAAATTCCTCCTTGTTCTTTGTCAATGATAAAAATCTCCTCACACTCTGGTATCACCCTTTCCATAGTTTCCAGGTAAAGTCTTCTCCTTGTTACGTCCTTTGCCTTCTCATATTCTGCCCAAACAGCAAGAAATGCCTTGGTATCACCAGTTGCCTCGTTTATTCTCTTTATTTTGTACCCTTCTGCTTCTTTAATCACCTGTTCCTTCTTTCCCATTGCGAATGGTATAATTTTATTTTTCTTTCCCTCAGCTTCGTTTATAATCTGCTCCCTCAACTGCACAGCCTTGTTAACGGCATCAAATGCATCCTTAACCTGTACCGGTGGATCAACACCTTTCAAGTTTACTACCTGTACGGCAATTCCACAACCATACGAATCAAGTATTGTTTCTATATCCCCCTCAGCAACTTGCTCTATATCTCTCCTTCCAATGGTGAGTACTTCATCAATAGATCTATCACCTATAAGTTGTCTCATTACAGCTTCAGAAACATCTCTTATGGTGGCTTTTACATTCCTCACATTAAAAAGAAAATCCTTCAGGTTTTTAATTTTATATCTTACTACCCAGTTTACCTCTGCACAATTTCTATCCCCCGTCAACATTAAAGAAACTTCCTTTGCACCCCTAAAATCAGAGTCAATAACACTTTCTCTACCAGAACGAAGAGTTCTATAACCAAATTCTTCGTTGTATATACGCTTAACCTCTCCAGCGTAGACCTTGTCAATGCCAAAAGGTAACTTAAATTGCAACCCCGGCCCAACCGTCTCCATATATTTACCAAACCTTAATATCGTCGCTTCCTGGTTGGCCTTTACTGTAAATATCGAAGAATATCCGATTATGATAATACCTAAAATGATAGCTATGGGTATTATATACTTCTTAATAAGATCAAAGTTTATTTTATCAAAACTGAATTCTGGCGGCTTTCCATAACCATTAGTCATAATTTATCTCTCATATTAGCTTCTCTATGTATAGTATTTACATAAACTTATTATATATACGAATTTAGATTTAGAAGATTCTACAGGTAATATCTAAATGTGTCAAGACAATTTCAATATAAGTGCTTAAATGACCTTGGTAATCTCATCCACTTCAAAAAAAGGCAGGTCTTTAACCTCTCCATTCTTAATTATTTTCAAACCCTCCTCTTTCTTGGTCAATCTTCCAATAACTGAACATCCAATATCATCCTGTGCCAGTTTACTTAACACAGCTTCTCTGTCGTCAGGGTCTATTACTATTAATAGTGCACCGGAAGCGATAACGCCCATTGGATCCAGTTTATATTCAGAACACAATATCCTTACTTCCTCTAAGCAATTAATTTTCTCTGCATAAACAACAACACCCGTGTTCGATACCCTTGCAAGCTCGAACAAACCAGTTGCCAGTCCACCTTCGGTTGGATCATGCATCGCATGGATATTAGCCGCTTGATTTGCAATAAGGGCCTCCTTTACAACACTAATTCCAGGATCATATAAAAAATTCTGAACCTTCTTGACAAATGTATTTCCATATTTTTTAGATAATTCCTCTTCTCTTTCTCTCGCAAGAAGTGCCATGCCCTCGATTGCAATACCCTTAGTCAATATGATCTCATCTCCCTCCTTTGCATCTGAATTTGTCACTAATTTATCTTTATCTACTTCACCAAGCATATGTCCGGACACTATAGGCCTATCCAGACCATGAGTAATTTCTGTATGTCCACCACAGAGAACTATGCCTAATTCTTCTGCCGCTCTTTCGATATCGTGGAATATTTCCTTAACTAATTTACTATCAGTTTTATTTTCGGGCAGGAAGATAGACGCAAGAAGCCATTTTGGCGTTCCTCCCATTGTTGCAATATCATTTGCATTCACATTAACCATATACCATCCTATCTTATATGTAGTAAAGGTTACCGGGTCTGTTTTTGCTATAAGGTACTTATCTCCAAAATCTATTACTGTAGCATCTTCACCAACCTTTGGGCCTACGACAACTCTTGGGTCTTTTTTCCCAATAGTACTTAACAATTCATCAAGGAGTTCTACAGGTAACTTGCCAACTCGAAATGTATTCATTTATTTTCAATTTAGGAATTAAGGGATTTAAGGATTCAGGGATTCAGATGATTCTATTTATACCCTCAATCCTTTTTGTAATTTCTTAAATACTTTCTAAAACCTTTAATTTGCTTTCTACATTCACTCGCAAGATCATAAACAATATTAAATTCTGGATTATTGATATAACCGCAATCTAATGCGCGATATAACTGCGATTGGACTTCCCCACACGACCTTTGTGAATAACCTAAAAAACGAATAAATTCACGTGACGAACCATCATCAAATCCTTCTGCAATATTGTCCATGGCAGAACCGGCAGCTTTCCATATCTGTCCATTAAGGTTTGAATCCTTTTGGAACTTGGCTTTGTTTATTAGCTTTGATACTGCGTGACATAATTCTCTGGTTTTTTGCCAGCAGGGTAACTCTTCAAACTTCTTATAATTTCCCAATCCCTCAATCCTTAAATTCCTAAATTCCTGAATTTCCCAATTTCTTCATATCAAGTCCCTTATGTCTCTCAATCCTAACTTTTCACGACTTGCGAATGGTTCTCCATACTGTGTTCCAATCAATAATCCATAATACTGCCCATAAGCATGCAATACTCCATTTATATGCTTCCATCTTTCTTCATTAGAAGCGAATTGAGACTCATAGGATTTCACCACCTCAACCTTTTTTTCAAACTCATCACTAATGTCAATAATAAATGCCGGTGAAAGATGAACTCTCAGGTGAGACCATAGATAATAAAAAATACGTTTAGGATACCATGGTTCACCTGCCATGTCAGTCTTCGTTAATTTTGCATAAAACCTTGCCGCCTCACCTATCTGCGCAGTCTGTATATGGTCCGGGTGAGCATCTTCCCAATATGGTAAAAATAGGATATCTGGCCTTACTCTACGAATAACTTCAGCTACTTTTTTCCTTGTTTCTATATTGTCAAAAAGATAACGGTTTGGAAAATTAAGAGTTGTTCTGCTGGTCAAGCCAAGTAAATCGGTTGCCTTTTTGCATTCTTTACGCCTTGTTTCTATGGTACCATGCGGTGTGGGTTCCCCATTTGTAAGATCGACAATATGAACTTCATGACCAAGTTTCAGGAATTTAATTATACTACCTCCCATACCCCCTTCTACATCATCAGGGTGTGGGCCTATGGCAAGAATTGTTATTTTTGAATTAGCCATCTTGTATTTAGCACTACAGCGACCCCCATAGCTTCCTTGCCGAAAGTAGGCTCTGTAAGAGCGTAAGCTAGGAATGGGGGCTGGAACCTGTCATTCTGAGAGACCATCGGGAGCGAAGAATCTCGGCCTTGTATTGATAAGGACTGCATAGAATGTGAGATTCTTCGTCGCCCCCACAGCCCCAGCATCTTGCTTTCGCAGCGTGCCGCCACGGTGCAAGAAAGCGCAGGGGCTATCAGTGGAGGCTCCTCAGAATGACAAATCCCCCTAAATCCCCCTTTACTAAAGGGGGACTAAGGGGGATTTGTGTTAGATGTTAAAATAGGTTTGTTTGCCTAAGATTGTGGCATCACTCAGTATTTTTTTAGCGATTAATATATTTACAGCTTTTTCGGTAAGTATCTTACTGTTTGTGTAAAAACCTATATACCTTTCGTGATGTTTCCCGGAAGGTATTTCTTGTGCTATCAGCGAAATATGGATATTCTTATTTTTAATGATTGATATCCAGTTTTCGCGGATTATGTCTGCATTTTTTGTCAGTATATGAACATTATCTGCAATTTTACCAACAGGTGTATCTGCAACACCTATAACAAATATCTGGTCAGCATAGGCAGCTAATTTTGCATATCTTTCACTGTGTTCCTTAAATCTACTTAATTCTTGAAATCCTGAATATAATGAACATCGTTTTTTATGTAACTTCAAAGAATCTTCGATAACCCTGCTTATCATCAGCATGGTTTCCCTTGAGGTCGTAAAATGATATTCGCCATCAAGTGAATCCGTATGGAGGTCTTCAAAAAGCGAACTGGGGTTGTGAAATTCTGTTAAGGCCCTTACTTCTACTATCAGGTCATGAAAAAGGTTATTTGTATTTAACATAAGACATTATCGGAAAACCCATAATCCCATGAAATCTATTCAACTTCAAACTTTCCCTGTTTATGTTGATACTTAGGATTATCTATATCTGCAATCCTGTACATGTATTCCTGCAATGTTATATTATTGTACCAGTATCCAGTAAACCTTGCCGTGTTCATAAAGATGACAAATAAACCAACGGCAAGACCAGCATAAACAGCATAATGTATCTTCTTGCCGATTCCCACAATCTTCATATCAAGCGCACCATTTACAGGACATACATTAACACAATCATAACACGCCAGACATTCCAGATTATGAACAGTCTTCTTCTTTTCAACTACTATATATACGGGACATGCCTTAGTACATTTCCCGCAATCAATACATTTTTCCTTGTCTCTTACTATTCTTAAAGAACTCGCCCAACCTAAAATACCAATTACCGCGCCATAAGGGCAAAAATAACGACACCAATAATTCTTGTTGAAAATGGAAAAGACAAAAATAACCGATATGATAATTATTGCAAGCATAGAAAGGTTAATGAAAAATTTCAGCATCCTTACATCTGCAACCTTCATAAACGGAACATTCGTGAACATAATTTCAATCTGCTGAGCCGGCATCTTAATCAAAATAGTAACTGCAAAAAAAGCGAAGATAGAATACTTCCATGCTCGCGCAATAGAATCTTCCACACGGGCTGACCATACTTTTCTGGGAAGAGCAAAAGGTATGATTATGGCCGCAATCATAAGAGGATAAATAGCCTTCATGTTTGGTGATTTAAATGACTCGAAACTTACAACATCAAGGAGCATCAAGGCAACAATAGGGGTTGATATCATACTGAGACCACATGTCAGTTTTACCGGAAATATTTCTACCCAATATTTAACCCCCCTGTTGAATTTAGATTTTATCCAATCTCCAAATCTCCACCCCCATTCTGATATTGTACCAACCGGACATATCCAGCTGCAGAAACCCCTTTGAAAAAGAAATGATGTTATCAATATAGAAGCAAATATAACAAAGCCTGCCGGATGTATAGGATCTACCTTTCCTGTACCCAAAAAATACTTAAGCCCCATAAATGCGCCTATAGGTAAAAATGCCTCTATCCCCGGTGGTCTTGATACATATTTCGTTGCCCCGCCAGTTTCACAATATTGGACAAATAAATAAAACTTCCATCCTATATATATTGTTATAATCAAGAACACGATCTGGAATATCCATCTAAACCTGTTAGAATTCATCCATCGTGATGATTTCCGTTTTCTTTCATCTACAGCTTTGTCCTCAACTTGATGCGTAGAATCTATTTCTAAAACGTCAGAAGACGTATCTTTTCTTTGCGACATTAAATCAATCCCCCATTGTCAAATTGACAGAAACACAATCCTAAAATACAAAAAACCTTAAACATATATTCTAAATATTAAAGTAGAAAAGTGTCAAGCTTTTTGTTTAAGGCACACAGCAGCAAATATCTTTTTGGCCGTACAAAACAAAAATGTCTTTGTTCAACGCTACTCGTACATAATATATAACTTGAGTTTACACAAAAAACTGCTAAAATGTAGATTTTTATTGATATATCAATAGTTTTATTATAGATCTTTTTGGACAATGATAAAAAGGCGCAGGACAAGACAAATTCTGGTTGATTCAGTAGGAGTTGGTGGTGATGCACCAATCCCTGTTCAATCAATGACAAACACCCACACAAACGACATCGAAGCAACAGTAGAACAGATTCACGAGTTAGAAGCACTCAAATGCCAGATCATTCGGGTTGCTGTTCCTGATATCAATACAGTCAAATGCCTGAGTGAAATTAAAAAGAGAATAAATATACCTCTAGTTGCAGACATACATTTTGGACATAATCTTGCCATAGAAGCCATTAAGCAGGGTGTAGACAAAATCCGTATTAATCCAGGCAATATGAAAAAGAAAGACAAGCTAGAGGAAATTGTACGCCTTGCAAAGAACAAAGGTATTCCCATCCGCATAGGAGTTAATTCCGGTTCTATTAGAAGCAATAATGGCCATGATGTAGATCTGGTAGAATTAATGGTAAATACTACATTAAGATATTGTGAGCATTTCGAGTCATTAGGCTTTAAAGATATTGTGATTTCACTGAAGGCCTCGGACGTGCAGAAAACGATGGAAGCGTATAGGTCTGTAGCGAAACAGTGTGACTATCCCTTACATCTTGGTATAACTGCCGCAGGCTCTCCGAATGATGCAATAATAAAATCAGCAATTGGTATTGGAGGCCTTCTTTCAGAAGGAATTGGTGACACGCTAAGGGTTTCTTTTACAGGCCCTCCACATCAAGAAATAGAAGCAGGATATAAAATTTTAGTAGCCCTTGGACTATCAGAAAGTACAGATGCTGAAATAATATCATGTCCTACATGTGGACGCTGTGAGATAGATCTTCTACATATTGTTGAAGAAGTAAAAAGAAGACTGCCATCACAAAAGAGGTCAGTACAGATTGCCGTTATGGGATGTATTGTTAACGGTCCTGGAGAGGCAATGGAAGCGGATATAGGAATAGCTGGTGGAAAAGGAGTGGGTTTCTTATTTAAGAAAGGCGAGAAAATAAAAAAGGTTTCAGAAAGCGAAATGGTTTCTACATTATTAGAAGAGATCAAGACAATATAATCTCTCACAGTGCATTTTGAATATAATAGCATAGCGCTGCATAGACGCAACTAAATTAAGTGACTAAAGTGCCTAAAGTTAAAAAAATCAAAAAGCGAGACTTTTTACCACAACTTTAGCTCACTTCACACTTTAGTCACTTTAAACTTTTGCAGCAATTAAAAAAACTTACAAAAAAAAAGAAGTTTTTACAGAATAATACTCTATAAAATTATAATGAAGAATGTAGTCATTCTCGGCTCGACAGGCTCGATAGGTAAAAATGCCTTAGACGTTATAAGAAATTTACGTCATAAATACAAAGTTGTGGGATTGTCTGCAAATTCACGCTGGGAGCTTCTGGCAAAGCAGGTTGAAGAGTTTAAACCCAAAAGTGTTTCTCTTGCAGATGGGAGGTGGATAAAAGAACTAAAAAACAAGCTGCCACAAAATTCTGTCCAGATCCTTACGGGTACGGATAGCGTAAAGGAAATGGTTTCCAGAGACGATGTAGATATAGTCATTTCTGCTATAGTTGGCGCTGCCGGGCTTCCTGCAGCAATCGAAGTAATCAAGAATGGAAAGACACTCGCACTTGCTAACAAGGAAGCCTTAGTTATGGCTGGTGGAATAATCGTCTCAATGGCACGAGAAAAGGGTGTGAGTATCATCCCCATAGATAGCGAACATAGTGCAATACTTCAGGCATTAAGAGCAGGACATCCCAACGAGGTAAAAAAAGTTATAATTACTGCCTCAGGAGGTCCGTTTCGTGATTATCCAAAAGAAAAACTCTCGGAAGTTACACTGGAAGAAGCACTCAATCATCCAACATGGCAAATGGGACAAAAGATAACCATTGATTCTGCAACTTTGATGAACAAGGCACTTGAAATAATCGAGGCAAAATGGCTTTTCAATCTGGATTCAACGCAAATCGACGTAATCATACACCCGGAGTCAATAGTCCATTCGCTTGTAGAGTTCTGTGATGGTTCTGTCATTGCTCAAATGGGATTACCTGATATGAAGGTACCCATACAATATGCGTTGACATACCCCTATAGAGAAAATGGCAATGTCGAATCTCTTGACCTTGCAAAGCTTGGCAGTCTTAACTTTCGAAAGCCTGATATGGATAAATTTCCAGCATTAAGACTGGGATATGAGGTGGTTGAAAAAGGAGGCACTATGGGAGTAACACTTAATGCTGCAAACGAGATAGCCGTCCAGGCATTTCTAGATAGAAAAATTAAATTTACAGATATCACAAAAACAGTGGAACATGTTATGAAGGAACATAATTTTATAAAAGACCCCACTTTGCAAGATATTATGGATGCGGATGCTCACGCACGCAAGGAGACGAAAAAATGCATTTCATAGGAATGTCATCTAACATTATTTTAGTAATACTTGGTATAAGTTTACTCATTTTTGTCCATGAACTCGGGCATTTTATAGTGGCCAAGAAGATAGGTGTAAGAGTACTTGCATTTTCACTCGGATTTGGTCCGGCAATCATCAGAAGGAAAATAGGCGAAACAGACTACAGAATCTCACTCATCCCATTAGGCGGTTATGTAAAACTTGCAGGTGAGCAAAAGGGTGAAGGATGCAAAGGTGAAGAATGGGAGTTTATGTCTAAAAAGCCCTGGCAACGTGCAGCAGTACTTGTAGCCGGTGTTGGTTTTAATACAGCTTTAGCATTCGTTGCCTTTATCATCGCTTTCAGGATAGGAGTCCCCTTCATTACCGCCGATATAGGACGTACAATGCCAGGATGGCCTGCCTGGGAAGCTGGTATAAAGCCGGGTGACAAGA
This sequence comes from Candidatus Scalindua sediminis, assembly GCA_008636105.1. Taxonomy (GTDB): domain Bacteria; phylum Planctomycetota; class Brocadiia; order Brocadiales; family Scalinduaceae; genus Scalindua_A; species Scalindua_A sediminis. Next base: position 4,583 of record VSDH01000035.1, on the reverse strand, counting down.
TTGTCAAAATCAATAATATCTCCAACCCTGACTTTGAAGATGTCTTCATTTCCGTAGCGCTTAATAACTCCCCTGAGGGTGTCAGCCTGGAGATAGAGAGAGAAGGCAAGACATTCGATGTAAATGTTGTACCAAGATATGACGCAGCATTTGGTATACAGAGGATAGGAATCGCACCGGCAACTACTCTGGAGATACACAAAATCTTTGCCATTGAAGATTCGGATTCACCCGCTCAAAATGCAGAATTACACCTCAAAGACAAGATACTGAAGGTTAATGGTAAAACAATCACTACAGAAAGTGATTTTAGAGAAATAGAACAGGCAAATCCTGGCAAAGAGCTTACGCTTACAGTCCTGCGTGACAATAAAGAGATTGATTTAAAGGTTACACCATCAGTTGTTGCCCGATGGATGATCGGACTTTCTTGTGCAACAACGAAGATTGAAGGTATAAAGAAGGAGAGTCTTGCAAAATCACTGGGACTTAAGAAAGGTGATGAAATAGTTAAGGTAAACATCAAAGATGTTACGGGCTTTGCTGGATTAGTAAATATAGTTAATAACTCTCCAGACGGAAAAATCACATTAATGATTATGAGAGATAGCGGTGCAAAATTAATAGTATTTACCAAAACAGGCGAAGAATCAGTTAAAGAGTTTTTTGGCGGAATTATACCTCATTATGGATTGAAAGTAGATTCAACAGTTGAAGGTTTCCCCGCTGAAAAAATAGGCATAAAGCCAGGAGACACGATCACAGCAATAGGTGGAGAAAATATATCAGAATGGGAGGAGCTTTTACAGATTGTTACGAGCAACAAAGATAAAGAAATGGAGATTACGTGGGAACGCAACTATGAAAGAATTACCAAGACAATCAAGCCCAAAAAGAATGAAGAGAATGCGCATGGATTGATAGGAATCAAATTCAGAGAAAAAAGGATAATAAGACAATATGGTTTGACCGGCGCATGCATGGTAGGAACTCAGAAAACGATTGTGAACGTCAAGAGGATTTATTTGACCTTACAGGGATTTTTTTCTAAGAGATTATCAACCAAGGCATTAGGAGGCCCTGTCCTCATAGCTCAGGCGTCCTATGAATCTGCCAAATCCGGGATGGGTAAACTTCTATATTTCCTGGCTATCATTAGTATTAATCTGGCAGTTTTAAATATATTACCCATCCCTGTTCTGGATGGAGGACATCTCCTGTTTCTTGGTGTTGAAAAGATTAAGGGTTCTCCCGTGAGTGAAAAAACGCTTGCAATTGCCAATTATATCGGCTTTGCCATGATAATAACCCTTATGATCTACGCAACCAAGAATGATATCATGCGATTATTTAATATTTAGCACCTTAATACTTCTTTCTCACCCCCACTACTTTCTTGCACCGTGGCGGCACGCTGCGAAAGCAAGAAGTGGGGGGGATTTTACATTTCCTTAACCACACGCTCTGCCTCGACCGTCATTTCATTAAGTGTTTTTTCTAATAACATGCGGTATTCATCTATCTTATTTTTGTCGAGTTTCGGTGGTATTTTTATAGGGTCTCCGTACATTAATATTGCCTTTGAAAAAGGTTTGGGTATGCGAAATCTATCCCAACTGGGAAGTTCCCAGTAACTTGCAAGGCCTAATGAAACTGGAAGTATTGGATAACCAGTCTTCTGCCCTAAAAAAATTATCCCTGGTTGCACTATAAGCCTGGGACCTCTTGGACCATCCGGAGTTATTGCCAGAGAGGTCTTGTCTTCTTTTACATTTTTTATAAAGCTTAACAATGCCCTTGCACCCCCCCTCGTTGTCGAACCTCTAACCACGTTATGGCCCAACCTCTGGATAACCTGAGCAATATATTCCCCGTCCGTATGTTGGCTTATCAAGACTTTTACACCAAGATTCCTACCTACATATACCGGAACCAACATAAGTGAATGCCAAAAGGCATAAATTACCTTTTCACCTTGACCTTCGAGTTCTCTAGAATAGTTGGTCGGGCTTTCTTTGAGCGTAATCGTACGAGCCAAAACCCTGATGAAAATCGAACCAAGAAAACCTGTTACGAAATACTTAATCTTTTTTAATTTCATCTTTGTCTCACCCTCTGTCATTCCCACGCTCCTTTTGTCATTCCCGTGAAAACGGGAATCTAGACACTCTCGTATCCCAGTTTCATTAGGATAAAACAATCAGGAGTCTTACACAAATTCCCGATCAGAGTCGGGAATGACAGGATGCTGGGCTCTTATCATTCCCGTACCTGCCCAACGTGCCTTTTGGCGGGTTGGAATCCGGAATAAGAAGTAAATATACAACTAACATCTTTGTTTGCTAAGCATTGAATTAATCGATAAAAGGAGTACACATCTTTTGCATGCAATATCATCACTTTCGCAGAAATCTTTAAAAATCTGTATAAGACCTTGCTGGCGCCTGGCATTGTTAACGATATTTCTTTTCTGAACATCCTGGCCAAATATCCTACAGCTCATAAATGTCGTAATATTATTATGTGACAATTTCGGGTGCAGTTTATAAGCCCTAAACAACCCTTCTTCCAATACCATGTCTTCTCTTTTTCTAGCATAAGCTAATAAAACAGGAATGATTATATTTATAAACATGATAGCGGATCGCTCCCGCCCAATTAACCTTTCTGGACCTTTTAACCTCTTTCCCCCAAATGTATAGTAATACGACCAGTAATCATCATATAATTCCAAAAAAACAGACTCCGTATTTTTAATGATAGTTTTTATTTGCTCTACTTCATTCTTATTACTGTCTATTCTTTCGAAAGACTTTAATATTATTCTGAATACCCCTGTTTCAAAATTTCCTGCCAGGAGACGACTAATCGCAGCGATCCTTCTTGTCGGAAAATTACCAGGTCTGGAATACTTAAAACTCCACAACTTTCCATCCATCGGTTTATTTTTAATATCATCTTTGACCACTGCCCACATTCCTTCAATTTCTTTGACATATTCAAGAGAATCTTTGTCCATCATGTCTTTAGTTGAAAGACTTTGATCCGGCAAAAGTCCTGCCATACCAAACAATAATGCCTGTATCATCTTGCTTCTTTGCTTAGGAGAAACGTCCAAAGGTATAAGACTTCTTATGTCATTTACTGAAACAACAGATGCTAAGTGCCGGAACTGTTCTGTATTATTCTTGTAACCAAGCGATTCCATAATTGCTTCATATAAGATCTGCTCAAACGTCTGAGTATTCAGTCGTTTTTCCAATCTATTTGTCTTAATCAAGATTCTTTCATCGCCAGCAAAATCCAGAAAATATCCAATCCATTTATCTTCAGAAGAAATAGAACATAATCCCTTCTGGCATGGCCCCGCATTAGCACCTCCAGTGTGAGGGTAGTCTTCGATATCAATCATTTCTATGAGTTTATCCAATTTGTATTCCAGATAGTTGTATAACTCTAGCTGTGGGATTAAATGACCTTTGATTTTAACAAATTTACTCTTTCTATCATTCCACATAAAGACGTGTAAACACACGTTTTCATACTCTCTTTGCTTATTATGTCCATGACGTATCCAATCATTAGAGCATACATGTATCTCAACATCTCCCTTCACAATGCCTTTTCCTTCTAAAAGTATCTCTGTACCTTTAAAATCTGGACCTTCTTCTAGATTCCATCGGCCTGGTGAAATAACTTCTATCCTCAATCCGTCTTCCGTATACAGTTTGTCCTTCTTTAAAAGCAGTCCAGACCATATACACTTTACTAACTGTTCCTTAATTTTCTTACCTTTTGCGCTATAATTCAAATCAGCATTTTCTCTAACACCACAATATCGTTTAACAACCTCGCGATATCGTGGTGAACGGAAATTTTCAACTTCGGCATAATCTTTAGTCTTAGACATAATCCTTTCCCTGTTATAGCGACAATATAAACGTTTTAATAAATTTCTAACTCAATCTACATCATAAAATATGTAAGTTGTTTCTGTTGCGGAAACACTATATTGTCATCCTGAACTTGTTTCAGGATCCCTTAACATATTGATATATATAGATTCTGAAATGAATTCAGAATGACACTTTTGAGCATTTGAGCTTTCCGCAACAGATACTAAGTAAAGCTAAAACAAAGGTAATAAAATCAATTATTAAAATCAAGCAGTTTAATTTTGCAGGTAGAGAAAAAGTTATTGGGCTGTTTGGAAAGATTTAACAAGGGTGAGATAGATGCTGATACTTCTTGTCAAATAGAGAAGCAGATACTTACTGATGAAATTCAAGACCCAGAGTTTCTTGGATTTGCTATAGAGAATTACAGCAAATTATTTTCATACATTGCTTCTGGAAAAATAAATATCAGGATACATAAGGAAGACGGACGGAAAAAGCGTCAGATTTTTCCGGTCCGAGTTCAGCGAATTGTCAGCATTTCCATTCTTTTCTTAAGACACTCATTAGATTATAATTCCAGTATGAATTGCCAACCTTTACTACTTGTCTTAACGTACCTTCAAGGACAAAGCCTGCCTTGGTATAACACCTTATGGCGGTTTCATTGGAATCAAATACTCCGAG
>VSDH01000034.1 GCA_008636105.1 Candidatus Scalindua sediminis | reverse complement strand
TATCTTTCTTTTTTATAAACATTCCTTAGGCCATTTAAGTTATCATCGCTATTTCACATAAAGAATAATTTAATTTCCTTAAATAACAAGCTTAATCACCTTTTTCACCTGCTATTACTCTTTAAAATTTATCCTGTGGCTAACAAACTTGAATCAGTGTAATTTTATATTCGCTAAACACATGCCAAAGTGATTTTTTATTCAGGATTTGCATGTTTATGGAAAATAATTATGCTAACCTATTACAATTCATAGGCATACACATAGCATACACATAATAGACAAATAAAAAATTTTTGGGCAATCCCTTCTTTATTTCTCCGCGTATTATTTGTGTATAATATTTTATCATTATTTGGATGAAATTTTCCTTATTTTCTACTTGTCCAAGCAAGTGGAGCTAGATCTTCTAAAGAAAATGGAGCATGTGGAAAGCAGTTGGAAACCTTGACACTAATAGAAATGGACAGGATATAAAGACTATTACTTCTATGGGTAAAGTGAAATATGACCACACCCCCGCGTGAATGACGCCCGCCCGGCCAAGCCGTTCGCCAGCCCGACAAACAGTCTGTGTCACAATGTCATCCCGCCCCCATTCCTAGCTTACGCATCGTGCCGATACGGTGCAAGGAAGCTATGGGGGTCGGGATCTCTAAGGTTGCTAACCTGTTGAAATCATTAGATTCTGAATCAAGTTCAGAATGACAAAACAGGTATTTCCTTTATTACGACACAGTCTGAAAGTCATTCTGGCGAGAGCCGGTTCGGACGGGTAGTCGGGCAGTTCGGGCTGGTTTAAATATAAATCATTCCCTGCTTAGAAAGAGGAAAGAAGTAAATGGGAAAGCAATTAGAAAATTCTAACAAGCAAGAAAAGAGGTTGTAGCAATGTCAGAGAAGCTTGATTTCATGTCCTTTAGAATGGGAAATCCATTTTATGAGACGTTTAGTTCTTTCTGTTCAAATAATTCATACACAACAATATCAATCTGTTTATTGGTTATCCAACCATGTTCAAAAAAAATACTTCCTATGAGTCTGTGGGGTCTGTTAAAGATATTATCTTCAACTTGTTCGACTAAGGCTACTTTTAGTTGTTTTGTAGTTATAAATCCCATATCTACTGCAATCTTGCCAAATCGAGGGCAATATTGCTTTGAAAGCTTTTTGTAAACATCATTTTTCACCTTATATCCCTCCCTCAAAATTATAAGACATAAAATATAGAAAGTTCGAGAAATCCCGTATCAGATAAATTTTTAGCACAATTAATTCATATTCTCAAAATAGGAACTTCCATTGATACACTCCTATTGTTAATGGAAAAACTGAATACCCTCATTATCGTTATATTCACAAAAGTCTTTAACTAAAAATTCTAAAATAACTTACATATATTCATTCCTACCCCATCATAGAACTGAACGATGGACAAACCTACAAAGCAAATATGGACATCTGTATATGCTCAGTAATTAGGTAACTCTTTTGGTAAATAAATCGAAAAACCAAAAAGTCGTATCGGATTACGTTAAGAGACGTAGAAAACCAATTCTTGGAATATTGTTGTTTTGGATAGTAGTGATTGGAGATACAGAATCTTATTTGCTTGCTTCATCGACTTTGCCTTGTTCTTGAAGTGCGTTACCAAGATTGTTATAAGCATCAGCGTAGTTGGGATTGAGAGCTATTGTCTTATTATAACTCAATACAGCTTCGTCGAGTTTGTCTTGTTCTTTCAGCATAGTGCCAAGGTTGTTATACGCTCTAACATGGTCAGGTTTGAATGTAATTGCTTTCTTAAGGAATGTAGTGGCCGTATCAAGATTTCCTTGTTGTAGATTCAAAACTCCCATTAGGAAGTTTGCATCAACGTATCCTGGTTCCTTCGCCAATATCTTATAGCAAAGGTTTGCTGCTTCTACAAGATTTCCAGCATGTTGAAGCTTAAGTGCCTCTTGAAACAAGTCTTTATTACCTGCCATTGGGCTCTTTCTTTTATAAGTTTTTTCAACAACCATACTAATTACTATTCGTGTTTATTGCCTATAAAGCTATACTGAGCTATTTTTCAGTGATATTCTGTGCCCGCTCGAACGTACCGTTGATGTCAGGTAATTCCGAAGGAGGGAAGGGGTTGACAAACAGAGATGTATCGTGGAGGAGAAACAATTGCCAAGTATAGAATCAGAGAATAGATTTTCAACGAAACTAAAACGATTATCGGAGATAGCGAGGCTTGGATTTACTCGACTAATTTGTAAATCTGTTTGAAGAGCCGTGTGCGGGAAATCTGCAAGCACGGTTCTGTGAGGGGCGATGGCGAGAAATCCCATCGTTTACTCGACAATTTTCTTTTCACGAGGTGCAATTTTGCTGATACGCCTATACCCCTTCCCAGTTATAGTGACAATCCCTAATATACCTAGCCCTAAAATGTGAAGGCTTTCTCCTACAATCGTTGCGACCAACTTAAATGTTCCTTTAGCTACATTACCTGAAAAGTCTATGGTAGTACTGGTTGTTTCTCGCGATTTGGTATATATCTTTTCTACTGAAGAAATTGCCACTCCAACTTTTTCTACCCTTGTTTCCTCCCGGGGGGTCATATCTCTTTCTTCTTTTAACGTGTCTTTTTCCAAACTCTCTAGCATTACCTTTCTTAAGGAATCATCTTTTTTACTTACTTTATCAATTTTTTTTGTTTTTAAAGTATCATCTTCTTTAGATATTTCCTCGTACAAATTCTTTTTTATAGACCTCTTTTGTGCTTTTATCCCACTTTTTGCTCTTTTACTAGTTTTTCCTTTAGCCTGCTTCTTTTGTCTAGAGGTTGTTCCTTTTTCACCATGTTTTCTCTTTTGAACAACTCGCTTCTTTTTCGATGATTTTTTACCAACTTTTTTTGCCTTAACATTTGTCATAAGATTTCTCCTTAAAGAAATATCACGGGATTTAAGTTTGTAAGTACATCATCTTGTTGTGATTTTTTACTACTAAGAGTCGCTCTAAAGATGATTGCTAACTTTCTGCATCAGAAACTACTTAACTTGCTAATGACGATTTCCATCTACCTTGCAATAATTTCTTCAATAAAGAAGGCTTCTTAGTAGTTAACTCGACAACCTTTTCTGGCATTATGAAGACCATAATTTCTCCGATATGTTCTGTTTCTCTAGAAATAGACTCTTTAACATTCATGGCAATAATATCTGATTGACTTACAGGAATTTCCCTGTCAACTTCTATTTCAATATCAACCCTATGTTTTTCACCCAAAGAATGGCCACGGAGATATGAAATGCCTTTAACATTCTCTACATTAACAGCTCGTTTATAAATTCCTTTTAGTGTATCAATATCTAAAGAAGTATCCATTAATCCTTTAGAAGATTCGCTCAGCAATCCTAATCCGATGCGTGCTACCATGAGGGCTACAAACATTGCCGCGAACTGATCTAGAACTGGGTATCCTGCCAACGACCCTACAATACCGCCAAGAACCGCAGTTGAAGAAATGGCATCAGCACGGTTATCATAAGCATTTGCCTTAAGTGCGGGTGAATTAAACTCTTTAGCAGCACAATTTTGGAAACGAAACATCATCTCATTAAGACAAATGGAGATAACTGCGCCCAGGATAGCTATTGAACCGGGCGCCTTTATGTTACCCTCTATAATTTTTAAAAAAGATTCATAAAATAAGAAAAGAGCGCCAGTTAACAGAGTAAAACCAACAATAGCAGATGAAAAATACTGTATTTTCCCATGGCCATAAGGGTGCTCTTTATCTTCTGGATGGGCAGACATCTTCAGACTAACAATAGTCACAATCGTACAAAGAGCATCTGCCAGGCTATGAAATGCGTCCGCCATTAATGCTACGCTGCCTGAAATAAAGCCTAAAATCCCTTTAAAAAACACTAAGCTTATGTTTACTACAAGGGCGTACGCAGGCACTAACTTTTTACATCTCAAACACTTTTCTGATTTCATTTCCTTTGTATACCGAGCCTATAGCAAGGCATAAAAGTTCAACTAAATTATTTATGATTGATTGAAGTTAAATAATTGATTAAATTCTCACCTAAAATACAGTATTTTTTCTTTATCTTTCTCGCTTTTAATTCTCGTTTATGTATTATTTGAACAATATCAGCCTTTTCAACTTTTAATATATCTGCTACTTGCTCAGCAGAATAAACCCTATCTGGTTTTATTCTACTTAAGAATGAGTCAAACAACTGCTTACCAGTATAAGCAGTCATAACAAATACACCAATTCTCTCAAAAATTACCCAATACATAATGATAAAGTCTAAGACTAAAACTTAAAACTTTTTGTCCAACTTTGGTGGTATTCCCACATTATCTTTTGTAGCGTAATATTTTCCTCTCTCAAAGCCAAAAATCCATGCCATGTACCTATATGGGAGGTGGGCAATCATATTATTATACATCCTCACCATTTCGTTATATGTTTCCCTTGATGAGGCAATTCTATCCTCTGTCTTTACTAATTTTTCGACAAGTAAGTTATGCGTTTCTGAAGCTCGCAATTGAGGATATTGCTCAACTACAGCCAACAATTTTGCTAGAGAACTATCCATGTTTGCTACCTTATTATTTAAGCCTTCAGATATGATGCTCTTATTGCTTTTTAGCTCTTCTACAAGTTTTGTCGCATTGGTCAGATCACTTCTCACATCTGCAACATGTCTGAAGATGTCCTTTTCCAGGTTCATATAGCTCTTATAAAGTGTGACGAGGTTATTAAAGAGATTGTTTCTTCTTTGCAGTTCTGCTTCTACAGCACCGCGAGCACTATTAGTTTTCTCCTGAAAGGTTATGATCTGATTGAAACTCACAATAAAAGCACCACATCCAACTGCTACCAATACTCCTATAAAGATATAGACTTTATTACCGGGGATTCCAAATCTTCCCTTTTTCTTTTTTAGCTTTTGGGTAGTCTTTATCAGGTCTTTTTCATAAAGTTTTCTTATTACCTGAGCCATGTCACCCATTTTTTTTGTTTTATTTGTTCCTTGTGCCATGCTTGTTTAAGTCGTTTCGTCGAGTTCCATTGATTTTTTAAAACACTTTACTGCTTCGTCATGTTTGCCTATACTTTCAAAGACAAATCCGAGAGAATGATAGGCCTTTCTCTCTTTAGGGCTTATTTCAATGGCCTTTTCAAAGGCATCGATTGCTTCTTCGTATTGCTTTAAACCATCATAAGACATCCCTAACCGGTAATAGGCATTGTATGATTTGTTGCCTCTTTCTGCTACTTTCAAAAACGAATCTCTTGCTTTTTTGTATTCTTCATTGCCAAGGAAAATCATCCCCAATCGGAAAAGAATTTGCTCATGGCTCTCATCAATTGCTAACCCTTTGTTAAGATAGTTTATGGCCTCATCATCTCGATAAATCTTCGTAAGGGAAACCCCTAATTTGTAATAGAGTTCTACTCTGCCCGGTTCAAATTCTATTGCCTTTTTCAGATAGGGAACAGCATCTTCATACTTTCCACTGTTATAAAGTATTAAACCTTTTTTATAGCTGAAATCTCCTTCAAAGTTTGTATCAACTTCAATTAGATTCCTATATCCCCTGATCATTCCAGTGGCCATTTTGACCACAATACTCCCTGTAGCCCTGCTAATATATTCAACAGTATTTATATTCTTTTTAATTTGCATGGTTCCTCCCTGAAATTAATTTAAGGTTAAAAGTTTTTAAATTTAGCCCTTTTATTTACCTTTTAAATCCTTTTACCCTCCATTTATTAAAGAGTGGGCATGGGAAAGGGATTAAAGAATATTGTTTCTTCTATGGGTACAGTTAATAAACTTTTTACTTTTCAATTATGAACCTTCAACTTTCTACTTAATTACATGACATGCCTCACATTTTCCGTAATCTCGGTGTGTTAATTTTGCATTTTTCGCTATCGGAGGAGGCGGTAATATTATTCCATCCGGATCAGGAGCAATGTGGGCGCCGGTTCCTATTAAGTGACAAATGGTACAGGGGCCTCGATACTGATGAGGACTTATTGCGCCTGCGGCAACCATTGGAGCAGTTTCTACCTGGGCAACTCCGAGGAAATCCAGAGCCCTGATCTTGAACTTCATGATTCTCCCCTGTCTCCAAACCTCTAATTTTGCTTTTTTGTCATTCCGTACTCTTTTAGTGTTTTCATGGAATTGTTTAAGGTGCCTGACTGCTTTACCATTCATAAATACCAATATATCACCTCCACGTAAACCACTGGCTAATGAATTTAACGTTACCTCATCAATTAGCAACCCCTTTAGTTTAGGCGGATATTGTAGCTTTTGTTTTATTTCAGGCGTAAACTCCATTAATTCCATGCCCTGCCAGTGTGCTTCAGTTAATTGGAGTTTCTTTATTAATTTTTTATTTAATTTTGCCTGTTGATTTTCAAGCTTGTTGAGATAAAATTGTCGTTGAGATGGCTGTTGAAAAGCCGTATGTTGTCCAAAGTTCTTCTGTTCTCTGTCCCATTGCCGATTCCATTGTTGTTTGCCTGTATCAATCTTTTGATCCCACCTGTCTGGGAAATCCCCTCCAAACTGGAAGCTTACCAAAGACAGAAAAACCAATATTATTAAACCAAGGAACCCAACGGCAATGATGGCAAGCTCTGGTCTGTATTGCTTCATATACAATGGTTTATATAGCTTATGAGCTTTGTAAAGTCAATAGTTATAAAGCCGAAAACAAAACTTTTTGGCTTTTTTATACAAACATAATAACACCTAAAACAAGCATTAAAACTGCAAAATTAAGTTTCAATACGGGCCTGGGTGATTTTATGGTTAAATATGCTCCGAGTTGGGCTCCTAAGATAGTACCTGGTATGACGAAGATTGCAATCATGACAGGGACATGCCAATCAAAGGTGCCCATAATGGCGCCATGAGTTAGTGATAAAAATATCCCCAATATAGAAGTAAAGAAGACCATACCTGTTGAATTTGCAATTGCATTTTTCAAAGAAGTTTTAAGGACTGTTCTTTGAAGGGGGACTTCAATAATCCCTCCGCTAATACCAAGAATACCTGAAAATAAGCCCATTGGGAAACCCAAAAAAGAAAACCTCTTTACATTCCAGATTTCCTTTTGATCTTTAACTCCGGCAATAGAATAAAGGTCCATAATGAGTTTAATAGCAACAAAAATGGCAAACAGGGCAACAATCTTTTTTACCAGGTGCATCTCTAATAAATTACCGATAAAATAACCAATACACATCCCGGCTAGAGCAGATGGAAGCAAATAAGAAACTTTTTTTAAATCCATCAAATCTTCCTTAATGTATTTCTGAACAGCTGCTCCAGAAGTAAAAAAATTTGCAATATATGCTATAGGACGAATAATAATAATGCCATAATGAAAGATAAATATCAAACCAGAAACCAGTAAAATTCCTCCTCCCATTGAAAACATGCCGCCCATAATTCCGCTTATAAAACCAAGTAAAAACAAACCCGCATACTTATAAATACCATAACCTGCACTTGTCTCAAATATTGTCGCTTCTTTATTGTAATTGGTGATATAATTAGGCTTATCCATAACGTCTTTAAAAGCGTCCAAACAAACGCCAAGGGGTACAACAGCGTTGACGGACATTTGGGTTTTACCAGAATATATGGCCGTATTAACCCCAATGGTCTCTCCTCTCGAATTGATTAATGGCCCTCCGGAATTTTGCCAGTTTATTCTGTTGTCTACAATAATAAGTGAAGGTATATTTCTATTATTAATATGCAATGTCTTATTGGAATAAACAACAGTTCCAGGGTAGTTAACCAGGCTTTTTCCATATGGATTACCCAGGGCAAATACCTTTTCACCTTTATGAGCATTGGGCATACTTCCCAAAAAAGCAGGTGTAAATCTTTTTTTGGAAACAATTTTTAAGAGAGCAAGATCATAGGTATCGTTAACCTTTATTAATACGGCCTTGTAGGTTTTGGGTGTTGTCTTTCTATTTAATAGCGTGACCTTCAAATTTGTCGCATGCTCAACAATGTGTTGATTGGTCAAGACATAACCCTGCCTATGTATAACAATTCCTGAACCAAGTTCTACTGGTGTCGAAGAAGAAGCCTTTAAGAGTACGCCTTTTATATTAGCTACGCTCTCCAGTTGTATGTCTTCAATCCTGTACATAAGATTTACGTTCATTCCTTTTACGTGCCTAGCTGTAGGGTTCGTACTTTCACTACTCTTTCCATACTTTCTATCAACTATTTCATAAAATAGTTGTGTTCCCTCTTTATAGTAAAAGATATATAAAGCATACCCGAGCATGGCAAGAACAAGAATGAGGTATATGGAGCCTTCGAGCTTCCACCTTTTTTCACAAAATGGTTTCATAAGTTCAATACCTTATCCATAAATAGAATGAAGATATTATCAAAAATATACCCATAAAAGGCAACCCGATTTCCATAAACTTTTTAACGCTTAGGTCATATTGCCCGATATACTCATGTTCATGTAAATTCATTTTTTTTTATAATTTTCAAGGTAATTGGCTGCAACTGTGCCTGCAGTTGCGCCGGTTATTGCCGCTGAAGAACCTGCGCAAATACCCAGGGACAATGCCCACCAGATAATGTCATTGTCAGCAAAATGATATAAATCATTGGCAATTGGTATAAAAAGAGTAGCTGTTGGACCAGCATTCAGGAAAATAGTTAAGAAGCCTGCTGAAAACATGGTTAAAATGCACTGAAAGTACTGATTGTGATTGGAAAAAATCCAGATGTAATAGGAGAGGTAATTTAAGGCACCTGTTGCATCAACCCCGCCTACCATAATAAATAAAAAGAAGAAGAAAAAGATATCACGGTAATTTATAGTTGTTATCACTTCCATCCTTGTCTCAGCTACAAATGCCAGCGCCAAAATCCCGCCTACCAGAGCAACGAAGGATGGGGGGATAAACAAATGTTCCGAAAAAATAAAGAGCGTAATCATACCGGAGAAAATGATTAGCCCGATAGTTGCCTTCCGTTTATTAACAACTACTGTCTTTGCATCTTCCAGATGGTCAGCACCGAAATAATCTCGCTCGTTATTCCCTTTGCTACTGCGGGCTGATGCAACCGTGGGCTTGTGAAAGATTAAAGGCTCATTGCGAAGACAAAACAAACCAAAGAGTAAGGCTAACCCTAAGATACAGATTGGAAACATGTTGATAATAAAATCTAAGAAATGTAATGGCGTAGAAGAGGCTATGAGCATGTTCGGAAAATCACCAATCATTGACGAGGCGCCGGCTAAATTGGAAGCAATTAACTCTGAAATAACAATGGGTATTGGACGAACTCCGGCACGGGTGCATAGGGAGACCGTAATAGGAAGCATAATCAGCATTGCAGTGAGATTGTTCATAAAAAGTGAGAGGGCATAGGTTATCAGGGAAAAAGAGACTAAAATAAGCCAGGGTTCATTCTTTGAAAACATACCAATCTTTATGCCCCAACTTTCAAATATATTTGTCTGTACCATGGCTGTTGAATAAAGCATCATGCCAAATAATAGTAGCAATGTTTCCAAGTTTACAGATTGAACAATTTTTAAAGGAGCATAAAACCCAAAGATCTGTCCCAGGAAGACAATTGCAACTGCTCCATATAAAACGGCATAATTCCTATCAACTACCTGTTTAAAGATAAGAATAAAAACGGCCGTAAATATAAGCAAAACAAGCATGATTGACATAGACGTAGTTGAAGTTGAAAAGTTGAAAATTAATAGCTTTTAACAGACCCATTTTCACCTGTGAAACAGACTAAGACATGTCCGAGATGGGGAATGTTGTCTAATAGTTCATCTTCAACTGTTTCAGCTATTCCTCGCGCTCTATAAACAGGGATATCAGGTTTTACGCCGATAGTTATTTCTATCCATGCTTCTTGGCCTGTCTGGCGGGTTCTAAGGGATTGAACAGACAGGACACCACCCACCTTCAGGGTTACTTTTTTGATTAAATTATTAGTTGTTTCAGGTAACGAACTATCCATTAAACCGGCGTAGGAATCTTTAATAATTACTATACTTAAGATGGCAATATGGAGTGTTTCCAAAAGAGCAACGATATGGTCTAGTATTAAAACCCCGAAATGAGTTCCTAATAAACCCATTGCAACGAGGCCGGAAGAAAATGCGTCGGCCTCATTATGGCGTGAAGCAGTCTTAATTATAGGACTGTTGGTTTCCTTTGCAACACATTTAGTGTATCTATAGAGAAAAATATTGGTTAAAAGGGCGATTACGGCGGCTACTAAGGCTATCAAATGTGGAGGTGCGAGAAGGGCTTTGTTGAACACATCGTAGATAGTATCAAAGGCGAGATGAACGGCAAGGATGATTAAGAAAACAGAAATAATTAAACTGGCTAAAAATTCAATTTTTCCATGTCCATATGGATGCTTGGCATCTAACCCTTTACGGGAATACCTTAATGCAATGATGCCTGCGATTGAAAAGGATACATCCTTAAGAGAATAAAGGGAATCAGCAATTAGGGCTCTACTTCCACTAATGATACCAATACCCAACTTCATAAAAAAGAGCAGTCCATTGCTAAAAACGCCAACCCAGACTGCCCTTTGAGCACATTGAATACATTCTTCAAATTTCATGGATGTTTTTATCTATTTGGTCAATTATTTTCTTTTGCGGGAAGGTTATTATCTTAAAGCTTTGTAAGGGGTTAGCTGTAGGCTGGAGGGAATACCACCAGCCCGAACATCACAAAAAATCGGTTCGCTCGTGGAACGAACCCTGCAAAAAATTCGGAAAGGCACTACAAAAAAAACGTGCCATTCCGCTAATTCCCACCTCGCAATGGCACGTCAAAAGACTCCTCGTAGCTGTTATAATGTATGCGTTGAATTTTTTTTAACCATTAAGAGTACTTTCTTATGCTTCTTCAACCACTACACCACGAAAAGCATATTTAACAGCATTTCCAGCCTCATTAATCTTATCTTCTACCTTTTTTACAAACTCAGGGTTTTTTCTATTAAGAATCTCCATCCCAATTCCGCCAATTACAACACCAATCATGGCGCTGACTAAGACTTTAGCCGTAAAAATGTCCATAATAAAGGTCTCCATAAAAAAAGTTATAAATACTTAAATTTGTAAATTTGACTCATTTGGGTCAAGAATGATTGTTCAAAAGTTTCCAACATCTTCATGTTTCTCTTTATTATAACACCTTCACCCCCCTATTGCGAATGTCCTCTACGTGGTTTTCGGGAGGATTTCATTATTGTTTCCTGCAATCTCTGCAAAAGCAGGATTGATTTTCGAACCAATTACGTCGCTTATGTCCTGCAAACTGTTAACCTGCTGTTTCTTCATACTTCTTTTTTTCCCCTCCTACTTCTGCCAATAATAGTAAAGAATAATGATACAACAACGCCACACATAAACGAAGAAAAGACCAACACAATGATAGGAACTTTAACAGGGGGTCCCACGAGAAGATTTATATTTATGCCTTTCATATTCTGAGATGCAAAAATAAGAAAAATGATCGCAAAAACAAAGCCCATAATTAATTTAATCATTTGTAAAGTACTTACCAAATAGTGGGACTGTCCATGTCCTTCCTGCGAGGGCTCTTAAGATGCCAACAACCATAAAGATGAAACAAAAAACAACTGAAAAAAGAAAGATAAAATGTCCTAAAAATGGCATAATAGATAAAAAGGAAGCAATTACTATCCATGCAAAGATACATAAACCCTGCCTACCATGAGAAACTGCATATTTATTTTTAGGCTGAATGAAAAAGGGGAGTATTGACAGTATCCCAAAATAACTTAAGACAGCGAGGAGCCTTCCTTTATTTACTTCATTATTATTCATTTTTATTCACTTTCTTCCATATCGCCTACTTGAGACCAATATTTTAGTGGGATATCATTCCCGATCTTTAAAGCGCCTTCAGCAACGCCATAAGTTTCATCATCAATGATATGTATATTTACTTCACCATATTCAGATAATCCTTCCTTGATTACTGCTGGGTATCCTTTTATCCTACTCATACCTCCAGCCAACACTATATTTTTCATTGCTTCCACCTGGAAATCAGGATCAAAGCTCATGATTAACCTCTCAATTTCTTCAACTATGTTAGGAACAAATGATGAACAAGCATGGACCACCTCTTCTGTAATATCATGAGCTTGAAGTTTCCCCTTCACCCTGAGTTTAACAACAATATTGTCAGCCCCAGATTCAACAGTTCCATATTTTTCTTTGAGTCTTTTAGCAATATTAATCGTAAGTTGAGTATCAGGATATTTATGCTTCAGGGCATCAAGCAAAATTTGATCAACAAAATTCCCTCCTTTTTTAAGGGATTCCTGGTTATTTTCATCTGGAACCTTCCCCTTCATGGCACAAAAATTTGTTGTACCTGCTCCCATATCAACGATAATAGAATTATTCAGTCTTTCTTCTCTATATGCTATGGCAAATGGTTCAGATATGAGCATTACCTGGCTCAACTGTTTCGCTGCTATCTCCCTTAATATTTTTTTGCTTTGCGAAGAAGCTTTTGCAGGAACCCCAATAACCCCACATATTTTTTTATTCTCTGGTATTAAAGCAAGCGAAATAACATGCTTAAGGAGCTCTTCCGCCGCTTCTATATCCCTATCCACACCTTCTTTTATGGTTCCATTTTCCAATGGAAAGCTTATTTCCAGGAATTCTCGAAGTTCCAGTGCCGTAACGCCAATTGCAATAGAACTTCCTAAGACTTTTAATCCAATGATATCCTGTGGCCATCCAACAACAGATTCAGCTACTCCCCTTATCCCATCTTCTGTAACAATTTCAGAGCGTGATGTTCCTAAGTCTATACCAACAAAATAGTTAGATTCCAACATGCCTTTGGATTTAGCCATAACTAAAATTCCTCCTTCTTGTTTTGTTCTTTAAAATTCTATATTTTAATTATCTTCAGTTTTCTTTTTATGAGGGATAATCTTGCTGATACCCCTATATCCCTTTCCAGTTATACCGACAATTCCTAATATCCCTAATCCTAAAAGGCAAAAGCTCCCTCCCACAACCGTTGCTCCTAATTTACATGTTCCTTTCACTACATCACCGGAAAAATCTATGGTAGCACTAGTTGTTTCTCGTGTCTTTGTATATATTTTATCTACTACAGAAATTGCCTCACCCACTTCTTCTGCCCTTGTTTCCTCCTGAGTGGTTATATCTTTTTCTTCTTTTAACGTATCTTTTTTCAAACTCTCTATCATTACATCTTTTAAGGTTTCATCCTCTTTACTTTCTTCTAATTCTTCTTCTTTCTCTTTTTGAATATATTGTGCCTCCTCTCTTTCTTCTTCAACCTCCTTCTTTACTTTTTCTCTTTCAGTACCTTTTACCTTAGTTTGTCTCTCTTTGACACTTTTTATCATATTTTCTATAAATGCCTTTTTTTCATCTTCCTTTTCAGTTTTTGGTTCAGTGGGTCTCTGTTCCTCTTTTTTTTTACCGATGCTTGATTCTTCTTCGGCAGGGATTTCCTCTTCTTCTTTTTTTTTCCCACTGATGCTTGATTCTTCTTCGGCAGGGATTTCTTCTGTTTCTTCCTCTTGGATTTCAGGCTCAATGATTTCCTCTTCCTCTTTTTGCCTTTCACTGATGCTTAATTCTTCTTCGGCAAGTATTTTCTCTTGTTCAATTTGTTGCTGTTTCAATAATCCTCGCTCAAGAAAATCTTTTATTTCTTCCATTTTAATTTTACCTGTTTTTTCGATTTTTAAAGTACCAACTTCTTTTAAAAATCCCTTGTATGAATTCTTTTTTAAAGACTTCTTTTGTGTTTTATTTTCACTTTCTGTACTTCCCTTTTCAGTTTTAGAAGCAATAGGTTTCTGTTCCTCTCTTTGCCTTTCACCGATGCCTGATTCTTCTTCGGCGAGTATTTCCTCTTGAACAATTGGTTCCGGTGTTAGTGGTTTTTCTTCGAGGATTTCTCCTGTTTCTTCCTTTTGGATTTCAGGCTCGATGATTTCCTCTTCCTCTTTTTGCCTTTCACCGATGCTTAATTCTTCTTCGGCAAGTATTTCCTCTTGAACAATTGGTTCCGGTGCTGGTGGTTTTTCCTCAAGGATTTCTTCTGTTTCTTCCTTTTGGATTTCAGGCTCAATGACTTCCTCTTCCTCTTTTTGCCTTTCACCGATGCTTAATTTTTCTTCGGCAAGTATTTCCTCTTGATCAATTCGTTGCTGTTTCAAAAAACTTCGCTTAAGGAATTCTTTTGTTTCTTCCTTTTGGATTTCATGCTCAATGATTTCCTCTTCCTCTTTTTGCCTTTCACCGATGCTTAATATTTCTTCGGCAAGTATTTTCTCTTGATCAATTCTTTGCCGTTTCAAAAATCTTCGCTTAAGGAATTCTTTTGTTTCTTCCTTTCGGATTTCAGGCTTAATGATTTCCTCTTCCTCTTTTTGCCTTTCGCTGATGCTTAATTCTTCATCGGCAAGTGTTTTCTCTTGATCAATTTGTTGCAGTTTCAAAAATTCTCGTTCAAGGAAATCCTTTATTGTTTTCTTTTTATTTTTCCTTACTTTTCCTGTTTTTAAAGTAGTAGCTTCTTCAGGGGCTCCCATGTATATATCCTTTTTTAAAGGCTTCTTTTGTGTAGTTCTTTTAGCTTGCTTCTTAATTGGCGAATCAATAATAGCTTTTTTTACACGCTGCTTTTTTTTTCTGGAGGTTATTTTTTTTGAGGCATGTTTTCTCTCTTGACTAATTTGTTGCTGTTTCGATGATTGTTTTTCAGCTTTTTTTGTCTTAACATTTGCCATAAAATCTTTCTTGGAAAAACTTTCAAAGTGTCAATGTGTCTTCTCAATGGTTTGAAGTAAACCAGCGATTTTCTGATGCTTCATGAAATGGAAGACTAAAATCTTTCGCTACTTTTTGAACTTATTAAGAAGTTACATAATTTTTACTGTAATGCGACAAAAGAGTGCCTTCCCATTCGACTAACCTGTAACACAATTCCATCGTTTAGGTCAACTCTTTTTATTGCCTCATTATATGAATTAAAATCAGTAATTGGCATACGGTTTATGCTCTTAATAATGTCTCCTGGTACAATACCCGAAGCGCCGGCAATACCGTCAGCCTCTATTACATACAAACCCTTTTCATCAATTGGAAGTTGGCGTTTCCTTGCAATTTTTGCTGTTAATAAGCTCACCTCCAATCCCATCCATTCCATTTCTTCAGGCGCTCGAGATAATAGACCATTCCGTGGAGAGAGATTATTAAGATTGCCGGGCATTGCTTCAGTAGTAAGGTAGACTTCACTTCTCTGCCCATTTCTTAAAAAGGCAATACGCACTGTTTCTCCAACCGGTTCTTTGTTAAGGATGCTATCAAAAGTAAATGGAGTGGCTACCCACCTCCCGTTAAGTTTGATAATGACGTCTCCTATCTGTAGCCCTGCTTTCATTGCAGGAGAGTTTTCTGCAATAAAATTTATCATAACACCTTTATTTGAATCGATATTAAACTGGCGGGCTATTATGTTATCAATTTTTTGGATATCAAGGCCAACATATGGCTTATCCAGGTTGCTGAAACCACCGGGTAGATTGGTTTGGGCAGCAATGTTTAAACCAGACGCTGCAGCTTGAGACGTTCCTTGTTTTGTGGGGCTATTAATATACACGTGGCAATTCGTACATTCTCCCCAGTAGGGATGGGGTGCAGCAACACCCATTAATATAGGTGGTGCTACACCAAAACCAAAAAGTACCTGTTGTGCCATATTGTTCGCAAGTCTGCCTATAGGTAATTCGATACCGATAGTATCTTCGATGAACCCCTTTGCCTGATTGGAAGGGACAGCGAAACCAACACCAGAAAAAGCGCCGCTTGTTGTGTATATGGCAGTATTGATGCCTATAACTTCACCATCTGCATTTATTAAGGGACCACCACTGTTGCCCTGATTAATAGCTGCGTCAGTTTGAAGCAAGTTTGCGTGAGTGACACCCTCAATAGTTAAAGACTGGCGTTTTGCGCTTACTATGCCGGAAGTTACTGATTGGCTGAGCCCCCAGGGGCTTCCGACGGCAATAACCACATCTCCTATGTTGACTTCATTTGAATCACCAAGGATAGCCACAGCAAGTTCCTTTCGGGGATTTATTTGAACCAATGCCAGGTCATGCAGTGGATCAGTCTTAATAACTTGTGCCTGGTACCTCTGCTGTGCTTCGTCAGTGAAGGTAGTCACAAAAACTGTCTTTGCTCTTTCAACAACATGATAATTTGTAAGGATGTAACCTGATGCTTCTATAATAATTCCTGAACCAATACTGTCAAATTCCGGCCCGGTAAAAGGGTCAACAAAAGTTAAACCACCTGGTATTTGTTTATCATTTAAAGCGGGGGTTTGATTTGCCACCCTACCTTGTAAAGCAGGTGGGGGATTCATTACAGATATATTAACAACTACTTCTCTGATTTTTGGAATAATTTTTGAAAAATGTGATGGGTTTCCCCCTCCCACAACCATCCCCATCTTATCTCCCCGTTGTATGTCCTGCCTGTTTTGTTGGAGAGCTTCCTGTCTTGTTTGGTATAAGTCATAATTGTCTTCACTTCTATTGCTCATAATATAATAAGCCCAGTAAAAGACAACAAAGGCCACGAAAATGAAAGCCCAAAAATAGGGTAAAATATTTTTCGAACAACCTTCAATTTTTTCGGCCATTGTATTAAATTAGTAGTTGGACATTTAATATAAAAAAATAACTACTCAAAGAATTAAGGCGCTTGATCCTTTTTGAACAATAATAATTACTTATTATTCTCTTGTCCTGTTGTTTTTTCGCGAAGCATTTGAACACCAGCAGATAAAGCTACCAATCCGCCAACAATTAACAACAGTGGTAGAAGCCCCCTCAATAATTCGGCAATGGACCACCAATATACACTTAAACCCCACACTCCAAGGCTAATAGCAATTATCCCACCAATAATACTTGGCATAATACCTCCTTTTAAAAATAGATTGTTAAAGGTTTACTTTTATAAAAGTATACCAGAGTTAGATTTGGCAGGATAAATATCTAAACAATTTATAAGTAACAAAAACTTCTAAAAGACAATTATTTTGATTTTTTGTTACAACCAATAGCTAATATCTTTTTCCTCACTTTTTCTAAACCACATCTCGTATATGGGAAGAGATATGTAAAATATGAAACATACACCGAGAATAATGTATGATGCAATTAAGGTCATTGTAAATATATCTGATATATATCTGATCAGCCAGGGACCGGATACGTTCAAAATAATGCCCACAAAGGCAAAGGTATAAATGATAATCTTGAACATTTCTCTTACTTTGGTCATAGAAAAAATACGTGACAAAACGAATACGATTAAGGCAAGCATATATGAGTGCACATGAGTGATTTCCATGATTTCTCTGTATGACTTGGGGAAGAAGAACCCTTCTTGTAAAAGCTCTTCACTATATTCTTCTTCTGGTTCGTCACTAAAACTTTCCTCGTTACCGCTGTAATGGCGTATCGTTTTTTTGGGAGAGAACTTTGTTCTTTCGTAGAAGTTAAGGCAGGATATGTAATAAGCTGTTCCAATCATTATTAGAAAAAAAGTGATGAATAGTTTTTTGCTTACTGGAGTTGTGTACATATCAGCGCATTTATGGGGTATTTATACTATATGATAATCAGATTGCAAGCTTTTTTTGGTAAATTTTTGGTACCGGGCCAGTTTGAAATATTTTTTTAGTGACAAATGTCTATAATTATGGCATACTATTGCTATGCTTAAGCGTTTAAGCAAAAAAGATATAAACGAAATAGCCGCTTCACTAGTTAAAACTACCGCAAAAGGATCTCCACATAAAAATCCCGCCGCTGTTGCTCTTGGAAGATTAGGTGGTCTTAAAGGTGGAAAAGCAAGAGCAAAAAAACTTTCCTCTAAAAGGCTCAAAGAGATTGCAAAAAAAGCTGCCAAAAGTCGCTGGTCAAAAAAATCTTAATAAACAAGCTGAGATTGTAATAAGAGCAAGTGCAAAGTTAGGAATAATAGCACTGATCGACGACGCTACAGGCTTTTAGAAATACAGAGCTAAACACACATACCAATTAAACTTGCGCTTTTATTGCGGATGAGATACAGGCTTGGGCAAGAATGTTCCCCGATGATTTTTGTTTTGAGCTTGCCCGACTGGAGGGCATTAGGTATTCACCTCACTCCAGGCCTCTGAGATGGGGCAGCTATATTATGATATTTGTTTACGATGCAATTGATTCTGATGTTGGCGATGAATTACGAAAGAAAAACCCAAGTCCATGCCTTCTAAAAAATCATCATCAATGGTTAAAGGATTTTGGACGAGACAAAGTAAACAACCAAATACAACAAGTAATAGTAATAATGAAACTATGCAAAGACATGGAAGATTTTAAAGGAAAATTAAAAAGTTTTTAAGACAATTCCTCAACAAATGAATTTTTTTGCTGAAATTTAAAAAAAGTAAGAAAAGACTTTGCAATGCTTGACCGCTCAATAATAATACATATCATGAATAGGTTAAGTGTTAAACGTCAATCCCAAATAATTGCTTCTTTGGTTGAAGGAAATTCAATCAGGGCTATATGTCGTATGACGGGTGTGGCTAAAGGTACTGTGCTAAAACTGTTGGCTGATGTCGGAAAGGCTTGTTATGACTATCAAGATAAAGCCCTTAGAAACTTGCCTTCCAGAAGAATACAATGCGATGAGATTTGGGCTTTTTGCTATGCCAGAGAAAAGAATGTTCCTAAAGACAAACAAGGTAAATTTGGTTATGGAGATGTTTATACATGGACTGCTCTTTGTGCGGTTACCAAACTTGTTCCGAGTTGGTATCTAGGAAGGCGTGATTTGCAATCTGCTATTATTAATGAGAGCATGAAATAGATTACATTTTAGCAAACAATTCAAATCCCCCATTCCCCCTTTACTAAAGGGGGATCAAGGGGGATTACCTTATAATCATATAATAGCTTTTAGAAACAAGGTAACCTATTTAGTGCTCTGGGTAATATGCTTATGAATGATTTGGCTGGCCGCTTAAAAAATAGAGTACAGCTTACCACAGACGGATATAGAGCATATTTACAAGCCGTTGAAAATGCTTTTAGGGGGAGATATTGATTATACTTAACGGGTTAAATTATATGAAACGAAAAAGAAGGAACAGGGGTTAGGTATAGTCCTGCTAAATGTAATGGTACAAAATCTGTAATAATTGTTGGTAATCCAAATCCCTACAATGTATCTACTAGCTATGTTGAAAGGCAAAACTTGATTATGCGAATGAGCATGAGAAGATTTACAAGGCTTACAAATGCCTTTTCTAAAAAGGTGGAAAATTTAGAGCACGCCATTGCATTGCATTTTATCTACTATAATTTCTGTCGTATTCACCAATCTTTAAGAATTACCCCTGCCATGAAAGCTAAGGTAACAAGCAAATTGTGGGAAATCGAAGATATACTTTTTTTGTTAGATTCAAACTGAACCACTACCAATTATTTATACCAATTTTACCCTGAATTGGACCTTTCTGGAATAAGATGCATTTTAAAAACTATGTGGAGATGGGAAGTATGGTATGTTTGTCATATTACAAGACTTTTAACAAAGAGTTGGCAGAAGATAGATAGGACGTTCATAGATGTCATATTAAGCTCAAATTTATTACAATACAGGGCAGTTTAGCTGTGAATTATACGAACATAAATATCTTTGGCAATATCCTTGTCCAAAGCCAACCGTGTCTCGCCAAATTGTATAACAATATTAGGGTTTCTTTTGTGAACTGTGAGTTTGAGTCCCGGAACCACACCAATTGTGGAAAGCCAGTTCAAGTTCTCTTGTGACTTTGTTGCGATGTAAACCAGCTTTGCTTTAACGCCTGTTCTGAGTTTCGATAACGGACCAACTACTGGTTGTAAGGCCTCTTTTGTTTTTAAACAGCAGTCTCCGGGTGGGATATTTTTTCCATGTGGACATACTACCGGATGGCCAAGTAATATGCAAATACTTTCAAGAATCTCTTCATTTACGAAGTGCTCAAATTGACATGCGCCACGTTCAAATGCTTCATCACCAACCTGTAGCACATCATTCAACAACCTTTCTGCTAATCGATGTCGTCTTATGATGAGTTTTGCCTTATTTCTTCCCGTTTTAGTTAGGATAATGTTTGAATTATGAAGGTCGGTTTGTCCTTTTTCAGCCAGTTCGCGTAAGAGATTATCCGCAGTTTCATGTCCAAATTTATCATACAGAAATTCTCTTTTAGCCTTGCCATGTTCCTCTTCGGCTATCCATATGTATTCAAGCATCTCTTCAATTAGATTATTTTTATGCATAATATTTACCTCCTTATTCAGTATTTTTAAGTAAATTTGGAGATTGTTTTGTAACTTATTTATCGATAATTCCTTTTGTGACTTCGTGACTTTGCAGCAGAACTTTGAAATCTCGATACAGTAAATTAAGCCCAAGTTTATTACAACCCTGAGCTATTAGCTGTGAATTATACGAACATAAATATCTTTGGCAATGTCTCTGTCCAATGCCAACTGTGTCTCGCCAAAATGTATAACAAGACTGGGGTATCTCTGATCTACTGTGAGTTTAAGCCCTGGAATCACGCCCATTGAGGAAAGTCTGTCTAAACTTGTATGTGAGCTTGTTGTGATGTAAACCAGCTTTACCCTAACGCCTGATTTGATTTTTGACAAAGGACAAACTACCGGCTTTAAGGCCCGTCTTACGCTTATACAACAGTCTCCAGGCGGGATATTTTTCCCGTGCGGACATACTAACGGATGGCCAAGTAATGTACAAATACTTGCAATAATCTCTTCATTTACGAAATGTTCGAATTGACATGCGCCAAGTTCAAATGTTTCATTACTCACTTCAAGTACATCATATAATAACCTTTCTGCTAATCGATGGCGTCTTATAATCTGTTTTGCCCTATTTTTGCCTGTTTCAGTTAGGATGATGTCCGTGTCATTTAGGTCGGTTTGTCCTTTCTCTGCCATCTCGCGCAAGACATTATCCGTAGTTTTCCGTCCAAATTTATCATACAGAAATTCTCTTTCAGCCTTGCCATGTTCCTCCTCGGCTATCCATATGTATTCAAGCATCTCTTCAATTATATTATTTTCATGCATAATATTTAGCTCCTTAAATATTAACGAACTATCCTAATATATACGATTCGGAACAAGAATATTTTAGATTTACGAATTGCGATTTGGGATTTTTTATTTGGGAATTAAAATCATAATTCTCAAATCGTAAATCGTAATTTAAAATTGAATCAAAATATTTTTGTTAAGATATTCCGCCTAAATTGGTAAAAGCCGCAGTATATATCTCAGTATTCCGCCAACCAGGAAAGAGAACGGGATTATAAAACCAAGCATAAGAAATGCCGTCTTTACACCCCTCTCCTTTATCATGATAAAGAAGTTCGCCAAGCAGGGTACAAAAAGCGTAATAACAACGAGTGCAACTATAAGCTGATTTGGATCAATTTTAAGACTACCAGCTTTTTCTTCAAGGGCCTTAAATATGCTCACAACTGCATAGTCCCTGCGCAAAAAGCCTAGAATAAATCCCTTTGTAGTTTCAACAGGTAAACCTAAGAAATGCTTAACTACAGGGCTGGCTGCCTTCTCAAGAAATGTTAAAATACCAAGCTTTATAAACACAAACAAGGCAAATGTTCCTATTAGGAATAGAGGGACTGCCTCCTTTAGAAACCATTTAGTTCTATAATATGTCTTCAATAAAATGTTGGTTATCTTCGGCCTTCTAATCGGTGGCATTTCCATCAGGAAGTCCGTTCCGGTCCCCGTAAGAATCTTCGATGAAAGAAAACCAACCAGGAACATCAGAGAAAGAATCACAAAAACATAGATTGCAAAATGTACTCCAGACATACTACCCAATATGCCGGCAATAACTCCTAACTGTGCAGAACATGGCACGGCAAGGGCAAGGAGCAGGGTGGATATTATCCTTTCTTTTTTAGTATCAAGTATACGTGTGGTCAATGTAGCCATGGTGTCACACCCCAAACCCAACACCATAGGCAAAACAGCCTTGCCATTCAAACCAATTATCTTAAATATCCTGTTAAGCATTACTGCCAGCCTTGGCAAATAGCCACTATCCTCCATGAGACCAAAACCAAGGAAAAAAAAGCCAACAATGGGCAATACTATAGCTACGGAATAGGTTAAACCAACCTGTATTAAACCTGCTTCTTTACCCAAAAACATTTCAAAGAAGAAATTGTCTGCGCTCATGAATGTTTGACATAGCAGACCCAGATAGTAATTAATTCCCTGAAAATTGACATGGGTAACTACATACTCTATCCCTGTAAAAGGTACAAGAAACTTAATATCAAACCCACCTGATTTCTCCACAGACGAACCAAAAATCTTGTACTCAATAAAATCAACACAATAACCAGCGCCAAATTCACCAACCATCTTGTAAATACACCATAAAACCAAAATCAACACAGGCCAGGCTAAAATCGGATGCATAGTTAAAGAGCCTATTATGCTTGACACCTTCCGACTTGTTTTGTATTCTCTCGAAAATAGATAATGGCAAAAAAACCCAAGAGAAGTTGCCCCTCCCGCAATTTTCAAGATTAACATTATTTGATTACCTGCCCCTGCATACCTTGATATCGTGAACAGTAACATGTCCATAATCTTGTAGCCAACAGAGAACGAAAATAGAGGCATAATGATGAAGAAAAAAATATTTCTTAACACCATACCCGCATCTACCTTTTCCACCTTATAAGTTATTATTCCTTTTAATAAATTATTAACATACTTATTCCGCTTCCTGGTTATTACGTAACTTAATGGAAGGCTGAAATCCTTTTGAATTTCGTCCCTTATACTGTGAATACGTTTAAGAATCTCTGCATCAATTTTTAAGGTATCTTCCAGTGCTTCATCATAAGATAATAACATTACGGCTACAGCCCGTTTCTTTATAAGTGGATATTCTGGTAACAGTTCCTCAAGCTTTTTGATACCTTCTTCAATATCATTTCCGTAATCTATTTTTAATCTTGGCACTCCTATCGAGTCTACGGAATTTTTTAAAGCGCTTATCCCATATTTTTGAGTAGCAATAGTCTTTGTTATTGGCACACCTAATGTTTCCTGTAACTTTACAGTATCAACAGATATACCCCTATCCAGTGTTTCATCCCACATGTTTAAGCCAATTGCCACTGGGAGGCCCATCTCCGCTATCTGGGTGGTAATTAGCAAACCTCTCTGTATGTTTTTGGAGTCCATTATCTGTATAATATTTTTTTCAGTACCTTCTATTAGGATGTCACGCGCCACTCTTTCATCTTCTGATTGTGCAATTAAACTATTTGATCCTGGCGTATCAACAACCTCTATGGACCCATTTGCACCCATATACCGTCCTCGAGAAACCTCTACCGTTGTGCCTGGATAGTTTGAAACAGTTACGTATTTTCCCGTTAGCAATCCGAATATCACACTCTTTCCCACATTGGGATTACCAACCAGGGCAATTCGAGAATCAATCTTATTATGATCAACTTCTTTCTTCTCTAGTTCATGCATTTTTCAAACCAGTATTTACCAGGTAGAAACAATAGAAATTACAATTTAGCAAACCCGTAATTGAGACTGAGTCTACGTTTCAATATACTATTATTACAAAGCAAATTCTTTTGTCAATATTTTTAATTTAATAGAATTTTGAAAAGTTGAGTGGGACGTGCCCAAGTCGTTACCAAAAATGCGTGCACTGGCATTTTTTTAAAGTGATACATGGTGGCTGATAGAGGTCTTTATTTTCAGACTAACTCATTTCACATTTTTCCCATACTTGATTTGATTGTTCTCTTCAGAAACATATCTCGTTTTTTTCAATACCTTCGCCTTCAACTTCTTTAAAATACTTATCATCATTTAATGTTCTTGTGAAAGCATGTTCAATTATTTGTCTTAAAAACAGGGGTGTCAACTGTCTTTTTGTTCTAAAGAGATTTTCTTTGTCATTCTTACTGAGTTTAAAATTACTTGCAACACACATATCATTAGCAAGCTTTTCTAAATATGAATCTTGTTTTCTGTTTTTTACACTTTCAATATCTAGATTTTGCTTGTTCCAGTATTTATTTGGTATTCTTAAATGTGGAAACGTGAGCGTGTATCCATCATTGATTTTTTCTACAGACAATGAATAACAATCATCATTAACTGATATATATAATGGTATTTCAACCCCTTTCAGGAAGCCTAATAGTTTATCATCTACAAGCAATTTTTCAAATGAAGACCTCAATCTATCTGTGTTACAATTCTTCAATAATTTCTCCATGTAAGTTTTTAAATCTTTAATAGTTTTAAGTTTATGAAGGCTTACATCTTGAACAACAATGGGATCTGTTTCTGCCATTTTTTTATAAATTGCCTTATTTATACTTTTATATAATAATTGAGGGCTTAAAACTTGAGCTTCTTGTTTACGTTTATTAAAAACACTGTTATTAGCCCATGTTTTCATAATACTATCCAGCATATTAACATTGTAACACGTGATTATCTGCTGGCGGAATCGGTTAGTTCCGTCAATATATATTGCAAATGCATTAAATTGGCCCAGAATAACTGGTTTTCCATCACGTCTTAAATCTAACTCAAGCTTTCCGTTTGCAATTTCGTTTATTGCAATTTCTAAGGTTTCATTTTGTAAAATATCTGATATTGCCTTTTTCAAATCGGCAGTTCTTTTTATTTCATTACGTTTATTGAGTTGCTCATATGCTGAATTATTTAAATATCCCATTTTAAATTCCCTACATTAATTATGGTTCAGTGTTAATTAGTAAGTTAATACTGTAAGCATGCTTACGATTATGCGCATCTGAATTTCAGAATTAACCACAAAGTCACAAAAACAAAATAATCTATGGCAAAAAAAACTGCCGCAAATTAATAGTAAAAAAGGGTGGAATATTTGATGGAACTTTACAGATGTTCACACATGATCGGATAAAAAGTACCTGCCAGACCAAATACTTTTACCAACTAATTGTAAAATAAGTATACGTGTATTTTATGTCTTATTACAGGTTATATAAATGACTCCCCCAAGTCAATAGATCCTTGAAAATTTCCTTATTGTCTGCACAAGGATGTTTTATTTAGTCTTTTAAAACCGACCTTCCTTTAATGACGCTTTTCCTAAATGGTTATATCAGTACTGACATTGAACCAGATGTTTTTAAAGGCACAAATATGGTATGATACTTCCATCTAATGAAAGATAGCCACAAACGAACAAATTCACTTTATCCTACTTATGATTCTGTTGATTTACCCTGTTTTCACAAGGCATACAAATTTTCAGTCTAGTAATAGCAACAACTTATGAAAAATGGTTTTTCCAAAAACAGGCTAAAATTGGAGTAAATCAACAGAGTCATTTATTACCCAGTTTTCTAATATTTGTCTTTTCCCCTGTTAATCTTTTTCCTTGTTTTTTGGATCAGTCTGCTTCTTTTGTCCTTTTGGGCTTGCTTTCTTATTAGTGGGTCTTTCCTCTAGGGGTTTATACGCTCTTGCAATTATTGGATAAACGGCCATAGCCACCAAGGCAGCGCCGACACTAAAACCAAACCTTCCTAACAAATGCAAAAATGGCATAATACCCTCCTCTCAATGAAAAAAGTCATAAATGAAAAATGTTAGATTTAAACGAACAAATTCACTTTATCAAATCGTTTCTCATCCCTCCTTCATGCAAAATATGATCGAAAATTGAATAAAAAACAACCCTCTTGATGGTAATTATCAAACTTTTTGTACCCATCTATAAAAACATGTGAAAAATTATCTTTTAGTAACTTTTGCAATAGACACTGGACGTAATTAAAATTTGATAAAATAGGGTTGTAACTACATTTTTATTTCGTTTTATTATAAATAAGTGTTTTTCTATTGCAATAAAAAACTAAAACGGTAATAGTGAATAACTACCACACTGTTTTCCTCGCCATTACCTACCAACTAGACCAGTTGGTTTTGTCTTTTCGTTTGCTTGGCAGGTTATTATACCTGACCTATGGTCAGGGGCAACCCAATCTATTGACAAATGATTCAATCCACAAATAACCATTCTCGAATCACAATATCCTCGTTCCATAGAATTGTAGCTAATAAATTAACTTATAATGGAAAAGATTCAGTATTTATTGCTATAATACAGTTAAAGCAACGTTATGTGTTTAACGGGACAAAGCACAATTCATATATTTTTCGGTGTTTCCGATAGCTATCTACTAATTTTGTGCAATTGATTAGCCGATTGCTTTTTTAGATTAAATTGCTGTAAGAAGAGGATAAGTAATGAATATTTATATTGGCAACCTGTCGTTTAATGCTACCGAGGAAGAACTAAGGAAGCTTTTTTCTGAACATGGAGATGTATCTTCTGTAAGCATAATCAAGGATAAATATACGGCAAAGTCGAGAGGATTCGCATTTGTAGAGATGGCGGATCAATCAGAAGCCGAAAGTGCAATCCAGGCTTTAAATGACAAAAAAGTCGGGGATAGAGACATCAAAGTAAATCAGGCAAGATCAAGAAGTGACCGCCCTAAAGTCAGATCTGGATTTTAATGCTTAACGACTCACTGTACCGTAACACTTCCACATTGCATACTTCAGTGTGCGTGTATAAGTAGCGACCCGCCCCCAATGCTTCCTTGCACCGTGGCGGCACGCTGCCGTTAAGTCCCGTTTTGCGGGAGGAAGCAAGGAATGGGGGCGGGTAGACAGCGAACGTTAAAAAAGGGGCTGCATTGACTCAGGAGAG
>VSDH01000033.1 GCA_008636105.1 Candidatus Scalindua sediminis | reverse complement strand
CTTCCGATCTGTAGTTGCACCGTTAAGAATTATGACCTCCCCTTTATCCCCTCCTTGCGAAGGAGGGGAGGAGGGGTGGTGTTTTTGTCCACCTTTGTCTTGATTTGGATTAGATTGTAATTTATCAATGAGTGTGGCCAACGACGCCATCCCACACCCACCTCCAATTACACACGCATTTATGCCATCGCTGGGGATGCCGAATCCTTTTCCAAAAGGTCTTCTTATACCTACTTTGTCACCAACCTTCATGCCGTGCATGTATTTTGTAAAATTGCCTCTCGCAAGTACCGAGATGCCAAAGAAATCGTCACCATAGTATGATACTGCAAAAGGCTTTTCATCTATCCCTGGCAGCCAGACCATTATAAATTGACCTGTCTCGTAAGCAAGTTCATGGTTGAACATAAAGGTCTTTGTATCGTCAGATTCGTTCATAATCTTATCAATCTTTAAGATTATGGGTTGTTCATAGTGCATAATGAGTTCATTCATGGGCAATTCCTACCATTTCATTGATATTACTAAAGCCGTTATCAGACATCCACGATTCTATTTCATGGCAGACCTTATGGAAGACATACATCCCTCTTTGATATATTGCAGTACCAATCCCAATTGCAGTTGCCCCTGCCATAATCATCTCAATGGCATGACGACCGGTGGATATCCCTCCAACACCTATTATGGGAATCTTGACTGATTCGTATATGTCATAAACACATCTGGTTGCGATTGGTCTTAAGGCATCTCCTGAGACTCCACCAACCTTGTAAGAGAGAACGGGCTTCTGTGCTTCTATATTTATAATCATTCCCGGACCCAGTGTATTCACAGCCGTAATGGCATTGGCACCCGCATCTTCAGCAGCCTTTGCCACGTTGCCTATCTCCGGTATATTAGGTGATAGTTTCACGAAGATTGGTAATTTGCTGGTCTTTCTAACAGCAGATACTATTTCCTTTGTGGTCTCTGGTGTTCCCTGACCGGCCAATAGTCCAAACCCGGGCGTGTGAGGACACGAGAGTGGGAGTTCGATTGCGGCAAATTTTGTTTCTGCCAGTTCCTCTACAACACGTACGAAATCGTCTGCATCCGTACCAATAACACTTGCTATTACGGGTACGGTTACTTCATCAATATTTGAAAACTCCTTGACTGTTTCTTCCGCACCAGGATTGGAGTAACCAACTGCATTAAGCATACCCGCTTCAAATGTAACTACAGTTGGGTTTTTGTGGCCTTCTCTTGGTTCAAGACTGACTGACTTTATGGTAACCGCTCCGGCACCATTGTCGGCTACTCGTTTCAGCAAGGACCTAGAAGTGCCGAGAAACCCTGATGGCAGGATAGTCGGATTGGATAATTTGATTCCACACAAGTCTACGCTAAGGTTTGGCTTAGTCATTTACGTTTTGTGTTTTTGAGAATGGAATGGATCGTAAATTTTTCGAAGTATACCAAAAAACCGGAATTTATTGAAGACCATTTTTAATGTAAAAAGCATGGTTCTTAAAATATTGACTTTTATTGGAAAATGTGTTTCTCTATTGAGTTATGCGTATTTTGGGAATAGATCCTGGCACAATAATAACCGGTTATGGAGTAGTTGAGGACAATAATGGTAATTTGTCTCTCATAGATTATGGTACGATTACGAGTGGGAGAAAGGATTCGTTTCCGGATCGACTCAAAAGGATTTATGACGGACTGAACGAGGTTATAAAGAAACATAAACCCGGCCATGTTGCGGTGGAGAAGGTGTTTTATGGGAAAAGCGTTAAGGCTGCCATCAAGATTGGTGAAGGCAGAGGCATAGCAATCTTGTGTGCAGCTTCTGCTGGAATACCTGTTTTCGAATATGCTCCTACAGTTGTCAAGAAAGCCGTTGTCGGTTCGGGTAGTGCTCAAAAGGTACAGGTACAGGAGATGGTGAGGGTGATTTTGAATTTGCCTAAGTGTCCGGAACAACTTGATGCCTCAGATGCCCTTGCAATTGCCATATGCCACTGCCATAGAAGAAAACTGATGATTTAATCTTGACAGGTATTTCGTAAAAGCTATAATTTTCGATTTGTGATATAATTTGTTGTAATTTATGGTAGCATAACTAATTAAGAGGAACTTAATCTGCAAGTAGCAAATAAAAATTTAAAGGACAGCGGGATTACTGAGATGCTATATGAGGATGTCTTATCTTCTGATGTTAATATCAAGACTTTGAAAGATGGATATACAGAGGGTATATCATTAGAAGAGGCAATACGTAAATCTAAGGTCTTAATAGAGGCATTACCATATTTTCGGTCATTCAAGGACAAGGTGGTAGTGATTAAGTTTGGCGGAAGTGCCATGGTGAATATAAAGACCTTTCAGAGTATCTTACAAGATGTGGTTTTTATGAAAACTATTGGCATGAGACCCGTAATAGTGCATGGTGGTGGCCCGCATATAAGCAAGGAAATGAAAAAAAGGGGGAAAGAACCTCTTTTTATAAACGGTTATCGTGTTACTGACAAAGAGACGTTAGAAATAGTTATTGAAGTACTGGTAAATCAGATAGGTAGTCTAATTATCAATAAGATAAATGAAATGGGAGCGGAAGCAGTAGGTGTGTGGTCTAAAAAAAAGAGTCCGGTCAAGGCCAGGAAATATGTGTTTAAAGGGCAAGGCAAATCGAAAGAACATGACCTTGGTTATGTGGGTGAACTTACTGAGATAGAATGTAAGACATTTAATAAGTTATGTGAAAGTGGTAAAATTCCAATTGTACCACCAATTGCTGAAGGAACTAACAAAGAAAATTTCAATGTGAATGCAGATAATGTGGCTTCCTTTATCGCGCGTTTTTTAAAGGCCGAAAAATTAGTATTTATTTCAAATACTCATGGAATCTTGACTGACCCGTCTAATCCGGATTCGCTGGCATCTACTTTACACGAGGACGAGGTCAATAAGCTAATAGAGCGTAACATAATAAGTGGTGGCATGCTTCCAAAGGCACAAGCTTGTGTATCAGCCTTAACAGCGGGTGTGAGGAAGGCTCATATTATTGATGGTAAGATACCTCATTCTTTACTACTTGAGATTTTTACGGATAAGGGGATCGGAACACAAATAATAGTTTAAATCGTATTGGAGAAGGCGTAAATAATTTGTCTTTAAAACTGTTGCCCAAGCAGTTTTCTTTAGTTGTTTATCGACCTCACAATCAGAGTTTACGGGAAATTAAATTCATGTGATGTTTTGGCAGTTTAGGTTCAGCGCGTTTTAAAAGCTGGTCTTTTTGATCTTCACCCACTTCAAAAAGAGCATACAGGATTAAACCCTTCCGTTATTCCTCTCATTGCAGGAAATTTAGATATTATGAGTAATAGTAAGGTTATAGAAAACTTTAATAATTTTGTAATTCCAAATTACACTCGTAACCCTATAGTCCTTGTTAAGGGTGAGGGGGTATATGTCTGGGACGGAGAAGGGAAGAGATATCTCGACCTTTTTTCAGGTTGGGCAGTTAGCTCTTTAGGACATTGCCATCCCAATGTAGCAAGAGCAATACAGAAACAGGCTGCTACTTTAATTCATGTACCAAATATTTTTTATACCGAACAACAAGGACTCCTTGCAAAATATATCTCTGAAAACTCCTTTAATGGTCAGTGTTTTTTTTGTAACAGTGGTGCAGAGGCAAATGAGGCAGCTATAAAACTGGCAAGGATTCACAATTCCTCAAAAGGTAAGTATAAAATTATCACGATGAAAGATTCCTTTCATGGAAGAACACTGGCGACCGTAACAGCTACAGCTCAACCAAAGTATCATATTGGTTTTGCACCACTTGTCGAAGGGTTCACATATGTTCCTTTTAATAATCTGAGTGAAGTGGCAAAGGCTATAGACGATAAGACGTGTGGTATAATGCTTGAACCTATTCAGGGAGAGGGAGGAATAAATGTAGCTGACATGGAATATTTGAAGGGGTTGAGAAAGATTTGTGATGATAAAGGGCTTCTCTTGATTATAGATGAGGTTCAGTCAGGGATGGGAAGAACAGGAAAGTATTTTGCATATCAACATTATGATATAATACCTGATATCATGACACTAGCTAAGGCCCTTGGTAATGGTACTGCTATAGGTGCTATGGAAAGCAAAAAAGAAATTGGTAAAAGCCTCGTACCGGGTAGTCATGCTTCTACTTTTGGCGGGAACCCTCTTGCATGTGCAGCATCAGTTGCAGTATTTGAGACAATTCAATCTGAAAATTTGTTGGAAAATGTGAAAAAAATGAGTGATTATGCCTTCGGACAGTTAAGAAATATGTCAGAGGAATTTAATATTATCAAAGAAGTAAGAGGTATAGGGTTGATGATTGGTATTGAGCTTAAGACCGAAGCAAATGAAATAGTAAAGAAATGTATGGAAGCAGGATTATTGCTTAACTGTACTCATGAGACGGTGATAAGATTTATGCCACAACTAAATGTAAAGAAGGAACATATAGATGAGGGACTGGACATCTTGAAGGGAGTCTTGGAGTCCATTTCTTAGTGTTCTAATTCGATAATGCGATAAAGATTCGTTATTCGGTTGCGGTTGCGCTTTTTACGGTTAACGACAAACGTCCGTCATTTCCAGTCGCCTGAGGCGACCCTGTTGGCTAGCTTCAGACCCGCCTCGTGCGGGCTATGTAACCTTTCAACGATTGACTATTTATTATGTAAGAGAAGGAAATAATATGCAGTGTAAAGACCTAATTACAATTGCTGACCTTTCACTTGAAGATGTTGACGAGTTATTTGCATTGACAACGGAGATGAAAGAATCTTATAGACGAAATGAAGTAGACCACTATCTTGTCGGAAAAACGCTCGGTATGATCTTTGAAAAAAGCTCGATGCGTACAAGAGTTTCTTTTGAAGCCGCAATGACACAGCTGGGAGGGCATGCAATATACTTAACTAAACAGGATATAAACCTTGGTGTGCGCGAATCTGTAAAAGATGTAGCAGCAGTTTTGTCACGGTATGTGGATTGTATTACAATTAGAACCTATGCCCATGAAACGGTTGTTGAGCTTGCTAAAAGTTCTTCAGTACCTGTTATTAATGCGCTTTCGGATTATACTCATCCGTGTCAGGCTCTTGCAGATTTATATACAATAAAGGAAAAAAAAGGTACCCTTGAAGATATTAAATTGGCATTTGTTGGTGATGGAAATAATGTTGCCAGGTCATTAGCCCTTTTATGTGCAAAGTTAAATGTTTCGTATCAAATAGCTTCTCCTGAAAATTATGAGTTATCTACAGAGTTTTTAGAATTAGCTAGGGCAACAGCAACATCCAGCACTTGTATCGAACAATACAGGGAACCGAAGAAGGTGGTCAGAAATGCGGATATTATTTATACTGATACATGGATTAGTATGGGAAAGGAAAAGGAGGTGGAAACCAGGCGTAATGATTTCAAAGGTTATCAGGTAAATAGTGAATTGGTGTCATATGCTAAGGAGGATGTTTTAGTGATGCATTGCCTCCCAGCTCATCGTGGGGAGGAGATTACGGATGATGTTATTGATGGGCAGAACTCTATAGTATATGACCAGGCTGAAAACAGGCTACATATTCAGAAGGCTTTGTTGAAGTTGCTTATTTGTGAGTGACACAACCTCCAGTCTGGCGGGCAAGATACTGGGGCATCGGGGCTATGGGGGGCAGGCAACCAAGTTTGAACTTTAGGCACTCTTAACTTAAGAGGGTTATAATATAATGCGAAAAGACGGCAGAAAACCAGATGAATTGCGTCCAGTAACAATAGAGAGAAATTATACTAGATTTGCACCTGGTTCGGTGCTTATACAAGTTGGAGATACCAAGGTAATTTGTACAGCTTCAATTGACGAAGGTGTGCCTCCTCATTTGAAGAATTCAGGTCTGGGTTGGATTACGGCAGAATACTCTTTACTACCAGGTTCTACACCTAAAAGGGTAGTAAGAGAGGCAGCCCGTGGTAGAATAAATGGGCGTACTCAAGAAATCCAGAGACTAATAGGAAGGTCTTTGCGAGCCATAGCTAATTTGTCCGTTCTGGGTGAAAGGACGATATGGATTGATTGTGATGTAATCCAAGCTGACGGCGGCACGCGAGTTGCGGCTATAACGGGTGGATATGTTGCTCTAGTTGATGCTATCAGATGGTTGAGGAATAAGGGTGAAATCACCGGAGAACCGCTTTTGGGAAGTGTGGCAGCCGTGAGTGTTGGAATAGTAGATGGCGTGTCTATGCTGGACTTGTGTTACGAAGAGGACTTTGCTGCTAAAGTTGATATGAATATAGTATTGACGGGAGATGGTGAGTATGTTGAATTACAGGGTACAGGGGAGCAACAAACATTTTCCGAGGAAGAACTTGCTGAAATGATCAGTCAGGCCAAAAAAGGAGTAAATCAGCTAACACAGATACAAATGAAGGCTTTAGAAGGACAGCGTTAATAAAAGGAGGCAGTAGGGGGCGTAGGCAATACGCCCGTACATAGTAGGTAGTAAGCAGTTGACAAGAGGCAAGCGTTATTTGTTATTAAGAATCTTAGTAACTTCTGTTTGGTTATGATTTGTCCAGTTTAGGTAATAAATATTGTGAAGGTGAATAGAATCGTAATAGGGACACACAATTATAAAAAAAAGTCGGAGATTAAGAAGATTCTAAACGGGATACCCGTAGAGCTGATAGATTTAGAAGATTTTGAAAATCCTCCTTGTGTTACTGAAGATGGTGCTACTTTCAGGGAAAATGCTGTTAAGAAGGCGCTTGGGCTGGCCAATTTCTGTAAAACTTGCGTAATGGCAGATGATTCGGGATTAGAAGTTGATGCGTTAGATAAACGTCCCGGAGTTTTTTCTTCACGTTACTGTGGTGAGAATACAAGCTATGAGGAAAAATGTTTAAAATTGCTTGAAGAATTAAAAGGAGTCTCTTTTGATAAAAGAACAGCAAGGTTTCGTTGTGCAATAGCTTTAGCTGAACCGAATAAGTTACTATTTGTTGTAGAGGCAAGTTGTGAAGGTCACATTGATACTGAACCTCGTGGAAAGCATGGCTTTGGATATGACCCAGTATTCCATGTGCAAAAATACAAACGAACCATGGCAGAATTAGAACCTGAGGTGAAGAACCAAATCAGCCATAGGGCATTGGCTTTGAAACTTTTCAGGGAAAAGTTAAAGGAATTGGTTTGAAAAGATTTCTACGTAATTTAGATGTACAAATTTCGTTAGACCATTTTTTGGTAAAATTTTATAGTTAGTTTTTGAAAAATCATTTATTATTAAGGAAATGAAGAAAATGTTGAGAAGCAAGATAATAGTATGTTTTTTATTTGTAGGATCATTTTTCCTTTTGAGTAATTCAAACATATTTGCTTATTCAGTTGATACTGATCAAATATATATTAATACATGTGAGATGTGTCATGGACCTGATGGTAAGGGTACTAAGCAAGGTATAGGTTTCGGGGTTCCTGATTTTACCGATGCAGAATGGCAGTCTTCTAAAACCGATGAAGAATTTGTAAACTCAATTACAAATGGGAAAGAAGATAATCCAGACTATTTACCGTTTGGTGGAATATTAGCAGAAGATGAGATTGTGGCCATGGCTTCACATGTTAGAAAATTTGTTCAGTAAATAAGAATTAATTGGCTGATAGGAGCTTCTTTTGAATATTAATCAGATACGTAATTTTTGTATAATAGCCCACATAGATCATGGGAAATCTACACTGGCTGATCGCCTGCTTGAAAAGGTAAATGCCGTTAGTCCAAGAAAATTTCGTGATCAGGTGTTAGATAACATGGATTTGGAAAGGGAGAGGGGTATTACCATAAAGGCGAGTGCGGTTGCTTTAGATTATAGAAAAAATGGAGAGACATATTCTTTGAATCTGATAGATACCCCCGGACATGTCGATTTCAGCTATGAGGTGTCACGAAGTCTTGGAGCCTGTGAGGGAGTATTGCTTCTGGTTGATGCGTCACAGGGAATCGAGGCGCAGACAATAACGAATGTTTATATGGCAATTGAAAAAAATCTTGAGATCATACCCGTTCTCAG
This sequence comes from Candidatus Scalindua sediminis, assembly GCA_008636105.1. Lineage (GTDB taxonomy): Bacteria > Planctomycetota > Brocadiia > Brocadiales > Scalinduaceae > Scalindua_A > Scalindua_A sediminis. The sequence goes on along the minus strand of VSDH01000033.1, from coordinate 19,648 downwards.
CAAGATCGACCTCAAAACTGCCAGGCCTAAGGAAGTTGGTGAGGAAATAGTAAGCATCCTGGGTATGGACAGCGCTGAGATAATAGAAGTAAGCGCAAAGACGGGTTTGGGAATAGACGACATTTTTGATGGCATAATAGCAAAGATACCTCCACCCAAAGGTGATGTAAACGCACCGTTACGGGCATTAATCTTTGATTCAGTTTATGATGATTATCGTGGTGTGATAGTTTACATACGCATCTTTGATGGCTCTATCAAAGTAGGTGACAATATTTTCATGATGAAGATCAACAGGTCCTTTGAAGTTGTTGAGTTGGGTTTGTTCAAACCAGAGATGACTCCTGTTGATACTTTGGGTGCAGGAAGTGTTGGTTATTGCATTGCAAATATAAAGTCAATACATGATGTTCATATAGGAGATACAGTGACCCTGACAAAGCGCAGGTCTACGGTAGCTCTTCCGGGGTACAATAGACCTCTTCCTATGGTTTTCTGCGGGCTGTATCCTACAGACAATACAGACTTCATGCCTTTAAGAGCTGCGATTGAAAGATTGTGGATTAATGATTCCTCGTTTTCGTATGAACCTGAAACGTCTCAGGCCCTTGGGTTTGGTTTCAGATGCGGATTTCTCGGGCTTTTACACATGGAAATTGTACAGGAACGTTTAGAAAGAGAGAGCAATGTAGGTCTGGTACAAACTGCTCCAACAGTGACATATGAGATATTGACTCATGATGGCAAGATAATACATGTTGATAATCCTGAGAAACTGCCTTCCGTGGGCACAATAAAAGAATTTCGCGAGCCGGTAGTTGAAGCCAAGATTATTCTTCCATCAGAGTATATCGGGGCAATTATGAAGTTGACCGACGAAAGAAGGGCTACTTACAAGAGTACAGAATATCTGAGTGAAAAGCGAGCCATACTTACGTATGACATCCCTTTGGGAGAAATAATCTTTGATTTCTATGATAAATTGAAATCCTTAACGAGAGGATATGGTACGCTGGATTATGAGTTTGTTGGTTATGTGCCTGAAGACCTTGTAAAATTGGATATATTGGTTGCAGGAAAAAAGGTAGATGCCCTTTCATGTATTGTCCACCGAAAGAAGGCAGAGGCTAAGGGCAGAAAATTGGTGCAGAATTTAAAGAAAGATATTGCACGGCATATGTTTGAAATTCCCATTCAGGCAGCTATTGGAGGCAGGGTTATTGCAAGAGAGACAATACGTCAAATGGCAAAAAATGTTACGGCAAAGTGCTATGGTGGTGATGTTACCAGAAAACGAAAGCTTCTTGAGAAACAGAAAGAGGGAAAAAAGAGGATGAAAAATGTTGGAAATGTAGAAATTCCACAAAGTGCGTTTTTATCCGTATTATCTACGGATGTGTGAACAGCACATGAGATGTAGTGCATAATGATAATTAATCAAATAGGGTAGAAGTAACATTAGATTTTTTAAACAAGATTTATAGAAGATTCTTTGACGAAGTTAATATGGGTAAAGCAGAGTTAAAAAGTGGTATTGACAAGAAAAAGGGTAAAAAGAAAAAGGGCTTTGTCCGCGAAAACTTTGAGTCTATTTTAATTGCAATAGCGCTTGCTTTTATATTGAGAATTTTTGTAGTGGAAGCGTTTAAGATTCCAACGGGTTCGATGGCGCCTACATTATTGGGGCAGCATAGAGTTGTTAAATGTCCTAACTGCAGTTGGAAATTCGAGAGTGACTACCATGCTAATTATGCGAGATGTTCAAATTGTTTTTATAAGATAAATATGTCTGGATATATGAAGAGGGGGGGGAACAGGATACTTGTAAACAAGTTTGTTTATGATTTTGGCACGCCCAAAAGGTGGGATATCTCCGTTTTTAAATATCCATTTAGTGATGTTACCTGTTTATCATGTGGTTATACTTCACGCCAATCAACGATATGTAAAAAATGCTCTAATGATATAAAAAGAGAGAATTACCTTAAAGGCAAGATTAACAGTATAAAAGGTTATCTCGGTCTAACCCAATATCACAAAGTGGTATGTAAGACTTGTAATACAAAGGAGATAATTGTTTGCGAACAATGTGGCTCCACAAATGTCCGCATTGCGCGGAAAAATTATATAAAGCGTGTGATTGGTTTACCCGAAGAAAGACTTCAAATCGTAAATGGAGATATTTACATCAACGGCAGGGTAGAAAGAAAGCCAGCAAAAGTACAAGAGGAACTCTGGGCACCTGTTTTTGATAGCAATTATCCGGGAAAACAGGAAATAGTTAAAAATTGGGAGGCTAAGGATGACTTCTGGGATATCGACAAAAGGCAGTTACATTTGAAATTGCCAGAAGGATTTACTCAGGCATCATACGCAACATTTGAAAGGCAAATTACAGATTATAATGTTTACAATAGCAAGATTACCGATGCAATAGATGGCGATATTATGGTAAAATTCGATGTAGTGACCTCAAGAAACAGCGGAGGTATTTCGATTATACTGGAAAAAGATGAAAAAACATTTGAGGCATTTATACGATCAAGAGGTGAGAAAAGGGAATCGTATCTTAAGATGTCAAATATGATAATTGTAAGTGATGCTAATACCTTTATAGAACTAGAAAATAAGTGTAGGATTGAGTTTTCAAATGTTGATAAAAGAGTTAGTTTAAAATTGAACGATTCAGAAGTTTTTTCACATACTTATGACGATGATTTGCTACCATCAGGCAATTATACAAAACACAGCAAATTGAAGATTGGTGGAGTAAATACTGAAGCGGTCTTTAAAAACATCTCTATTTTCCGTGATGTTTACTACACAAACGCTGGAGAGTGGGGTACGCTGAGGCCTGCCGAAATAGGAGAAAAAGAGTATTTCTTTCTTGGTGATAATAGTAGAAACAGTAATGATAGTAGATTTTGGAAGTTTGTTCCTGAGAGCAGCCTGGTAGGAAAAGCCTTTATGGTATTTTGGCCATTGAGGACAATTAAATTTATTAGGTAGCTTAAGGAGTTATTAATGAAATTAATACAGGCAATTGAATTAACGAAGACTTATGGTAAAAGAAATGTTGTGAATCGTGTCAACTTTGAAGTTCACTCTGGAGAGATAGCAGGTCTTCTGGGACAAAATGGTGCGGGAAAGAGTACTGCGTTTTCAATGATAATTGGTTTGATTAAGCCAAGTTACGGTAGCGTTTTCTTTCGCGGTGTGGATGTTACGGATTTACCAATATACCAGCGTGCAAGATTAGGGATGGGATACCTTTCTCAAGAACCTTCTGTCTTTCAGCACTTAACTGTTGAAGATAACATACTGGCGATATTGGAGACACTTAAGTTCAACTATAGAGAAAGGATAAAAAAAAAGAATCAGCTCTTAGGAGAGTTAGGGCTAACACATTTATCAAAGAAAAAAGCCTGTATTCTTTCAGGTGGTGAAAGAAGGCGTCTTGAGATTGCAAGAGCAATGTCAACCTCACCCTCATTGATACTCCTGGATGAGCCTTTTTCTTTTATTGATCCAATTGCTGTCGCGGAAATTCAGGATATCGTTTTGGGTTTAAAAGATAAGGGCATCGGTATATTACTAACAGACCATAATGTAAGAGAAGCCTTAAGTATTACGGATCATTCTTATATTCTTAATGAGGGGAATATTATAACTAGTGGAACTACACAAAAGTTACTTCATGATCCTTTGGCAAGAAAATCATATTTGGGGGAAAACTTCTTGAGTAATGATATAAGACCACCAGAACCTTCTAGGACTTACATTGAAAATGGAGAAGAAGAGGAAAAGAAGGAAAAGGCAAGTAGAAGAAAAAAGAGAAGCTTAAAATAAGTCTTGAGATGTTAGCTGTGGCTGATTTTGGAAAATTATTTATTTTTATTGGACTTTTACTGGTTGTAATTGGAATTGTTTTCATTGTAGGAAACAAGATACCTTTTATTGGCAAGTTACCAGGTGACATAGCTATAGAGAGGAATAATTTCAATTTTTATTTTCCTCTTACAACATGTATCATTATTAGCATTATCCTGTCTCTTATCTTTTGGCTTTTAGGTAAAAAATGAGCGTCCCTGAATTTCTTAGCTTGTCAGCTCGATTCCGCCATTCTGGCGAATTGTAAATGAACTGAGCTCTTGGTTTAGATAAAGACATCTACAAGTGTAATAATCATCAATATTATGCTTATTAAACCATTAACAGTGAAAAAGGCCGTGTTTATATTTGATAAATCATGAGGTTTTATGAGTGAATGCTCATAAAATAACATTACACAAACGAAACATACTCCCCCAAAATAAATAATATCAAGGTTAGCAAAATACATAAATATGACGAGAACTATTACCATGATAAAATGCAAGATAGAAGATAGCCTAAGTGAATTTTTGAGCCCCATTTTCCTGGGTATAGAATATAATCCGGTTTTTAAGTCATGTTGTAAATCCTGACATGAATAAATAATATCGAAACCTGCTGTCCATAATAAAACAGCAAATGCCAGGATAAAAGGAGCAAGATTAATTTCTCCTTTTATTCCTATCCAGGCACCTATCGGAGACAATGCAAGTGCCAATCCTAATACAACATGTGATAAATTGGTAAATCTTTTAGTGTATGAATACCCAAAAATTATTAGGAGGGCTATCGGGGAAAGGAGTAAAGAGAGTAGGTTTAATCCGGCGGCAAAGACAACAAACAGAATTGCACAAAATACTGTAAAAATCCAGAGATTTGGTCTTCCTATGAGATTTTGGAGATGAATACGATAATCTGTCCTGGGGTTTAGAATGTCATATTTGGCATCAACAAGCCTGTTAAATGACATTGCGCAACTACGTGCCATGATTAACGCACCTATTATTAAGAGGATTTGTCTTAAGCTGGGTAATCCATTTGCCGCAATAAAAGCGCTCATTACTGCAAATGGTAATGAGAAAATAGTGTGTGAGAACTTTATTAATCTTAAGATTGAATATAATTTTAGTAGTATACTTTGGTTAGATTTGCTAATATTTTTTTCGTTATCAGAAAGCTGCATTTTAAATGTGTGTTTTATTGATGATAAGTTCGCTAAATCCTAGAGATTTTTATAAAATTGATGTTTTAAATTAAAATTCTGAATATGATAACATTTATAAAGGACTTTACAAAATATTTTAAGTTTATTCCTCCTAAACCTATTTAGAAATTAGGATAAGAGGTGATATATCTAACTTGTCCTTGGTAAAATGTGAATGTTTTAACATAAACCAGATGTCATAATGGCAGAAAAAAGTTTGAGTTATAAGGTTGAGCGTCAAAGTGGCAGACATTTAGTAAATTTTGTGCAGTGAATAAGTTTCTTTTATTAAAACACTTATGTAAATCTAAGTGTGCTGAGGCGTACTAAAAGCATGTTGGCATTTGTTTTGCTTAAAATTAGTATAAGTACTTTAAAACATTAAAACGTTCAATTTAAACACAATTAGCGATTAGACAGAAGGAATTAGATTTATATGATGACTTTTTTAAAACAAGACAAGGGAAGTTATAGTATTTTAATAACCGATGACGATGAAAACTGTCGGTACAGCTTAAAAAATATATTCGAACCAGAGGGTTACGTAACATATTTAGCGAGTTGTGGCAGAGAGGCAGTTGAAATTGCAAAACAGAAATTCCTGCATCTTTTAATATTGGACATACACCTTCCAGATTTTAGTGGATTGGATACATTTGCATTCATAAAAGAAGAAAAGAAAATGATAATTCCATGTATTTTTGTTTCTGCAGATACCTCTAAGGAATTAAAGATGGATGCAATAGAGGCAAATGCCTACACATTGATTTCTAAGCCAATAAACAAGGATATGATTAAATATGCGGTAGAGCAGTCAATAGAAAGATATTACTGGAAAGGTTAACGATGGTATTTTATGTTTTGTGTAAAGTTGTTACAGAGAAAGGAGTGAGGAGGAAAGTATGAAAACGAAACCAATAGGAGAAAAATTACTGGTGAAAAGGTTGGAGGCAAAAGGGAAAACAGCTGGAGGCATTGTTTTACCAGAAACTGCCAAGGAAAAGCCAAAAGAAGGAAAGATAATTGCGTTGGGTGATGGGAAGTTGTTGGATAACGGAAAAAGGGCAAAGTTTCAAGTGAAGAAGGGGGATAGGGTGGTTTTTTCCTCTTATGCTGGAACTGAGGTTATGATCGGAACAGAAGAATACCTTCTGATGTCTGAAGATGATATTCTTGCTGTGATAGAATAATATTTTTGGAGGGAGAGATGGCTGGTAAAAAAGTTATATATGGTCACGATGTAGGGGAAGCCATAAAAAAGGGAATAGGTATGTTGTCTGAAGCAGTCAAGGTAACACTTGGCCCAAGGGGTAGAAATGTTATTATTGAAAAGAGCTTTGGCTCTCCAACTATAACAAAAGATGGAGTTATGGTTGCAAAGGAAATAGAATTCGAAGATCCTTACGAAGATATAGGGGCAAAGATGGTGAAAGAAGTTGCATCTAAGACGGCTGATATTGCTGGTGATGGCACTACAACGGCAACTGTATTGACGGAAGCAATATATAAAGAGGGTTTAAAAAGCATTGTATCTGGAGCTAGTCCAGTTGGTATAAAACGCGGGATTGAAAAAGCTATCGATGCTATGACAAAAGAACTTAGCAAAATGAGTATTCCAGTTACTGGAAAGAAAGAAATAAAGCAAGTCGGTACTATTGCAGCAAACAATGATCCCGAAATTGGAGAGCAGATATCAAATGCTATGGAGCGGGCAGGAAAAGATGGCATAATAGCAGTTGAGGAAGGTACAGGCCTGGATACCTCAGTGGAATTGGTGGAGGGAATGCAATTTGATAAAGGTTTCTTGTCTCCATATTTTGTTACTGATACCGGGAAAATGGAAACCGTTTTAGAAAATCCGTACATATTAATTCATGAGAAGAAGATATCAACAGTAAAGGATCTTTTACCTTTACTAGAAAAGATATCTAAATCGGGAGAACCATTATTGGTGATTGCTGAGGATATAGAAGGAGAGGCAATTTCAACTCTCGTTGTCAATAAGATTCGAGGCACATTGAAATGCGCTGCAGTAAAGGCGCCTGAATTTGGAGATAGAAGAAAGGCTATGCTCGAAGATATAGCTACGTTGACTGGTGGAAATGCTATATTTGAGAATCTGGGTATAGAATTGAGTAGCGTTAAACTTTCAGATTTGGGAAGGGCCAAAAAGGTTATTATTGGTAAAGAAAATACAATGATATTCGAAGGTGGTGGTTCAACTGAAACTATTCAGGGTAGAATTGCACAAATAAAAAATGAGATCGAAGATGCCACTTCAGATTATGATAAGGAAAAATTACAAGAAAGGTTAGCCAAGCTTACAAGCGGAATAGCAAAGATAAATGTTGGTGCCGCAACAGAAGCAGAGATGAAGGCGAAGAAGGCACGAATAGAGGATGCTATGCATGCTACTAAGGCTGCTGTTGAGGAAGGAATATTACCAGGTGGAGGTGTGGCGCTTTTAAGAGCAGGAAGAGTCTTGAAAAAAGTAGAATCAGAAGCAGATGAAGATGAAAAAATCGGAATAAATATAATCAAGAAATCATTAGAAATTCCACTTAAGCAGATTGCTGACAATGCAGGCTGCAATGGGACTTTAGTTGTTCAAAAAGTAAAAGATTCAAAAGATAATTTTGGTTTTGATGCTGTTAAAGAAGAGTACACAGATTTGGTCAAGGCAGGCATAATAGATCCTACAAAGGTTGTGAGAATTGCCCTTCAAAATAGCGCGAGTATTGCGAGTTTGTTATTGACTACTGATGCTATAGTGAGTGAAGTGCCTGAGGAGAAAGAAGATAAAAAGGGGAAAAAGAAGTAGACATTACGTAGATGTGATAAATAGGATAATAAAAGTGATAATGCCATCTTTTTATAAAGATGGCATTTTTTTTTCTCACAAGCTGACATTCGTGGCAATTATCCCGGATTCAAACAAAGTTATACATGAATTTAAACCAGTTGGGTAAAAAAATAGTTGAGATCTCATATAAAGAGGGAAACTTTACATTAAGCTCTGGTAAAAGAAGCAATTACATATTCGACAAATACGCATTTGAAACAAGACCAAAAGTATTAGAAGAAATTACCGGAAAAATGGTGAAAATGGTTACCGGCGAAACGTCTAAAATTGCCGGAATGGAATTGGGTGGTGTACCACTTGCTACGGCACTTTCACTTAAGACAGGTTTACCTTTTGTCATAGTAAGAAAGGGAAGCAAAGGTTATGGCATTGATCGAGCGATAGAAGGGGACTTGAATGATGAGGATAAAGTTGTTATTGTTGAGGATATTTCAACTACTGGTACACAGGCGTTATTAGCTGCGAAAATTATTGAAAGCACAGGAGCATCAGTATTTAAAATTATATGCGTAGTAGATAGAGAAGAGGGTGCAAGAAAAAGGATTGAAAACAGGGGTTATAAATTTGAACCGTTATTCACAAAATCAAGTTTGGGTATAAAATGAGAAGAAAGCCGAAGACGTCAAAAGATAAAAGGTTTGAAAAATATCAAAGTCCTTTAGCTGAGAGATACGCCAGTGAAGAAATGAGTTATAATTTTTCAGATAAACTGAAATATAGTACATGGAGAAAGCTATGGATTGCACTGGCGGAGACTCAGAGAAGCCTTGGGGTCAAAACTATAACAAAAAAACAAATTGAAGAAATGATTAAATTCAAGGATAAAATAAATTTTGACGTTGCAAAAAAGCACGAAATTAGAGTGAAGCATGATGTAATGGCGCATGTTCTTGCCTTTGGTGAACAATGTCCTGGGGCAAATCCAATAATTCATTTGGGTGCTACAAGTGCCTTTGTCCAGGATAATACAGACTTAATACTGATTAGAAACGGTATGAAGATCTTATTAAAAAAATTGATTAATATTATTAATGCCCTTGTAATTTTTGCTAAAAAAAATAGGGATGTAATTACTCTAGGATACACGCATTATCAACCAGCTCAACTTACTACAGTTGGAAAAAGGGCATGTTTGTGGATGCAGGATTTTATACTTGATATAGAGGATACCGAATACCGCATTGATAATTTAAAATTTAGGGGCGCGAAAGGTACTATAGGTACACAAAATAGTTTTATGGTCCTGTTTAATAATGATGAAGAAAAGGTAAAGCGGCTAGATAAGGAAATTGCAAGAAAATTAGGTTTTGACAAGATTTTCCCAGTTACTGGTCAGATATACAGCCGCAAAGTAGATAGTCAAATTTCAGATGTTTTATCTGGTATTGCTCAATCCGCACACAAGTTTGCAAATGATATTAGATTGTTGCATAATTTAAGAGAGATAGAGGAGCCGTTCGAGAAGCAACAAATTGGTTCTTCTGCAATGCCTTATAAAAGAAACCCGATGCGTTGCGAAAGGGTTACGTCTTTGTCTCGTTATGTTATTTGCAATAGTATGAATCCTGATTTAACAAGTAGCGCTCAATGGTTTGAAAGAACACTTGATGATTCTGCAAACCGACGTCTGGTATTGCCTGAGATGTTTCTTGCCACTGACTCAATACTGAATATTGTTCTTAATGTTGTAAGGGGATTGGTAGTATATCCAAAAATGATAGAGCGGCATGTCAGACAGGAATTGCCTTTTATGGCTTCTGAAAGTATATTGGTGGAAGCAGTTAAAGCAGGTGGTGATCGACAGAAGCTTCATGAAAAGATTCGTAAATATTCAATGGAAGCCTCTAAATTTATTAAAGAAAAGGGTATAGATAATGATTTATTAGAGAGAATTATTAAAGACAAAGATTTTGCGTGTATTAAAGATAAAATATCTGATATCCTGAATCCAAAAAATTTCATCGGTAGAGCACCAAAGCAAGTGGATGATTATATTACAAAGGGTGCAAAGCCTTTGCTTAGAAGATATAAAGACTTAATCGGGATAAGTGTAGAGTTTAAAGTTTAGAAATATGCGTGGTGAACTGTTGAGAAAATTGGATTTTGTATTGATAACTAGCAGGAAAATCTGCGAAGCGGAACTTGCAGAAATAATTAGAAAGGCTATTGAAGGTGGGGTTGGGACTGTACAATTAAGAGAAAAGGATTTAAGTACTAAGAATTTGTATATATTAGCAAGGAAACTTCGTGAGATAACAAAAGAGCTAAATGTAAATTTTATAATTAATGATAGAGTAGACATAGCACAGGCTGTCGATGCAGATGGTGTACATCTGGGCTGGCAATCTTTGAATATAGATATAGTGCGAAAGATGATCGGGCAAAATAAATTGATTGGTTTTTCTGCGCATAATTTACAAGAAGCAGAAAAGGCAAATATTGAAGGAGCAGATTACATAACTATCAGTCCCGTATTTAATACGCCGTTTAAAGATTATTTTATGCAGCCGATAGGAGTGAGAGAAATTAGAAAGATAAAGGAACAAATAAGAATCCCCGTTATAGCTCTGGGCGGTATTAACGAATATAATGTTAGGGAGGCTTTTTTAAATGGTGCGGATGGTGTCGCTGTTATATCTGCTGTGCTGCTTTCTAAAAACCCTAAAGAAACAGCAAACAAACTCTACAGCGAGATTAAAAAATTTAAATCAGAATCGGAAAACAGAGTTTTGATTGGAGAGGGAGAATGCAATTATTAAACAACCTGAAATTTAATGACAAAGGCTTAATCCCCGCAGTTATAGTTGATATAGTAGATAATAATGTTTTAACACTGTGTTATATGAATCAAGCAGCTTTAGAAAAAACAATTGAAACTGAAAAAGTTCATGTCTTTCGTCGTTCTAAGAATAGATTAATGCTTAAAGGCGAGACTTCAGGTCATGTTCAAATGGTGAAAGAGATTTTTTTTGATTGTGAGGGTAACTCTTTAGTCATTAAAGTTGATCAAAGTGTTGCGGCGTGTCACGAAGGGTATAGGTCGTGTTATTTCAGAAAATACAACAATGAAAAGGATAGCATCGAAATAACAGAAAAAAGAGTCTTTGATCCGGAGAAGATATATAAAGTTTAGCTTTGAGTTGCAAAATTGTCAACGAGAAGAAATAACTTGAAAAGAATATTATCAGGTGTTATATTTAAATTTACGACAAATTCGTTAGAGTATGTTTTCACGATGCGTAGTGGAAGACCTTCATTCTTTTAATGTACCTAAAATGTTTTTTTAGAGTTGCAAAGACTTTTATTGAGGAAATTTATTTTTAAATAGAAGTTCTTAACGGGGGAGAGAAAAACATGAAGAGAAATTGGAGGAGCATTGGGTTAGTATTTTTGGGTTTATCGGTATTGGGCTTTGGGCAGGGGTGTGCGGAACTGAAAGAACTCAGGACAGCGAATAGCCGACAGGCAATTACTATTCGTGACCAAATGGATGAGCTTAGCAGATTGAGGGTAGAAAGCGAGGCGGAGAGGGAAGAAAAAGAAATGCTTCGTGCCGAGTTAGAAATTCTTGCGAATACTATTGGGGGGGGAGCGGTTGTTAGAGACACGACTGAAGGTCCAGTGATTCAGCTTCCAGAAACAATTCTATTTAGCTCAGGCTTTGCAGTGATAAAAAAAGAAGGTAAATTAGCTCTACAAATAATAGCAGAACACCTCAAGTTAAAACCTTCCACGCTCGTAAGGATTGATGGTCATACGGATGCCGATCCCATAGTGAGATCAAGATATCTATGGGATTCCAATCACCATCTCTCTGCAGGAAGGGCACTGAGTGTATTGCAGTATCTTGTTAAAAAAGAAGGTATTGATGAAAAAAGAATACACATAGCCGGCTATGGTGCGAATCGTTACATTGCTTCTAACGATACTAAAGAAGGGAAAAAACAAAATAGAAGAGTAGAATTACTAATCATATCCACCAACAGGTGAGACAACGATTGCTGAGAAAGGTATTGAGTAATAATAGGGAATATTTATTAAGTAGCCAAAATTAAAGACAATTCTTACACGACTTAACAAACTTTTTTAAGTGGTGAGAGATGTGTTCAAATATAAGAGGCGATAATTCAGTAAGGCAGTATGACAAAAGCAACAAACTCAAAAGGGAAAAAGGAGAAAGATGGAAGTAAGGTTTGGCAGTTTTTATGTTCTGTTAAGCTTGCCGTAATCATCATAATAGTACTTGCTGTTTCATGTATTGTAGGTACGATAATACTTCAACAACGAACTCCTGAAGATTATATAAGAAAATATGGCGAAGGTCTTACAAAATTCTTTTCAGCAATTCAGCTTACGGATATTTTTCATTCCTATTGGTTTGCACTCCTCTTAGTATTACTGTGTGTAAATTTGGGTTGTTGTACGGTTAAGAGATGGCGTAATACTATACTTCAAATAGGTTTTTTGCTCACGCACATTAGTATTATATTGACTTTAATTGGTTGTTTTATCGACCTCCAATTTGGTGAAAAAGGCGGTGTAAATGTCTATGAAGGCAAATCAGTAGACTATTACTTAAGGCGTGGCGACTATAAGAAGATACCATTAAATTTTAAGGTATACTGTGATGATTTTTTAATAGAAAAACATCCTCCAAAATACAGATTAGTTTCTTACGTAAAGGATAAAGACAGGCAAAGAAACTTGCCTGTAAAAATAGGCAAAAAGAATAAGATTCCGGGTTCTAACTATATAGTTACAATTAAAGATTATTACCCGGATGCTGAATATTTACAGGAACCAATCAATATATCCAGCGATCCAAGGAATCCTGCTATATACGTACAATTAGTAGGTTCTGAGGATGTTGCTGCAGAAGGATGGCTTTTTGCCAAGGGCCGTAATTGGTATAATGATCCTAGGCGTGGCTTAAAAATAGAATATTTATGGGCAAATAACGACGAGGATTTTGAGAAATTGATCAAGACAGCAGGAAAAAGCCATAGGCCGGAGTTAAATATCATTGTAGATGAAAAGAATATTCATAAGAGCGTGATCATTGAGGAGGGTAAAAGATTTTCAATAGATAATACATATTATAAGATAGAAATTAAGGAATTCACGCTTGACTATGTTAATAGGTCAAAACCACTAAAAGAACAATCTCCAAATAATCCGGGCGTTCGGGTTGAGATTACGGGTCCACAGGGAATAGATTCACGATGGTCATTTGCGAAATATCCGGATTATTGGGATCAGGCACATCAAACAAAATATAAGGATATTAAGTTAATTTGTTATGTTCCGGACGATTTTTCGCTTGCTTCAAAAAAATTAAGGATAGTTCAAAACAAAAATGGAAAACAAGCTTTTTCTTATATAAAGGACGAAAAGGTAATTAGCATTACAGATTGGGAAATCAACAAGGGGTACGATATAGGCGAAACGGGACAGCAATTGCAAATAGCAAAGTATTTTCCATCGTATAGTGTGAGAAAGGAAGTTGTAAGAAAGTCTGATAATCATGAGGGTCATGATCATATGCCTGGTGAACATGTTGGAAACCCTGCAATATTTGTAGAAATTGATGGACCCAGGGGTAAAGTAGAAGAGTGGGTACTTTCGCAAAGTCCGGCAATGTGGTATCCTGATAAAAACTTTGCTCTTTTGTATGAAAGATCTGGTATGGAAGTGAAAGATTACAAGAGTATACTGAGAGTTGTTGAAAATGGAGAAACTGTGTTGACAAAGACTATTGAGGTAAATGATCCTATGAAGTACAAGGGTTATGTATTCTACCAATCCAGTTACGACCCTGAAGGAGAGAAATACACCGGACTCCAGGTAACTAAAAATCCTGGTTTAGTAGTAGTTTATTCAGGATTTATCCTTTTATGCGTAGGTATTGTCTTTATTTTCTATGTAAAACCTTTCTTAAGACGTAAATTGAAGAAAGGACAAAAGGTAGAAAATTATTACAGTGAAGATGAGATTGCGGCAGAGCATATTGAGCAATAAATATCAACCAGATAGATTTGAAAACTTATTAAATCATAGATTGATGATAATGGTTATCGTTTAACAAGAATATAAAAGAGAGGTGCATTAGACATGAATTTTATGCTGAATATTACTTTTTATTTGTTTATTTTGTGTATAGTAGCTTACATAGTCAGAGAAGTATGGAGAGCAAAAGCATTACGCTGGATCGCATTTGGTATCCTTTCCGGCGCTTTTATATTAAATACTGCTTTAGTATTACAAAGATGGTATGAGGCAAATCATGTACCGATGTCGGATAAGTACGAGTCATTTGTGTTTTTTGCATGGAGCATTGCCCTCGTGTATCTGATTATGGAGCTTGTTACGATTTTCATTGCACGTGTACATGAATCCCGTTTGGGAATTATTGGAGCTTTACAATGCGCCTTATCGGCCTGGATGTTATACTTTGCAATCAATTCTGATAGTACCATAAAAGAATTGCCCCCGGCCCTACAGAGCAACTGGCTGGTTGTACACGTAATAAACTATTTTATATCTTATTCCGCCTTGAGCATATCATTTTCCGCTGCAATTGTTTATCTGATATACAGGGCAATTTATCGTGGAAGGGCGCAGGAGATAGTTATGTCTGGAGCAGGCAGTCAATTAAGCAGAGACGTAACCTTTGACAAGCTGGCCTATATTTCAGTGACTATCGGCTTTCCTTTTCTAACAGTTGGTTTGATTACGGGCTCGATTTGGGCCAAGGGTGCATGGGGCACATATTGGGGATGGGATCCTAAAGAAGTATGGTCTTTAATTAGCTGGCTTGTTTATCTTGCTTATCTACATTTACCTATGTTTTTGCCTAAGACAAGTATAAGTAAATCTTTTAGGCCTATTCTGCTCTCAATAGTACTATTGGTCGCTTTTCCTATAGTTTTATTTACCTTTATGGGCATGCATAAGCTTCCTACTGCTGGTGATAGTGACCATATATATGCAGAATGATTCCTGAGACATTTTTCATGCACTTTTATGAACTGAGAGTGCATGAAGGGTGGCAAAGATTCCGGCATAATCCTGCCTTGATAAACACTCCAAATCTAACCAAGTTGGAAGATATGTTGACTGGACCTCTAGGATTTCAGTATAATCTTCTCTCTCTTGGGATAAGGCGTTAAAACATCCTTTTTCTATAAATATTTTCGTAATAGAGTATGCCTATTGATAGGCCAGTAGCTAAGTTTTTAAAAAATGGAAAAGGTAAGAGCTCATGTATTTATAGAGGGTAGCGTTCAGGGAGTCTTCTTTAGGGCTAATACAAGAGAAGAAGCCAGTTTATTGGGTTTGACTGGTTGGGTGAGAAATTGCTGGGATGGTCGTGTCGAAGCTGTCTTCGAGGGTGAAAGAGAAAAGGTTGAAAAAGTTATATCGTGGTGTAAAAAAGGACCACCTGGAGCAATGGTAAGAGATGTGGAAATAAACTGGGAACAGGTAACTGGTGAGTATGAAACATTTTCAATAGAATATTAAAATAAATTAGCTCACTTCCTGCCCGTAAATAGCGGTGGGTGTTCGCTAATTCATGATATCCTGGTTTGTAATATAGACGTTCCCACGCAGAGCGTGGGAACGAGGGGATCTGGTGGTGGAACGCATAGACTGGTTCCCATGCTCTGCGTGGGAACCAGATGAACAATTAATGAATCAGCGGTTGAAAAGAATCTGAATTAACATGGCTGAATTGGATAGCGAACTAACAACAGAAAAAAAGATCATAGCACAAAATCTGGCTGATTTGCAAGGACGCATAAAGTTAGCTAGTTCACGTTCTAGACATAATCAAGGCCCAATTGAATTAGTAATCTCAACAAAGTATGTAGAAGCACATATCATAAAAATGTTATATGAACTGGGTATTTCATGCGTAGGCGAAAATCGTTTACAAGATACGGAAAGAAAGTTGAAAACTCTGAGCGACTTAGATTTACACTGGCATATGTTTGGACATCTTCAACGAAATAAGGTTAAAAAGGCAATCCGTATCTTTGATTTGATACATTCGGTAGAGAATACACGTCTTGCAGAGGAAATAAATAAAGAGTCTTTAAAGCTAAATAAAAAAACCAGAATACTGGTAGAGATAAACGTAAGTGGTGAAGAATCTAAGTATGGTCTTTCTCCAGGTGACGTTATTCCTTTTATGTATGAATTAAGTAAAATGGAAGGAATTAGTGTTGAGGGTTTAATGACAATGGCTCCTATTGTTGATGATCCCGAAGAATGCAGACCAGTTTTCAGGGGATTAAGAGGGCAGAGCGAAAGAATCAAAGAGAAAAACATTTATGGTATTGAGATGAAGTATCTTTCCATGGGAATGACTCAGGATTTTGAAGTTGCAATTGAAGAAGGTGCAAACATGGTTCGCATCGGTTCTGCAGTTTTTAAAGGTTTATGAATCCGCTTTTGTGAAAATTAAAAATGATTAAGATCAGAGAAATGGGGGATGGAATAATAATACCTGCAAGGATACAGCCAAATTCAAGCAAAGAGAAGGTCATAGGTGAATATGCTGAGAAACTGAAAATTGCAGTCACATCACCACCTGAAAAGGGAAAGGCAAATAAGGCAATAGTTAAGGCCCTGGCTAAATGGTTAAACATCAAAACCTCTGATATTCAAATAGTTTCTGGAGAAAAATCGAAAGACAAAGAAATATTTGTAAGAAATATTACAGAGAAAGATATATACAGGTTGATTTAGTAGATGAGCTATAAGGATACGATAAATTTACCAAAAACAAAATTTTCCATGAAGGGAAACCTTATCCAAAAGGAACCTGAGTTCCTGAAGAAATGGGAAAAGGAAAATCTTTACGCCCAGATCCGAAAGGCAAGGGCAGGCGCTAAGAAATTTATTCTGCATGATGGACCCCCTTATCCAACAGGAGACCTGCACATTGGAACCGGATTAAATAAAATACTGAAAGACATAATAGTCAGGTACTACACGATGAAGGGGTATGACGCCCCATATATACCGGGTTGGGATTGTCATGGTCTACCTATAGAACATAGAGTCATGCAGGAACTGGGCCCTAAGGCAAAGAGTATGGAGAAGATTGAGATTCGCAAGAAATGCAAGAAGTATGCAGAGAAATTCGTAAAGGTGCAAAAGAAACAATTTAAGGCCCTGGGAGTCTCTGGTGATTGGGAATCCGCCTATCTAACATTCACTCCTCAATATGAGGCCGGCATACTGGAGGTCTTTGGAAAGCTTGTAGAAAAAGGATACGTTTACAGGATGCGGAAACCCATACACTGGTGTATGAGTTGTGAGACCGCTCTTGCAGAAGCAGAATTGGAATATCAGAATGAAACCAGTCCATCTATCTACGTTAATTTCAAGCTTATAGACAAACCCAAAGATATCTTTAAAGACATAGCAGACGAAGATGTTTATATACTAATCTGGACAACCACTCCCTGGACGTTGCCAGCGAACCTCGCAATCGCCTTGCATCCGGATTATAAATATACGGCAGTAAGATACACAAATCCAAAAACGCAAAAGAAGGAAGTTACAATACTCGCAGACAGTGTGGTCGATTCTATTATGGATTTATTGAAGATTGAAAATTATGAACGCCTTGGCACTACAACTGGCAGCTCGTTAGAAGGGCTTAAATATAAACACAATATGCTGGACAGGGTGGGGACAATAGTCTTAGCCGATTATGTTACACTTACGGATGGAACAGGGTGTGTGCATACGGCGCCGGGTCATGGTCAGGAAGACTATATAACAGGGTTGAAGTATAAACTGCCCATTATCAGTCCGGTCGATGAATCCGGCTGTTTTACAGAGGAGGCAGGGGAATTTGCCGGACAGCAAATAACTGAGGGTAATAAGTCGATAACAAAGAAACTGGACGAATTAGGCCTGTTATTACATATGGATCATTTGAGTCATTCATATCCTCACTGCTGGCGATGCAGGAAGCCTGTTATTTTCCGTGCAACAGAACAATGGTTTGTAAATATAGACCATCAAGGTCTCAGGGATAATTTATTAGAAGAGATAAAAAAGATAAATTGGGTTCCGTCATGGGGTGATGTGCGGATGACTAATATGATAAAAGATCGCCCGGATTGGTGTATTTCAAGACAGCGTTCCTGGGGTGTGCCAATACCCGCTTTCTATTGCACCAGTTGTAAAGAGACAATCCTTGACGTAAAGATTATATATCACGTGAGAGATATGTTTTTAAAACATGGTGCAGATAGTTGGTTTTATAAAGATGCAAAGGAATTTCTGCCAAATGGTACTAAATGCCCAAATTGCAATTCCACTGATTTTGAAAAGGAAAATGACATATTCGACGTATGGTTCGAGTCAGGCTCAAGTCATCACGCAGTGCTTAATAAGCGCGAAGAATTAACATTTCCTGCAGACATTTACCTTGAAGGAAGTGACCAGCACAGGGGTTGGTTTCAGCTATCATTACTGCCTTCTGTTGCGGCATGGGGGTGTGCGCCTTTTAAGACAGTTTTGACCCATGGCTTTGTGGTAGATGAAAAGGGTGAGAAGATGTCTAAATCACTTGGTAACTTTATATCGGTTGGTGATGCATTGAAAGAATTGGGGGGGGACATCATAAGATTATGGACGGCTTCTATGGAATATAGAAATGAGATGAATGTTTCACGTTCTATTATTCTAAGAATGTCGGATTCTTATAGGCGCATCAGGAATACATTCAGATACATTCTTGGTAATTTATATGATTTCGACCCGGATAAAGATTCTGTAGAATACGCACAACTGTTGGAGATTGACCGATGGGTCCTGCACAAGATAGAAATGCTCATAAACTCTGTAACTAACGCTTTTGAGTCGTTCTCATTTCATCGCGTTTACCACAACATACATAATTTTTGTACTGTTGAAATGAGTTCCTTTTATTTCGACATCTTGAAAGACAGACTCTATACCTTTTCAAAAAAATCACCCGAAAGACGAGCTGCTCAAACAGTGCTTCACAGGGTGAATTCGGTATTGGTAAGACTATTGGCTCCCATATTGGTGTATACAACAGAAGAAGTATGGATGGAGATGAAACAAGATAACGGTAATACTTCCGGTGTGCATCTGGCCGAGTGGCCTGTTTCTATTAAAGAATATGTGGACGAAGAACTTAATAATAAGTGGGACAATATCATCAAGGTCAGAACTGATGTTGCGCGGGAGCTGGAAAAGATGAGGGCAGCAAAGCACATTGGCAACTCCCTTGAGGCCGTAGTCGATCTTTATACCGAAGATGGTGATCTGCTTAAACTCCTAAAGGAATACGAAAACGATTTCCCAATGATATTTATTGTCTCGGATGTAAACATAAGCAATGAACCTATAGATTCTGCAAACAAGGGAGAAATCTTTGACAAACTGCTTATCAAGGTAAGAGTATCAGATAACAACAAATGTGAAAGATGTTGGAACTACCGTAAAGAAGTAGGCAAGATTGACAAATACCCAACCCTATGTGATAGATGTGCAAGTGTTATTGAACAAACTGAGACGCATAAGTGATGTTTATATGTTTTAAGACTAGACATATATCGGCTTGTTAAAGGATATTAGTGTCTGTTGTATATGCTCAGTAATTAGGTAACTCTTTTGGTATAATAAATCAAAACCTAAAGGAGGACCTAATGCAATAT
>VSDH01000032.1 GCA_008636105.1 Candidatus Scalindua sediminis | reverse complement strand
TCCTGTGAATTCCTGCTTCCGTGATGTAACGTGCCTGTACACTTGTCTTGTGATTTTTGCTTATTATAATCTCAGTGCTGGTAGTGACAATACCCACTGTCCCCAATAACGCTAAAATAGCTACTAATGCGATAGTGCCAACAAGGACTACGCCTTTTTCGTTCTCATGCTTTGATATCATACTTGATTTATTTAATTGAAGTTTTGAAATCATATTTACTGCTCCTTATTAATCAGCCGTTCGTCTGTGTGGGTTCAATTGGTGCAAATCATGTACCTATGATTTTCTGGATAAGAGAATGGCCATTTATTTGCACTAATGGAACTGCCTACGTCCTTATACTACAAAGGTATAAGTGGTACAGTTCCAATATTAACAAAAATTTTTACAGTCAACTAAATATCAATCTGTCTTGAAAAAATGTAACAATTTGTGTCGATTGAGATGGAATTGTATCGAAACGATATATTTGGAAAAGCGGCATGATAGCAAAGATCGATTGGCTTAAACCTGAAGAAAAACCATACCTTCATCAACTCTCACTGGATTGCAATATAAATCATGGGCTGGAATCAAGAAGCAGACTAAAGGGAGGTAAGAAAAAGAAGACAGATACTGGCCCCCATTCCTTGCTTTCTCCCGCAAAGCGGGACTTAACGGCTAGGAGGCATTGGGGGTAAACAGTAGGCAGAAGATAAAAGCGAGAGGCAAGAGGCCCACCAACTCCTGAATATATCATTTATCGTGAATTGTGAATCAATTATTTGCTCGTAAACCTATCACAAAGGCCAGGCAAAAAAGACACCTATATCAATCAAAGATATCTTCTCGGTCTTCAGGTATCAGTACTAGATCGAATTTGCCTTCTGTTTGTCCCTTAGCAGGATAGTACTGTGTGATCAACGTCCGATATCCTTTAACCGTAACTTTAATATGGATGTGTGAAGGTCTACGAGCATAAGGTGGAGGAAAATTACTTTCAAATTTATACGCACCCATTTTATCGGAAAACAACGTAGCTCGATGGTCATAGTCATATCTACCATGTGGACCAACCAGCCAGAACTCTATCCGCGTTCCTGCAATAGGTGAACAGTCCGCGCTAGACCTCACGACACCACTCAGGATGTGACCTTTACCAACACTTGTTCGTTCCGGTGCATTCGGGACATAAAATGGACCCAACATATCAGGACGGGTAGGCTTACATTTATTATTGTGGGTTGTATGAGTGTGTTTTGTCGAGTCTTCTGCTTTTGCAAGTTTTGGCCCCAATTGGAGTGTTTCTATATGGATACTCCCAAAGCCCAGAAATGTAAGAAACAAAAAACATAAAACCAGATACGATACTGATAACCGATTCATAATCCAAACCCCCATTTTAACTGAAAAACTTTTTATTAAGCACTCATGACCTTTAGGTCACCACTTAACAGGTTGTCCGAGAATAAGCAAAAGCACTATTTTTTGTCATTCTGAATTTATTTCAGAATCTGTAATTATACGTATTTACATAGGTATTAGATTCCGGATCCCTGCCCGACGGCAGGCGGGGAGTCCGGAATGACAATTCTCGGACAACCTTTTAACATGAAAATTTGATCCTGAATTCCTTGCCTGCCCGACAAGGTCATTCAGGCGGGCGAGAGCAAGGTTTCTCTTTCCTTCCTTTCGGAAGGATTCCAAATTTTATTTTCGAATCAAAAAGACTAATTTACTTTTATATATCTCTTAACTTTTTGAACAATATCTTCAAAGTCATTATTATGCCCCTCTAGGGCTTTATCTCTAAGCTCTATCTTTCCCTTTCCCACCCCAAGCCCTAACCCCAGTGCTGTCTTTATCTGTCTCTGTTCCCATACCCCTTTGTCAACCACTTTGTGCCATTTGCCAAAACTCTTTATAATACCCAGGCCAACGACATCGGCTGCAATCCTATCACCACTGGCGAGGATGATATTGGTTTTTGCCTCTGTTCCTTTCCTTGGGCCACCTCCTATCATTGAGGTTGTTCCGTCAATGATATTCAAGTGTGGAGTATAGGCCTGGTTAATCTCTGAAATTATCTCCTCCCAATGGGACCTATCAATAAAGTAAGGTCTTTGTTTCAGGTGTGTGGCTCCAATAAAGTTCTTGAAGCATATACTGTAAGCAGCATACTTATGGGTCTTGATTACGGGAAGGTTTACGACCCTATCTGCCTTGTATATCCATTCTGAGACATAGACCTTCTGTATATATCTTGTGTCTGAAAGTTCTACCTCAACCCAGTCATAATCTTCAAAATATACCACCTCTGCCCCTGCTTCCTTAGCTGCCCTGGTCAGACCTGTTCTTCTCATATTTCTTGCTGTAGAGAGGGTCAGGAGGGCAGACATATCCCCAACTATGACTCTTTTTGCTCCCTCTTTATAGAGGATTTCAACCACCGCCTTCAAAACCTCAGGGTTTGTGGTGGTGGGGTGGGGATCACCCGTAACAACATTGGGTTTGACAAGGATTGATTTCCCTTTGACATCCATCTTTTCCAGCCCGCCTATCAGGGACACTGCCTCCCTTACCATCTCCTTTATATTCTCTCCACCAACAATTCCTACAACGGCATTTTCACCATCCGTATACGGATTTTCAAACTTTGGCGGATTTATCGTCTCAGCTTTTGGGTTAAATAAAAAGCTGGGTCTGCACCTTAAGGAGAAGAAGGATACGATGGAAAGACCGCCGAGATATAAAATAAATCTGCGTGAATAGTTCATAGAGATATTGTGATGATTTAGCCACAAATTTTAGCAATAAATAACCCAACCAGACATTTAAATAAGTTTGACCAACTCCTGAATATATCGTCTTAAGCCTTTAGTTCCCACATAATGGGCACCCAGTGTCTTCGATTGAGTATTGTCAATAGTATTGACGGGCTGTTTGGGTGTGCCATTAATATTTGATTTGGAAGCACTTAATTCCCTGGCCATTTTTGCTATGGTCATATTGTCTACGTAAAAGTCCACCAGATTATAAACCTTTCCCGAGGCCTCTTTGTTGTCAATCGCTAAATCTATGGCCTGAGCTACATCTTCAACATGCACTACCTTTCCACCTCCCACAACCTCTACATCAACTCCGTCTTTAATGTTCTTAATTAAATCATACCAACCAGAATGAGCCAGATTTGGATTTACGCCATAGATACCGACAGGTCGGAATATGGTTGTATTAATACTCTTTGACATGAAGTACGAATGACAGAATGCCTCCACGGCAGCCTTATAGGCACCATAATTTGAATCGGGTATCAGGGGATGTAGTTCATCCAATCTAATATTGGAAAAGATATATCCGTATACTGCACATGAACTGATAAAAATGAATTGTTTAACTCCATGTTGCTTAGAGGCATTTAATAACTCCAGACTTCCTGATAGGTTTACGTCTAAGAATCTCTTAATATTCCTATTTGCGGCTTCATGAAAACCTGCTCCATCCCTCTCATAAGCCGTGTGGATAACTATATCGGTATCTTGTACAAACTTCCTTAAGCTATTTTTATTGGCAAGGTCACCCTGTACAAACGTAATCTTTTCTTCATAATCCTTAAGATGTGAAGTATTACTGGATCTCCTTACGAGTGCTTTAATGTGAACATCTCTCTCAAAGAGTTTCTTCGCTACGTAGTGCCCCAAAAAGCCTGACAAGCCGGTTATGGCAATCTTCATGATTTAGTTCTCTAAATACTTTTTGATTATGTATTTTTTACACTACTCCATCATATATTAAAACAATCTGCTAATTTCTTTGAAATCGGTATAAAATTTCTATCCTTCTTCATTTATTTTACCTCATTCGGATTCACCTTCAAGTCAATAAAAATTTCTTAGTCCTCTTCCATACGGATTCTTTCTTTTTTTCACTGGTTTCTACATATAAATTTGAAACTAATTCACCTAATTTTTGTATAAGACCTTCATCTTATACAAATGGTTTGATATAATAAAAACGAGCCTAATATGAATAAACACTCCTCTACTAACACGGACAAGAATAAATATCTCTTTTGTGATAATTTACCCTCAAAGCCTCTTATGAATATGGGTAAGGTCCTGGTTACGGGTGCCTCGGGATATGTTGGAGGCAAGTTAGTGCCTGAACTCATAGAAAGAGGATACAAGGTACGAATAATGGTTAGGGAAACTTCTCCTGTGTATAAAACCCTGTGGCCGGAGGTAGAAGTGGCAGTAGCTGATGCCTCGAATCAAGAGCAACTAAAGGCAGCCCTTGACGGTATTGATACCGCTTATTATTTAATTCACTCCTTACGCCTTGGACTCAGAGGTTTTGAAGTGGCAGACATTAGAGCGGCTGCAAATTTCAGAAAGGCTGCAGAGGAAAAACACATTAAAAGAATCATTTATCTGGGAGGCCTTGGAGACATCAGAAGTTCCCTTTCTTCTCATCTCCGTAATCGTATAGAGGTAGCACAAGAATTAAAAAAGGGAAGAGTAGCCGTAACCGTTCTTCGTGCTGCCGTAATTATTGGATCAGGGAGTGCTTCTTACGAAATTATTCAACATCTCGTAAAAGCGGTTCCTATTATTGCCGTTCCCAGCTGGGCAAGAACCAAATGCCAGCCAATAGCCATTAGCGATGTAATTAAGTACCTTGTCGGTGTATTGGAAATTTCTGAAACCTCGGGAAAAAGTTTCGATATAGGAGGGAGAGATATTTTAACTTATGAAACGATGCTAAAAATTTTTGCCAGTCTTCTCAACAAGAAAATGATTTTCATCCCTTTTCCCTTCTCCAATATTAGATTTTATGCGTATTGCGCGAGTATACTTACTCCAGTGTCCAATCCAATAATCCGGTGCTTGATGGAAGGTTTAAAGAACGATGTTATCTGTCTTGATAAGTCCATTAAATCTTTTCTCCCATTTGAACCTGTTTCGTACAGAGATGCACTAGTGAAAGCAATGTCTTGTGGAGAGCAGAATAGAGAGAAAGTTATATGATCGAGAATAAGATGGAGCGTATTACGTGTGATAATTACTACTAAGATCACCTTACAGTTTACATGTCATTCTGAGCCCTTCGCCTCCTGTCATTCTGAGCGAACTGCGGGAGCGAAGAATCCATTTTTAGGACTCAGGATAAACTCCGTGAAGAATCTATCCTATAATTGAGTTCCTTCGCTATGCTCAGGATGACACCACTGTAAACTGTTTTATGCTCCCAATAGTAATGCGTGTTAAAACATCTCTGATAATTTTTTTGAAATCATTGAAAGATTTTTGTCCTTCGTCAAGTACTCTACCTCATGCGGATGTACCTTCAAATCAGTAAGCATCTTCTTTATCCTCTTCCACCCAGATTCTTTTTTCTTTTCACTCGTCTCTACATATAAATTTGATACTAATTCTCCCAATTTTTGTATAAGACGAAGGTCCTTATTCTCGTAGAAATTCTTGATAACTTTTCTTTGATGCTCCGTGTATCCTTTTACGTGTTTCTCGTCCATTTAATTCACCTGTCTATGTCTACAATATTTTCAAAAACTTTCCTATCT
Organism: Candidatus Scalindua sediminis; assembly: GCA_008636105.1. Classification (GTDB taxonomy): domain Bacteria; phylum Planctomycetota; class Brocadiia; order Brocadiales; family Scalinduaceae; genus Scalindua_A; species Scalindua_A sediminis. The sequence goes on along the minus strand of VSDH01000032.1, from coordinate 25,056 downwards.
TCTCAAAACATTCTGCCGCCCACGTAAGATCTTCTTCACTGTGTGTGGCCGAGAGCATTACGCGGATACGTGCCTTACCCATAGGTACCGTGGGATAACCAATGACCTGCGCAAATATACCCTCCTTAAATAACATCTGGCTAAAGTCACCGGCCTTCTTAGCATCACCTATCATAATAGGGGTTATGGGTGTTTCTGTACGCCCGAGATTGAACCCTATCTGTTTCATCTTTTCCTGAAAAAATGATGTATTCTCCCAGAGTCGTTTGACCAGGGCGTCTGAAGCAATCAGCGTATCCACTGCAGCAATACATGCCGCCACGTCGGCCGCCGTTACTGCACTCGAAAATAAGAACGGTCGCCCCTTTTGTGCAAGATAATCCGTCAATCTTTTGGTTCCTGCAATGTAGCCACCCACAACGCCAAAAGCCTTTGACATGGTCCCCATCTCAATGTCGATTCTACCATGCAAATTGAAGTGGTCAACAATTCCCCTCCCGCTCCGGCCCAATACACCTTCTCCATGCGCATCGTCCACCATGGTAATGGCCTCGTATTCCTCAGCAACATTTGCAATTTCCGGTAACGGCGCGACATCTCCCTCCATACTGAAAACACCATCCGTAATAATAATTTTGCGCCTGATATCTTTTTCAGCATGGATTTTTGCCCGAAGGTCTTCGGGATTACAGTGCTCATAGCGTACAACCCTTGCCTTAGAAAGACGACATCCGTCAATGATGCTTGCGTGATTGAGTTCATCCGAAAAGACAACATCCTCCTTGCCAACGATTGCGGGAATAACAGCAAGGTTTGCGCAAAATCCTGATTGAAAAGTTATGGAGCCTTCTACTCCCTTAAAGTGCGCAAGTTTCCGTTCCAGTTCCCTGTGTAAGCTCGTTGTTCCTGCAATAGTCCTTACGGCTGCAGGACCTACACCATAAGTTTCAATGGCCTTTTGCGAGGCCGACTTTAACTCTGGATTATTGGCAAATCCCAGATAATTGTTCGAACTGAGATTAAGGACCTTTTTTCCATCGATAATAATCCATGCCCCCTGAGGTCCTTCAATTGTGCGGACTTGCACTAATAATCCAGCTTCTTCAAGTTTATCTAATTCTTCGGTGATAAAATTGAGTTTATCCATAATACTTTTCTTTTAAATAGATTCTTCTTTCGCCCCCACTTCTTGCTTTCGCAAGAAAGCAGTGGGGGCTCAGGATGACAATGCCGCAGGACTCTCTCAAAATGGCGCTGGGAGAAGGTCTCAGAATGACACCAAGTCTAAACATTTAAGATAACCTTCCCACACTTACCATCTTTCATTAGTTTCATTCCCTTTTCATAGTCCTTTAGTGAAAACCTATGTGTGATAATAGGGCTTGGATCAACAAGTCCGGCGGTTAAGAAACGCGAGGTCTTGTACCATGTAGAGAATACCTTGCGGCCTGTTACCCCATAGATGCGAATTTTTTTGAATATGATTTCCTTATTCAGGTCGATAGTGACACGTTTTTCATAAATACCAAGAATGGAAATTCTACCACCCGGGGTAATGACTCTCAGTCCCTGGTTCAAAGCCTGATTATTACCCGAAAATTCAAGTACTACATCCACACCATTATTATTTGTAGCCTCAAGGACGCGTTTTGTTATATTCTGTCTCCTCGGATTAAGGGTTATATGAGCCCCCATCTTTTTGCTGATATTCAGTCGGTAGTTATTCGGATCTGAAACTATGATCAATGAGGCCCCACTAGCCCTGGCAATTCCCGTGGCAAATAGTCCAATCGGTCCTGCACCTAAGATTAAGACTGTCTTTGCAGAGACATCCTCCACCATGACTGTATCAATGGCGTTACCAAATGGTTCCTGTATAGTAGCCCATTCATCAGGAATGTTAGAATCATTTTTCCACAGTACACGTTCTGGTAAAACTAGAAATTCTGCAAGTGTACCATCGTGATCAATACCTAATAATTTAAGGTCCTTACACACTTCGTTATATCCATTTCTGCATTGATAGCAACGTCCACAGGAAATATGACTCTCTGCACAAACACTGTCTCCAACCTTTACACGAGTTACTTCCTCGCCAAACTTCGTTACATTCCCAACAAACTCATGTCCAACAATTCGGGGTGGTTTGAAACGTTGCTTTGCCCAACGTGTCCAGTCACGTATATGCACATCCGTACCACAGATTGAGGCCATTTTTACTTTTATAAGCACATCTCGCAACCCTATCCGTGGAACAGGTACTTCTTTAAATTCCATCCCCTTCGCACGTTTTGTCTTAACTACTGCCTTCACTTGAAAACACCTCTTTCCTTCATTTATTTTCGAACTAATGAATTTTACCATTTGTGATGTTTAAAATGAATACTAAAAGATTCTCTTTTAGTACTATGTGCTTTTCAGGCTGCCTGATAAAAAAAGTATTTTTTAATAAAGTTTTCATGTTAATCTACCGATAATTGGCATTAGGGGGTTGTATGTCTATATCTTTCAGTTCTTCAGTTTCTGGTGTTCAGGCTGCTTTTGCTATGCTTAACGTATCTGCGCATAATACATCAAACCTCAATACCGACGGGTTTAAAAAACAGGTAGTTAGCCTGAGTGAGGACTCTACAGGTGGAGTTATTGCAGATATAAGTCAAAGCACCGAGGCAGGTCCCTTGTATACAAATTCTGCCGGAGATACAGTAGAGGCATCAAATGTTGACTATCTTGATGAAGTTGCTGAACAGATTAAGGCCAAATATCTCTTATCCGCAAATATAGCTGCAATTCATCGCACTGATGAGGCATTTGATAGCCTCATGGACATAATGGCTTAAGTTTCCAAGACTTATGATTATGACCGTTTTAGGCATTCTGAAACGACTTACGTCATAATTCTTATCAAATAAATTCTCTTAAGATCTATTGCCATTTACCTCTATACCTGCTTTTCTGCATATTTTCCTGAAATACTACAAGAAACCTTCACAGATAAAACTTTCATTAATCTTATTTGCTTTCATATATTTACTTATAGTAATATATATATATCGATATATTCCTTATATTTACTATTAGTATATTTCTTGACACTTTTACATAAATTGTTAAAATTTTATTATTAAACAAAAATTTATATAAAGGGTTTTTAAGATGGGACGAGTCGTTGCTGTCTGTATAAGTAAGGAAAAAGGTGTACAAAAGAAGGATGTGGGGCGTTGTAAGCTGATTGAAAATTATGGTCTGGAAGGTGACGCACACGCTGGTTCCTGGCATCGTCAGATCAGCCTGCTTCCGAAAGAAAGTAGATTGAATATGGAAAAGTCAGGTGGCTTAAAACTAAATGACGGAGACTTTGGAGAAAACCTGCTGACTGAAGGCATAGATTTATCTAAGCTTAAGGTAGGACACAAGTTAATATTGGGAAGAGACATATTAATAAGGGTTACTCAGATTGGTAAGGAATGTCACGATAGATGTTATATTTACTATCAGGTAGGTGACTGTATCATGCCTAAGGAAGGCGTATTCGCTGAAATCCTAAAGGGTGGCACCCTAAAAAAAGGTGATAATATAGAGTTTTTAGATGATAAAAGCAGCTGTAATAACAATTAGCGATAAAGGCTCAAGAGGTGAAAGGGAAGATAAAAGTGGTGCTGTGATTAAGGAAAAACTTAGTCATATAAAGGCACAGGTTGTCGCATATGACATAGTACCTGATGAAAGAGACGTTATTGCTAAGAAACTTAAGTCTTTTGCTGATAAGGCGAACTTGATACTAACAACAGGGGGGACTGGTGTTAGTCCAAGAGACGTTACTCCCGAAGCAACCAGAGATGTAATAGAAAAGGAACTGCCAGGTTTTTCAGAGGTTATGAGATTGGAAAGCTTTAAGGTCACTCCCAGGGCTATAGGATCTCGCGCAGTGGCAGGTATTTATAAAGATACCCTGATTATTAACCTTCCGGGAAGCCCAAAAGGTGTCTCTGAATGTTTAGAGACTGTGCTCAGTGCTATTCCACATACCCTGGACTTGATAAAGGGCGATGTTGTTGACTGCGGCAAAGATATTAAATAGCCAATCAATAAGTACTTAAGAATGAGTAAGTTACTTAAATCAAAAATGACATTTCAGGAAATAATAATAAATCTTCAAAAATATTGGTCTGATGAAGGTTGCGTAATAATGCAACCATATGATATAGAGATTGGAGCGGGTACATTCAATCCATCCACATTTTTAAGGGTACTTGGTAGGAAGCCATGGAAATGCGCTTATGTCGAACCATCAAGGAGACCAACTGATGGGCGTTACGGAGAAAACCCAAACAGATTACAACATTATTACCAATTCCAGGTGATCATAAAACCTTCACCAGACGACTCTATGTCTTTATATACCAATAGCTTACGATCGTTAGGTGTTGATTTGGTTAAACACGACGTCCGATTTATCGAGGATGACTGGGAATCACCAACTTTAGGCGCAACCGGACTAGGTTGGGAGGTATGGCTTGACGGTATGGAAATAACTCAATTTACATATTTTCAACAAATTGGAGGGATAGAATTAGATGTTATTTCGCTCGAACTGACCTATGGCCTCGAAAGAATTGCCATGTTTATCCAGGAAAAGGAATCAGTATTCGATTTGGAGTGGGTAGACGGATACACTTATGGGGATGTACACAAGCTGGATGAGATACAATTTTCTACCTATAATTTTGAGTTAGCCGATACCTCAATGCTTCTAAAGCAGTTCGATATGTACGAAAATGAGTGCAAGAGATTATTGGAGAAGGAGATTGTCATACCTGCTTTTGATTATGTCTTAAAGTGTTCACACACATTCAATATTTTAGATGCCAGGAAATCCATAGGCGTTACTCAACGCACGAGATATATTGGCAGGGTCAGAAGTCTGGCAAAGGGTTGTGCAGAGGGCTACTTGAGGCTTACGGGAGAATTGAATTAGGTAGGTGTTTTCATCAAAGTTTTTAGCTTTTCTGTGATATTTTCAAACTGACTATTATTTGAAAATACAATAGTAATTTTTCCTTTTCCGTTCTTCTCTTTGATTGTAACCCTGGCCCCAATAAATTCTCTGAGTTTGTTTTCCAGATCACAAATCTGAGGTGATTTATATAACTCTGAAGATACTACCTTAGTATCAGAAGACTTTTTTGAAGAAAATAGAAAAGTTTTTCTGCCAGATGCAATCATCTCTACTTCACGGACAGAAAGTCCGTCAGTTACTATCTTGTAACCGAGGGTTTTTTGTTTCACGGGGTCCTTCAAAGACAAGATGGCGCGGGCATGGCCCATTGATATAGTTCCACGTGAAACAAGTTCCTGTATATCTTCTGCCAAATCTAGCAATCTAATCGTATTTGCAATTGAAGATCTGTCTTGCCCAATCTTGATGGCAATCTTTTCATGTGTCAATCCAAAATTCTTTTTTAATTCTAAATACGCATGAGCCTTCTCAATGGGATTCAGGTCTTCCCTTTGTATATTTTCCACCAGTGCCAATTCAAGTGCCTTCATGCTATCGACATTCTTAATGCTTACGGGTATTTCTTTTAATCCTAGGAGTTTTGCCGCTCTCCAACGTCTCTCTCCTGCTATTATTTTGTATCCTTTATTTGCAGGAGAGATTATAATTGGTTGTAATACCCCATGCTCCTCTATAGATTTCATCAGTGTTTGCATTTGTTCCTGGTTAAAGCGTTTTCGTGGTTGTGATTCGTTTTGCTGGATTTCTGAGGGATTTATCTTTGTAATATTTTTACTGGTTCCAGCTCCTATACCTATTGCATCGTCCAGCAAGGACTGTAAACTATTTCCTAGTTTTTCTCTATTGGCCATGTTTATTTATGTAATTTGAACTTGTAATCTAAATTATAAAATTCTATTTACCAAATTGTCAATCTGTATTCAAGAAAAATCTTTTGAAATTTAGTGTAAAAATTGGTAAAAGCTATGCTTTATAAAATAAGGTGATTATAAAACAATTGGCACAATTTAGCCTAAAAGCTAGAATGTGCTTTTGCGACTAATCGACTTATACCTGGTCATAAAGAGTGAAAGACATGCATTGCGATACCTGTCAAAAATATGCCGTAAAAGTGGAAACCGAATTTGCGCCTATTGTCAGGGACGGGAAGTCTATCAAATCCCTGATAAACGCTTTCGATGAAAACGCTGCAAAGCTAGATTTAATCTCTTTACAAACCGTTGGTACGGTCGGTTAAATATTACAGCTAGCCAATGGCTTTGGCTGATTAAGCTCTTTGAATTATAGACATCCAGTCACAGAATTGCCAGCAAAATTAAACTCGGTTATCCTACAGCCTTAAAAGCTACAAATCTAATCCGCCAGGCGATTCCCACAGAGAGCAAAGATTATGAACTCTTGCTTAAGGACGAAGTCGAAACTGATGAATCTTATTTTGGCGGACGTCGCGCAAAGGAAAAGGCGGCCGGGGCGCTGCAAATAAGATCCCTGTCTTCGGGATACTATAACGTAACGGCATTGTCTCGGTCGATGTCGTTCCCAATGTTGGCGCTAAGACCTTACTGAGTATGACCATCAAAAAGGTACGCCGTGGCAGTATCGTTTACACAGACAAATTTCGCTGCTATGATTCATTAATCTTCTGTGGATATCGTCGTCTCAAGGTTGATCATAACAAGTACTTTTCTTCTGGCAAAGTTTACATTAATGGTCTTGAAGGTTTTTGGTCTTTTGCAAAAGAACGCCTTATGAAATACCATGGGGTCTCTAAAGAAAAGTTCCCGTATTCTTTAAAAGAACTGGAGTATCGCTACAATAATCGTAATAAAGATTTGTTCTTCTTATTAACTAAAATATTGGCTGATTTCGTGCCAAATCTTTTATAATTACCTAAAATAATGTTCCATGTGAAACACCACTTATGGAGAGCATTATGAAAAGGCTTCTCTCATTAGTTATTAACAATTTTAAAGAAATCATCAGACAACCTTTTTACTACGTTATACTTTTTTCAGGTTGTTTTATAACCGTAATCTCCTTTTCGTTTACTTTTTTTTCATTTGGAGAAGAGGTAAGAATGATAAAGAATATGGGATTATCTACAATTACTATCTGTGGTCTCTTGACCGGATGTCTCTCTTCTTCTATCTTAATCGCAAATGAATTCAAAAGACAAACGACCCTTGCTGTACTTTCCAAACCAATAACAAGAATGCATTTTATTTTGGGTAAATATCTGGGAATTATCTTAGCGGCCACGGTATTAATTTTTTCTCAGGGTCTAGTTCTAGAAATAGCGCTTGTAATTAATAAGTACTTAAAAATTTCAAGTTTCGAACATCATGCTTCCAATCTAAATATTTTATCACTGATAGACTATTATTGTATACTGGGAATTTATTTTTCACTTCTACAAATCTTAATCCTTACCGCAATATCAGTATTTCTATCATTATATCTTGATGTAACTGGAAATCTAATCGTTTGCTTCCTTGTCTTTGTTTTCTGTCATTCACTTAATTATATTTTCCCTTTCCATCCTCAATTAACTAATTTCACAAGTATACTGTTAGCAGGATTTTATATAATATTCCCTAACTTGCATAATATAAATTTGGTAATAATGAGTGATAGTGTGGTAGGGTCTACAATGAAATATATAGTATATATTTCTTTATATGCTGCTACATATAGTATATCTATACTATGGTTAACTGTTTTTTTCTTTAAAAGAAAAGAAATAGTTTAACCTATCTTCTACAGTTGTATTTCAATGTTTTGATATAAAAAGATACATAAGAATAAAAACAGATTATGTCAAAAGGAGGGAGAGGAGCGGAGCGGTGGATTTTTTTGAAGGATGTTAAATGCAGATGGTTAATAACTACCGACGATTGCCCCTGCACAAGATAACAGGCAATCGCTTATTACTTATATGGAATGAGTGTCTTTTTGAGGCACCAAATGTCTGTGTTGTATTGCTTAATAGTCCGATCACTGGAAAACTTACCCATCCTGGCGATGTTGAGCACAACTTTCTTTGCCCATGAATCCTTATCCTGGTAGAGCTTGTACACCTTCTTCCATGCTTCTTTATAAGGTAACAAGTCTTTAAGGATGAAATATTTGTCCTCTCTAATCAATGATTCAGTTATCTTATTGAGGACATCTCTTTCTTCTGGAATGTTAGTTAATTCCTCCGAACGTAACTGATTGATTATCCTTTGTATACTCTCAACACTATTACAAACTTCCTCAGGGTTGTATCCAGTCTCCCTGAGCTGCTTGACCTCCTCAGTCCTCAGCCCGAAGATAAACATATTTTCTATTCCTATTTCTTCTGACATTTCTACGTTCGCCCCATCCAGGGTTCCAATCGTCAATGCCCCGTTCAGAGCAAGTTTCATGTTTCCTGTTCCGGAAGCCTCGAGACCGGCCGTGGAGATTTGTTCGCTTACGTCAGCTGCTGTCAGGAGCATTTCCGCCAGGGTTACACTATAATTTTCCAGAAAGACAACCTTAATCATTCCTTTAATATCTGGGTCATTATTAATAATTCGAGCCAGTATATTGATAAATTTAATGATAGCCTTAGCCATATCGTATCCGGGGGCGGACTTTGCAGCAAAAAGAAACGTTCTCGGTACAATGGACTTACTCCGATCATCCTTCAATTCGTTGTACAACATTAATATATGAAGGGCATTCATCAATTGTCTTTTATATTCATGCAGTCTTTTAGCCTGTACATCGAAGATAGAATCAGAGTCGACTTCGATCCTCTCAATTATTCTTCCACATCCATCCTTCACCGGATTATGTTCGTATATGTAATCTTTCAGCCTTTTCTTGTTTCGGTGTTTAATTTTCATGAGCTGATCCAGAAAATTGGTGTTGCCTGCAAACTTTTCCAATTTTTTCAGTTCCGATAAATCAGTTATCCAGCGGTCTCCTATTTTATTACTAATCAGACCTGCCAGTTCCGGATTTGCCTTCAGGAGCCATCTCCTCGGGGTAATCCCATTTGTTTTGCTACTGATTTTTTTGGGAAACATCTCGTTAAAATCATGCAGAACCTGCTCCTTAAGAATCTGGGTATGCAGCTGTGCCACACCATTAACGGAATGACTCCCTACGATAGCGAGGTTGGCCATTCTCACTCTCCCACCTTCAATGATCGACATCCTTCGGACGCGGTCCATGTCACCGAAATATTTATCCCCTACAGACTTACAAAAGTCGTGGTTAATAATCTCTATAATTTCGTAATTTCGAGGAAGAAGCTCTTTCATCATGCTGGCACCCCATTGCTCCAACGCTTCACTCAAGACCGTATGGTTGGTGTAACCACAGGTTTTAACCGTGATTTTCCATGCCTTATCCCAATCAACCTCCTCTTCATCTACCAAGACCCTCATAAGTTCTGTGATGGCAAGGGAGGGATGGGTGTCATTAATCTGGATGGCAACTTTTTGATGAAAGCCATCGAACGATTTATGGTTCTTTTTGTACGTCCTGAAAATATCTTGTATGCTTGCCGACACAAGAATATATTGCTGCCTCAGCCTCAACAGCTTCCCTGGGTCATGACTATCGTTCGGATACAAAATCGATACCATGGTCAGATCCTCATGGTTTAAGACATGCCTTAAGGCATTAGCATAGTCGCCCCTGTCAAAGGCCTTGATGTCAAATTGGTCATAATCCGGAACGGACGTGCTCCACAACCTTAACGTGTTAACAGTATTATTCCTAAAGCCGACAATAGGCGTATCGAAGGGAACGGCAGCGACAGTTTCATAATCCTTGATCTCTGTTTTTCCCTTACTATTCGAAATATCCTCTCTATGGACATGGCCTCCAAATTTGACTATAAGCCGCTCCTCTTCGTGCTGGACTTCCCAGGGGTTTCCATGCTGAAGCCACTGATCTGGGTGTTCGACCTGATATCCATTCAAAATCTCCTGCTGGAAGATACCATAATCGTAACGCAGGCCGTATCCGTGCCCTGGCAATTGCAGGGTAGCTATCGAATCCAAAAAACAAGCGGCCAATCTCCCCAACCCCCCAGTTCCAAGCCCGGCATCCATCTCCATATCTTCAATCTCATTCAGGTTTAACCCAAGGGAGATCAGAAGGCTCTTTACTTCTTCCTGGATCCCCAGGTTAATCATGTTATTTCCCAGGAGCCTGCCCGGTAGATATTCCGCCGAGAGATAATAAAGTTGTTTAACATCTTTTTTCTTATACTCCTGATTCGTAGCAATCCAGTTATCCATGATTTTGTCTCGCATGGTGAGCGCGAGGGCTTTATATAGATGGAGATACAGCTTCTGTTTCACCGCTTCCTTTATGGACAAAACACCCCTCACTCCGAGTCCCAGGGTCTTTTTCAGGTGGTACTCAATCCCATCTTTTAAAGAATTGGCTGATGGAGAAGCGCTAATTTTATACGAAAGTCCCTTGTTACTTTTCTTTTTCATATTATTCCTCAAATTAATTAATAACCGTTAGGGTATTTTACTCACTATATAAAAAGATATTTCCATTGAGCCAGAATGATATTACCAGGCAAATACCTATAAGAAAAGCACACAGCGCAATTACTTTAATTACAGGAAAAAGATGCATGAAAAAACTTCAATACTATTAAGGATGTATTGCCTCGTTACTTCACAAGCTAAATGGCTAATTATAAGTACATAAATATGAATTTACAAATGAAGAATTACAATTAAGCAAACGAAGCAATCTAAAGAATGGTGCAAAACGCGTTATGTCAATATCTCAAGGAACTGTATAGGGATAAAAAACCCCTTAGCTTGTTTTTACCCTTGATTGTACCTCGCAACTATATTATGTTATTTTATAACCATGAAAAGAGTTGAGCTTGGGAAAACTGGCATTGAGGTTTCACGTCTTGGGATAGGGACTGGATCGGGACTTCCATCCGGGCACTGTGCTCAGGCATCAATGGATAAAAATGAATTAGCAAAGCTTCTCCTTTATTCCTTCGATTGTGGCATAAATCTCTGGGATACTGCATTTCAGTACAATACTTATCCTCACATCAAAGAAGCATTGAAACAGGTCAACCGTAAAGATGTTGTATTGGCTACAAAGCTGACAACGGCTAATGAGAAGGAAACAATCAGAGATTTCAATATTACTCTTAAAGACTTAAACATTGATTATGTTGATATATGTCTGCTTCACGGTGTGAGGACTGATACAGAACTACAAAAAAGATCAGGTGCATTTAATACAATGGTGAAACTTAAAAAACAAGGTAAGATTCGTGCGATAGGGTTGTCTTCTCATGGTCTAAGCGTCTTAAAATCTGTCTTAGAAATACCAGAGATTGACCTGGTATGGGCAAGGATAAATTATGCCGGTCTCAATATGGATACGGGGTGTCTCGGTATGTATGATCAAATGGCATCGATCTACTGGTTAAAGAAATGTGTGCAACTCCTTCCCAAAAGAGTTAAGTCTCTCATTCGTCCTAAAACCAATTCGCAGCCGATACATGAGGATGCACGTAAAGAGGTTACGGACACGCTTAAAGACATACACTCTCAGTCCAAGGGGATTGTAGGGATGAAGGTAATAGCTGAAGGTGTATTGAGGAATGATGCAGAAAAGGCGGTAAGATATGTAAATGCTCTTCCTTTTGTGGACTCCTTTATAATTGGCATGTTAAATAAAAAAGAAATTGATGAGAATTGTAAGATAGTAAATACTGCTAGCATGGAGCTGGAGGGAGTAGAAAAACAAATCTCTTAATCTTTAATTTCTTTCATTCGTGTATATATGTGTTAATCCCTGACTGACGGCAGGCAGGCGTGACAGAATGGTTACTGTCTTTTAAATCGCAATAAGGCGGAAGAGTCGTAATCATCACTAAATCCTAAGAGCTTATGGATTACATCATCAAAGGGATTTGTATTTCTTTTGTAACAAAAGGGCATCTTCTTCAAGATTCGGGCTTTCACATATTATTATTCCTCTCACATCAAAGTCCTTCAATGCCTTCAATAGGTCTGAGTAATTTAAATCTGATTCTTCGAGATTAAGATGTTTTCTTTCTCCCCTTGGGCCGTATTGTATGCCAGCAACATGGATGTGCATCTCTTGCAGTGCCGTCTTACCCAGTTTATGTTCAATAAGCCTTAAGACCTTGCAAAACTCTTCGTACGAGTTATATTCACCCGTTCTTGCATGCAGATGTGCAAAATCAACACATGGAAGTACATTCCCTATCTCACTGCTTAGTCTCAAAACCTCACCTAAGTCTCCAAATGAAGACAACTTACCTGTTACTTCCGGTCTTATAAGTATTGTATTACCTTCACCTTTTAATACATTTGTTATTTGAGCTATCTCTTGCTCTATAACTTTATATACATCACCCCTTTCCCTTTCCATGTAAAAACCCGGATGGAATACCACACTTACTGCTCCACATAAGTGACCTATGCGTGCAGATCGTAAAAGCCTGTATCTACTAGCATGAACCTTTTTTTTGTCGGGTGAATTAAAATTAATAAAATATGGAGCATGTACACTCAGGATAACACGATTCTCTTTCGCCGTCTTTGCTATTTTTACGGCCATTTCCTCGTTAACTCTGACACCCTGCACAAACTCCAATTCCATGCAACCAAGGCCAAGCTTTTTAACCTGCTTGATCCCCTCAATGCTGGAGTCAATTTGTGCTGAGTGTGGAATACCTGCAGTTCCAAAGAGCAATTTTTTCATAAATGAATATTTTTGAAGGCAAGTAAGACTTTGTGGTTGGCAAAAAACATTATCTAACGGTAATTGCTGTGTTACGCATTATTACCTTATCTGCACAATTTTCAAAAAAATCATATCCTGAACCTGCCTCACCAATAAGATGTATCATCTTAGCTGCGTCTGTAATTCTTACGCCGCCCATAACAGTCACGCCTCTCTTGAAGAGAGGCTCAGGGTAAACACTGGCAGTTGGTCCGACAACTATAATCTCACTTGCCTTTCCGGCGAGTTTAAGGATAGGACCAAGTGTATGATTAACAAGTGTGACCCCGGTTATGACAATGATATTTGCTTGAGGTATTATTTCCTTCAAACGGGCCTCAGGTTCTATTTCTACCATATCACCCTTGCCCATAACTCTTGGATTTTTTTCAATCACAAAGAGTTTCTTCGTAATCTCCTGGATTCTTTTTATGAATGGTGGAAAGGCTCCTACCATTGCAACGGTATCTTCACCCGTAATCTTGACCAGGTCTAATGCATTTCCATAAGCTGATGGTTTATATTGGCAAGCCTCATCCTCAAGCAATATTGCAGAAAGTGCGTTTATAGTTGCAATCCCAACGGCAGCCTTAAGTGCGTTATCATCGAGGGCGTAATCCATGAGGTCTGTGATCTGGAAATTAAGTAGATCTCCTGCTGCAGGCATCTTGGCGTGTGATCGTGGACAGCATACTGCTTCTGGAATCTCCTGCACAGGTGTATACGACATACCAGCATGTCCACTGCTTAAGACGACACCCGTATAAAACACCCCTACACGGATATCTCCTGGAGCAATTTTTAGTTGATTTATTACGTCTGAATCCTTGATAATCTCTATCAATTCCCTCGTAATAGATTTTCTTTCAACTATATTCTGCATTTGTAATTACTCCTTAAGAGTCAAGACACAAGTTTCTTTTCAGTCAAATTTAACCCCATCAATTTAAAAAAGCAAATAAAAAGGATGTTATTTATAACATCTCACTGCAATACATAAGAATAATTTTGAATAAAATACTAAAAGACCTTTCTTAGCAGGGAGGTGATTCTAATTACAGTTGTTTCTATAAAAAGTAAAAATATTTAAAGATTATTAGGATAATACAATCTCCATTCTTTTGTATACTTTTTCTTCTTCATTTTATAGTCTAGATAAAAATCGTATTTTAAGTCCATTTTCTTTAATAGATCTAATGCGCTCTCATCAAAACTGGCTCTTTGCATATAGAAACCTATCACTTGATGATAAGGATAAACGTAATTTATTTTTTTTAGCATTGCTACCAATTTCTTAACGGAGATTTTATCTTTTGCCCTTTGATAAACCATTTGAACTTTGTTAATTCCACCAGAATAAACTGGCCTTACGGCTATATCAATTAGGGTTCTCTCAATATTTGTCACGGAAAGCGTTTCATTTTTAGATCTTTTTACTTTCTCAACACCTAAGTTGTTTGTATTTTTGCCACTTAAAATACAAATATTCCACTCTCCATAATTAAATATGTATTTTGACGTCCTTGATTTTCCATTGAAAGCGTTATCAATCCTTTCTTGTCCTAATGAAACATTTCTATAAGGCTTTGGGGATTGTTCAGAATTTACATATATAGTTTTTGAAACTTGATCAGTTAGGCCATTAAGATACATTGCGGTATAATGAGAAAGATAAGAATGCGATTTTAACGAAAGGCCCAATTGATAAATGGACACTTCATCACCCCATGAAAAACGGGTATAAGTTTTTTCGTAATGAGGCGAAGGGAGTTTTATTTCTTTAAGTTGGTTTTCTTTAAGCAGCGTAATGAAATTTTCAGTATTTATTGTCTCTCGTAATTTCCAAGAGTAACGCTTTGCAGTCAATATACGATCAAGATCTTTCTTCAAAAATATTTTCTGATTGAGGGTATTAAAATAATCTTCAATTCTTTTTTTAACCATTTGAGTACGTGTTATTATTGTAAAATTATTCGAACGCTATAGAAAGGTATACATACCTTTATATAGCGAAAGGAAAAGACTAACACACGATCTTTAAATCAACGATTTAGTGATAAGTATTAGTGTTAAATAATTTAAGCAAAACAGGTCTTTAACCTTGACATTTATTTCACTATATTATATAGTTTCACCGTATGGTGAAACATGCGATAATAGTGAAACAATATAAAGAGAGAAATATGATAAAAAAAGCCAAAAAGAGTCTTGAGTCTGCTCTATCAGATATTCCTTTTGTGAAAATAAAAGAGATAAAATCTAACGTTAGAGCTGATAATAAGGTAATTGATTTTATATTAAAAGTTCTTGTTTCTGGCAAACCTACAAAATTTATTGTAGAGGTCAAGTCTCAAGGTGAGCCACGTATGATAAGAATGGCATTAGCCCAGATTCAGACATACCTTCAAGCCTATCCAAATGCTTATGGTATATTAGTTGCTCCATATATCAGCGATACCAGCAGGCAGATTTGCAAAGAAGCAGGTATAGGATGTATCGATCTTGCTGGAAACATTCTTTTGTCCTTCAGGAATATTTATATCGATAGGAGTGGTATACCAAATCCATACTCTAGTGCACGACTTTCAAAATCTTTATTTTCACCAAAGTCAAGCCGTATTCTAAGAGTGCTTCTTTCAGACCCAATTAAAAGATGGTATGTCGAAGATATATCTCAGGAAGCCAGTATTAGCATCGGCCTTACTTCTAGAGTTAAACGAGCACTCCTTGAGAAAGAATGGATTAAAGAAGAAAAAAAGAAATTCTATCTCGTTAAATTCGAAGAAGTACTCGATGAATGGGTCAAGAATTACTCTTATACAAAAAGCCAGAGTTTCTCATTTTATTCAAGCCTTTCAGAAGATCAGCTTGTGGGGGCAATTAAAAAGGAATGTATTAAAAGAAAATGTAAGTATGGATTAGGACTATTTTCGGGAGCAAGAAGAGTAGCTCCATTTGTGAGATTTTTGAGGTTTTTTGCTTATATTGATGGTGATATTGAAACTATAGCAAAAATTCTCCAACTAAAGAAGGTAGAAACCGGTCCAAATGTAACTCTTTTACGGCCGTATGATGAAGGGATATTTTATGCTCTTCAGAATATAAATAGTATTAACGTCGTCTCTGACATCCAGCTCTATCTCGACCTGAAAAGTTACAAAGGTAGGGGTGAAGAAGCGGCCCAGGCAATATTTGAACAAAGGCTAAAACTCAAATGATAAGTAAAAGCTACTACGGAGATAAAGAGGTTAATGCCTGTAAGTCAGTCCTACTGGAACTTGTTCATCTCCTTGGAGAAATAAAAGATGACATGGTTATAATAGGTGGCTGGGTACCATCGTTTTTATTCCCTCAATCTAAAGAGCCACATATTGGAAGCCTTGATATTGATATAGCCCTAAATTTTAAGAATATCCCTGATAAAACCTATCAGACAATTTTAAACACCTTTCTTAAACGAGGTTATATACAAGACAAAGCACAGCCCTTCAGGTTTTTCCGAAAATTTAAAGTAGAAGGATCTGATATTGTAAATGTTGAAGTAGACTTTATGTCTGGAGAATATGGAGGCACAGGTAAAGGACATAGAACGCAAATGGTTCAGGATATTCGTGCAAGAAAGGCCAGAGGTTGTGACCTTGCTTTTAATCACTCTATTAACGTAACGCTTGAGGGAGAGTTACCTGAAGGTGGTAAAGACAAAGTAACATTTAAAATTGCAGGAATAGTTCCATTTCTTGTTATGAAAGGGATGGCAATATACAGTAGAATGAAAGAAAAAGATGCTTATGATATCCTTTTTTGTATTGAAAATTATCCCGGGAATGTAAAAAAATTAGCCAATGAATTTATGCCATATATAAAGAATAAACTTGTTATTGAAGGTCTCGAAAAAATAAGGGCTAAGTTCGCATCAATAGATCATGTAGGACCGAAATGGGTAGCAGACTTTCAGGAAATAGATGTTAAAGAGGATAGGGAAATAATAAATCGTAGTGCATATGAAAAAGTAAAAGAATTTCTAGACATACTCAAAATCAATGCTTTTGAGGAAAGGTAAACACGATAACTGTGGTAATTCTATATATTGTAGACAACCAGAAAATGGAAAAATACTGACTAATTTAGGTACATAATACTTAATTTATTCTTGCTTAGAATTTACAGTCGCCAAGTTACCTCAAGTTGATACTCTGAGAAATCCTTCTTGACATGATCGTATACTGAAAACATAATGATACCAAAATTTCTTTATCAACATTAACAGTTAGTTAACTTTTAAAGACTAAATGGCAAAAAAGATAACGCTTGTATTAGCGATCGCCGTTTTTACATTTTTTCTAATCGTTCCCTTTATAAGTTACAGAGCTTATAAATCAGCATTAAAAGAAGAAGTCTTCAATCACCTTGTCACTACCAGGGATCTCCTAAAGCTTCAGATATGGAACTACTTCAACCAAAGATATGGAGACATAGACACCCTCTCAAGAAACCCCGTAATAGCTCAAGGTTTCACTCGATTAGCTGGTGCTTTTCATGCTTATGGTCTTGAAACCTCCCAATTTCAGAAAATAAAAAATCTTTATCAGCCATTAATGGAACATTATGTCTCTGATTATGGCTATGCAAATATATTTTTTATTCATAAAGATGGAGACCTAATATATTCAATAATGAAAGAGGAATTCGTCGGGTCAAATTTACTTACAGGGGAATTTAAAAACTCTGGTATTGCCCGGATATTCAAACGTGGTTTGGAGGATGTAAGCTTCGGGGATTACACCTGGAATAATAGGATAAATGATTATACGGCTTACTTTACTGCACCCGTCTACAACGTTGACGAGTTATCAGGCGTATTAATAATAGAAATCCCTTTCCTTCATTTGGATACTATGTTGACTCAAAGGGCCGGCCTGGGACAAACCGGAGAAATGTTCTTAGTCGGTGAGGACGGCCTTATGCGATCGAATTCAAGATTTTCTGTAGAACCTACAATACTCAAAAAAGAGGTAGATACAGAGGCAACAAGAGAGGCATTTGATGGATATGTTGGTACAAAGATTATAGACGATTATCGTGGTGTTTCTGTACTATGTGCATATACACCACTGAATCTCAATTTTATTAATTGGGCTCTCCTGGTTGAGATTGAAGAAGAAGAGGCATTTGCAGTCATATACGACATAGAGATTAAGCTTACAATAATTGCATCCATAATCGGCGTTATGGCTCTAGGATACCTCTATTTAACATATAGAAGTTATAGAAAAAATAAACATAGTGTTTCAGAATCAAAAGAAGAATCCAAATCCTATTGAAATAGAGTTGAATGAAAACCCACCTTACTACCACAAATTTTTTATTGCCAAATTATCATACCACGTTCATACTCTCTCTGACAACAGGCCTTAATCTTTTTCAAATAAAATTATTATAAGGAAGGAAGCTTGGCATTTGACATCACAATTATCCTTGCCTATTTTGCCGTTGTAATGGCCGTAGGAGTTTATAAAAAAGTTACTGCAAAAACGTCTGCAGTAGAATTTTTTCTTAATTCCCGTTCTCTCCGCTGGCCATCAATAGCCATATCTACCATTGCAACCAATATCCATGCCGGGCACTTTCTGGGCATGGCAGGTTCGGCATACCTCTTTGGGCTTGCTCAAGCCAATCTTGAAATAAATGCGATTACGGGCATCGTAATCGCTGCTTTTTTCTTTGTACCCCTGTATTTGTAGGAAAGGATAACCACTATCAGTGAGTTTTTCGAGATTCATCTTGGGCGTAAGGTGGCGGTAACTTATTCGGTATTGATGATACTACTATATTCCTTTGTTTTTGTCGGGAGTATATTGTTCTGGGGTGCATACGCCGTTAACGCAATTTTTTCGTCTTCGATTCAATTCATTCACCCTGACCCAATGGTAAGGATTTTTATCATCGCCATAATATTAGGGACATTTTCTGCGGTATATACCTTTCTTGGTGGGTTAGGGGCGGTTGTCAGAACTGATATTGTTCAGTTTGTTTTACTCTCTGCCGGAGGGATTATCTTGCTGGTATTATCTCTTCAGGACCTGGGTGGCTGGGGAATGTTATATAAAAAGTCCAGCAATTTGATGCACCTTCACTTGCCTGCAGAGCATCAGTACTTGCCATGGCCGGCCCTGGCAGGAATGTTTTTGCTAAATTTGAATTACTGGGGAGCAAATCAAATCATTCTCCAGCGGGCATTAGCCGCAAAAAATCTCTTTCATGCCCAGTTAGGACTTCTAGTTGGTGGATTTTTAAAATACCTGATGGCAGCAGTTGTCATCTTACCGGCCATTGCACTTGCCGGGATACTTTTGAACAATCCGCTCGGAGACCCTGATCTGGCTTACCCGACGATGGTACATAAGTTTATTCCTGCAGGATTAAGAGGATTGATTTTATGTGGGCTATTTGCCTCGTTAATGAGTAGCGTAGATTCCATTTTCCACTCTGTTTCGACTCTTTGGTCAATTGACATTTATAAGAAATACATTAATCCAAACGCAGATGATCATGCCGTTGTGAAATTTGGTAGAGCTACGATCTTTCTAACCTTAATCACGGGAATTATGTTTGCGTGGGTCAATGTATATGTCAAATTTGAAAATCCTGATTTTGCTTTAACTCACTGGTTTAACGAAATATCATACTATGCAAAGAATGGCTTTGTTTTCCTTATTATATGCGCTGCGTTTCTCATCAACCCATCTAAAAATCTAGTGTTCTACGTATTGCTGGGCTCGATCATAATTGCGGTAATATTGAAGTGGCTATTTCCCGACATGAATTACTTTAACCGATCTACCATAGTCATCATTGTAACTTCGTTGGTTGTGGCTATTCCTACATGGCTGAAATCAGGATTGCAACACTCAAGGAAAGAGTTGATTACGGTTTCAGATCCAAAAGTCGGTCAGCTTGCGATTGCCTTATTGCTGTCGTTAATTAGCTGTCATATCATATTTCACTAAATTTCATTTATAAGAAGCAAGCATAAGATTCCTGATTTTGCAGGAACAGGCTTCGCAGAGCTTGCCATTTATGAAAACAGAAGAGTGACATAAAAGATAAATTGCTGCATGTTTAGTCTGTCTCACTATCATTGCACTTGATGTTGAAGATTGCACAATCAAATCACTGCAAAAACAAATCATGCGTCAGTATACTTTAAAAACTAAGAGAAGAGCTGGAAAATTTATAGTTGACTACGATTCCGAATTAAACCCTGAACATGGTTTCTGTTGATAGTGAGGATTCAAGAAAAACATCTACTTTGATTACTCAAGAAAAACCTGAGACATTAATCAAACATATAAAAAAGATTCAAACACTTAAACTTCCATCGCATCATCCAATCCTTCCGAGTGACCTTAACCCCAATCATTTATATAGAATATTTACCAAGCTGTGCGATAGAGTACCTGAAGACTTTGAAAGACTTTTAGGAGTGCACGGAGTAGGTCCAAAGACAGTTCGTGCCCTGTCCTTAATCTCCGAACTTATTTATGGAGACAAACCAAGTTTTGAAGACCCTGCACGATATAGTTTTGCCCATGGAGGAAAGGATGGGCATCCTTATTCAGTCGACAGAAAAAACTATGACACCTCGATTGAACTATTAAAGGATGCTATTTCGCGCGCAAAGATGGGCAATCATGAGAAGATGGAAGCAATTAAAAGGGTTGGTTGTTTGAAATTGGCTTGACATAATCTAAGTACCAAAATACACTATAACTTATGTAAATTTACATATTTATAAGAAAGATTATGCCAGAGGAAAGGAAAAAACTTAAATCAAAAAAAACATCTAAGCGAAGATGGCCAAAAATAGTTGGTATATCCATTGGTGGCGTAATCGGGGTTCTCGCAATAATAGTGTCATTAATCCCCACCATTGTTTCATCCGATATGGTAAAGAATGAAATCATAAGCACTCTAGAGGAAATCCTGAACCGTGAAGTACGCATTGATGATATAAATATGAGCTGGTCAAGTGGCTTTGATATAAAAAATATCCATATTAAAGAGAGGGAAGGCCTTCCAGGAGATACGTTTCTTAAGGTAGATAGAATCCTCTGTGACATCAAACTTTTACCCCTGTTAAGGAAACAAATCAAGATAAGAAGCTTAGTAATTGATAATCCTGAAATTGTCTTACAGAGAGGCAAGAAAGGTATATCCAAATATGAACCGGCAGAAGCAATACCATCGCTTAAAACAATGGAAAAACGTGCCCCTGAGGTTGTAGAAAAAGCAGTTGGGGAAGTAAAATATGCTCTGCTGGCTCTCCCTTTTCTATTATATATTGAATTAAACGCAAAAATAAATAACGGAAAATTTGCATTCATTGACCACAGATTAGGTGAAGAAACAATAATAAAGAACTTTAATACCACGTTAAACATTGAGTCTATTGACAAACCAATCGAGTTTAAGAGTGTCTTCGATATCGAAACAAAAGATAAAACTGAACATGCAGACATTTTCCTACACGTATCATTAGCTGAGGATGGCAAGATTAATCTAAGAAATGCCAATGGTACATTTAATTTAAAAACTGGTTTTGCGCGAATAATAGGGGACTTTGATATGGCAAGGTTTAGTGGCAAGGGAGGTACAGGCCTTGACTTTTTAATGAATGTGGACTTAAGAGAATTCACGGAAAAATTCGCAGGAATCCTGGGGTTGCCTGAGGGGATGCAGATGCAAGGGGTTATCAATTCAAAAATCACTGCCGAAGGTCAACTTGATGAGGTAATAAGCATAGATGGCATTACAGAGATTGTAAATCTCAATATCTCTGGCGGACCATTTGAGGATAAGCCCATAAGAGAGCCAAAAATTAGATTTTTTCAAAATGTAGATATAGACATGGTCAACAACGACATCACATTACGTGAAGTTGGCATAAACACAAGTTTTATAGAAGTAAAGTCTTCTGGAACTTTAAATAAAAATAGGGTAATAGACCTGAATATGTTTTTGGTAGTGCCAGACGTAAAAAAACTCATGGACAATCTCCATGGCATTGTGTCACTGCCCCGGGGATTAAGTGTTAGTGGAAAAGCTGCCGGAGAAATTAACGTAAAAGGTAACATTGACGAAAAAATAAAACTGAGTGGAAAAACCATCTTATATGGTGTAACCGCAACCGGCGGACCTCTTAAGAATACCAGAATTTCCAATCTTGATCTTAAACTTATTCACACGCTGGATTACGATAAAACTGAGGATTCTCTTAATATAGAGAAAATGGATGTAGTATCGGATTTTCTCGATATGAGTTCTAAAGGCAAGATAACAAATCTGAGCAAGGAAAAGAATATTGATTACGAACTTTCTCTAAATATGGATTTAGATAATATAAAAACTATGTTTGCCGAGATGTTACCAACAAATATGAATATGACAGGAAAAGGCATGGTTGATTTAGGCATAAACGGAAAACTTTCAACAAAAGATAATTTACCCGCCCGAACTGGTACCCGTCCGAACGGCGGAGCCGGGCAGGCAGGCGGGTTGTCGGGCTGGTATGAAAATATAAATTTTAATGGGAATATATATATAGATACAATCAAATACGACACATATAAAATAACAGACCTCAAATCTAAATTTCAACTAGATGACGGTCTTTTTACAACAAAGGATTTTGTTTTCAAACTAAATGAGGGCCAGGGAAATATATCGGCAAAAGCAAATCTTAAAGAAGATCCACCCACCTTGGATTTTAACCTGAATTTATCAGACGTACGTATTAATCAAAAGATAGATACACTTGCGCATGCACTTGCATATGCAATGCCGGTTCTTCCCGCCTCTGACGGTCAGATATCAGGCATGTTAAACTTGATGCTTAATGCAAATGGAAAGGGATTGAGTTGGCAAGATGGATTGAGCAAGAGCCTTAACGCCGTGGGAGAAATCAATATTAAAGATGGTTATATAAAAGGGGATAAGATCATATCCAATATCCTCAAGAAAGAAAAATATAGATTTGACGATATTGTCACTCAATTTAAGATTAATGATGAGAAGATATTTGTTGACAATTTGAGGGTCAATAGTAAAGATTTTAACATTGGTTTATCAGGATGGACTTCGTTCGATGGGCAGATAGAATATTCTGCTGATGCTGACGTTGTAGGTAAATATATCGGTGGAGATGCGGAAAAAATACTTGGGATGTTAGGCAAGGGTTCAAAATTGCCAATAGTAATCACCGGGACGGTAAACAATCCCAGGCTTGCTTTCAAATGGCCAAAACCCCAGGAGATTGGCAATTTTCTAGGAGGGCTTTTTGGAGGAAGAAAAGACTTAAAACGAAAAACCGAAGAAGTAAAAGAACCTACTACCGAAACATTCAACGAAGAGGAGAAAGAAAAAAAGACCGCTGAAGCCTCCCGGGAAACACGACCAGAAAAAATGAAGAAAGAAGACATTGTTGAAAAGCTTTTTAAA
This sequence comes from Candidatus Scalindua sediminis, assembly GCA_008636105.1. Classification (GTDB taxonomy): domain Bacteria; phylum Planctomycetota; class Brocadiia; order Brocadiales; family Scalinduaceae; genus Scalindua_A; species Scalindua_A sediminis. The sequence goes on along the minus strand of VSDH01000032.1, from coordinate 1,757 downwards.
AGTTTGTTTAAGTAAAATCCATCCTAAGCTTATGACGTTGTTAAACTGATACACAATCCAGGCAGAAAAACCAAAGTAAAACCAATAACTGAATCAAGATTATGAATTGGCTTGATTACACCTTGATAATAGTTATAGCAACAGGAACCGTCTTCGGAATATTGACAGGGCCTCTCTGGCAGATTTATCGAATTTGCTCTGTTGCCATTGCAGTTGTTGCTGCCTTCTTACTTTACAAAATATTAGGTGGCATCTTAGATGGCATATTCAACCATGAAATTACTAACCTATTGGGAGGCTCAATTGTCTTTGTCGTTATTCTAATCCTGACATATGCACTCGGCAACTTATTTAAATCCTTTCTTACGAGAAGGAAATTTAGAATAAGTGGCAGAATTTTGGGCGGGGGAGTTGCATTCATAAAAACAGTATTAACATGTTGTATATTTATATCAATGGTGTCATTTATGGAAAATAATAGAGCAGGAGAAATAATTAATAACTCTTTAATAGCAAATAATCTCGATAAAGGTACAAGAGCTGTTATTTCTAAGGCTCCACAAGGTCTCAAAGAAAAGTCACTTGCTAAAACAAAAGTTATGTTAAAAGACAAAAACAATTCACGAAGGGAGTAACTAATGGCTAAGTTGCAGAAGTTAGAACATTCTGAAAAAGGGAAATCTGATATCGAAAAAAAAAGTCAATCTCTCGACCGTGCATTATCGCAGATTGAAAAACAATTCGGAAAAGGGACAATAATGCGCCTCGGGTCAGATGTAAAGCTTGATGTACCGGTAATATCCACTGGCTCTCTCTCTCTTGATCTCGCCTTAGGTGTAGGTGGAGTACCACGGGGGAGAGTGGTGGAAATCTTCGGACCTGAAGCTTCAGGAAAAACAACATTAACACTGCACATCGTTGCCAGTGCACAAAAAAGTGGTGGTACCGCCGCTTTCATTGACGCCGAACACGCCCTTGACCCTGACTATGCAAAGAGATTAGGCGTTGATCTTGACAATTTATTGATAAATCAACCAGATACTGGAGAACAAGCACTGGAAATAGCCGAACTCTTAATAAGAAGCAATGCAATTGACGTAATCGTCATAGACTCTGTCGCCGCACTCGTACCAAAAACTGAAATCGAGGGAGAAATGGGTGACACTCATATTGCACTGCAAGCCAGATTAATGTCTCAAGCGCTCAGGAAACTAACTGCTGTTATCTCAAAATCAAAAACCTGCATTATATTTATCAATCAAATTCGACAAAAAATAGGAGTAATGTTCGGTAATCCAGAAACAACACCAGGGGGCAGGGCATTAAAATTCTATTCCTCGGTTAGAATTGACATCCGCAGAATTGGCAGTATCAAGGACGGTGATCGGATTATTGGAAGCCGTGTTAGGGCTAGTATCGCAAAAAATAAAGTCTCCCCGCCATTTAGAAAGGCAGAATTTGACATAATGTTCAATAGCGGTATATCAAGGGCTGGCGATATAGTTGACCTGGGCGTTGATAATCAAGTAATAGAAAAGAGTGGAACATGGTTCTCTTACGGAAATATACGTCTGGGACAAGGAAGAGAAAATACCAAACAATTTCTTGATCAAAAACCGGAATTGCTTCAAGAAATTGAACAGGTAATAATCAAAAAGCTAGCCACAGCAAAATGAAACTCATGTCATAGCAAATTGATAATGTCAGTATAAGACAAATAGAAAATGTCAGGTATACTCATCTCCGGAAAGGAGGTG
>VSDH01000031.1 GCA_008636105.1 Candidatus Scalindua sediminis | reverse complement strand
GAAGACATGGTGGTTTAAACTATGAAACACCTTTTGATAAACTTCAAAGAGTTACCGAATTATTGAGCTAGTACAACTGTATCATGTATGATGACGGTTGTAAGATTTACTCCGTCAGACCTTCTCAATGCAAGACCTTCCCATTCTGGAAATCTAATCTGGAAAATGGAGCTGAGTGGGAAAAACTAAAGAGTACATGCCCTGGAATTGGCAAAGGAAGATTGCATATATTAAACGATATAGAAAATTATTTAAAACCTGATTTAAGTGACTTATGATCAATAATCTTGCCGCTCAAGTATACCCATAGGCGTTATCGTAATTGTGAAATAGTATGCTCCATATTATCGCAAAAATTGAGTGATTTGTGCCCGCCCGTACCGAACGGTACGTTCGGGCGGGTAGCCGCCCCCATTCCTAGCTTACGCAAGGAAGCTATGGGGGCGTAACTTACGCGAGAAACTCATTAATCCCTCAGATGATAAGAAACGCAGGTAAAAAGTCGTGCCGTTAGGCAGATCTGCCTCTGGCATGACCTGCGGCTACAAAAGATTATCCAGATAAACCGCTCAATTTAGATATCAATAACTTTTACAATTAGGAGAAAAAATTGAAGTCATTTATTATTTCGATAGTAGTTTCTCTGGTTTTGATCGGATGCGGTAATGAAAATAAACCTGTCGTCAGCATCTTTGAAGGTGAAACGCATTTTGAAAACATCAGGCAGCTTACCTTCGGCGGAGAGAATGCCGAAGCTTACTTCTCTCACAATGCCCATAAGCTTATATTCCAGTCGACGCGTGATGGTTTGGAATGTGACGCAATCTTTACAATGAATGTTGATGGTACCGATGTTATGATGGTGTCATCGGGTAAAGGTGCTACTTCCTGTTCGTTTATTGCTCCTGACGATAGATCGATAATTTATGCCTCCACACATCTGGAGGGCGATAAATGCCCACCCAAACCGGATATGTCGCATGGTTATGTCTGGGCGTTATATAAAAGCTATGATATTTTCAAGGCTGACACTGACGGTTCCAATCTTGTACGTCTGACTGACACACCCGGATATGATGCCGAGGGAGTATATTCAGCCAGAGGAGACAAAATCATCTTTACGTCAGTCCGTACCGGCGATCTGGAACTGTTCCTGATGGATCCGGATGGTTCCAACGTTGAACAGTTGACTGATATCCCCGGATACGATGGCGGTGCATTCTTTTCTCTTGATGGAGAATGGATCTGCTGGCGGGCGTCAAGACCTCAGGGGGAAGGACTCAAAGACTATATGGGTCTTCTCCAACAGGGTTTAATCCGACCCAGCAAACTTGAAATATATATAATGAATTTGAAAGACCGCGAACCAATTCAGTTAACCGACAACGGCGCCGCCAACTTCGGTCCTTATTTCCATCCCAGCGGTGAGAAGGTTATTTTTGTCTCCAATATGGATGATCCCAAAAAGCGGAATTTTGATCTGTTTATGGTTGATATAAAAACCATAGAAATTGAGCGTTTAACGTATAATCCAACATTCGACGGTTTCCCCATGTTCAGTCATGACGGTAAAAAACTGGTTTTCGCCTCAAATCGTAACAACAGCAGACCGCATGAAACGAATATATTTATAGCTGATTGGATAGATTAAGGTACTTCAAATTAACAATTACAATATAATGTGAAAAGAAGAGGTTAAAGGAGTTATAGATTGAGCAAGATAGGACAAATTCAAGCCCTAGTTCGTAACGGCTTATATTACTTGACAGAGCATGCTGATGACGAGGCAATTGACGACGGCTTTGATATCTACGACGTGGAATATGGCATTCTGAATGGTAAGATTCGGCGAAGCTGGCCAAAAGAAGGTAAATGTGAAATAGTCGGTGTTTCGTTAGATAAAAGACCTATCTGTATTGTATGTCGTATAACAGGAACTGGGAAAGTTCGTGTTATAACCGTTTATGAAGACAAATCAAAAAGGTAATGAAAGGAGGTCCTATGTTGGGATTTTGGGAAAATGAACACTGTGAATACTGTAGTGGGCCAATTGTTGAAAAAAAAGTTGATTTACAACGAAAGGTTGGCAAAAAGTATGTCTTGATCAAAAAGGTGCCTGTTGGTGTATGCAAAAAATGTGGTACTCGGTACTATACTGCTAATGTCCTCAAAACTATCGAATCAACTGTTTCTAGCAGAAGAAAACCAGAAAAAGAAATCCCTATGGCTGTATATTCGCTATAGGGCTAAGTTCACAAACTTTAGGATAAAAGACGATTTAGTAAAAGATGCTGTCAATTGCAAGGATTAATCACATAATATTTTTCATAAAAACTTATAAGCTTGAGACCGTTTTCACAATATAAAAAAACCCCTTCAACATAATCGTCAAGGGGCTCTCTCTCAAATGTTCCCCGGGTAGGACCCCATGTTCAGTCATGACGGTAAAAAACTGGTTTTTGCCTCAAATCGTAACAACAGCAGACCGCATGAAACGAATATATTTATAGCTGATTGGATAGATTAAGTAGAAAGATCTTCACAAACCCGTCCGAACGGCACCCGCAAGAATGACATTGTCGGGCTGGTGGCCGGGCGGGAGCTTGCTATATTGCAGAAAGTAAATAGTTTTTATAATAAATAGGCTATACTCTTTCTTTTGATTTTAAGTAATTGAGCAATTTGGTTTAACTTAAAACTTAAGAAAGGAGCATAGCCATGAAAGACATTGAAGCAAAAAAAGTTAGAGTAATCAATAAGGAAACACTGATCGTAACCGTAGATATTAGTAAAGTAACGAATGTTGGATATTGTAGATGCCCAAATGGAATAGATATTAAGCCTTTTAGTTTTATGAACAATTTCCATGGGTTTAACACCTTTTGGGATCGGATTATGAAGACAAGAAACACTCATGACCTCAAAGAGATTGTAGTTGGTTTTGAGCCTACCGGGCCTTACGGAGAACCACTTACTAATTTTATGAAAAAGAAAAAGGTAAAGCTTATCCAGATAAACCCTATGCATACCAAGAGAGTTAAGGAGCTTGAAGGTAATTCTCCAAACAAGACAGACCAGAAAGACCCCAAGGTCATAGCCGATATCATAGAGCTTGGCCATGCACTGACGGTAGTTCAGCCGGAAGGTCCTGCTGCAGAGCTCAGAAGGCTTACGCATGCCAGGGAGAGGGCAATGCAGAGACGAACAGCGATCTTTAATCAACTCCAGGATTTGGTTTTTGTTATATTCCCGGAGTTTTCTCAAGTGTTTAAGGACGTTAAGACCAGGAGCGCAATATTTCTTCTGGAGAACTGCCCAACACCTGAAGATATTATAAAATACAAGCTTAAAAACCTGACTACAACTCTTAGAAAAGTAAGCCGTGGGAAACTTGGAGAAGAACGGGCCAGAGAGCTTTATGCGGCAGCAAAGATGTCTATAGGGGCAAAGGAAGGCCGTCAGAGCATACTTTTTGAGATAAAAGAGATATTGTCTATAATTGGAGCTACAGAACATTTTGTTACAGGGATTGAGAAAGAGATGAGCCATCATCTTGGAAAGATACCTTACAGCAGATTTATTCTCTCTATAAAGGGTATCGGTGAGATAACAGTAGCCGGGCTTATAGGTGAGGTTGGTGATTTTAGGAAATATGACACTATTTCCGAAATATTGAAGTTCTCTGGTCTGGATCTTTTTGAGATTAGTTCCGGAAGACACAAGGGGCAGCGACGTATTTCCAAACGAGGCAGATCGCTTATGAGAAAGCTTCTGTTTTTCGCAGCTATCAACATAGTTCGTAAGGGAGGGATAATGCATGAATACTATCAGGGTTGTCTTACGAGAGGTATGCTGAAGATGAAAGCCTTGATTGCCGTATCCAGAAAACTTCTCGGAGTTATATTTGCGCTTGTACGTGATCATAGTGAATACAAAGAAAATTATACTGTAGAACAGGAGCTTAAAAAAGCTGCTTAAATATTAACATTAGTGTGTAAGCGGGAATGATTATCATTTGTGCCATTAAGGCGACTTAGTCGACCTTCACGCGAAGCTTAAATAACGTCTCGCTTGCACCTTAGCTCCAATAAAGCAAGGTCAGGGCTCTGTAGAGACCCTCTAATTACCAGGGTTGGGCAAGGTGTCACACATAAGTTTAAGATAATAAATTTAATGTAGTATAAAAAAGTCTGTGATTGTTGCTAACTCCAGTCGGGCTACACCCTCCTTGCGTTAGCAACAATCATCAAACAACAACAGACTAAAATATGTTATAAAAACACTTGACTAGAATAAACCAGGTGCAGAGGACGCAAAGAAAAAAACATTTCGTAGGGTGGGCATAGCCCACCGGTATTTGCTTATCAAATTTGTGTTGGTGGACAGTGCCCACCCTACTTTTAGTTGCTAACAAGAGATTCTTCTCGGAGTTTATCCCTTCGTTGTACTCAGGGCAAGCTCTGAGCCGGAAACATTAGATTCTTCCCCCGCTGCTTCCTTGCCGAAAGTAGGCTCTGTAAGAGCGGAAGCAAGGATGCGGGGTCAGAATGACAGAAACAAAAACAATTAAATCATCTTGTTAACGCTCTTTCCCACGCATAGCGTGGGAAAGAGTTATTTTATTGAATTAAGTAGCGGAAACCTTCAGGTTTCCATTTCTATGATTGCGACATTATAATGGAAGGCTAAAGTCGTACCACTAGGTAGATCTGCCTCTGGCACGACCTTCCGCTACAGTCTGCTAGTTTATGGTAACATTTTTTTAAATTGTTTTATTCAATGACATTACCTGGCGACCACCTTCGTAGTGACAGAGTGTTCTACGTTCTCACGCATAAAACCAATCGTAATCTCGCTTCCTGCCTGTAACGCCTTTAAGACATCGGAAAAGGTTTGCAGGTCTTCGATTACGGTGTCCCCGATACGCACAATGATATCACCCTCCTGAAGACCGACTTTTTCTGCCGGTGTGTCAGGGGTTACACCGCTGAGGCGAACACCCTTACCTGTATAACCAAAGTCCGGAACCGTACCCAGGACGACGCGTCTTTTCTTATGTGGTTCCCCTTTTTGTAGTGCCGTTATGTCTTTTATATCGGTTAGTGTTGAGGTTAATGGTTCGGGTCCTGCGGCAAGGTATTCAACTACTTCCTTCAAGACGGCAGCAGTCTTGACCAGACCTGCCGTGTCGATTCTATCAACAGTGTCAGTTGGACGATGATAGTTATCGCGTGCACCACTGAAGAAATGTACTGATGGTACACCTGCATCGAGAAAACTCTTCTCATCACCGTTGCCGGTGTTTATGGTTGATTGCTTGATTTGAACGCCGGTTACGTAACCGGCGCCACGAAAGATATGTACCCATTCGCGTGCGGAGTAGTTACCGAATATGGTTAGTGCATCCTTACCTAATTGGCCGACTGTATCGATATTGACCATCGCCATAGTTTTAGAGATGGGGTATTTCTTTGCCTGTCTGATATAGTGTATTGAGCCGAGCTTACCGGCTTCCTCTGCGCTGAAGGCCACAAACACGATCGTACGTTCAGGCTGCCATTTTTTGCCAACCAGGCGTGCAAATTCCAATAAGACGGAGATACCGCTGGCATTGTCGTCGGCGCCGGGGTGAATTTTACCTTCATTACCTTTAAGAACATCAGGCCAACCGCGTCCGTGAGAATCGTAGTGAGCGCCAATGACAACACTTTGTCCTTCCATTTGTGGATTTGTACCCGGAATGATACCTATTACATTCTTAATAGTGACTAAATCACGATCAGGCATATCTACCTTTTCAGTCCAGATCTGAAAATAATCATCCGGTCCATCCCCACAGGGCTGTAAACCTGCATCTGATAACTGCTTTGCAATATAGTCAGCAGCTTTATCTAATCCTTCAGTACCAAGTCCCCTTCCATCCAGCTCGTCAGAAGCGAGGTATTCGATATCCTGTAACATTCTCGCTTCGGAGAAAACGGGAGGCAATTGCGCAAGGGCAACACGTGGTGCCAGTTTGGCTGTCGTTGGCTCCACTCTTTCATTATCACTTTGCAAAACGACAATCGACATGGGTGAATTGACTACCGGCCATTGACCTTTAAATACGTTAGTGGGTTCATCACCGGTGAAACCAAGGTAGCTGTACTTGTTGTAGTGTGGGAGCTTTCTTCCCAAACCCGGCATTGCAGCCACATTATCCGTGGCAAGCCAGGCCAGGGCACGTGCACTGTTAGACGGGTGTCGTGCCATTACCACAATAGAATGTTGATCGCGTTTCATTTCAGTACTTTCGATATGTATTGTTTTCCCCTTATCTACATAATCATAGTCGGATAGTGCCTTGTTGATCATGGGACGAAAGCTGTTTTCCCATCCAAACAACCAGACGGCACGATCAGTTGGCAATTCGTCCAACTCATTATCAAGCTTGATGTCTAACTGCACAGAACGGCCCTTCTGCCAGCCTTTTGCCAGATCTTGATAGCCCTGACGAATTGATTCAGGCGCAGTTGCAGGTAATACCACCAATACCTGTTCGGCACCAAAGACCTGACTTAAGGCTGGTGGGGTCTCTGCGTGATCCAATGTACGGAACACGTCAAATTCCGGATCGACATCCAGGCGTACAGGTCGCATAGGGAAATTAAGTTCCAAATGGTATTGTTTAACATCGACATCAATGCTGGTCTGGTACGCGTTCGCAACACCTTCCATATGAACGGCGATAGGCAGCTTTAACCGATAGGACTCTGTCTCCTGAGCTTGTTCAATGATGGCCGACAGTACGTAACCATCACCTTGCGGCATCGCAGTAGCCTGGCGTACTCTCAGGGAGGGTGCACCGGCCTTCTTCACCCATTGCTCAAATATCGATCCCAGGGGTTCGTCAGTTACATTATTGAAGGTAGTTTCGACATCATCAAAGGAGGCAACCTTAAACTTATATTTTCGATAAAATTGATGGAGAGCCTTAATAAAGGCCTGATCACCCAGTTGTTGGCGGAGCATATGAAACAACATCATGGTCTTGCCATAACCTACAGCCTCTGTGACTGCACTATGCCGGGAACGAAATTCGGAAAGGGGAAAGTCCTTGTCCTTATTGACGGTTACATAATTCGTGTATTTTTGTAGAACCGAACGACGGTATTCAACAGCCACGCCACGTTGTTCTTTTATGAGATGGTCGGCAAGATAAGTTGTCAGGCCTTCAGCCCAATTGCCTTTTTCATAATCAGTATATACCCCATTGCCCCACCAGTTATGAAGAATCTCATGGGGATAAGACGAATGAAGAATAAAGGGAAAACGAATGACCCTTGGGCCAAGCAGCGTGAAAGACGGCATGCCATAACCGGTTTCCCAGAAATTCTCTACCAGGGCAAACTTGCTATAAGGGTATGGGCCAAGAAGCTTTCTGTACATCTCGAGGTACTGTGCGGTTGTATCCAGATATTTTTGCGCAAGTTGTGGATCAGGTTTGCGTAAGAAAGCCATTGCATCCACGGCACCTGCAGCCTGACCATATTCTGTAAATTCAGCGGCTATAAGGTAAATCTCCTCCTGAGGTTTGTCCATCACCCATACATCCCGCTGGTAATCTGCGCTGGCAGAATGTTTTGTACGCGCACCCTGGCTGACAGATGACCAGCCTGTTGGTAATTCTACGTCCATGCGAAATGTTACCAGTTCATCTACGAAATGTGGATACCAAACAGTGGACCCGCTTAAGAACACCCCTTCCAAAGAGATAATACCGGGAGATACACTGAAACTGCGTGCATATTCCTCGCCGTATTCCTCAACAGGATGGAAAAGCTCACCCTCGTATTTGAGCGTAAACTCATGGGTTTCCGGTGGCAACTTGACTTCAAAAAGCTCCAGCATAATATTATTGCGTTGAAGTGATGGGTTGTTTCTGAAAAATCGACCTGCTTCCGCACCGAAGTTTTTTCTTAGTATTATATCCTTGTCCAGAACCTCAGGTTTGAGTCCTCTATGAAGTGTGAAATTGATAGGTTCCGTGTCCGTTAATGCCGCGGGCAAGGTGACCTTATCAACTATTTCGAGCCGGTGGCTGTCCGGATGCAGAGTGACCTTAAGGTCATGTTTGATCTGCCCGAACGTTGTTTCCGACACGACCAGGATAAAGAAGCCGGTTTGTAAAAACCGCCATAATAATCGGCAATTCATTTATGTTATTCCTTTATTGAAATAGTTCATCCTTTTTTGACTGAGCTAGCTCAGCTTTGCAGGATCACAGGATACATTTACCAGGTGTTGCCTGAATGTCATTGAATTAGGCCGTAGCGGAAGGTCGTGCCAGAGGCAGATCTACCTAGTGGTACGACTTTAGCCTTCCACTATAAAATAGCAATCATAGAAACGGAAACCTGAAGGTTTCCGCTACAGTTTGCTAGTTTATCTGACTTGTTCCCACGCTCTGCGTGGGAACAAGTGTTGACCAGATGATTTAATAGTTTCCTAGCTGGTTAAGTCTTATAGATTGAACCAAAATGTTTCGATTCAGGTCGCACCTCAGGCGGATCTGCCTTCGGCACGACTTTAAGCCTGAACCAGCATAGTGTTATTCAACAGTGTATATTATCTATTCTAAATTCGTGGAAAAATTAAGCAAGTTTTTTATAAAGACTTTGGTACAATGTGCTGCATTGCACAGCAAAACCGCAACAAAGTTTCAAGTGTCTAAAGTGAACTAAAATACCTAAAGTTAAAAAATTAAGTAGTATTATGAAAAATACTAGCAAACTTGTATTATTAAAATTTGAAGACCTCCAAAGAAAAATGAAAAAAATTGCCTTAAACATACTTGCAATACACGTCTTCCTTTTTGGAATTAGTCACTTTGCGTGTGGTGCTGATGACCTAGAAGAACAGGCTTTATCTTTGTTTGGTGAAACTCAAAAGGCCTCGGTCTTCTATCTTGATAACGGAATGGAGGTCATTCTCGTTGAAAATCATGCCAGTCCCATGATTACGGCATTTACAATCGTCAAGGCCGGTAGTCGCAATGAGGACGCGTCAACAAACGGATCCGCACATTTTCTTGAACATCTGCTCTTTAACGGTACGAAAAACCGCACACAGAAGGAACTCTATGACGAAATGGATTATTATGGCGGTTATAATAATGCACATACAGGACCTGATTACACCAACTTCATGATACTGATGCCGAAGGAGTATATTGAACAGGGGATGGACATCCAGGCAGACATGCTTTTCAACTCTACTTTGCCTCCTGAGAAATTTGAAAAAGAACGGGGCATCGTTATTGAAGAGATTGGTAAGAGTGCAGATCATCCAACACATCAGGTTCACAATCATTTCATACGGACTTTATTCTCCGGCACTCCTTATGAACGGCCAGTGCTTGGAACTGTTTCCACCATATCTCATCTAAAGCGTGATGATGTACTTGCATATTATCATACGTGGTATGTGCCTAACAATATGACATTGATGGTCATCGGCGATTTCACAACCCCGGAAATGATAGAATTGGTTAAGAAGAAGTATGGCCCATATCCTGCCGGCCCTCTGCCGGAACATAAACCTGTTTTGCTGATACAGCCGAAAACAATGCGGGTTGCCCGGACAAATGGTATAGGAAAATTTCCTGCCGATCGCCAATATCTTAATATGGGTTACATATTACCGGCGCCTGCATCTGAGGATTTCTTTTCATTACAACTGCTGGCAGAGTTCCTTGGCGGCAAAAAAGACTCAATCCTGGACGTCTTGTTCGAACAGGATTCCAATAATAATCTGGTTAATTCAATCAATGCGAATGTAACATTTAATAGTGATTTTTCAACACTGCACATTTCAGCTGAATTTCCCTTAGATACCGATGTTGATCGTGTTATTGATTTGATTTCACATGCCGTACGAGACATGGCACTTAATCCTGTACCGATGAGCGAGATTCAAACGACGTTAGTGGCAAGGGCCACGCATGAAATTTACCTGCAGGAAAAACTGCATTACTATGCCATGATGAAATCTAGCTATCTTGCCGCCGGTGGATATGCCTTTCTCCGTGGATATATGGACAGTATAATGCAGGTAACACCGAAATCAATTCAGAACGTTGCATTACAATATCTAAAATCCCAGTTACCCATAATTACATTAATGTCCCCACCTTTTAAGCCGGCTGAGGCAGCTACGGGCCAAACACAAAACCAATACCACATGGAAACACTTGAAAATGGCATGGCCGTTGTTGTAAAAGAAAATCATGACAGCCGAGTTATCGGAATACACCTGTTAGCAAAAGACCGAAGTCTGTGTGAAGGTAAGGGAAAGTGGGGTATGGGAGAGATTTTACAGCGAATGCTGCTTGAAGGAGGAACGGAAAATCATCCTGAGGAAAAATTGTATCATGCACTTGAATCCATTGGCGCCGAGTTAAAACTTCACGACAATCCTAATATTCCCTACGACGATTACTACAATTCACCCCGCTTTGTTTACATGAGACTGAAGGTTGTAGATTTCTTTTTCGAGGAAGGTATCAAATTACTTGCAGAAATGGTATCGCAACCTCAACTTACAAAGGACGCCTTTGAACAGGCTCAAAAAAAGGTCATCTCACTTTCTGCCACAACTGCTTTAAGTACTCCGAAAGTTGCCAGCAGAATGCTATATGATAATCTGTTTGTTACAAACCCGGGATATGGATGGACGCTTGGTAATGCGAAGGATATAGAGAATATTGGCCTTGAAGAAATAAAGACCTTTCATGATAAACTGTACAATCCCTCAAATCTGGTGTTGACTATTTCCGGTAATCTGTCGATTGACGAAGTAATGAAGCTTGTAAAGACCTATTTTGGCGAGGCATGGGGAGAAGCCGGATGGCAACCGCCGGCATTTAAGTGCCAATTTAGAAAACTCGGCAAAACAGTACGTCAAAAAATCGGCAAATCACAATCATATATTATCGTTGCAAATACTTGTGACGTTGAAGAGAAAGATCAACCGGCCCTGCACATTCTCAGTAATATATTTTCCGGGAGACTTGCTTTCAATCTTAGAGAAAAACAAGGACTTGCTTATTCCATTGGCACGCACTTCCCAAAATATAAGGACGCGCGCTGGTATAGTATTACAATGGGGACAAGACCTGAAAACATCGAAAAAGCCATTTCCGGTATTCGAGAAGAAATACGATTAATACGAGAAGCATCTTTTGATGTCAGCGATGTACAAAAAACAATCAATGCGGCTTTAGGACGTCGGGGTATGCGTCGTATGGATCGTGTGAGTCAGGCATACTACATAAGTATGGAGATACTTGACGACAAATCAGCAGAAGCAGATGACCAATACGGCGAAAAGCTAAAGACGGTTACTCCACAGGATATAGAGGGCCTTGCGCGCAAGGTATTTCAAAATGACGATCATCTGATCGTGATCGTGGAGTAGTTTCCCAAAAAGGCAGAATGACAATAAATAATCTAAAAATTAGTTAGATGAAGTGAAACCTTATTATTAAGAAGGAGATTAGAATGAAGATCTATGTAGGAAATTTGTCGTACGAGATCAGCGAAGAGGACTTACGGCAGGCTTTCGAACAAAGCGGCAAGGTTCAATCAGTCACTATCGGTTTCATATGTTTTTACGGGTTTTACGACTATTATCTTTCCCTTTACGTCTGTGACCTTAATCCTTGTAGTTTTTAATATCATTTCGCCTTCTGAAATAACATCTACCTTGTCACCTTTGATATTTGCGATTCCTGATGGTCTCAATGAAATGCAGAAATTAAATTATATGCTGAAGGTTTTCAAGAATCTTTTCCTGTAAAGCATCCTTAAGTCAGATCTGTCAACGGTAATTTGCCTATCAAACTTTTTCTTTCTCTTTATCTCTTTCTTCTTCCAGCATCCTCTTTATCTCTTTTTTCTTCCAGCATCCTTCTTCCTAACTGACAAATTTGCATCTCCATAAGAAGTAAGATTAGAAAAATAGAGCCAAAAAGGACTCCAATTGTAAATATTCCATTTGAAACGGCAAGTAATGGTACATTTATCACGTTTTCTCTCCTCTCTTATGACTTGTATAAACTACTTTAGTAGCTATTTATCGCCAAAATAGTACTCTAAAAAAACTATTTGTCAACCGAAAATTTTTTAGGGGTCTAATATATTCGCTATGCCTATCTCTAGATGAAGAAAAGACCCCTCCACAGTCATTTCTAAAATCACATTTATAAAAGATAAATTTAGTGGTTAATCAAAAGGATTTGGATTTGCGAAGATAATTATTGCCGTGGGATATCCTGATGAGAAAAAAACCCCCTCATAAAAAAGAAGAACTACAATATGAAAAAGTGTATCGTAATCAATATGGTAATCTATACACAACCCCGAATGGTCAACTCTAGTTAAACTAAACTGTTTGCGCAATAATATCCTCTTCCTTCACCTATTATCATGGAAGCTCATTGACATTTAAAACTATTTTAATAGAATCGTCATTATGCGTGATAACAAAGCAATACTAATTATTGCAGACAGTGAAAGAGATTCTAATATATATTATGCTACCGGTTTCCTGGCACCGGATCCTTTTGTTTATATCAAGAAGGACAATGAAAAGATCATGGTCACAAGTGGCCTTGAGTTGGATCGGGCCAGGTCTCAATCCAAAGTAGATAAAGTATTCCCACTCTCAAAATATGAAAAAATTGTCAAGAAGAGAGGTAACAAAGCTTCCAAATTTATTGAGTTAGTTATTACAGTTCTCAGAGAAATAAACATAAAAAAGCTTTTGGTTCCGGCAAATCACCAGAAGCAGATGACCAATACGATGAGAAACTAAAGGCGGTCACGCCACAGGATATAGAACGTCTTGCGCCCAGAGTATTTCAGAATGACGATCATTTGATAGTGATCGTGGAGTAGTACCAAGGGACACTCCGCCTGACTGTGTCAATTAAGCGTGGTGCTTGTCCGACGTGGCTTTTGGCGGGTCCATGGTACTATTGCACCCCTAATGTACATCGATCAGAATATGCCTTCATATTGATATACAATTTTGTAAAAAACCTGTTGTTATGAAAAAGTATTCCATTACTTTCCTAACGAGGTTGAGTCTTTTCTTCGCTGTCTCCGTTTTTTCACTCTCCACCCTGGCAAAACCCTTCTCATCAACCACTCATCAACATAACAATAAACCACAGAAGGCTCCTGTGATGCTTGCGCATCGATGGGATCAGAAAGTTGACATTAAAGGATGGTGGATGAGTGAAAAACTCGATGGGGTGAGGGGATATTGGACAGGTAAAGAGCTGGTTTCTCGTTCAGGAAACCCCTTTCATGTTCCCAAATGGTTTACCAGGAATTTTCCGTCAACCTCCCTGGATGGTGAACTTTGGATAGGAAGACAGCAATTTTCAGAACTTGTAAGTATTGTTCGCCGGAAGAGCGATGATGCCGGGTGGAAGAAAGTCCGTTATTTTATCTTCGATGCTCCCCAAATAGAAGGGGGTTTTGAAAAACGTCTCGATTTTGCGCGTCGTTGGTTTCAAGAGCATCCAAATCCGATTGCTGGAGTGATAAAGCAACAAATATGTGAAAGCGAGAAACATCTTAGAAGAAAGCTTATGGAGATTGAGTCTCTTGGAGGGGAAGGGATGATGTTAAGAAAACCTGATTCTCCCTATACAGTTGGACGTTCCTACGATTCATTGAAAGTCAAAACCCATGAGGATACAGAGGCGACCGTCATTAGGCACCTTCCAGGCTCAGGAAGAAATGCCGGGCGTCTTGGGTCGCTTTTGGTGGAACTGCCGAATGGAATTCAATTTGCAATCGGAACTGGTTTTTCTGATAAGGAGCGCGACAATCCTCCTCCTGTTGGAAGCATCATTACCTTTAAGTATTATGGTTTCTACAAATCTGGCATTCCTCGGTTTGCTTCTTTCCTTCGGGTTCGAGAAGAGTTTTAAAAAAATTTAGAATGACAATAAAATATTATAAATATCAGTCAGCTGAAGGTTCTGCCGTCTACGTCCAATGCCGTAGAAATGGGATATGGAGAAATGAATGCAGGCTATTGTATAAACTAAGGAGTAAGTTTTTGGCATAGAAAATTTCACCTTGACATTGCGTACGTTATATAGTACGCTACTCTAAAGGAGGTTTTACTATGACAACGCTTACTGCAAGCCAGGCAAGAGCAAAGCTTTATAAATTATTAGACAAAGTAGCTTCATCGCATGAGCCTATTCAGATAACGGGTAAAAGAAATAACGCTATTTTAATTTCAGAAGAAGATTGGCGTGCAATCAGAGAAACCTTATATCTGCTTTCTATCCCTAAGATGAGAGAGTCAATTCGGAAAGGACTCAAAACTTCCCTCAAAGAATGTGGTAAAGAGCTAGAGTGGTGACTTGGAAGCTAGTTTACACTAAACAAGCCCAAAAAGATGCAAAGAGGCTTTCTGCCGCAGGCTTACGTAAAAAAGCAGAAGCTATTCTTGATATCTTGAAGAAAAACCCATTTCAAAAGAACCCATCATTTGAGAAATTAGTTGGTGATTTAGAAGGTGCTTATTCTCGCCGCATAAACATCAAACATAGACTTGTTTACCAAGTTTTAAAGCGTAATAAAACGATAAAAGTTCTTCGAATGTGGACGCATTATGAATAAGCTTGTGGCAATGGTATAGGGTAACATATCTTGTTGAAAAGCCACCTGAAGATTCTATAGTCTATGTCCAATGCCGTAGTATTTATCATAGCTTATATTAGATTCCCACTTTCGTGGGAATGCGTCATAGCTGTTAAATCATGGCGAGTCGTATTTAATTGGAACTACAGAAAGGTACATATTCTTGCTGGATTCAGAGAGTAAAAGTCCTATAGCAATTCCCGATTCAAACGTTGTTGCAATGAGGTTCATTAAAACTGATGAAAACCTTGCTGAAACTAAGAATAAGCAATTAGAAGATTCTAAGAAGGAAGGAAAGGGGGTTGTAGGAATGTCAGAGAAGTTTGCTTTTATATCCTTATGCGCTTGTTAGCATAATTCAAGTAGGACGGGAAATCCATTTTTTGAGCTGATTCTGTTCAAATAACTCAAACAGAACAATATCAATCTGGTCATCGGTTATCCAAGCATGTTCAGATAATATATTCCCTATGAGTCTATGGCTGTTGTTAAAAAGACCCTCTTCAATTTGTTGGGTAGCAGCTTTTTCTAGTTGTTCTTCAGTTATATATCCCAAATCTACTGCAATCCTACCAAATAGAGGGCAATATTGCATTGAAAGCAATTTTATATAAACGTCATTTTCCAGCATTAGTCACATCCCCTTTTTAGGTATTTCTTAACTCCTTATACCATTAAACTTATGATTGGTTTTCTACTGTGCATAACAGTATAAATCATCAATTCTTATTATCGACACAATCTCAAAAGTCTTAACCCATCACACACCAAATTATATACAGGCTGTCACAGGCAGATATGAGATAATCTCAATTGAAATAGAGGCTGGCCGCCATGTGGGGTATATTAACAAGTTGTGTGGGCATGGGCGTATTCCGCTGCATTCTGTAACCACCGGTGAGCTTTGTCGTTAGCACTGCAAGAATAGTTGTTCAAGTCTATCCTGCCAAATTATCCAAAGACTTAACTATTTTATCAATAATATGAGTTAAGATTTTCTTGCCAAGGGATTTTACATGGCTTATATTAAAACATGTTTAATGTTTTTACAAATTGTAAGAGCGGCTTCTAGCCGCGAAATGTCGCAGCAAGATGCTGCTCCTACAGAGGAAAATAATTTTCCGCAACAGAAACTATTTATTTATATCGTTTACTATATGTGTTAAATTATGGCGAAAAAAAGTGCTGGGTTGTTGATGTATCGCAGACGCGATGGTGAATTAGAGGTTATGCTTGTTCATCCCGGAGGGCCGTTTTGGGCAAAGAAGGACCTAGGCTCCTGGTCTATCCCCAAGGGAGAGTATACTCATGAGGAAGACCCTTTTGAGGTTGCAAAGCGAGAGTTTCAGGAAGAGACAGGCTTTAAACCCAAAGGAGAATTTACACCTCTGGCCCCCATCAAACAGCCGAGTGGTAAGCTCATAACGGTTTGGGCCTTTGAGGGAAATTGTGATGCCTCAAAAATCAAGAGTAACACCTTCACAATGGAATGGCCACCACGCTCCGGCAAGCAACAGGAATTTCCAGAAGTTGATCGTGCCGGTTGGTTCACGATAACTGTTGCAAAGGAAAAAATCATAAAGGGGCAGATAGGCTTTATTGATGAACTTTATCAAACCCTGACTGGCGATACACCGCAATGAACTAATAATTAAATAATAGGGAGAGGGAAATAAGTTGAATGATTCACATAAAGCTGTGACAATTGGTGCATATGTATATCCCGGTTGGCATGCGTGTCCCGAGCGGGATTGTCAATTCCCACCGGATTGGAGTGAATGGGACCTTGTTTTGAATGCTCCGTCCCGGTTTCCCGGCCATAATCAACCAAGGCTTCCTTTGGATGGCCCGTATGATGACTCATCTCCCACAACCGCACTCAAACAGGTGGAACTTGCCCGCGAGTTTGGTGTAGATTTTTTTGTGTATGCTTTTTTCTGGTCACGAGGGAAGCGTGTGTTCGAGGCATCTCTTGATAAAGGCTTTCTGGGCAAAGGTGGTGGGGGCGATTTCCCATTCGCGCTTATGTGGGCCAACCGTATGCCTCGTGGTGTTCTACCCGTAAAGCTTGATCCCGGGCCGGAAATAGACCCCGGTCGGCTGGTGTATACCGATCCCGATGACTTTCTGAATCTGATTAGGTTTCTTGAGGACAAATACTTTTCCCGATCAAACTATTTTCGTATCAATAATATGCCGCTGCTTTCTATCTTTGACAGTACCTTTTTCCTCAGGCAGTTGGGCACAGGACTGGCATCCCGGACAATCAGTCGAGCTAAAGATTATCTTTCTAAAAAGGGATATTCAGGTCTCCATCTAATGGCCATTAACCCTGCGTCTGCCATGATTACGGATTTCAAGAAGGCAGGCTTTGATAGTGTAAGCCATTACGTCTGGCTACCGGATTGGAAGGGCAAGTACCAGCAAGACTATGGTGAATTAATCAAACGGCGAAGCAACGAGTGGAGAACTTTTGCGAAGGAATCTGGACTTGTATACTTCCCGTCTGTGTCACCCGGGTGGGATGCCACGCCCCGTGGAGTGGCACACGATTCACGTAGGCCTCAGCGCTACCCATGGTGGCCGGTAGTGGTAGGTGAAGATCCAGCTCTATTTTCTAATTTCCTTGGGCGGGCAATTCGATACACAAGAAAATACAACGACCCACAACTTTGTTTCATTGCATCATGGAATGAGTGGAGCGAGGGGCATTACGTAGAACCTGACAAACGATTCGGTACTGCGTGGCTCGAGGCGATTCAGAGGGAGAAGCAATATGCCGTCTGACTGGACGTTTGTGTCTGTAGATATGGAACTTACCAACTTATGCACCAGTGAGTGTCTCATGTGTCCGCGTGATGCTATATACCGGCCGAAAGGCTTTATGCCAGAAGACGTCTTTGAGGTTGTTTCTAAAAAACTCGTTAGCGAGGGTAGCCTGATAACCTTTTCCGGAATGGGTGATCCGCTCTCACATCCAAAGGTGTTCGAATGGATTTACGACATTCGCCAGAGGGGCGGAGATGTGGGGATAGTGGTGAATCCCACGTCTTTAAGCGGAGATGGTTCCCGGAAACTTGTAGAGGCCGGGCCCAATTCTATTACGCTTTCCTTTCCAAGCGTGCAAAGAGGTGTCTTTGAAAGGTTGTGTCCAAGGGTATCTTTTGAAGATGCGTTGGAGCGGGCACGGGAATTAATTGATCTTGCCATTGGAAAAGTAGGTCTGAGAGTATTGGGGATAGTTACCGCAATCAATCGTGAGGAGTCAGATGAATATGTCCGTTTCTGGAAAGATATGGGTGTTCCTTCCAGTATGACCTTATGTCACGGCAGGGGCGGAAACCTGGAGGCACCGGGCATATATAAACCGAAATCAGTTGAGTTTAAGCCTGGAAAGTGCGGGCTCTTTCAATTTCATACCTTCGTTACCTGGGAAGGGGATGTGCTTGCATGCTGTCACGACCTGACCGGAGATACGCAGATAGGAAATCTGGTGAATGATGATGTTTACGTTATTGCCGAACGGAAACGGAAGATTATGTATGATTATGTGTCTTTCCCACTATGCCGGAAATGTGACGAACCTCTAAGACAGTACTTTCCACCTCATGATTCACCGCCAGCAAGCCGGAAGGAACGGAACCGTTTTTTCCGTGCACTTAATTATGATACCCAAAAAGCTTCTCAACTCAGGTATAAGAACGTGGTTCATCCATCTTCTTAAATATGGGAGGATTTCTATATGTTTATGTCTCTTATTCAGAAAAGGCGTAGTATTAGAAGATTCTTGGCAAGTATTTCCCATCTTTGTAATTCATGATTCCTTCTTTTTATACTTTTCGTGGCAATCGTCACAGGTTTGTTTTACATTGTCATATTCAATATTTAGTTTAACCATTTCTCTTGCTTCAGCTGCTTCTACCAGTGCGAGCGTATGAAGATGATACTTGGTATCTAACATAACAAAATCATATGGTAATTCTTCCTTCCATCGACCTGTTAAGATTACGGGGGATGTGTTTTTCATCTGCATCGCATATGCTTTTATTTTCTCCCAATTCTGTACTTCGACTGCCTCTTCCAAATCGTCATAATAATCTTCAAGATCACTCATGTGCATCTTAAAGATTATTTTACTCTCAACCTCTAATTCCATAACTACGTTTTCTTCTTCAGTAACTGTTTTCACAGACTTTTCGGCCTTTCCGCAAGAAGAAGTAAAAAGAATGATAAGGGTAGCCATTAAGACATTAATGACCAAAAACGATTGTTTGTACCGAGGTAGCACTGATGTAAGATGATATAAATTTGCACTTATTACCTTCAATCTCCAAGACTTTTTCATGATCTCCTTTCACCTTTATTAAGTTTTTCAAAATCGCTATATTCAAAATATTAACAGAATTTTTCAAATTTATCCAGTTTTTAATATAATTCACTTGACAACCATATTTTGTATGTTTAGAATTCTTATGTTATATATTTGTAGTAGATTACGCTGACATAGGGCACTGGAAATGCGTAAGATTGCATTCATAAATCAGAAAGGCGGGGTCGGGAAAACAACCTCAACTGCAAATGTTGGGGCATGTCTTACAATGTTCAGGAAAAAAGTATTATTAATAGACCTCGACCCTCAGGCCAACCTGAGCATACATCTCGGTATTAACGCTCACAATAGCGATCTTTCCATTTATCAAATAATAAGCGGGAAAAGAAGTCCTGATGAAGTTTTAGTAAAGACGGCAATAAAAGACCTGGATTTGATTCCGTCTACTATTGAACTTGCAAGCGCTGAGATAGAACTCGTTAATACAGTAGGGAGGGAAACAATAGTTAAGTTTTATTTAGGTGACTTAATAGACAAATACGATTATGTCTTGATTGATTGTCCGCCATCCATGGGGCTCCTTACTCTGAATGCATTAACTATCGTTAACGAAATATTTATCCCCTTACAAACCGAATATTTTGCTTTGCAAGGTGTAAGCAAGTTGATACAAACATTTGATATTGTCAAGAAGCGATTAAATGACTCCCTGGAGATTACGGGCATAATCCCTTGTTTGTACGATAGCAGGACAAAATTAGGTCAAGAAATACTTGAAAAGATCAAAGAATATTTCGCTGATAAGGTGTTTAATACCACTATTAGAAAGAATGTTAAGCTCTCAGAATCACCAAGTCATGGTATGCCGATTATTGCATATGCTCCTGATTCTAATGGTGCGCGAGATTATACAGCATTGACAAAAGAAATAATTGCTCAGGAAGAAAGTGAGCTTAACACTGAAGGAGAAGAAGCATCACGGTTTAAAGAGCATGCCTTCAAGTAGTAGTACGTTGCAACCTATTTGCTAAAAAATAAAGGAGGTTTTATGATTAAGAAAAAAGCGCTTGGGATGGATCCTCTTACATGGTTGAAGAGTAAAAATAAAGAAGATAAATTAAATAAGGTTGCCAGTAAACAGAGAATACCGGAAAAGAAACCGAGTGGGTCAGTGGTAAATTTATCGAGTCCTAAACAAAAGACACGAGAAATGAAAACGGAAGAGTCCCGTGATTCGACATGGAAATTCAAGAACATCATTTTAGGAGGAAGGAAATCTGCTCGTAAGCCTAAACCTTCTGCAAAAGCTAAAAACATAGTAGGCGGAATGCTGTTTAATGATGTCAGTAGTGAGGAAAAGCTGATAAAGCCGTTCGAACCCAAAGTGGTATATCCATCAAATACAGAACAAAAAACGCGAGATGTAAAAACTTATGAACCCAGTGACGTAACAGAAAAACTTCGAGGCGAGATTTTAGGAAAAAAGAAATCTTCTCGTATTGCAACAGCAAAAGAAAATCCTGCTACAATATTTGTAGTTGTTTACACTATTTTGTTGTTGGTTTTAGGGTTTTTAGTATATAAAGACCTGACAGGAAAGATTACTAAACTGGAAGCACAACTAACGAGCATAGAAAGACAGACTGGGATCAACCCTATGACCTACAGGAATGCAAAATTTGATGAATTAAGGTAATCTTATAAAGGATACAAAGGTTTAGTTTTGAATACTCTTACTATTCATTAAGATATTTCACAATTGTATGCTCAATTCTAAATGTTTTTCTGCATCCGTTATCTAATAATAACATTAGCTCTCCACTATTAGAGATTTCCACCAGGCTTCCTGAATATTCCTGATTATTTTTCCTAATAATCATTTTTCGTCCAACGTTCGCACAGAATTCTCGCCATTTCTCTACAATATATTCGTAACGTTCTTCTTTCAAGATTAAGTACCACGAATCCAAATTCTGCAGTAATGCCCTGGCAAGTTTAGTACGGTCTATAAACGTCTCTTTTTCGATGGCAAGAGATGTTACTTGTTTATCAACATGCTTGGGAAGTTCTTGTTTGTTTAAATTAACATTAATGCCAATTCCCACGATATAGTTTGTGTCTTTCCCGGTTTCTTTTTGAGTCTCTATAAGTATACCACCCAACTTTTTTTTATTGATTACAAGGTCATTAGGCCAATCTATTTCTATAGGTAATTTAAACATATCCCGAATAGTCTTTACTGCGGCTACGGCCGAAAAACCTATTAGAAGATAAGATTTTTCTGGCGGGATTGCTGGTTTTAAAATAATAGTCAATAGTAAACCTTTGCTTTTCGGGCAAACCCATGTTTTCCCAGACCTCCCCCTCCCCTTCGTTTGTCTCTCTGAGAATATTACGGCCCCTTCTTTTGCACTGTTACTAAGCATCTGTTTTGCAATGTCCATTGTTGACGTAGTATGTTCAAGTGTAATAATTTCCCGACCTATCACTCTCGTGCGCAGGTTTTTTTTTATTTTATCAAGAAGCAAGCGATCAGAGTTCATGGTATGAATTCTATTGAAACTTTGAGGATTTTATCCACCTTCGCAGAATACCCGGGCTTTGCCCGTGATTGAATACGAAGTGGGTACCCTCCGAAGGAGGGTTACCTTATTGCTTCGGCGGATTTCGCCGTACTATTGCTATCACGGACCTCGCCCGTGGAGATCCATTTGTTAAGAGTTACAATTATTTATGAGGTTCGATGATTACCTTCATGGATTCTCTTGCATCAGTAACAAGCTGAAAGCCGGCGCCAGTATCTGCCAATCCTAAACGCTGCGTGATCATTTCATTTACGGTAATACGTTTAGTGCTAATCAATTCTATTGCCGTTGCGATGTCAATGGGGCTTGCGCCGTATGTAGATGTTAATGTTATACTGTTGCGCCAGAAATCATTAAACCGGACAGGAAGGTCGACACCCGGGTCTGTGGGCGCAAAAAAAAGAACGGTACCTCCACAATCTACAGATTGAAGTGCCGTATTTAAGGCAGGAATGGCTCCAGTGCAGACGATCACACGGTCAGCCAGCCTGTTTCCATTCAGCTTGAGCAGGTGCGAAGGCACATCTTCATCAGCAGGTATAACGAAATCAGCTCCAAATTTCCTTGCCATATTTAGACGATATTCATTTATATCCGTGGCAATAACTCTCCTCGCCCCTGTTGCATGAGCCAGTAGTATATGAAGTAGTCCTGAAATACCACTGCCGATAACGATTACGGTATGCCCGGGTTCTATACTCACCAATCTTTGCCCACGAACCACACATGCCAAGGGCTCGATTAAGGTTCCATCTTCAAATGATAAATTGTCAGGAAGCAGGAAAACACCTCTGTCTACGTTAATACGTGGTACGCGTATGTATTCGGCAAAGCCGCCGGGGTCAAAATTTGTGCTACGCAAGGTATCACAAGCAGTATGGTTACCACTCAAGCAGTAGTGGCACGTATTACAAGGAACATGGTGGGAAACAAACACCCTGTCGCCTACTTTAAATTGCCCAACACCATCTCCTGCCTTAACAATTTCTCCAGTAGCTTCATGGCCAAGTACCAGAGGGGCCTTGTTGATACGATACCACTCCATTACATCACTGCCGCAGACACCACAAGCCAATACCTTTACCAATACTTCACCCGGGCCGATTTGTGGAGTAGGCATCTCCTCTAATCTCACGTCTTTATTATTGTAATACATAGCTACGCGCATAGTTTATATCGAAGAAATATTTAAAACAGTTTGCGAAGAAAAGGCATTAAATATTTTATAAGAGCCACTAACGAACTATCCTTTACACCATACCGAAGAACTTATTTAGTGAGGTTTGTAACAAGGAAGGAAATTTAATAACATATTATACAAGGCATTAAGGGTAGATTGCTTCTCAACTCTAGATGGTAGTGATTAACAGACTTGGCCTACCATCCTAGACTTCTAATAAAACGAAATATTTTAAGCTTTCTAAACCCCAGCTGCTACCGGCTCTTTACCACTTTTGACCTCATTGAATATATCATTGGCTTCTTTAGCGGTAGCTTCTTCATGAATAATGGCATGTAGGGCCTTAGCCATTGCTACAGGATGTCCATGTTGCCAGATGTTCCTGCCCAGGTTTATGCCTATGGCTCCTTTTTGCATACCGTCATAGACAAATTCGAACACCGGAAGTTCTGTATCAAACTTAGGCCCACCTGCTATAACTATCGGAACAGGACAACCATTCGTAACCTTATCAAAATCTTCACACCAATATGTCTTTACCACCTTAGCCCCTAACTCTGCAGCAATACGGCAACATAATGATAAATACCTGGCGTCTCGTTTCTCTAATTCCTTTCCTACTGCAGTGACTGCCATTACGGGGATACCATACTCTTCGCACTCATCCACAAGCTTGCCCAGATTTAACAACGTTTGACGTTCATATTCACTACCTATAAAGACTGACAGCCCCACTGCTGCGACATTGAGCCTAACAGCATCTTTTATGGATGTGGTAAGTCCTTCGTTTGCAAGATCCCCCCCAACCACGCTGGTACCGCCTGATACCCGGAGGATGATTGGTTTACTGTTATCCGGGTTTATGGCCGAACGTAGTACGCCCCTTGTAACGAAAAGTGCGTCACAATACTCAATAATCGGCTTAATCGTTTCGCCCGGTCTTTCTAATTTACTTGTAGGCCCCAGAAAGTATCCATGGTCTATCGGCATGAACATACAATGACCGTCAGATCCCATCAGTTGTGCCATTCGGTTTTTCATTCCCCAATCCATTTCTTATACCTCCTCTGTTTAACTGTTATGTCGTTTTTTAAGCAGATTCGTCAGGTCTGACAACTAAATAACCTTTACTTATTAGCCAGTGATGAAATTCGTAAGTGGTACGCTTGCAATCATTTTTACATATTGCCCTTATTCTTTCATATTCTTCGGAACCTTCCTCTTGAGCATCAAGATCGAGCTGTATTGGGCATTTTATATCTTTGCAGTATTCCCGACGTTTATAATCAACGTATCCTTTGATTGACATCACTTAAACCTCTTCAAAATAAAAATAGTTTCGTTAAAAAAGGATTGTATTATTTTGAACGGTTATTATACAGTTTGTTAAAATTTCGTAGCAACTAACTTATAATTGATCGATTGGATAGCATAGAAAATTCAATTTATAAAGTCAACGGAAAATGTTAATTTGTGATAAAATGCTACTTTTTCACATTTTTACGGTATTAGTTATTAGTATCATCAACTTTTTGAGATTTCACTGTTCTTAGGTATAATATTTGCTCCTTTTAAGCTAAGTTAATTGTTATGTAGATACACCACTCAAGCCTGTCTGTATCTTGCCTGTCGTATTACTAATACGAGGCAGTCAAATTGTTTAGTTTAAGGAAATTTTAGGAGGGTTTCAAATGAGTTATTCATTGTTCAAGAAGTCGTTTATTGCATTTTTGTTTAACATTTCAATCATAATTGCCTTCACATCCCTTAATCAGGGATCTGTTATGGCAGCGAAGGAGGTACGGCATTTTAAACTATCCAGTGTTCTTAAAGATGCTACTGATACGCGACCAAGAGAAATTCTATTTCGTGCAAAATACCCCGGTGTTATTAAGATAGATGTATCATGGACACCCAGGGATAAAAAATTAACTGTAACTCTCTATGATCAGAATAAAAAATCCCTTTTAGTCAAAAAAGGGAGGAGTCCTCTATATCTTTCTTACGATTATACTAAAGAGCACTTTAAGGATTCTAAATTTCTTGGCAACTCCTTTAGAGTAGAAATTTCACAGTCCCCTTATAAATCAATAATTGGGGAGGTCAAGATAGAAACTCCTGACAAGGGAATTATTGAGAAGGAGGATTATGAAGTAATTCGTGGTCCATATGGAACCTTCATTGACGAAGAAGATCCTGAGGAATAGGATACTCTCTTCATAATTGGAATGATTGCTCGATGCCTGCGTCCACACCACGCAGGCATTATTCGTTTTACCCCTGTTTCTTTGACCCTCGTTTCCTTAACCAACACTTAATACACTACCTACCTTTTTGCCTAAATTGAGTGATTTTCAGTATAAGTCATGATCCTATCCGTCATTGCGAGGAGCGCAAGCGACGTGGCAATCCTACAAAGAGATTGCTTCGCCTTCGTCTCGCAATGACATTAAAAAATCGTTCAATTTAGTTTCTAATTCAACCACCCTCATATTTTCAAAAACCACCACAGCTTCATCTGTACCTATAACGCCTCTTTCCACGTATTTCAAACTAAGGTTTTAAAGACTCAATCCGATAATAAGGCATGACAGTCCTCTACATAGGTTATTCATACATTTTGGAGTAACAAAACATGAAGGTAAAATTACTGGTCTTAAGCCTGATACTTCTTATTTGCCTCAAGGTGAGTACTTCTCTTGCTAATAACAGCACCTTTATATCCTACGTCAATCAAAACAAACAGAATCCTACCGATTACTTAATGGGCAAATTAAGGGATAATGACGTAATCCTTTTGGGTGAAAGACACAACCAGGGCCATCAACTTGAAATGGTGAACTCTTTTATTCAAAGGATGTCTAAAGAACATCCCTCAACTATCCTTGCTTTAGAGATTTCAACAGATGAGCAAAACAGGGTTGATTATTTTCTGGAAACAGGTACAGGGCTCGAGGAAATCAAATTCCCCTCTCACCTATCAAGTACCTTATATAAGGATCTACTTATTACGGCAAGAGAATCAGGGGTAAAGGTCCTGGCTATCGATATGCCTCCGCGTGTTTTTAAGCATACTAAAATAACCAGAGATGAATATATGGCAAACACCCTAATTTCTGAAATAGAGGAGACAAATAAAGCCTATAAAATCTTTGCACTTGTTGGGAGTATTCATACAATCAAAGCTCCTATAGAATGGTTAACAGCAGATAATTCTTATAAATACCTTGGATTACTTCTTAACAAGAAAAACCCTAAACTAAAAGTATCATCCATCTACCAGGAGATAAACAAGCCTGATAGTGATATTGACAAATCGCTTAGCAATTTTGAGGAGTGTATAGCCTGTAATATTGGTGAGCCATTTTCTCTATATGAAGGTAGTAGTCTACGACTGTTGAATTGTAAACCGATTAATATACCTCAAGCATTTGACGGGGTGATTTATCATCATTAATGATCCATCTCTATACTTTTGTCAATATTGTCAATGGTTTTTAAAGAGTATTTAGAAGTTTTATTTCCCCAGTTTGATAACCACCTCTACCTGGGCTTGATAAGAAGACTACATACCCTCACTCATGAAGATCTCAATCAAAGAATGTAAGCAAGGGTAGTACAACAAAATATCACTGCTCAAGAAGTGTTACCAAGAACATTAACAATGCAACAGGTGAAATGTGGTGAAGCACTCATAAAAGGACTTTCCAAAAGATTTAGGACGTTTGCGAATCAATAATATTTATGCTTATCCCAATAATAAAGGCCATAAAATATGGCTGCAATGATAATAAAAGGGCTTGCAACTATAAATAAGTCCCCAACAGTTGTGTGCCACAAATTATATAAAAACCCAATAAATGCACCGCCAACATAAACACAAATTAAACAGATAATAAATTTGCTGAACCATTTACCCTTTTTCTTGTATTCTCTGTTATCTATTTCATTATAACTATTAGATGTGGTAAATTTTTTAAACATATCCTCAAGGTCTGTAACATCGAGTTTTTTGCTTGTCTTATTATGTTTTTTACAATCAAATAATTTCTTTTGCTCCATAACTTATATCCTCCTGGCTGCCTTACAATCATTTGCGAATCGGTGATTGGATGTTGTCCTAAAGGAAGTCATCAACTTTCGGGTTATTTTTCTCTCTATACCTTATGCCCAGCCAACTAAAAAAACTTATAACTATAACGGGTAAAAGAGCAAGCAGATATGAATAATCAATTGTAGTCCCAACATATATAATAACGCAGATAAAAACCCCCATAGAACCAAATAATATATGGAGAAGTATTACCTCCTCTTTTTAGTAATTTCATTTTAGAACATTCCCAGAAACCCATCCGATATGTTCACCTACTTTTACTTTATATGTATTAGAACCTTTTACCTCTATAACTTTTGTCCTAACCCCATTTGTGAAAAGAATAGTAATGTCTTTAAGTGATGAGTCCTTATAAAAAGCTACACTATCATCGGAAGGGTTGTTTAGTTTAACTATTTGCCCAACGGTATAGGCGTTTGAAATTTTATCTGTTGTTTGGTCCGAATTCTCTATATATGTACTTTCTACCCTTATACTCTGCTTGTAGGCAGAGAGTAGGGCATTAATTTCTGTTGCTGATCCATGATCAACAATTGCATTGCATATCTTCCTCTTTTCTTCAGGTAAGTTATTTATAAATTCATAAAACTTTGGATCGTTGGAAATCTCCTGATAATCTGGATGCACATTTGCTATTGTGCTGTAATGCAAATTTTCTTCTTTTTCCTTTTCATTGTTCAATTTAGCGTAATCATCAATAAGAAGTAGTATCTCTTTTTTATTTACCATTCCTATTGCTTTCCTCTGGCCTACCTGATGCGCAGCACGGTTTCCGGCTAGTTCAAATATGTTTTTAATCCCCTCGAAGTTTATTATGTTGTAATTCTTACTAGGTCTGGCCGGGTTCTTCTTTTTTCCTAAAATAGAATTTGCAACCTGCCTCTTCCTTTTAAGTATGGGTGGTATATAATTACCCTTGTATCCTGTCAATAATTGGTTTATTTCATCTGCCGTTCCACGATAAACTATATCCTTTGCCCGTATAATTTCTTTTGGAGACATAACACTTATCCATTGTGGAAATTCTTGCCCGTAAGCAAAATTTTTATAGTCAGGGTGTACGCTAACTATACTATTATTATGATTGCTTTTTATTTGTTGATTCTGCGCTTTAATGTTGGAACTGTCTATTTTCCTTTCTATTCGATCAAGTTGCATATCTCTTTCTAACTTGTCCAAATCTGTTGAACCACCATAGGCATTACCAATAGTTCCAATAATTAATGATACTATAAATATGCAAATACTATTCTTATTCATAACAGCCTCCTTTATCCTTTTAGCTTTTCTATTGATCTGAAATGGCTTTTTTCGGAAGAACGGACTTAAGAATCAGTGAAATAGGTTTTTGTTCCTTTAAATCACTAATCTTCAGTATTGAAAAACCAATAACCTCTCCATTATTATCAATTTTTTCCATTACAGCATCATTCTCAGTTTCTTTAAAATACCCTTCTCTTTGAGCGAATAAGACTTCAAGATAGTCTCCTTCCTTGTCATACCAAACCTTTATTTCTTTTTCCACAGGATTTCTCCCTTCTTAATTGTATCTGTAAAATATACAGTAAGAATAAATGAGTCATTGGATAAGGTTTTTACAACAACACATAGGTATTTCTCTGTTACGGGTGTTTTCTCATAATGCTTATAAAACATTTCCACATTCTTATCTGTTCTGGATTTAATGATTATAAAAGGATTATTTAGTGTTTCCTGTATTTTATCATATTGACCACGCATTTCAGGATGATCAATTTCAATATGTCCATCTCTTTCCCCTGTGAATCTAATATTTCGATCATATAAATCTTTAATATTCTTCACTTGTTAGATTTATTAGGCATCATAATAAGCAGCAATTCCGGTAACTCAATGTTTAAGTCCGTGCCTGTCTTAAAAATTAAGTATTGTGCATACCCGACGTATCTTTTTGCAAACCCCCGTAATTATGGACTATTCCCTTTTCTTTTTCAATATCTTATCCATATCTCTTTGTATTTGTTCTTCCGCTGATTCCTTTGCTTCGTTGTAACATACGTAGCATATATCTCCCTTTTCCGTCTCCATCTTTTTCCATTCATCTTTTACGCCTAAAAAACGTCCACATTTCCAGCAATTAGCCATAATGTCTAACAACCTCCATAATCTTGTTAAATTAAATCGGACACTGATTTTCACTGACAGTTAAATGTTGCACGTTACGGGTTGTGTGTTGCGAGTTTCAGAAAATATTCTTAATTTAAGAAATGAATCTATTTAACCCGTAGCTCGTAACACGAAACTCGAAATCTAAGTCTGTTTTTATCTTTGTCATCTGCATCTAGAGCCTCTAATTTATAACAAATATTCTATTATCTTCTTCTCGGGTTCAAATTTATTTAATTGGCTTAATCCTAGATTTTCTATCGCTGCCTTTATCAGTTCTTCCTCAGAATTATTACCTATATAGGAAGCACCTGCTTCAACCAGTGCTTCTTTTGGAACAAGTCCAACGATTTCACTTCCGGTTACCTCTGTACCATATTCCCTCGCTTGAGTCTTTACGGTTTCGAACACTGTTTGTATAGAAGACTCTTTATAGTTAGTCAGGTTCATGGAAACCTGTACCAGACGGTGTCTTTTCAGTTCTACTCCCATTGCCTTTACACATTTTAGCATTCCTGGAACCCTAATCTTTTTTCCAGTCTCATCCTTTTTTAATGAACCTGATTCCCTTACCTTCCTTGCTATCTCATTAGCTATACTAACATTATGGGTCTTGAGGTTCACGTTATAGGCAATCAAGAAGTATCTTGCTCCAATTATTGTAGCGCCAGATTTTTTAATTCTATCATTGTACTCTGTGGGCCCATAATCTGGTGTCAAATTTTTCAGCTTTTCCCTCAGGCCTTCATATTCTCCTTTCCTGATATTTTCGAGGTTTTTTCGTTCTACTGATTTCGCTGCATATTCATATAAATATACCGGAATACCGAGCTCTCTTCCGACATCTCTACCCAGTGTATTTGCGAATTGTACACACTCATCCATAGTTACATCAGAAACAGGTATGAAGGGGCATACATCCGTTGCGCCTATTCTTGGATGTTCTCCCTTATGTCTTGACATATCTATTAGTTCTGATGCCTTAAATATTGCATTGAATGCTGCTTCTTTTACGTTTAAAGGTTCCCCGACAAAGGTTATTACGGTTCTGTTGTAGTCCCTGTCTGGTTCTATATTTATGAGTTTAACATTTTCGGTTGATTGTATAGATGATGCAATTTTGTTTATGATATCCGGATTTCGACCCTCGCTAAAATTTGGCACGCATTCGATAATTCTTTTATTTGCCGGCATAGTTTTTGGTTTATCTCCGAGATTATTTAGCAGGGTCGTATCCCGACCCACCAAAAGGATGACATCTGAGGACTCTCCATATACCCTTAAATATTCCTATAAAGATGCCTCTTTTTTCAATCGCATCGATCACGTATTGTGAACATGTTGGGGAGTAGCGGCATGATGGGTGTAGAAAGGGAGATAATATTACCTGATACACCTGTACAAATTTAATTAGTATGTGTCTCATTTCCTCAATTGCTCGTTAATTTGTGTTAGAACTTTCTTAAATTTATCCTCGATTGCCGTTAGTGAAAGATCAGTTAACCCCGACCTCGGAATTATTATTAAGTCTATGCCATTTTCCAATAAACCTTTGTTTAATCTATATGCCTCTCGAAAGATTCGTTTAAACCTATTACGCCTAGGTGCATTACCAAATTTTCTTCCCACGACGAGACCCAGTCGGGAGACAGAATCATCATTTAATAGCGCATATATTGTTGTCTGGTCGTTACTAAAAACCTTTCCTTTATCAAAAACTCTCTGAAATTCTTTCCTTTTTTGCAAGCGTTCCTTCTTGGTAAAACGTTGATCCATTTTTTAATATTAATGTTTTTAAAACATATATTCAAGGAGAAACAAGCCCTCCCTTTATCATCAGTGTCATTTTGCATTTTTCTGTTGTTACTAAGTCAAAATGTTAATTTTTTACTATTTTGAAATGTTAAGTTTTTTAGCTTTAATAAAGTACTTAAT
>VSDH01000030.1:4141-36317 GCA_008636105.1 Candidatus Scalindua sediminis | reverse complement strand
CTCACCTCCTTTCCGGAGATGAGTATACCTGACATTTTCTATTTGTCTTATACTGACATTATCAATTTGCTATGACAACAATTTGATTTCACCCCGTTTTGTATTTGACAAATTTATAAGTTAACGGTTATAATTTTATAATATATAGGCGTTATTTACGAGTGCATTTTTTACTTTTATAAACAGCCGTGTTTCTTAAATATATAAATTAAATAACGCCATTCATTTCCCGTACCGGGTGATATTTTTGGAAGAAGACAATCTGTTTTTACTACTAGACTACCTACCACAAGCCCTTTTTATGCTCCTCCTGTTGTGTTTTTCTGCCTTTTTTTCTGCTTCTGAGACCGCTTTTTTTTCACTAACGAGAGAAGAAGTTAAGGGCTTCGAGAAAAGCAGCAGAAGGGCTGAAAGATTGGTCAAATCACTGCTGAAATCACCAAAGAACTTGTTAATAACAATCTTGCTTGGAAACATGTTGGCGAACATTGGTTTTTATTGTATTTCCTATGGTGTTATTCAAAGCGTTGTTGTCTCTAGTTCTTACGGTGGCGTCTGGAAGGCAGGAACAGTGTGTGCCATCAGTTTACTTGCAATTATTATCATGGGCGAAGTGATTCCTAAGAATATCGCAGTGAGAATTCCCGACCAATATTCAAGATTGGCCGCATTACCCCTTTACATTTTTGACAGGCTATTTCTACCTTTTCGTCTACCATTAGGTGTTATTGTTAATGGATTAAACCGCGCTTTTGGCGGAGGGGGAGTTGGGGAGAAATGTGTAACTATTGACGAGTTGAAGATGCTTGTAGAGTTTAGCGAAAAAGAAGGGATCGTAGACCGCACGGAACGCTCGATGATACACGGGGTATTAGATTTTAAGAGTGTGCTGGTAAAAGAGATAATGCTTCCGAGGGTAGATATGAATTTATATGATATCGATGGTACAGTAGAGGAATTTCTGGAGCTTGCACGCAAAACGAAACGTACTAAATTCCCAGTCTATGAAGGCACAACAGATAATATTATGGGTATAATTCATGCTAAGGATGTTTTTCTCAACCCTGAGGTTCGATTAAGAGATATTATAAAACCTGTTCATTTTGTCCCTGAGTTGAAAGGTGTTGAAGGTTTATTGCGGCAGTTCAGACGCGAAGGGAGCCAATTGGCGATTGTTATAGATGAATATGGTGGCACAGCAGGATTAATTACTCTTGAAGATATCATAGAGGAGATTGTTGGGGAGATTCAGGATGAACACGAAAAACCCAGGGAAACAATAAAGAAGGTAGAAGAAAACAAATACTTGATATCAGGCGACTTGAGTATCCGTGACTGGTCTGATTACTTTGGTGTGGAAGTAGAACCAATGGATGTCGATACTGTGGGTGGGCTTGTCGTCTCTTTGCTCGAACATATTCCGAAGAAAGGTGATTCAGTAAAATATAAAGCGTTTGTCTTTACGGTCGAAGGCGTCAGGAAAAGGCGTGTTAAATCGATATCACAAAAAGTCATAGTAGAAGAAGAGTCCGACGAGCACAAAGATGCCTAAAATTTACTTATTAATCATATTTATTTTGCTTTCTGCGTATTTCTCTGGGATCGAGATAGCGGTTTACTGTATTAATCGTGTCAGATTACAGTATAGGGTGGAGAGAGGAATGCGAAGGGCGAAGATTGTAAAACGGCTGTTAGACAACCCGCAGGCGTTGATATGCACAATATTGATCGGGAATAATATTGTGAATTTTTTAGCTTCCGCAACTTTTACTGGCATCGTATCAAGCTCTCTATCTCAAGCACATTCAGAACTGATTGCAACGGCAATATTAGCGCCAATCATACTGGTTTTCGCAGAAATTATGCCAAAGAACATTTGCCAAAGAAAGGCAGACACATTTCTTTACACAGCATCGCCAAGTGTTAAGTTCTTTTCACAGCTTTTTTATCCGTTAGTATATATTTTGATGGGAGTTAATAAAATACCTCAGATGTTTTTTAAAGATACGCGTAGAAGGGCACTTGTTTTTACTCCATACAGACTAGGGTTTTTTATCAGGGAGGGCGTAGAAGAGGGAGTCATTTCCAGCTATCAGGATATGATGGCAAGGAATATCATGGGGCTTGGAAGTATTCCAGTAAAAAGCGTTATGATACCATTAAAAAAAGCAACGCTAGTATCATATGATATAAGTGCCGATCAAATAAAGGCCTTGGCAAAAAGTGTGAGGTTCTCTAGAATTCCCGTTTTCAAAGATTCTAGAAGTGAGATTATGGGTGTGATTAACTTATTTGATTACTTGAGTACCAGTACAGAAAAGTCAAAAGTAAGCGATTTCCTAAGAAATACCGAATATATAAAGGCTGAAACCGCTACAGATGATGCCTTAATAAGGATGCAGAAGGCAAAGCAAAGGATGGCGATAGTTATTAATAGGGATAATAAGGCAATTGGTATTGTGACAATTAAAGACCTTGTGGAAGAAATTGTTGGAGAGTTAATGGAATGGTAAACATAGTCTAGAGAAAAATAAGTTGACAAAATTTTTTTATGGTATATAATTTGACTTTGTTGCAAAGATAGTCAAGAATGTTTTTCTCTCTTTGTACAATCAAAACCGATACAACAATTAAGTCATAACCATTTATATTTGAGAAGGTTATAGAATTTCCAGGGCATTAAGAAGGGAACTATTTAAAATGAAGTTATCTAGCAGAACGGAGTACGCAATACTGGCGCTTTTAGAATTGGGACAGCGGTACGGGAAGGGATTTGTTCTAAGTAGGGATATTGCAAGTACCAGAGACATTCCTGAGTCATTTATTGAACGTATATTATTAACCCTTAGAAACGGTGGGGTGATAGTTAGTGTTAGAGGGGCAAAAGGAGGGCATTATCTTGCCAAAGACCCAGGCAAAATAAGCGTTAGAGAGGTAATAGAGATGTTTGAGGGGTCTTTGGCGCCAATTGACTGCGTAAATGAGAGGATATCGTCCATATCTGCAAGTTGTTCAGTTGAAGGTTCGTGCGTATTGAAGGATTTATGGCAAAAGATGTATGATGCGATGTTAGCAAGTATTGAAAATATAACAATTAAGGATCTAATTACTCAAGAAGGGACACAAAAAGAGGGAGCAATGTATTATATATAATTTTTTCGCTTTGTTGACTAAGTTGTAAACAAAGTAATGTAATTAAATTCACAAGGAGGAAAATTGGATTCGTTTTATTTGACAAAAAACTATAGATATATAATTATACTTCTTGCCATATTTTTGTTTGGTTTAATAATCTATTTGCCTACGCCACAAGGACTTACAGATGGCGGGAAAAAGGCATTAGCTATATTTACACTCTGTGTTATTTTCTGGATTAGCCACGTAATACCATTGATGATAACAAGTCTTCTTGCTATTATTCTTTTCCCCTTAATGGGGGTTTTGCCAGCAGACAAAACTTATTCTCTCTTTGGTAATCAGGCTGTTTTTTTTATTCTGGGAGCTTTCATTTTAGCCTCTTCGGTTACGAGGACAGGCTTGAGTAATCGAATGGCTGTGATGTTCTTGAAATGGTTTGGCCATTCACCAAAGATATTGCTTCTGGGCGTTATTACATTGGCGGCATTTTTTTCATTTTGGATGTCAGAACATGCTGTAGCCGCCATGATGTTTCCTATAATTGTGGCGATTGTTGAAAGCTTAGAACTGAAACCCGCAGAGAGCAATTATGGTAAGGCGTTGTTTTTAGCGATGGCGTGGGGATGTGTTATTGGAGGGGTAGCTACGTTCCTGGGAGGCGCAAGGGCGCCTTTGGCGGTTGGTATACTTCTGGATGCGACTGGTGAATCTATTGGCTTTATCAAATGGACCTTGGCAACTTTACCAACGGTTATAGTAATGCTAGTCATTACGTATTGGTTGTTAATTTTACTCTTTCCTATAGAAATAAAAGATGTAAAAAGGGCACGAATATTCTTAATTAATAGAACCGCATGCATAGGGAGAATGAAACGGGAAGAATGGTCTATCGGGATTCTAATGGTTGGGACAATATTCTCATGGATTTGTTTCGGGGAGAGATTTGGTTTAGCTAATATTGCATTGGCCGCTGTTGTTATTGCCTTTGTTTTTAAGTTGATGCGATGGAAGGAAGTGGAGGAAGATGTAAACTGGGGGCTAATACTTATGTACGGAGGTGCAAT
Organism: Candidatus Scalindua sediminis; assembly: GCA_008636105.1. Classification (GTDB taxonomy): domain Bacteria; phylum Planctomycetota; class Brocadiia; order Brocadiales; family Scalinduaceae; genus Scalindua_A; species Scalindua_A sediminis. Next base: position 32,115 of record VSDH01000030.1, on the reverse strand, counting down.
ATGTCTTGGTTTTGCTTTGGGCAAGACAGGTGCAACCCATTGGTTGGTAGATATAACCCCTTTGGGATCAATTCAATCACCATTTATCTTAATCATGATGATATCACTTGTTGCAATTTTTTTGACGGAAGCTATAAGCAACACGGCAGTAGTTGCACTCTTGATGCCAATAGCTATAGGGCTTGCAATAGATTTTTCAATAAGTCCCATAATTACTACATTAGCCGTAACCGTTCCAGCGGGATTGGCTTTCATTTTACCAATGGGCACTCCAGCAGTCGCCATTGCGTATTCATCGGGCTTCATCAGGCCACGTGATGCGTTAAAAAGTGGGATGATACTGAAAATTACTGCATGGGCGGTCTTCAATATTTTTGCCTATTTTTACTGGCCTCTCTTAGGCCTTAAGATGTGATTTAAATTTCAAATATAATGGATAAAATTCTTTTAATACTTTCAACTACAAGAAAATCAAATAAATGTGTCAAAGAAGCCGTTGAAATTGCATGTAAAGAAAATGCCAAGCTAATTATACTTTTTGTTGTTGATTACGAGGTACCACAGAAAATCCTGGATAAATTGACAGAAGAAGGATGGTTAGGTGGAAAACCCACGGAGAATCTCTTTAATGCAGTATTGGATGAATATTCGATACAGGGGAAAGACAAGATTTCAGAGATCGAGGAAATGGCAAAAAATAAAGGGGTACATTATAAATCTATCGTTCGGAAAGGTAAGTTTGTGGATGAGACTTTAGCAGTTATTGAAGCAGAAAAAGTTAACTTAATTATGGTGACAAGGAGAAAAAGATCCGGTTTATCAAGGTTTATTTTTGGTTCGGCAGTGGCAGAACTAAAAGAAAAGGTAAAGTGTGAAATTAGGATTATAGACGAATAGTATGGAGACTGGAAGGGTACGAAAGTGCCCGAATTTGAACTATGACAGATATTTCTACAGTACAGTTGGACACTGATATTTTGATTATTGGAGGTGGTGCGGCAGGATGTATGGCAGCGATTGAGGTTAAGAAACTTGATCCAAGTATTGAATGTGTTGTTATGGAAAAGGCACACATTGAAAGGAGCGGCTGTCTTGCAATGGGACTTAACGCAATAAACGCCTATCTAACTCCTGGTGAGACTCCTGAGACGTATGTTAGATACGTAAAGGATGAATTTTTAGGCATAATTAGGGAGGACCTGGTATATTCGATTGCAAAAGGTCTTAAAGAATCTGTTAAACAGGTTGAAGAATTAGGCCTTCCTATAGAAAAAGATCAGAGCGGTAATTATCGTAACAGGGGAAAGAGAAGCATAAGGATTTATGGCGAGAGACTAAAGCCAATTCTTGCAGCAGCAGTGTATCGTGCAAATGCAAAAGTCCTAAATAGAGTAGTAGCGACGAATTTTATCTTTGACGGTGAGCGAGTAAGGGGTGCTTACGGATTTGGTATTCGAGATGGTAAGTTTTACGTTATTAACGCTAGGGTTGTAATAGTAACAACTGGCGGTGCGTCAAGACTTTATAAGCCAATAAATAAGGGTGATGCGCGTAATACAACTTGGTACTGCCCATGGAATGTGGGCACAGGTTACGCAATGGGCATTCGTATTGGTGCAGAGATGACAAGTTTTGAGAACCGATTTATCCCATTAAGGGTTAAAGATGTTAACGCCCCAACAGGCACTATAGGACAGGGTTCTAATATAAGGCAAAGAAATGCTCATGGTGAGGAGTATCTAGAAAAACGATATAAACATCTTGGGGGTAGGAAATGTTTATCTCTTTATCGCTTATGGGCAACTTTGCAGGAAAACATTGCTGGTAGAGGCCCTTGCTACCTAGATACAAGATGCTTGAGTGTCGAAGAAGAGAAAAAACTTAAGGAAGCATATTTGAACATGAATCCAGCTATTGTTCTTTTATGGGCAAGCAATGGGCATAGTCCGAGGCAACGGCCTGTGGAGATCAGTGGTATGGAGCCAGTCGTAATTGGGGGGCATAGTCAGGCTGGTTATTGGATTGATGTCGAAAGGAGAACGACAATAAATGGTTTGTTTGCCGCTGGTGATATAGCAGGCGGTGCTCCCAAAAAATATGTTAGCGGCGCCTGGGTTGAGGGGAAAATAGCAGCAAGAGCAGCTATCGAGGAGGTTAAGGGAATTGAATTACAGCGTGTTAACAGTAAGGAGGTCCGTAAAGAAAAAGAAAGAATTTCATCGTTTATGAATGATAAGAATGGAATACCTCCTGCAGAATTAGAGGAAACTTTTCATAATGTAATGGATAAGTATGCTGGTGGAGCAACTGCAAATTACGAACTGACAGAACCTAAACTGCAGATTGCCAGAAAAAAAATTAGGGAACTCACAGGAAAATTGGAATTTCTCAGTGCAAGAAATAGGCACGAACTTGTCTCTTGCCTGGAATTAATAGATAGGCTTGACGTTGCAAAGGTCTTAATTGAACACCTGATCTATAGGCAAGAAACACGCTGGCCATGTTATCAATCTCGTGTTGATTTTCCTGAGAGAGATGACACAAACTGGCTTAAGTTTGTTAATTCTGTTTATAACCCCACGGACGGACAGTTGACATTTATTGAAAGGCCGGTGCAATAAAATAATGAGTATATTTATAGATAACAACGTCTGTAATGGATGCGGTAAGCTTAAAGAGACACTTTGTGAGAGGATTTGCCCTGGCGATTTATTGTCTCGTAATAAACTTCACAAGGCGGAAATCTGTTCTCAGGCAGATTGCTGGACATGTGGGGCATGTGTAAAGGTATGCCCGGTTCAGGCTATAGACTTGAAGCTGCCATCACAAATAATAAAGAGTAATACTTCACTTAAGGCAAGATGTAAGAAGCAACATACTATCTGGGAGATAGTGAATGGAAATGGTGTAAAGGAAGAATTTGTAATTCCTGCAAGGAATGAGAAAGGAGAATAACGATGATAAAAAATATAGAACCACATGGTGGTAAGCTTGTCAACAGGATATTGGTGGGAGAGGAAAGGGACGAACTTCGGGAAAAGGCGATGAACAATTGCATGAAAAAAGTAAGGATTAATTACAGGGAGATTACGGATTTGGAGTTGATTGCTACTGGTGCGATGAGTCCTTTAACTGGTTTTATGTGCAAAGAAGATTATGGGAATGTCATTGATGTAATGAGACTGGCCAATGGCCTTCCGTGGACTGTTCCTGTAACGCTTTCTGCCACTAAGGATGAAGCGAAGGATCTTAAGGAGGGGGAAGATGTTGTACTTGCGGATTCTGATGATAATTTAGTTGCCGTTTTGCATTTAGAGGAAAAATTTCATCATGACAAGAATAAAGAGGCCCTTGAGGTCTATGGAGTAGATACAAAGATGCATCCCGGCGTAGACTATGTTTACAAGATGGGGGATGTCCTTTTGGGGGGAAAAATTAGCGTAATTAATCGACCAAAACATAAGGATTTTGATAACTACAGGCTTGATCCCGCTGAAACAAGACGTTTGTTTACAAAGAAAGGGTGGAAGAGGGTAGTTGGATTTCAGACCAGAAACCCTGTGCACCGAGCTCATGAATACATTCAGAAGTGTGCCATGGAGATTGTCGACGCCATACTTTTACATCCGCTCGTGGGCGAGACTAAGGGAGATGATATTCCTGCTGATGTACGCATAAGAAGCTATGAAGTGTTACTAGATAAATATTATCCTAGAGATAGAGTTGCATTTGCGGTATTTCCCGCTGCTATGAGGTATGCGGGTCCAAGAGAAGCTGTCTTTCATGCTATCTTGAGGAAAAATTACGGATGTACACATTTCATTGTTGGCAGGGATCATGCTGGTGTGGGGAGTTATTATGGCAGTTTTGATGCACATTACATTTTTGATGAGTTTGACTCTTTAGAAATTGGCATTACACCATTATTCTTTGATTATACCTTTTACTGCAACCGTTGTCTTGGCATGGCATCATATAAAACGTGTCCGCATGATTCTTCAAATCATGTTTCATTAAGTGGGACAGAGGTTCGCAACATGCTTAAAAAAGGCCATTCCCCTCCACCTGTTTTTACCCGTCCCGAGGTAGCAAAAGTACTTAGCGAGTATTTTAGGTGTAAACCATATAAAACCAAATAAGTGTTTTTAGGCTTAGAACCTTTACAACTTGATATTATACTCGTGAGTTGATGATTTGATGCTGATACAGTCAAATTTATTAGAGATTCGCGGTCGGGATATCAGAGTAGGAGTGTATGTCGAAAAGTAGTTGTAACCGAGAGAGCTTAATTTGATTTATTATTAACGTTTTTAGCAAATGAAGGTTTTCTTGTGATAATGAATGATTTGCTTGATAGTAAATCCTGGTCGTCCCTGGCGATTATGGAAATAATATTCGGACCTTCCTTAAGTGGGATATCATTGCTAAAGGAAAGTTTAGATGCTTCTGTCCCGGGCCCTCCGTTAGTAGATTTGTAAAATACTTTATCATCATTTACTAAAATATAAACGTACTTTACTTTGCCATCGTCTTTAACTATACCAGAGAGTGGTAGATGTTCCGCGCCTAATGTGTCATAATGTTTTTGTATATCGAGTTCTATTAATGGAGGAACATTTTGTAAAAAAGGGTCCGGGAACTTTTGAGTCTTAAACTCTCCGAGGGCATTAGTTTCCACATTTTCAGAAGATATCCACCCAAACCTCTCTTCGGGCATCTTGATACGAAACCATGTTTGTGCTTCTTTGTCAGCGGCAAGGATTGTTCCCTTACTCGCGTGGGCAATGATGGGAGTGGAGAAAGATTTCCCGTTGTATACAGGCACATAATTACCTGTCACTTTTAGACTCTTGTTAGTTGGTTTGGTTACATTGGTAGTATTATTTTGATCTACATAGAATGTCATTTTATCGGAAATGCGAGTTCCAAAAGTGGTGTCTGCAATAGTTACATCTATAGAAAAATTGTCGGTATTTAGAGTGTCCCTTGCAGATAGTTTCAATTTAACAGATTTTGATTCACCCGGAAGTAATTTGCCTAGTTCTATCTTACCTCTCTTTATAAAGACGTGCTTATCGCTTAAATTTCGCAGAGCGAAGATATTCTTTTCTGAGGCACCCTGGCCTATGTTCTTGATAAAGAGAACCAGGTCTACGAGTTCCCCTTTTTGTATTATTCCATCGCCATTTCCTTTCAAGCCCTCGCCTTCATCAATTATTTGATATGAATATGCAAATATCGGCCTGGGTAATGCATCAATTGATATTGTGCCTTTTATTTCTGCAGGGGCATATCCATTTAGTTCAGAAAATTTGACGGTGAATTCGTCTTTTCTACTTAGAGTGTTTTCAGGGATTTTGATTGTTTTAGCATAGGTTTTTGTCATGCCTTTCTCTATCTTGCCCAGAATAAACTCATGTTTGTCAAGGAGGGGGTTCTTAGATTCTGTTATGCCGTTTAACTGGTATAGAGATCCTTCGCTACTATTGGTAACGCTAATTTTTATTGTTATTTCTTCTCCTGCTTTGACATTTCCATTAGATGGAGTAAGAAAAAGTGAGGCAGCCGCTGCTGCGGGTGTGATTGTTGTACCAATTGACCAATCTATGCCCAGAGAGTTTAATGCTGATGAAATCTTCTCCTCTTCACTTTTCTTGAAATCTTCAATTGTTGGTTCTAATTGTTCTAATATCTCATCTTTTTTACCATTTATTATAGCATTGATAATTTTTTTGGCAAATTGGACATGTGTATCTTCCGTCAGATCTGGCAACTTATAATATTCTTCATCCTGTTCCTCTTTTGTTTTTTTATTAGCTATTGTAAGATATTTAACCTTTCCAAAAGGCAACTGGGTTTTTGAATTTTCATCTAGATGTTTTCTTAGGTCCTTTTCCCTGCTATAGAAGTCTTCGTTAAACATAATAATTTCATCTTCTTTCACATGTGTTTGGACGAGCAAGACGTCAGGAGTAATACCTACCGATTGGATATCCGTAAAATCTGGTGTTAAGTACTTTCCTACGGTAAGCTTTAGTGCAGCACCGTTCATTAAGTCGATTAGTTGTTGTATAGAACCTTTACCGAAGCTGAGGTCACCAATAAGGACAGCCCGATTATTATCTTTTAATGCGCCGGCAACGATTTCCGCACCAGATGCACTTCCAGCATCAATAATTACAACTAAAGGACACTTGATATCCTTTGAGCTTTTTTTAGCTTTTTGTAATTCTTGACGCTTACCCATGGGGCCAACTGTTACAACGATTATGCCTGAGGAAAGAAATTTATCAGACACAGTTATCGCTTGGTCTAGTAGCCCACCCGAGTTGTTCCGAAGGTCGAGAATAAGGCCTTTTAATGTCTCGCCTTCTGTCATTAGCTGTGAAAGGTGTTCTTCTAAAGCTTGTGTAGTGTCTTCTTGAAAATTCCTTATCTTTATATATCCTACATTATCTCCAAGTAATTTTGAGTCGACACTCGGTATTGCAATGATTTCTCTTTTTAGTGTAAGCAGTTTGGTTGCCTTCGCTTTTCCGCTTTCTATTGTCAAAATAACGGTGGTAGAAGGTTCTCCTCTGAGCTTGCCAACTGCCTCTGGTAATGACATGTTAATTGTTGAATCTTCGTCAATTGCAATAATTTTATCCCCTGATTTAAGACCGGCTCTGTACGCCGGGGTCCCTTCAATTGGAGAAATTACGGTTAGAATTCCGTCCCTCAGGCCAACTACCATGCCAAGTCCGCCAAATTTGCCAGATGTTCCGATTTTAAATTCTGTATAGTCCTTAGGTGGGAAGACTACGGAGTGTGGGTCTAGTTGTGAAAGCATACCATTAATTGCCGCATATTCAATATCCTCAGCTTTGGTTTTGCTACTTTTGTTATCATTAATGAAATGTAAAGCATCGTTTAAGGTCTTATATAATTCGTTCAATCGTCGTACTCGAGAAAAATCAATTGTTTTAGAAAGTTCATCAACTGAAATCATTATCTCTTCTGCTTCGTCATTTATGTCAACTCGGACCTCAGGAATAAGCCTTTCAAGCCAGGTAAGTGATTCTCTTAACATTTCTTTTGGTTTCATTCTGTCTGGTTCCACATATAACCTATCTAAGTATGAGCATACCACTCCAGCCAAACGGAATTTATGTGACTTTTCCGCCTGCTTGATTTCTGCACTAAAATCTTTGTTGAACGAGCTGCTATTTGATATAGCAAAAAAGATGACTATTGGGAGTGCAACCATGAAGGTTAATAATTTGTTAATGTAGCTTTTCTTACACATTTTTGGGATTTAGTTCTAACAAAATGCGTGCTTGTCTTATAAATCGCTTAAATATAATATAAAGTCGGCTATTCATTAAGTCAAGGATAAGTTAAGTAGGATACGGATTCAAAAATTTATTGACATAGTGGCTCATGATGTTAAACTTTGTCTAAGTGTTTATAAGGGGCGATTAGCTCAGTTGGCTAGAGCGCTTGCCTTACAAGCAAGATGTCATAGGTTCGAGTCCTATATCGCCCATTTTGTCTCGCAAAAGCTATACCTTTTGGTGTGTGAATGGGCTGGAAATTATGGAAAAAGGTCCAACATTGAACATACCAATCATGCTAGGATATCAAGGCAAATAGAAACTAAGGCAAAAAAACGACACTATTTATTTAGGTTTTATTTGCTCAACCTTCCCCTTGTTAAACACTTAATTGCCTACCTTTTTTTGCATCTTATCTATAAATCTATGCTGTCTCCTATTAAGAAGGATGATGTAAATCAGAAATGTTTTATTCTGTTTAGTTTATTAACAAAAGCAAAACAACCCTCTATTTAATATCGGGAAATGAACGGGAAATTTTAATCTTTCCCGTTTATTCCCTCCTTCTCAGCATATTAAGGCATTCTTTTTAGATTTCTTGGCGGAATCAAAGATTTCATGAGACTTAGCCCTGCACCATAGAATAAAACACTTGAAACCGAACTGAAAAACTGCTAATTTAACTGAAGTGAGCTTACAAGCAAGAGATCATAGGTTCGCGTATTATATCGCCCATCATATTGAAAAATGGGAATTTACAGCTGCTCCAGAATACAGTTTAGAGTTGTATAATCGGTAAGAAATGGGGCCGTAGCTCAATTGGTTAGAGTACCAGACTGTCGATCTGGATGTTGCGGGTTCGAGTCCCGTCGGCCTCGCCATAGTTAAATGTCTCAGAAGTTTTATAACGTGTCACGGTTTCTCGGGAAGGATTTTATTTTAAGCCTGTTGTCTCTGTTAGCCAATGCGCCCATAGCTCAATTGGATAGAGTAACGGTCTACGAAACCGGAGGTTGCCCGTTCAAATCGGGCTGGGCGCGTATTTAAGCAGTTTGAATCATAATCGTGAATCCATGGTAACTGAATTCCGCTCGCATGAGTATTATATGCAACAGGCAATTACTGAGGCAAAAAAGGCATTCGAGAGGGATGAGGTTCCTGTAGGGACCATTATTGTTTATGAAAACAATATTATTGCGAGATCGCATAATCAGCGTGAGATGTTGTTGGACCCCACGGCTCATGCTGAAATGATTGCAATTACGCAGGCCTCTACATATCTTCAAAATTGGAGATTAAATGATACTACTGTTTATGTAACCCTGGAACCGTGCGCAATGTGTGCAGGAGCATTGGTTCAGGCCAGGGTAAAGAACCTCGTATATGGAGCGAAGGATGAAGGATGCGGGGCTTGTGAGTCTTTGATAAATTTAGTTAATGATCCTCGTTTTAACCATCGGCTGAATGTTGTATCCGGAATTTTAGAAGACGAGTGTGGCGAACTTTTAAGGCAATTTTTTCTGGAGAGATGCCGGAGTGGTTGAACGGGGCGGTCTCGAAAACCGCTGTCCAACTTAGTTTGGACCGGGGGTTCGAATCCCTCTCTCTCCGCCAGGGAACTTTTGGAGAGGTGTCCGAGAGGCCGAAGGAGCGCGCTTGGAAAGCGCGTAGGTGGGCAAAACCTGCCTCGCGGGTTCGACTCCCGCCCTCTCCGCCATGAATATTCGGGCGGATAAGGACGTTAAAAAAATTCGTATATTATTCTGATGCAAAAATTTATTATGAGATTTCGGCCGTGCTAGATGGGGAGTTAGCGGTTCCTTGTACCTGCAACCCGCTTATGCAGGATCGATCGCTTTTCGGAGGTTCTTCTGCCCCTTGGTACTTTCTAAGTAAGTGGTGTTGAAGGCTGGGTCTCATGCAATAAGGCTATGTGAACCTGGTCAGATGTGGAAGCAAGCAGCCATAAGCATTTGTACTTATGTGCCGTGAGGTTGCCTAGCTGGAGCTAACTGCGTAGAAAGTTCAATGGAAAGAGAATCGAAGAAAAGTGCACGGCCTAAATTCAAGCTAAAATAGATATGTCTTATATAGTTTTATCGAGGAAGTATAGACCAAAATCTTTTAATGAGATTGTTGGGCAAGAACACATAGTTAATACATTGGTAAATGCGATCCAGACCAATCGTGTTGCTCACGCATATTTATTTGCTGGTCCAAGAGGGGTTGGAAAGACATCCATGGCAAGGATATTATCAAAAGCCCTTAATTGTCAGACTGGGCCAACAGATGTACCTTGCAATAAATGCTCTACATGTGAAAGCATCAGGAACGGAAATGATATTGATGTCCTTGAAATAGATGGAGCATCGAATCGTGGTATAGACGAGATACGGAGTATTAGACAGAATGTGGGGTATGCCCCTGCCATTTCGAGGTATAAGATTTATATTATAGATGAGGTGCATATGTTAACTAAGGAGGCCTTCAATGCGATTCTAAAGACACTTGAAGAACCACCGGGACATGTAAAATTCATTTTTGCCACCACTTCACCAAACCGTGTACCTGATACTGTACAGTCACGCTGTCAGAGGTTTGATTTCAAGAACATATCTGTGCCAGATATAAGTAATAGGCTTGCGCAGATTTGCAAAACAGAAAATATCTTAGTGGGAGAAGGTGTGCTTCAAACTATTGCAAAATATGCTATGGGTGGATTGAGGGATTCCGAATCTATTTTAGACCAACTTACTTCATTTTGCCATGAGAAGATAACTTTAAGAGATATTTATGACATTCTTGGAGTTGTTAGCGAAGGAAAAATTGCAAGTTTAATTGATAGCTTTATCAACAAAAATCCAGAATTAGCTGTGAATATTTTTCATGAGATTACAGAGAATGGAAAGGATGTAGACGGGCTTATTGATCAATTACTTCTTTATATACATGATTTACTCCTTGTCTCAATCTGTAGTAAGGGCAGTGGATTGATAGAGACTATATCAAGAGATATTAATTTATTACAGAAGCAAGCTTCGCTGCTTTCTCCGGATACGTTGACGTACATGATTCAGCTAATTTCCGAAGCCAAGGGTAAGGCTAAGGATTTACTACAGCAGAAAATTTTACTAGAAGTTGTATTCATAAAATTAGCTACTATGGAAGATTTGAAACCTTTGGGCACGGTTTTGAATCGAATAGAGGATATTAAACGATCGTTTGAAGGTAATGTGAATGAGAGGGGAGTAAAAGCACCAGGCGGTGGTGATAGTGTTGAGGTAGTAAAAAATACAGAGATAAGAGAAAATCCTTCTGACAATTATATCAACGTAAATGAAAGGGGCAATCAGGATACCAATACTTTGAATACCTGGGACAAAATAATGACAGAGATTCAAGGCAAGAAAAGGTCTGTCTGGGTATTACTGAAGGGTGCAGAACTTTTAAATTTTGCCGATAATGAAGTATTGTTGGAGTTTCCCGGAAATTACCTGATCCATAAAGAAAGACTTGAAAAACCCGAGGAAAAAAGGATAATTGAAGAATGTATAGAAAGAGTAACAGGAAAGAAGATTCATGTAAGGCTGACAATATCGAAGAATGGTCGTAATATAATGGGTGAAGATATGAGGGGAAAAATAGTAACAAAGAATAAAGGTGAAAGAATAGAAAATGACGTAATAAATGATCCTATAGTAAAAAGAACCAAGGAAATATTTGATGGTTCAATTGTCAATATAGAGGGAGCAGAATGATGAAGGGATTTGGGAATATGGGCGACATGATGAAGCAGATGCAAAAGCAGGCTGTTAAAATGCAAAAGAAAGCTGAAGAAATCCAGGAGGATCTCAAGGAACGTGTTGTAGAAGCAAGTTCCGGCGGGGGAATGGTGACTGTACACGTAAATGGAAAACAAGAGCTTTTATCGATAAAGATTGATCCGGAGGTTGTTGATCGTGATGATGTACAGATGTTAGAAGATCTCGTCTTGGCAGCCGTGTCTCAAGCGATGAAAAAGTCTCAAGAAATGTATCAAGAGGAAATGGGTAAATTAACAGGTGGATTGAACGTCCCCGGGTTATCAAATTTGTTTCAATAAAGGTTGGGAAAGATGAAGTCTTATCCTCGCTCCATGTTAAAACTTATAGAAGAGCTGGGCAAAATGCCTGGTATAGGGCAAAAAAGTGCGGAAAGGCTAGCGAATTATATTATTCAATTACCTCATGATGAAGCAATGCAATTAGCGGTGGCAATACGGGATGTGAAGAAAAACATCAATTATTGTTCTATCTGTTGTAATATGGGGGAGACGGATCCGTGCCATATATGTAGTGACCAAAGTCGAGACCATAAAAAGGTATGCGTGGTTGAACAACCAGTAGACGTCTTCAAAATTGACAAAACAGGATTTTATGATGGGCTTTATCATGTTTTGTTTGGCCATGTAAATCCTTTAGAGAATGTTAACCCTGAGGACATCAATATAGACAAGTTGGTAAAAAGAGTTGAGGGTGGCGATATTCAGGAAGTAATTATTGCTACTAATCCTAATTTGGAAGGAGATATTACTGCATTGTGTATACTTGAACGTTTAGAACCCTTGGGGGTCAAGGTTACACAACCGGCAAGGGGCATGCCATCAGGGAGTTATTTAGAGTATGTGAGTTCCGCAGTTATTGCTGATGCAATTAACGGTAGAAAATTAATGCAAAAGAACTAATTGTGCTTTTTCAAAAAATAATACTGTAAATAATATGAAACTACAGACAACGTTATCACCACAACTTCAGCAGCAGATGAAATTGGCACCTCAGGTGATCCAATCTATAGAGATACTTCAGCTCCCGATAATGGCCTTAATAGAACATGTACAACAGGAGCTAATGGATAATCCTGTACTGGAGGAACTGGTCCAGCCTGAGAAAGAGGGAAAGGATACGACACAAGATGAAGGGGCGGAAGACACTGAAAACAAAGAGGAACCACAGGACGACGAATTTAAAAAGCTTAGGGAAATGGCAGACGAGTGGAGGGACTATTTTTCACAAACAACCACAAGGAGGAGTAGCGCTGCAGATGAAAGAGATCAGAAGCAGGAGGCCTTAGAGAATACGGCTGCAAAATCAATGTCACTCCAGGATTATCTTCTCGGGCAGTTATCAATTATGGAGCTAGATGACTCGCTTTTGGAAATATGTGAAAATATAATTTTTAACCTTAATGATAGCGGGTATCTGGCGTATACTCTAGACGAAATTCTAGAATCGCTGGAAGAACCTGTAAGTATGGAAAAAGCAAATGAAGCCTTGAAAATTGTGCAAAGTATGGAGCCACTTGGCGTGGGGGCAAGGAACTTGAAGGAATGTTTGCTCTTGCAATTAGATAAGCGAGATCCCAATTATCATATTGCGAGGGAATTAATTTTAAATTATTTGGAAGATGTTGAAGCGAAAAAATATAAACTTATAGCAAAAAAGTCAGGATGTAACCTGGAAATAGTTAAAAAGGTAATAGACTTCATAAAAACACTAAATCCTAAACCAGGTTTCCTTATCAGCAATGAACAGGTTCCTTATATAAAACCGGAAATCAGAGTAGAATATATAGATGGAAAATATGAGGTATCGCTTGTGGGAGATAAAAATTTGCCACGTATTTATATAAGCAATTTTTATAAAGACGTACTAAACGGGAAAAGTTATGATTTGCAAACCAAGCGTTATATTCGTAAGAAAATGGAATCTGCTAGATGGCTTATAGATGCTATCGAACAAAGGAAAGGTACGTTGTATAAAGTAGCAGTCAAGTTAGTAGAGATGCAGAAGAAATTTTTGGATGAGGGAATACTGCATCTTCAAACTTTAAAGATGCAAGATATCGCAGATATTGTTGGGATCCATGTATCAACCGTGAGTCGTGCTATAGCACACAAGTATATGCAGACACCTCAGGGTATTTTTGATATGAAATTTTTCTTTACAGGAGGTTTCAGGAATATCGATGGTACAATGGAATCATGGGAGGCAATAAGGCAAAAACTATCCAAAGTAGTATCGAATGAAGATAAGTCAGGCCCTTTAAGTGATGAGGAAATTGCTGCAAAATTAGGAGAAATGGGTGTCGATATAGCACGAAGAACCGTGACTAAATATAGAAGGAGCATGAAAATTCCTTCGTCAAGGAGAAGGAGAGAAGAAAGTTGAGCTCCTTAATTATACATATAACGTATTAAGAAATATTAAAAATGGTTAAACCCATTAAAAATTGTATTGTTTTCTTGATGATTATGGCATTTATTTCCGGGTGCTATACATTCAATAGAAGCCATAATGCTGATCATAACCGTGCATTAAAGAAGGATATGGGAGCATTACATAAGGATGTTGATTCTTTTCTAGGCACAGCAGAGCCATCACAACTCAGCGATAGATAAAGACCTTAGCGTAATAAGAGAACATTTCTTAGAAGTAATTTCACCTCACCCAGCATTTGAAAAACATTTCTGTAAAATATTTCAATTAAACATAAATCATAAAATTAAGTGACTTGCGGATAAATATAATTTTTGTTTCTTTGGGTTCTATTTAATGAATCGTAGTTTTGACCTTATAATAAAAAATGGTGTTGCAGTTGATGGGACGGGGAGAGCTAAAAGAGCCTTAGATATCGGTATTCAGGGTGATAGGATCGTCTATACGGGTAATATTACTCCCCCATCGGATTGTGATATTATTGATGCATCAGGGTGTATCGTTACGCCAGGATTTATTGATATTCATTCACATAGCGATTTTTTTTGGCTGGTTAGTCCAAAGAGTGAGAGCAAAATTTATGATGGTGTTACTACGGAGATTTGTGGGAATTGTGGTACATCCGCCTTTCCATTGAGGGGGCAATTACTTGAGAATAGGAGAAAAGGTCTTGGCAAGTTTGGGTTGGATATAAATTGGCAAACTGCTAAGGATTATTTTAAGAGGACTGACGAAGTACCAAGTTCTATAAACAGAGGGTTTCTGGTTGGCCACGGTAATATACGGGCCTGTATATTGGGATATGAAGATCGTGAACCAAATAAAAACGAGCTTGTTAATATGGAAAAAGAATTGCGAGATGCAATGGAGGCAGGTGCATTTGGCATATCGAGTGGATTGGTGTATCCACCGGGATGTTATGCAAAGACTTCTGAATTGATTGAATTATGTAAAATAGTAAAGGAACATAATGGTATATATACAACGCACATGAGAGATGAAGGAGATAAAATAGAAACGGCCTTAGCCGAAACCATAAACATTGCTAAAATGAGCGGTGTAAATACTCAAGTATCTCACATCAAGACATGGGGGGAAAGAAATTGGGGGAAAATAGGAAAGATAGAGAGATTATTAAACAAAGCCAGGTCTGACGGTATAAAAATTTCATGTGATAGATATCCCTATATCGCGTCTGGAACGGACTTAGACGTAATTTTACCCAATTGGGTATACGAGGGAGGGGCCATTGAAGAGAAAAAAAGATTAAGGGACCCTTTTTATAGAGAGCGTATTATCAAAGACATGATAAGTGAAGGTAAAGACCAGAAGTTTTGGGAAAGCATAATGATTTCATCCGTGCATAATAACGAAAGAAAAGATTATGAGGGAAAGACGGTAGCCGAGATTGCAAAGAAATTAAAAGTATCTCCTTTGGAGTTTGTTCTCGACCTGTTAATTGCAGAAGATTGTAGGGTAGGTGTCTTATTCTTTAATATGTCAGAGGAGAATCTTGAAGAAATTCTGAGCTGGGATTTTGTAATGATAGGCTCCGATAGTTCGCTCCGTTCTACAAGCGGCGCATTACACTTCGGGAGACCACATCCAAGATGTTACGGTACGTTTTCAAGCGTAATAAGGAAGTACGTTAATGAAAAAAAACTTTTATCTATTGAGGAAGCCATTTATAAAATGACCGGGTTACCAGCCCACAAACTGGGACTTAAAGATAGGGGTATTTTAAAAGAAGGATTCTTCGCCGATATAACAATTTTCGATCAAAATGCAATTACAGAAAAGGCAACGTATACAGACCCACATAATTATTCTAAGGGTATTAAATATGTATTAGTGAACGGAAAACTTACAATTAAAGACGACGAGCATGTAGATGTTATGAATGGCGCAGTCCTTAAAAGATAAGTAACACCTAAATTGAGCGATTTATGCCCGCCAAATAAACCGTCTGGTAAACCCGCCCCCGTACCAAACGGTACGTTCGGGCGGGGTAGCCGTACGCACAGGCGGACGTTTCCCATCATCTGATGAGCTTATGAAATGTTTATCAACTCATTAGCCTCTGTCTTTATTAATGGAAATCTTTCCCTTTCTGTAAAAGTAAATGGGTAATGACAGCACCATTCCCACAAACAGTGCCATAATCACAACCAATTTCATCTGGAATAAAAGCCAGAAACAGATTAAAAGAGCCAGACACGGAATAACGTACCCTCCCGGGATTGTATAGCTTTTTGAAACCGCAGATCCTTTTTTCCTTAAGACAATCACTGCCAGACATGTGGGTATATATTGCAGAAGGCTCACCATCACACTTGCAATAATCAAATATTCAAACGTCCCCGTAAGGAACAAAATCAGCGTCAAAATAGTGTTTATGCCTATGGCCACATAAGGCGTGTGGAATTTTGGATGGATCTTTGAAAAGGTCTCCGGTAAGAATCCATCTGCTGACAGGACATAAAGGTTTCTCGGCCCTGTCAAGGCAATGCCTGAATTTACACCCGCTATAGCTAGGAGTGCACCAATTGCAATTAATATCCCGCCTGCAGGGCCTAAAAAATTTGCAGCGGCATCAGCCAGGGGTTTTTCTGATTGGGCCAATCCCGGGAATGTGCCGATTGCCACTATCTGTATCAAAGTGTAGATTAAGGTGGCTCCCAGGATTACAAAGAAAAAGGCGATGGGTATGTCTTTTCTGGGGTTCTTCATTTCACCTGCCGGTACAGACATATGTTCAAAGCCGGTGTAGGCAAATAGGGCAATAACGATTGCCTCTCCGATGTTTTGAATATCAAAAGAAAAGATCGGACTCAAAGAAGGTTTTTTTATATAGAAAAACCCCAGTGTAATGAAGATAAAAAGCGGTACTAGTTTGCTTATTGTAAAGAAGTTTATGGTTCTCGCCCCGATCTTAACCCCAAGAAAGTTGAGAGTACTCAGGCCTACTATGAGGATAATTATTATGATCTCTCCAATCCAGCCTTCTGAAAGAGAGGGGGAGAAATAATTGAGATAGAGTAAGAAGCCCCTCGCCATAGCCGCCCAGCCGATTATGGCAGAAAGCCATACCATCCAACCAACCATAAACCCTATCATTGGGCCGAATGTATCCCTCGCATATAAATATGCGCCCCCTGTTTGCTGATAAATTCCCCCCATCTCTGCAAAGCAAAGAGCTATTGCAAGGCACAGCAAACCGCAGATGACAAAAATTAATATGGAAAACGAACCCACTTGCGCAGCAATCTGGCCTGGTAGTAGGAATATGCCTGCTCCGACAATCCCGTTAATACCAAGACAAATAATATCAAACAGGTTCATCGAACGTGAGAATTTTTGCGCTTGATGACCATTCATGTTTAACAAACTACATCTTTCTCTAATTTATGAAAAGACATTTCCAAATACGCTTTTAATTTGACGTATATGGTATTAAACATATAATAGTTTTGTTTTTTATCTGTGTACACTATTTTTTATTAACTGGCGCCTTAGACGACACCTAATTACATGAAAAAAGAGGAATGTTATGGATAATAGAAAACCAGAGCCAATTTCAATAGAAAAAGAGCTTCATATCTGCCCGGAATGCGGATATGAGGATGGCTTCCACACTTCATTTTCAAGAGTGGCAGATAAAAAGTGCAAAATAATCCTGATATGTCCGAGTTGCCATGCCATGTATGACGTTAATTGGGAGGTTGCTGTATAAACCTCCAGGTATATACTAAATGACTATGATAAAAAGATTGTGTGTGTATTGTGGATCGAACTATGGTAGTCGGCCTGAATATAATCAGGCTGCCAGAGAGCTGGCCCGTGTCATGGTCAACAAGAACATAGGTCTTGTCTACGGCGGTGCAAGTATCGGCGTAATGGGTGAGATTGCAGACGCCTTTCTTAAAGAGGGTGGCGAGGTGATTGGTGTTATCCCGAAGGAGCTTCTTGTTAGAGAGGCAGCTCATACAGGTATTACCGAATTGCGGGAGGTTAACACTATGCACGACCGCAAGGCAATGATGGCTGAACTTTCAGACGGCTTTATTGCATTGCCCGGCGGTCTCGGCACGATTGAAGAGTTCTTCGAAATATGGACATGGGCACAGTTGGGGATGCACCAGAAGCCATGTGGCTTGTTAAACGCAGGCCAGTATTACGACAAGTTAATCGAGTTCATCGATCATGCTGTTTCTGAGCGATTCATAAAGGAGGTATATCGTTCTATGGTGTTTGTGGAAGATCAGCCACATATACTTCTCCAAAAGTTTGAATCATACGAGGCACCTGAAGTAGCAAGGTGGATAGATCAAAAAGGTATTTAAAAATTCACCCTGCTTAAAAGTAGCCGCAACCGTTCGGCTGAGCTCACGCCGAAGCCTTCATGTTGCGTAACTTACATGAAATTTTCATAAACGCATCATAATGACATTTTCAAAAACTGACTTAACGCCAAAGGAAAAAAAGTATCTTAAGAGACAGATCAGGAATGTACGTAATTATGTCTACTTCACTATTGCCAATCTGGCGGCGGCCATTGGTCTTTTATCTTACTATATTTTAACAAACAAGATGTTTAGCGGCTCAACCTTTGCACTCATCATTGTTTTGCTGCTTGCGGCAAGGGCCAATCTCAAGCAACACAAAGACTCCAAACTATTCATCAAACTACAGGAACCTGAAGAACACGCATAGGCTTTCATATTGCAAAACTTAAGCACACATTTATAATGACTGATGAATTTACGCAAAATCAAGTAGCAAACCTCCCCTTTATCCCCTCCTTCGTAAAGAGGGGAATTAGGGGTGGTCATAAAATCTGATAGAAAGCCACTTGATATTGTGTAATTACAATATTACAAAAAACATAGTTAAAAATTCTCCTTTATCACATCTTAATTTACCTCCAAAGCGATTCAGCTTACTTGATTACACAAGTAAGGTTTTTCTTCAGGTTTAAGCCAATCAATCTTGGCTATCATGCCGCTTTTCCAGATGTATCGTTTCGATACAATTCCATCTCAATCGACACAAATTGTTACAGTTTTTTCAAGACAGATTGATATTTAATTGACTGTAAAATCTGTCTGAATATTGGAGGCTTCGTCACGTATACTTTGAAATATAAGAACTTAGGTAGTTTCATTAGTGCAAATAAATGGCCATCCTCTTATCCAACATACAATGGGTACATGGTTTGCGCAAATTGAACCCACACGACGAACGGCTGATTAATAAGGAGCAGTAAATATGATTTCAAAACTTCAATTAAATAAGTCAAGTATGATATCAAAGAATGAGAACGAAAAGGGCATAGTCCTTATTGGCGCTATTGCGTTAATAGCTATTTTAGCGTTATTGGGGACAGTGGGTGTTATCACAACCACCACTGAGATTATAATAAGCAAAAATCACAAGACAAGTGTACAGGCACGTTACATCACGGAAGCAGGAATTCACAGGACTATCGGAATGCTAAATTCAAGCCCCGGTTGGATAGGAGGCCTTGCAAACCCAACAATCAATGCCTTTCCTGGTGATAATTCCCTAGGGAACGGAACATATGTGGTAAAAGTCTTTGAAGACGATCCAGCCCCAGGAAAGATACGAATAAATACAACAGGGAACGTTAACGGTTCATCTTCAACATTTGAAGCAATAGTAACTCCACAGCATTACAAAATTCTTGATTACGCAACCTTTGATTGTGGTACCCTTACCCTAAAGGGTGGTGAGACTAATATAATAAGGGATGGAGATGTCTTTGTTTCCGGGACTCTCGACCTGGAAGCAGCTGGTGTCCATCAAATTCAAAATGGCGATGTTTATGCAATGGGTGATATTAATATAAATGGCAGTAGTAGTATTACAGGAGGAAATGCCTTTGCCAATGGGAATATAGATATATTATCCTCTGCCAG
Source organism: Candidatus Scalindua sediminis (assembly GCA_008636105.1). GTDB lineage: Bacteria > Planctomycetota > Brocadiia > Brocadiales > Scalinduaceae > Scalindua_A > Scalindua_A sediminis. The sequence goes on along the minus strand of VSDH01000030.1, from coordinate 12,606 downwards.
TCCAAATATTGGGGGTGATGCTACGGCTGCAGGTACTGTTTCTGGTAGTGGCACTGTATCAGGAACCATCACTCAAGGTGTAACTCCCGATCCCGTTACAAATCAATGCAGCGCAACCTATCTGCCTGGTATTACCATAACCTCAGAGGACATTCAGGATTTTAGAGACAGTGCAACTACCACGATTAGTGGTGCTTACACATTTGATTCTGGTGACAATTATACCGGTATTGTTCATATCACAGGTAACTTTGAGTTAACAGGAAATGCAACCTTTTCAGGTAATGTGATCTTCATCGTTGATGGTAATGCCGAGATTTCGGGAAGTTTGACTAGCACTAATGGGTCTAGTGTCACCTTTTTAGTACCAACCGGCGATTTCGAAGTTATAGGTGGTGGAAGCGTCACAATTGATGGTACGTTGCTTGTAGGTACTGTTGATTCGAATGGGAGTAATCCTACAGGTGGTAATATTGACGTAAAGGGCGGATCAGATTTAACCGTTAATGGTAATCTTATTGCTGTCAATGGAAACACAGATGCTAGTTTAGGTGGAGCTCTCACAGTAAATTATCAATCTCCGGTCGATAGCAATCTCACAATACAGGGTACTTACACAATGACGCAGTGGCGTGAGATAAAAAATTAGGATTTATTATTATATCAAAGCATCCCGACTGCCAGCCCTACATCGTTCTGGCGGGAGTTGGGCCTTCCTGTCTGCCCCTGCCCGACGGCAGGCGGGGACAGGCAGGGAAGTTGCTCCGAGTGGCGCCTCGGGCGACCAGAATCTTGCTTCTTATTTCTGTCTTCATGTTTCTTTCCTTTTTGTCTACTGCCTATTGCCTACTTTTAGTCTGCTACTTGCTTCCATCTTCATGTTTCTTGTTTCTAGTATCTAGCATCTATCCTATCAGCTATTGCTAGATATTGTAAAAAAATTAAACACATTACCTCTTTTACAACAAAAGAATTGCCATTACCTAAAAACTAAATCCCTAAGGCTTATGTATATCACAACTTATAACAATATTTGCTTCCCAATGCATTTTGGCATGAAAATCGTGTTATGTGCTATCAATATTTCAAAGGCAAATAAAGTTTAAAAAAGCAGTATGATAAGATGCGTACAAAAGGAGTTTAAGAGTAAATCCAGTTAAATACTTTAGTTCAAGCGAATTTCACCGATAATGCTTATGTCATAAGGTTGTTAGCACTATTGGCATATATCAATGGTACTATTAATAAAACCTTAACCCTTTCGCGTACTTTTGAAATACAAAGATTAAAACATTATGGGAAAGTCATCCCCCAATCAGCTTTCCGATACAAAAAAAAGTATTCTATGGCCTTATCTTTGGATAGGACTGATTGCATTATCTTATTTTCTATGTGCCAGGCTTAGCCTTTTTTTTGTTCAATCTAAAGGTGTTACCGTATTCTGGCCACCAAGCGGCCTACTCCTGGCTTTTCTATTATTGAGCGAACGTCGTTTTTGGAAGTACATCATACCTACAGTGCTTCTTACCTATTTAGTAACAAACGTAATAATCGGTAATAGTTTAACGGTTAACCTGGGGCATGTCATTGCTAACTGCACTGAGGCGTTTATTAGCGCCTGGGTTTTGCAGGGCATAATGGGCACACCGATTACTTTGAAAAGATTTAAGGAAGTATTGGGAATAGCCGTGATTGCGGTTCTCTTAGCTACCGCTGCTGGTGCATTAATTGGTGCGGGATTTTTTGCAGTGACAACCGATTTGGCCGTTTTTCCGAGGGCGTGGCGTATTTGGTGGCTTGCACATACACTTGGGGTTCTCATAGTAACACCGACACTCCTGGCATGGAAAGATATTTATTCTACCTTAATCAAGATGAGTTTCACTCGTTATGCTGAGATGGTGTTATTGTTTATCTGCCTGGTAATAGCTTCCATTCTTATTTTTAAACCATCTGGAGAGTATGTTCATCCGCTCTTATACCTTGTTTTTCCTTTTCTGGTTTGGGCAGTCGTGCGATTTGGTATGTGGGGCGCTTTCAGTGGGTCAATGATTATCGTCTCGATAGCTATTTGGCACACAATTCATGGTCATGGCCCAATGACCTCTCACGGTGAAAAAGCTGCCGAATACATTTTTTGGTTACAAGCATATCTTGGTGTGATGATGCTTACAGCAGTGATAATAGTACCAAGCACCACCAGGCGCAATCGAGTGGAAGAAGAGTTGAAATTACACAATGAATCTCTGGAAAAACGCATACCCGTGCTTGAGGATAAGTTATCGAATAGAATGGAAGAAACTGAATTTGAAAATTCTCAAATGCAATTGATTAAGTAGAAACCCAAGAAATTAGGTATTAATATCAAGACTAAAACGATTTTTCCTTCATATCTCCCCTCCCCCAAACCAAATTCCAAATATCAAACAAATTTCAAATTACAATGTCCTCGCCAGAATGATAGTCGGGCTGGCAAACGGGCATTGGCGGGCAGGTTGGCGGGACGTCTTCCATATGAATTTATATTGCAAAACTTAAGCGTACATTTATAATGACTATCGGCAAAGGATAGTTAAGACCCTCTTTTATCACATTTCATTAAAAAGCAATCCTTGCTTAAAAAGAGAAGAAGAAGTAAATGTAAAAGCAATTAGAGGATTCTAAGAAGGAAGGAAATGGGTTGTAGTAATGCCAGGAAGGCGTTGTTTTTTCTATCTAAACATTCCTTCAGCCATTTTGTTAATCAGTTCTTTCTCTTGTTCTCCAATATCAATGAAACTGATTGCGATACAAAACGAAGAAGCAGGCTGAAGTTTATCACTACTGGTTGTTTTCCCAACACAATTTATGGGAGACGTGGATTTAGACACATCTATTTCTAAATCCAGGAGTGTGTCAATTCCTAAATCTTTCCTATAAAAAAAAAGTACCTCCTACGCTTAAGTTCATCAAAGTAACTGAATCCCAATCATCGGATTCCCTCTCTTTGGCACTACCTGATCTAATTCGGAATCTTGCTGTAAAAGGTTTTTCTATTCTTTTATATTGCCTTTTTTCTGGGCCATTATACATAGGAGACTCCCTACTTTTTACGGGTAAGTATGCAGATATTATCACTATCGTAATAGAGCGTCAAGGCCTTTTACGCTTTATTACCTTTATCCCATCACACTCCAAATTATATACAGACCGTCATTTATAAATATGAAATAAAGTTTCTCTTGATTTAAAACAATAGTATTCTTGGTGTGAACAGGGACGGATCGGGTAAACACTATACTTAATTGTTTGAAAAATGATTCAATCCATCAGGTAATGTAAGGCCTCAACTTTGAAATTTGTCTTGAGGAATTTGTTTGTTACTTTACCGTTTTAGAAGGTAGTAGAGCTTGCCATAAGTATTTAGACTTCCCGCCTTGTGCATAGCTTCATCGCCTATTCCAAAGTACACATCGGCTCTGGCGGGCGTCTTGATAGCGCTTCCAGTATCCTGATCCAAAACAAAGAATGATTTTTCTACTTGCCCCTTCTTCTGAAACCAACTGATGATTCTTGATCTTTTTGTTTCAATAACGGCAAAGGCCAACCCGCCTGGTGGCAGGACTTTTTTATCGGTTGCTATACTCCGCATCGAAGTGACAGGCACGCCTATAGAACCGTGGGGCATTGCATAAATAACTCGTTTGAAAAAGATATAGCGAGCGTTTTGCTTGAGATAATAATCCAACTCGTCGGGACGCTGTTCAAAATAGCTTAGTAGTGTAGAAAGGGTCAAATCTTCTTCTGGTATCTTGCCGTCCATAACTAATAGACGGCCAATACTTGTATATTCATGTCCTGAATTTGCAGCATATCCTACATAAAGCTTTTGACCAGATGGAAGATTGAGTTGGGCAGAGCCCTGAACATGGATGAGATAGGCATCCAATTTTGATTTGAGATAGGCGATCTCATTGCCCTTTAGCAGATTACGTTCTTCAATTTCACGCCGGGTAAAATACGGTCTTCTAAAATCAGCAGGTTTCTTATAAAGCGGATAACGAAACGTTTCTGTTTGCGTTAGACTTCCATCGTAAATGGGAGTCCCGTAACCGGTAAAATGGACTTCTCCCTCGTATTTTTTTCCAATAGTCTGAAATATCCTGAAATTTTTAGCGATAAATTCGTTCAACTCCTTAGAATTTTTACATCGAAGGTAACCTTCCCTGAAAAATTTTAGTGTTTCTATTTGTTTTTCAGGAGAAAAGCCTATTGAATTGAAGACAGGTGGGTAGGACTTGATTCGTTTAAAATAAGTTATGCTGTTATTTATTGAGAATAACAAAATTTCTTTGCCATAATCATCGCTGAAATCAGGAAATTGGCTTGGGTCTGAAATTTCTGACAGACCAATTCCTGGTTCTATTGGCGATAGAAATGGTTTTTTTACTGATGTAGAACAACCTGTCTCTAAAATCATAAATAAAAACACAACTGCCAGCAAAAGATTAAGTATATTACTTTTTGATTTCATAAATCTATTACTCCTTATTCCTGAAAAATTTAAATGAAATTTCAATAATATGCAAAAAGATATTTGATAAAAGGGGTGCAGTACAATCATATTTCTATTTACGTATTAATAAAATTAGTATATAAAAAAATGAAAATATTGATACATTTATATTTAAAAAAGAGCAGATTAGAATAATTAGGAAAAGAGACTGTTAAACAGGACTATCTTTGATGCGCAAATAGGAACACCGACCATTAAAAGTGTGAATATGACCACATCATGAAATATAAATCAACCCTTGCTAAAAAAATGAAAATAATCATTATTACAACATTATCAACATTGCTCTTTTCTTACCCGTCCGTACCGGCACGGGCGGGCATACTTAATGCAGAAGAGAAAGAAGTTAGTACTGTTGATTATGAGGCATTAGCGCATCGTTCTGAGGAGTTAAATCCAAATAAAAATCCGGATGAAGTCATAGCCTTACTTGAACCACATAGATATAATAAGAATAATAAAAGTTTTATTTTTTATAATAGTTTAGGTCTAGCTTATAAAAATAAAGGAAGGTTTAAAGAGGCAATTACCGCATATGTTCGTTCCTTAGAATTAGAGCCAAACGAACCTGGAACTCAATATAATTTAGGAATTGCATATTTTAATAATAATGAATTATCTAAAGCATTAAGTTATATTTTAAAAAGTGCCGAACAAAGACCCCACCACTCCGGCACAAAAAAATGGATTGATCATCTGACTAAAAAATTAAATGTATACAAAGTTCCCGACATAAGCGGGTTGAAATTAGTTTTTGACAAAAAAATAAACGTTAATAAAAAAAAACCGGATAAAGAATCAAGACTGAGAATGTATATAACACATGATGGAGGCCGAATTCAGGTTTTGTCAGTCGATGATAAAATATATTCATATGGCATTGATAGTGATAATAAAAAGCCTGTAGATTATGTGATAATTGATAATGATGGTGATGGAAGTTTTGAAAAAATAATAAATTCAAATAGCATATTTGGCGTACCAACCTGGGCATATAATCCGGAATAGCAAGAGGCAAGGGCAAAACCTTCATATTTCAATTAGCGAAAAAAGGGAAAGACAATTTTTTCTATTACAAGTGATCCAATCCATCAGGGCTATCTTTTTGATTATCTTTCCTCTTGATTAATCTTTTAATTTGCTAGAAGCTGTACAAAGCAAATCTTGCTGATGCGGTAATAAATAACTGTATAAGGTCAGTATAATCTAGGACGAGATCCTCAGAAAATAATCATATCGTTAGGCGTGATGCGTATCTATGATAATTGGCACCACATTAAAAATTCAAATTGAAGGAGCACAGAGTCGACTAACAAGTGAACTGATGGGAGTAGAAGAAGGCAAGCACTTATTCATAAAGATGCCTCCTCTTCAATATATGAGCAATGTCTCAAATTTGCTATATGAAGGAAACACCGTTATCGTCATATACATGCATAAGGGCGCTGTATGCGGCTTCAAGTCTTGCATAAGCCACGTTATTCATTATCCAGTAAAAATAGTCGTCCTTGAGTACCCAGAGAAGATTGAAAATCATAATCTTCGTGCTCATAAAAGAATCGATAGTTATCTACCTGCTAATGTAAAAGTTGCAGACAACACAATAGAGGTAACCATTGCTGATATCAGTAGAGGAGGATGTCAAGTCACTGTAGAAAAGTTAAAAATTGAAAACAGCACTGGGCTATTGGATGTGGACAATGAAATCGGTGTAAGTTTCCAATTACCTGGAGTAGAAAAAATACTTACCGCAACAGGAAAAGAAAAATACATCAAAGAAGATACCGATAACGTAAACATCGGGGTTGAATTTAACAATATGGACATTGAAACGCAAGAAAGACTTTTTGACTTTCTGTCAGCAGCCGGAGCATAATTTATTTGGTATAAATAGGAACCCGCCAAACAACCCGTCGCCCGCCAGACACCGAAGCCACTAATCAATGAGAGTGAACGAAGCGTACCAAACACAACTTGCTGTGATTAGTAAGGTTGGCATTTTAATGAATAAAAATGATTTATCAGTGATGTAGTTTTGTACATACATTGGTCGAAAGAAAACTTACCACTACTTGATGATACACTAAAATGAATTCCTAGGCGAATTTCGAAAAGGCAAAAAGGGCATGGAAAATGCAGTTATATGAGTGTAGCAGGTATGTTTCATTATATGTTAGGCAAAGTACTACTTGGAAGGAAGAATTTAATAATAATGGCACACGTTTCGCAGACACTAACTTTTTATACACATCAGTACAAGGAGAAATATGCATGAAATTCACTAACGATATCTTAATAATTCTTTTGGCGATAATCTTATTTGCCGGATGTGCGACGATTAAGGGGAATACTATCGCTGAACAGAGGCAGTATGTTCTTGATATGAGGGATGAGACGCTCGCACGCCTTTATGATGACAAACCTATTGCAAAAGAACAAATCAAAAAGGCTGCTGGATACGGTGTCTTTAGCAAAATCGGTAGCCATATATTTCTCCTGAGTACCGGAAGCGGTTATGGGGTGATCATTGACAATAAAGACAAGAAACCCACCTATATGAATATGATGACCGTGGGAGGTGGGTTTGGACTTGGTTTGAAGGATTTCCGAGTCGTGATTATTTTCAGAAAGCGTGAGGATATGGAAAAATTCGTTGAGAAAGGCTGGGAGTTTGGCGGCCAGGCGGATGCGGCCCTTAAATCTGGTGATAAAGGTGATGCTTTTTCTGCGGTAAAATCAGTAGACCTTGATATTATCACATATCAATTAACAGAGTCTGGAGCCGCTTTACAGGCCACGCTTCAAGGCACCAAATACTGGAAACATAAGGATTTAAATTTTTAATGCCAATCGGGAGATATATAAATGACATTGACTAATACTAGAAAAAAAATTGATAGGCGCAGTGGGCCAGATTTTTGGGTTAGGATACTTGCATGGCTTGGTGGTATCAGCTGGGTTTTGATGTTTGCGGCTATGTTTATCATTGACAGGGCAAAACCAGAAGCTGAAAAAATCCTCATCAGAGCTTCGGGAGCTGAAGTGAGTAATACTTGGAACCAAACATTAATTGGCTACCTTTTCTACTTAGTGATTTTTGGAGTTTGTGTAAGCACCGTTGGAATTATGATCAATTCTAGAAGATATCGTCGTGAAGAAGACAGGTTCAGGCTTACCCTGATAGTATTAGGAATGTTGTCGATTATCGGTATTGCCATATATCTTTTTACAGTTTTCATGCCGGATGGTATGTAAATAGAGACAGCGGCCGTTAAAAAAAGACACTCGATACACGCCAAACTAATCGTCAGGCAGGCAGCACCAAGAAGCCTATCTCATCTTTATTAAATCTTTCCAAGCAATCAACCAATTTTGATATACAATCCAGTGAGATTTGATCGTAAAGATGTTTATTTTTTAGACATATGTCTTTATTTTCAACAGTCGAAGTACTAAATTACAGTGATGTGAAAAAATTAACCTGTATTGTAGGTTTAAACCTCAGATACACGTAATAAGTATATAATAAATGACTTAGAACAAAGTAAAAATTAAATTTAGCAACACTGACGGTATTACACTTAAGTTTTTTTAAAAAAAACTGCCCTTGAACTAAAAAGGAATAAGATTTGCCATATATCATGGTACATTAACTAGTTATTTCAAACCGACTATTGAATTGTATGGGTTAATTTTGGAAGAATCTAAAGAGGAAAGAAAGGGGCTATAACTATGGCAGAAAAATTAAAGAAAGGTAACAAAGTTAAGAAAGATAAGGTAAATAAGGTAAATAAGTTAGATAAGGTAAATAAAGAAGATAAGGTAAATAAGTTAGATAAGGTAAATAAGTTAGATAAGGTAAATAAGTTAGATAAGGTAAATAAGTTAGATAAGGTAAATAAGTTAGATA
>VSDH01000030.1:0-4041 GCA_008636105.1 Candidatus Scalindua sediminis | reverse complement strand
AGGTAAATAAAGAAGATAAGGTAGATAAGGTAGATAAGGTAGATAAGGTAGATAAGGTAGATAAGGTAGATAAGAGAGGTGTTGGTGTAAAAGCACTGCAAAGACACATAAAGGCATTAGAAGAAAAGATAGGCAATCAACAAAAAGCATTAGATAAAAATGGTGAGAAAAAAGTTCTGGGAGAAAAGATAAAAGCATTGATGGATGAAAAGAAGATAAGGTCAAAATCATTAGGAAAAGTAATCAGCTCGAAGCATAAGTCAAAAGGAAAACATTTCGCTACAATTGTTGTGGCTTTTGGTCTGATTCTTACATTTACTATAGTTAGCTTTGTATATTTTAGTAGTAATGTTAGCACAAAATGGGCAGAGGATGATTTAAAGAAATTTGCTGAGAACAAAGTCCAAAGAGTGATTGATGATTTTACAATATATTTGGGGGAAAGAAGTAATAATTTAGAGCAGGAAATCAGTAAAGTTTTAACTGAAATAGAAAAAAAAGGAGAAAGAGCATTACATAATTTGATTGCCAGTGTAAGTGAAAATGTAAAAGGAATGGATGAAAGCGAACGTGTCGCAGCTATTCCAGAAGATACTACTGAAAAATCAGAGCAATTTGAAGAAAAAGTGGCTCAAGTAAAAAATGTAAAAGGAATGGATGAAAGCGAACGTGTCGCAGCTATTCCAGAAGATACTACTGAAAAATCAGAACAATTTGAAGAAAAAGTGGCTCAAGTAAAAACGAAGGAGGATGAATTATAATATGATGAGCGGAGCCATAAAGGATTGCTAGAAGATTATAACATGGCAATTGAATCGTGGGATAATACGGATAGTGACCGTTAAAAGTGTGAATATGCCTAATCTGCAATTAAGCCTGATCTTCGATCGAGGTCACATCAACGCCATAAAACTTGTCGGGCAGGTCCACCAGAATGCCTGCCTGAGAATGACGCCCGCCCGGCCAAGCCGTTGGGTAGTCGGGCAGGTTGGGATGGTTATAATATAAATCAATCCTTGAATTCAGGATATTAAATAAGTAGGAATAGAAGAAAATAATTTGTCCGAAAATTGGATTGGGCATTTATGTTCTTACATAGAAGTCAGGGAATTGAGAAAGGGTAGGTATTTTGATAGCGCATGAACGATGTTAATAAGAATGTTCAGAAATAATCCGCTAAACTAGACAGGCGCCTTAAATAATATATTTAAAACACTATCAAACTGTTCATTGGTTATCCAACCATTTTCAAATAATATATATCCTATGAATCTGTGGGGGTGGCTAGAAAGATTATCTTCAACTTGTTCGACCATGGCTTCTTTTAGTTGCTCTTCAGTTACGAATCCCATATCTACTGCAATCTCACCAAATCGATGACTATGTTGCTTTGAAAGATTTTTGTAAATATTAACTTCCATCTTATATTCTTTCCTTCAAGTTATAAGACATAAAATATAGAAAGTTCGAAAACCTCCCAGTATCAGATAAATTTTTAGCTAAAATAATTTGTATTCACAAAATAGAAGATCATCCACATCCAAAATATTATTGCACCCAGTAACATTTTCATTTTTGTATCACTCATTAATGCCTTTTCCCCCTTTAGATGGCGCTATACTCAAAATAGGAACTTCCTTTGATACACTCCTATTGTTAGTGGAAATACGATTACCCTCATTATCGTTATATTCACAAAATTCTTTAACTAAAAACTCTAAAATAAGTTACATAGATTCATTCCAACCTCATCACACACCAAATTACCCCTTTTTTGACTTGATTTTAATATTTAGCTGACTATTATAAACCTCAGATTTCCCACAATTTACTAAACTATCATTCCATATAAACATAGAAGCCATCATTTGATGGATATACCTATATAAAATATAGTTATAATTCTCATATGTTAAAATCATTAAACAAGCTCATTGGTTGGCGGAGGTCCTGGTTTGTAGTAATAGTTGTTTACTTTATGCTAATTTGCTTTTGGACAATACTTAGTATGCTGAATGATGAAACTACTTTTACGGTTAAAGCGAAACTGGCTGGTATATTTTTTTTAATTTGGGTTGTTCCGTCTGTTCTTTTGTATATCATTGGACGGACAGCTGAACGGATCATTCGAGGGTTTAAAACAAGAAATTAAGTGGTGTATTTATAACGCTTGTAGGTTTAGAATTGGTACGTTGGAAAGAAAGTATTTTTCCCGAATAATATGAACCCGCCACCCCCCATTCCTTGCTTCCGCAAGGAAGCATTGGGGGCGGGCAAGCAGCGGCCGTTAAAAAGAAGAAGAGTTTAAAAACTTGAAATTCCTAGACATGCATATATAAACAAAGCCCCCAATACCCTTTTATGGATATTGGGGGCTTATGTGTTATCAATGTAATAATATTTTTACAATTACTCTATATTTTTATATACAATTCTCTTTCGGTAGGATTATACAGCAAAATATACGAGTACGTTTCGTAATATATTTATAATTTGACAACTTTTGAGGCCTTGTAGCCCTTTTGGTCTTTTGTGACTTCAAACTCTACTTTATCCCCTTCTGCAAGACTTCTAAAACCCTCACCCTCGATTGCGGTATGGTGCACAAAGACATCATCTCCATTCTCCTGAGAAATAAAGCCAAAGCCCTTTGAGTCGTTAAACCACTTGACAGTACCATTTGCCATGCTGAAAATCACCCCCTCTCATAGAAATAAAAAAAGACCACAAGATTGTAAACCTTGTAGCCTTACTATAAAAATGTATATAATATGTCATTACAATACAACCAAAATATAACTGAATGCTATCAAACATTACTTATGAAAGCAAGAGAAATTAATAATTTTGGCAATTAGGATATATAGGGACAAGTGATTCATTCCATTCTTACCTGGCCATTTCTTTTTTCTGATGACTTGGCTTGTCCACCAGTGCCTTTTTCATCTTATACCCACTTGATTAATTTAATGCACGCTATCTGGATGCCAAAATAACAATCTCTACACGTCGGTTTTGTTTCTTGCCCTTTTTAGTATTATTGCTGGCAATTGGTTGATATTCTCCAAAACCGGCAATATATAATCTATTAGAGTCTAAACCGCATTTACCGACTAGAAAATGAAGTACGCTGGCAGCACGCTTAGCTGAAAGTTCCCAGTTGGATGCATATATACTTCTCGTTCTCTTAATAGGGTCGCTATCTGTATGCCCTTCAACCCTAATAGTCCCATACGGGAAATCATTCTTAATCGCATTACCGACCTTAGTCAAACTGCTCTTTGCTTTTTTCTTAAGTGTGGCCTGACCAGAGTTGAAGAAAACTGATGAGGGCAACGTAACTGCAATTTTACCATCTTTAACATTTACAGTAGCACCGGTTCCTTGTAGCATCTCCTCCAGACTGCGTCTTTCACTTTCTAACATATACTGTTCTGTTTCCAATTCCTGTATTCTTTTGGACAATAATAGGTTTTCCTCACGAAGTCCACTCAATCCCGAACATCCGACAGAAAGGATTATTACAAATAAAAATAAATAACGCACAAAACTAAATTTAAAACCCATAACGACTCCCTTCTTTCTTTAAAAATATTAAAAATCTAAATTAAGAAATTCATAATAAACATTACCATATAGCTAATAATCTTGTATCAGCGTAATTTTTATATTGCTAAACTCATGCCAAAGAGATTTTTTTATTTAGGACTTGCATGTTTATAGAAATGGTTTTAGTAACATATTATAATTCATAGGCTTACATATAATAGATAGATAAAAACATCGTTGAGTAAATCCTTTCTTTATTTCACGGTGTATTATTCGTGTATAATATTTCATCATCATTTGGGTGAAATTTTCCTTATTTTCTATTTGCCCAAGTAAAGTGGAGCTTTCATGGGCGAAGCCCATGCCCAACGCCCACCCCCATAGCCCCAGCATCTTGCCCCTGCGCCCGCCTATCAGGAGACTGTGTCATAATTAAACGACAAAAGAGGATACCAGTGGTTCTTCTTTAAAAAGAGAAAAAATTAAGCCCAT
>VSDH01000029.1:34518-40003 GCA_008636105.1 Candidatus Scalindua sediminis | reverse complement strand
GGGTTCTGTTAATGGTACTGCGGTATCTGGAACCATCTCCCAGGGTGTAACTCCCGCTCCGGTTGCAGATCTATGCAGCGGAACCTACCTGGCTGGTATTACTATGACATCAGAGGACATTCAGGATTTTAGAGACAATGCTGATACTACGATTGTTGGTAATTATGAATTTGATGGTAATAACAATTATACGGGTATCGTTCATATCACAGGTAACTTTGAGTTAACAGGAAATGCAACCTTTTCAGGTAATGTTATCTTCATCGTTGATGGAAGTGCTCTGATTACTGGAAGTTTGACTAGTAGCCCTCCTGGTTCTACTGTTACATTTTTAGTACCAACCGGCGGCTTTGAAGTTAAAGGTGGTGGAACCTTCACAATTAGTGGTACGTTGCTTGTAGGTACTGTTGATCCAGATGGGAGTAATATCACAGGTGGTAGTATTGAAGTAACGCAAAATTCAGCTTTAACTGTTAATGGTAATGTTATAGCTGTCCATGGAAATACAGATGCTCTTTTAGGTGGATCTTTCACAGCAAACCATCAATCTCCGATCGATAGCAATCTCATAATACAAGGCACTTACACAATGACGCAGTGGCGTGAGATAAGAAATTAGGATGTCTTATTACTACAACTGGAAACAAGATTATTATAAATTTGAAAAGATAAAGATTCTCAAGGAATACTGCTGACATTCAAACCCTGTCTCATCCCTTGTTTACAATAAAAACCCACCACATACTTCTATACACAGGAGATGTTTCCCCCTTACCATTATTCGCACCTTATAACCTCTTGCGATGAGTTCAGGTACTAACTTTCCTCCAACATATCCCGAAGCACCCGTAACCAGGACCTTACCATATTCATAAGAGGCTTTGAGAGTGAATTATCACAAAAGAGAGATTTATTCTTGTCTGTGTTGGTAGTGGAGTATTTATGCATCTTCGACTCGTTTTTATCCACCTTCGTAGAAGACCACGGGCGAAGCCCGTGGTTCTCCATTATATCAAACCATTTGCATGATTAAAAGTTTACGAGCAAAGAATTGATTCACAATTCACGATAAATGATATATTCAGGAGTTGATGGGCCTCTCGCTAATTCTTCCAAATAAGGAGGCTTAGAATTATCAATAAAGAATATGATATGGTTTATCTTGTGTGATTGCTTTTAGGAAAGGAAGGATAGGGGGTGTAGGGATATAATTTCTAATTAAGGAGTAAATATACCTTTATCTATCAATATTTGGTTATAGGCATCTTCAGTAATTGGACATTTACACAAATCAACAACTTGTTTACTTCTATCTAATCTTAACTGTTTTTTTATCATATTAAGAAGGCCTGCATCATAAGTCTTATAATTGGTTCCAAGTGATGTATACGTATATACACCTGTTATCTTCCCTTGATACATATGGTGAAAATAATTGTGGTGGGTTTTCTCTTTCACAAAGCCTTTAGAAAGGAGTCCAGATTCTATTATTCTTCTTTCAATCTGCATATCATTCCTCGATAAGTAAGTCCTGATATAGTTCCTTTAATCTCAAAGCGTCTCCTATAAGATTGCTTTCATCAAGATTCTTGTAGTATTCAAAAAAATGTATAATATGAAGAAGTAAATCTTGTAAGGCTTCTTGGGGGGTATGTCCAGTACCACAAACCACAAGATTTTCATTTTCTGCAAAAAATAAATCTTCATCTTGGTAAACTGTTACCAATATAGGCTTGGAAGTATGAAATTTTCTAGTATTTTCTTGCAGTCTCATTATAGGTGCAGGTTGATACCTTCTCTGATGGGTAAAAACCTTTTTTGGGTTAATTTCTGGGGATGTTACAACCACTGAATCTCCAGACCTTGTATAATTTTCTGGTATATCTTCCGCTTTTTCTTTCATGATATCATAAGCGTATTCAGCTAATTGAGGGCTCATTATATCACCTCCCCACGCATTACTTTTCTATAATCATCTGTTATTAATCCTTCAAATAAATCTTTTGTATGCTTATGGCTTTCTTCAAGATATTCTTCTATTGAACCAAAATCTAAATCACTTTCCTTGGCATAATCAAAATCTAACATTATAGCCTCTCCTGTTTGAACCTCTGAAATTACCGGTTCAATATGCGTTGTTATACTACCACCTTCAGTCTGGGATACAAAGATCATATTAAAATTTTTAAAATCAGTTGGTATGGATTTTGTTAGGTCTATCTGGATATTTAGATAATTCTTAATAGGTATAACATTTTTCTCTCTTGTGAAAGGTATAATGTTTACATAACGTAGTCCTGTCCTTTTTAGTTTTTCCACTTTGAACATTTCTCTAAAAATAGAAAATATTTTCATCGTCTCTTTTTTAAATGACTTAAATCCTTCATATTTTTTACAATAAAATGATATTTTATTGATAGACATAATAACACCGCTTGTACCATCTTCTCTTTCAAACCTGTATGGTGGTTGTGCAGCAATAGCTCCACCTTGAAGGCTGGAAACAAAAATCTTAGAGTAAACACTTCTGATTTTCTCATAAAATTTATCCCTATTACATTCAATGGACGGTTCTCCTGGAAATCTTATCTCGAAAACTGTTTCGATAAGAGGTGCATTTTGATAAATTTCATATTTGTTATCCATTTTAATCTATAAAAGGATATTATGACCTGGCTGATTAAATGAAATGATTCTTTAGGTAAGTATAAAAATACTATCACTTTTGTAACATAGCGTCAAGGATTTTTACGCTTTTTACTGTCTATCCTTATTATCGTCATATTCTCAGAAATCTTAATGCGTTGCACACCAAATTACATACAGACCGCAATCAACCCTATTTTGTATTGACTTGAGTATTTAGTTTGTTAGTATTTTTTTATAGAGTAAAATATAGACATCAAAAAGGCAGCGACCGTTATAAATGAATTCTCGATCCTTGATACTTGTTTTTCAAACAGGAGGTAATTTTCAATTGGTTATAATTGCTTTCTTGCACTCTCTGGTAAGGCTGACATTGCCATCAAGAGGTCACCATTCTCAGGCTTGGCCTTGACAAATGAGGCAAAAAGGCGGATGGCTTCCGTATATATATCTTTTACTATCACCCCGATATCTCCACCTATAATCTTACTGGTATTCAACACCATTTCAAGATTGGATATCAGGACGACAAGAGTCCAATAATCAAGAGGTATTCGCTTCATCAAATCATCACACAGATAAATTAGATAACCCCGCAAGGTGTTGAGCGTCTCTTCTGTCATATAATCCCCCCTTCCCCCCTTTGCTAAAGGGGAAGAAGATGAGATAATCATCATGTTGGCAATTTCCTTAGATAGCTCGGCAACAGCAACACGTCCTACTGCAATAATGCTAGCGGCTGTCCTCATATCAATCTTTCTCTCCTCAGAAATCCTGAGGATGTCATTGAAGACCATGGAGATATTATCCTCAAGCATGTCGTTAATCTTTTTCAAGTCCCACCGTTCGTTCTTTAGATTTTGTACCCATTCAAGATACGAGACAAAGACGCCTCCCAGGTTTGTCCCAATATCTGGCGCTATAAAAACGCCTTTTCTTTTAAGAATCTTGTCACCCCAGGGGGTGATAGGCCCATTTGCACCTTCGACTATAATCCTGGCCTTAACTTTATACGCATTTCTATCAATTGCATTCTCAAGCGCGGCGAGAATAAGGAAATCAACATCAATGGCGAAAAGACCTTCGTTTGTAATTTCTCTTGCCCCGTGAAAGCCTTTTATTGAACCTGCACCTGCGGTATTCACATAATTAAATACAGCTTCTATATCCAGGCCATTCGGGTTATAGATGCCACCCTTGGCATCCGTAATCGCTACTACCTTTACCCCTGCATCATGTAGGAATTTTGCTGGTGGTCTGCCGACATTACCGAATCCCTGGATGGCAGCGGTGGCACCTTGCAGATTTATGTTTTTATATTTGGCTGCCTTCCTCAATGCAACAAAGACGCCGAGCCCTGTTGATTCGGCCCTGCCGAGTGAACCACCCTTGTTATCCGGCTTACCGGTAACGACGGCAAGCGCCTGACATTTTATTTCTGGGTGCTTTTGCAGTATTGTCATACATTTATCGAGGTATGGGGTCTCCACAGGAAAGGAAGATTGTTTGTTAAGCGGTTGGAAATCATTAATGATTTTATTGGTCAATTCTGTATCATCAGTTAACCAATCAGACGAGTCTTCTTTCTCGATTGACGCCTTCAGATATTCATCTATAAACCATGCCATCTTTTTTGCATTTGTGTTAACGTCTGGCGCAGGGATGTCAAGATGTGCCCCAATTATATTCCTGTTCTTCAATTCGCGGCTGTATTCCCTGACTACCAGTGCATCCTTTCGTTCGAGAAAATTTTCGGGGTTTGCTATAATACCACCCTTTGAACCACCGTAGGGGATTCCGGCAAGGGCACATTTCCATGTCATCCAGATAGCAAGTGCTCTGACTTCATCGAGCGTTACCTCAGGATGTTCTCTGAATCCACCTTTAGCGGGACCACGGGCTGAATTGTGGTGTACACGATAAGCAATTATTTTGCCTTCTGAGAGTCGTAATGTCTCCATCCGTTCAGGCGTAAGTAATTTCTTTTTCAGTGATGGAGGAAGCTTGAGGATATCCACAACAATGGCAAATTGCCCTTCTGCCACTTCAAGTGGACTCGGCAGGGCAATGACATGCTCCCGTATCTTTGCATATTCCTTAAGGGTAAATCCAGGCACGGAAAACAACTGGCTTACCCTGTCAAATTCTCCAATGTTTTTCTTGTAGTCAGTAATACTCTTTGTAACTTTTTGATTAATGTTTAGGAATTTTCCCAATTCTTCAATATTTGCAGCATTAAGGTTGATTTTTGCCTCTACGCGAGCTTTGGGTTTCAGGTGTTTTTCTGTAGGAAGGTCATCTAAATAGTTGAGTGCCGTCAGCTCTTCACCAGCAAGGAATTTTAGACCAGTTTCCTCCATCGTAGAAAGGTATGTCTTACCGGGAAGACTTTCTTGGCCAAGTCTTTTCTGTACCGCAGCAACACCGTGAAGACCAAGTATAATCTTAGACTCATCCTTATTAGCAAATACAAGGTCTATAATCTGGTTCGTGCCTCTGCAAAAGACGTCTTCTTCGTATCTCCCTGCAGTTCCGTTGAGGATGATAGTTTTTGAATCTCGCAGCTTTTTCTTTATAAGGGTGACAGTACCAGGGCCAATATCGTATGCCTTCATCTTGGTAAAGCGGCCCTTAATTTTATCTACCTTAACGTTTTCGGGATTAAGTCCCGTTAGTTTTGCCATGAGGTGGTCAACTGGAAGTGTTATATCCACACCATATCCTTTCGCCAGTTCCAGCACTATTGTCGCATTACGAAGTGCCTGTGCTTGCAAATCAGGGTCTTCTTCAAGCATACAGTTATCTACGTTATGTCCCTGTACCTTTAGGAAGGGAAATG
>VSDH01000029.1:0-34508 GCA_008636105.1 Candidatus Scalindua sediminis | reverse complement strand
CCAGTTTATTAACCTTTTCATGCACTATAAGGTTCTTCGTTACCTCAACCTTTTCCGAGACATTGGCACCTCCAATAATAGCAATAACGGGTTTTTGAGGATGCCTCATGAAATTATCAAGTACCTTTAGTTCCTGGGAAAGCAGGAATCCAGCTACCTTCGGACCTGAAATAAACATTGTTATTGGCCCAAGCGATGCGTGATGGCCCATGTGGGCTGTTACAGGATCGGCATTCACAAAGACATCGCAATTAGTAGTATCGTGGAGTTGTCTTGCAAACTCCTGAACTTCATTATCGTCCTCTGATGTCTCACCGCTGCGAAACTTGACATTTTCCAGTAGAAAGACACCATCTTTGCTGATAACGGATTTTACCTCTTCCCCAATACAGTCATCAGTTATGGTAACCTCTCTATCTTTTGGTAGGAGTTTTCTATCCTTTAAGATTTCTGTTAACCTCTTTGCCACGGGTTTCAGACTATAGCCTGAGTGGATCTCCCCATCGGTTTCAATTCCCACCGATGTCTTATTATCCTTGAAGAAGTCCTCCCTTTTGCCGTTATGGGATACAATAACAATAGTTCTTACACCATTTTTAAGGATGTGGCGAATATCCATAACTGTTGCCCTGATACGCCTGTCATCAATTATCTTACCATCTCTGACAATGTCGTAGTTAACCCGTAAGAAAACCCTCTTATCTTTTAAGGACGATTTATGAAGGTTTCGGATAGGAATTTTGTTGGCGTAGGGAAGCCACTCTAAAGTCTCATCATGGTGAGTAGTTTTTTTCATGTCCACTTTGTTTACACAACAATAAATCTGTTATTCAGTTGTGGAATCTTATAAATTCTCAACTGTGTTGACGTAATCAGCAGTCCATTTTTCAAGGTTGGTATCTTTCAAGTTATAAATATTCATCAGGGTTAGCGGTGGAAAGTAGATGTTGATAGTGATTAATCCTTCAGTATGGGCATTTGACACGCGGTGAATGGTTGTCAGATTTATGGGAGATAGCTCGTTCTTCCGGAATGTACGTTTGAGTTTAGGCGCAATCATACCTGTAGGCTGCTTATTGAACAACTCCTCTGTCATGGTACCATCTCGAATGATCGTAATACCTGTAGAACCACCGTGATCATGTATGGGAGTAGCCTGCCCTTCCATAAAACATAGAACGGTGACCTCGCATTTGGTGCTGACGTGTACGATATTCCTTTTGTATCCCTGGTCTGAGAAAATAACATACTCCTCAACTGGTAGCTTCCTTACGTCCATTTCTGACACGCATTTTTTCAGTACGTCAGAAGATGTTTTATCTGGTAAAGTTTCCAGGCGATTAATGAACGCTTTTAAGGTGGTATCCATAAATCAAAAGTTTAATGATCGTCCGCGAAAGAACTCAGTTCATTATGTGCTTAAGTGAATCCTTCAAGTACTATGATTATGGCGAATCTATTTCTTCTTTCCCTTTGTTGTTTTTTTCTTTTTAGATACTTTCGTCTTCTTTTTTCCGCCAGGATTATGTCTTGCGCATGTCATACACATTTTATACCTCCTTTTCAGCAGAAGCAGCTATTTTAATAAAATACAGCTTTATCTTAATTATAATAAATTAAATTTCTTTGTAAAGATTTTATGCTGCCATGGTTCGTAAAAGTAATAAGAATCGCTTCAGCTGGTATCACATTTCTTTTTTTCTATTCATGTATGTTTCTTATTTTGAAATTTATGGTTTTAAAGTTGCCTTATTTCACATTTTTCTTATGATATAAATAGAAACTGAAAAGAGACTAATTTAGCAGGAAGTAATTTGGTTAGCATTTTTTTTGTCTAATGAGAATATATTCGCTACAGGACTTTATCAAATATCTGGACGTAAATGGTGAACTAATACGTATTAAAACCGAGGTGGATGCCAAACTGGAAGCCACCGAAATCTCGATTCGCGCATTACAGAAAGGCATGCCCGCCTTACTCTTTGAAAACGTAAGAGGGTCTCGATTTCCTCTGGCCATGAACGTCCTTGCCAGTGACAAACGGATTGAACTGGCACTGGGAAGACATCCAGACCAGCTTGGTGAGGAATTGATTACGTTTATGGAAGAAGCCATGCCGCCAAAACCGAAGGTGTTTCTCAAACACCGCGGGATAACCAAAAGACTTTTTAGCACACTCCCCAGGAAGACGTATAAACCTACTTCTCAGGAAGTAGTCAGTCAACTCAATTTAGATGAACTTCCAATTACAACCTGCTGGCCAGAGGATGGAGGACCTTTTCTTACACTACCTCAGGTTTTTACTTATGACCCACATGATGGGAAACGAAATGTAGGAATATATCGTATGCAGGTTTTTGATGGTCAGACAACCGGCATGCACTGGCAGATACAAAAAGGGGGAGGATTTCATTATTATCAGGCCAAAAAGTTGGGCAAGGAATTTGAAATCGCTGTGGCATTGGGCACTGACCCTGCACTTTTGTTAGCTACAGTTGCGGCATTGCCGGAAGGGATAGACGAAGTTATGTTTAGTGGTTTTCTCCGCGGTAAAAGGACAAGGATGGTGCAAGGTAAGACTATTTCCATAAAGGTCCCTGCGGATGCAGAATTTATTTTGGAAGGAACGGTTCATTTGACGGAGTCACGCATGGAGGGTCCTTTTGGTGACCATTTTGGACATTATTCCAATGCCTCAGAGTTTCCAGTATTTCACATAAACAAAATCACGCATAGAAGGAATCCAATTTATCCTGCAACGGTAGTGGGACGTCCACCGATGGAGGATAAATATCTGGGCAATGCAACTCAACAAATTCTGGGGCCACTTATTCGACTGATTCATCCAGAAATCTGTAATCTCTGGGCTTACTACGAGGCTGGATTTCATAACCTGTTGGTAGTATCTGTCGAAGAACGCTATCAAAAAGAGGCAATGAAAACTGCCCTTTCAATCATGGGAGAAGGTCAGCTTTCATTAACAAAATGTATCGTAACGGTTTCAGAAGATGTTAATCCCCGGGATTTCAATGCTGTCTTAAAGGCAATCCGCGAAAATTTCGATCCTGCATATGACTTCATTATGATCCCGAAGGTGCCATTGGATACACTTGATTTTACTAGTTATAAGATGAACCTCGGGAGTAAGATGATTATTGATGCCACAAAATCGAGAAGTGCAGATAAAAAAATAACTTCAAAATCAGAAATCAGAAATCAGAAATCAGAAATGGATCGCTTGATAAAAACAATAGATAATAGAATATCAGATTGGAATCTCCTGGGTGAGACGCTATTGGTGGTGACAGTACGAGATGATGGGAGGGATGTGGTTAATAAATTAACGAAATCCGATGAGCTTGTCGGGCCCAAGATTATTGCCGCAGTAAGTCCTGATGTTGACATTCATAATCAGGAACAAACCATCTGGGGTATATTCACCAGATTTGATGCTGAGCGGGACATTATGTTTACTGAGGAAAAACTGGTTGGCATAAATCCTATCTTCAAGGGAAAGATGGGTATTGATGCCACATGGAAAAATGGCTATCCTTCACCACTAGTGATGTCAGATGAAATAATTAAAAAAGTAGATGAACGTTGGGATAGCTACTGGAAATAGATAAGGATTTAACCTTTATTATAAAAACTTGATCAAAGTACATAACGTTATGAAAATCACGAGTAAGAAAGTTGCCGTATTGGTGGAAGATTTGTATCAGGAGCTTGAGGTATGGTATCCCATCTTGAGGTTGAAAGAAGCTGGTGCAAAGGTGATAGTAGTTGGTACAGGAACCAAAAAAGTATATCTAAGCAAGTTGGGTTATGAGGTCAAGGCAGATACGGAAGCAAGGAAGGTAAAGGATATTGACGGTATCATTATACCGGGTGGTTATGCACCCGATAGGCTGAGGCGATACGAGGCAGTCAATAAATTAGTCCATGATACCTTTCGTAAAAATAAGGTAGTAGCTGCCATCTGTCATGGTGCATGGGTATTGGTTTCAGCTAAAGTTTTAAAGGGGCGCAGGGCTACATGCTTTAACGCTATTAAGGATGATGTCATTAATGCAGGTGGAAAATACGTGGATAAGGAAGTTGTTGTGGACGGTAATTTGATTACGTCAAGAAAGCCTGAGGATTTACCCGCATTTATGAAGGCCGTAATTAAGGTGTTGAACTAAAATGGGGAAACAAAAGAAACTTACAATAGAAATAACAGGGATGACCTGTGACTCCTGTGCAAAGAGAATTGAGAAGGCCATTGGCACTACGAAAGGCGTAAGGGAAGCAATGGTCAACTTTGCAACTAAGAAGGCAACAGTCACAAGTAGCACTCCTGTTGAAGATATTTATAAGGTCATTGAAGGGCTGGGATATGGCGTTGTTAATGAAAAAAGTCCCGCTATATCTGAAGAAGGGATTGCAAAGTTAGAATGGAAAAGGTTTTTAATTGCGGCTATTCTGAGCGTCCCTGTCTTCATAATAAGCATGTTTATGATTCATTTTAAATTCTCTGACTTTTTACAGTTCTTTTTGACAACCATAGTAATAGCCTGGCCGGGTATCAGTTTTTTTAGAAATGCATTTAAACAACTTAAACATTGGTCAATAGGAATGGATTCTCTTATTGCCTTAGGTGTGGGTGCTGCTTATGGCTATAGTGCGATAGCCTTATTAAGAGGGGGAGATCTTTATTTTGAATCTGCCTCAATAATAATTACATTGATACTACTTGGCAGATTTTTCGAGACAAAGGCCAAGGGTAAGGCTGGTGAGGCAATCAGGAAACTAATGGATTTACAGCCCAGGATGGCCAGGGTGATAAGGGATGGTACAGAAAAAGAAGTTTCCATAATTGATGTACAGGTAGGAGAAAAGTTAGTAATAAGGCCAGGAGAAAAGATACCAGTTGATGGGATAGCAACGGGAGGAGAAACCGCCGTTGATGAATCGATGCTAACGGGGGAGAGTATGCCTGTCAATAAGGTGGAAGGAGATAAGGTCTTTGGGGGTACCATAAACACAACAGGTCTTATTTATATGACAGCGGAGAAGATCGGATCAAATACTGTGTTAGCTCAAATAGCCAGACTTGTTGAGGATGCTCAAGGTTCAAAGGCCCCTGTTCAACGTTTAGCAGATAAGGTTTCCGGGATATTTGTTCAGATAGTTATTTCTATAGCTTTTTTAACCTTGGGTGCATGGATACTAATGGGCTATCCATTTAGTATAGCACTAATTTCTGCAGTTACCGTTTTGATAATAGCATGTCCATGTGCATTGGGACTTGCCACACCTACTGCGGTTATGGTGGGCACTGGTCGGGCGGCAGGAGCAGGAATATTGATCAAAGATGCTTCGAGCCTGGAACTTGCACACAGGATTGATACGCTCATATTAGATAAGACAGGCACAATCACAGAAGGAAGACCTGCAGTTACGGATTTGTTTAAGAGGGCAAATGGAAGGAAACCAACTGCAGAAACAGATGAAGAAAAGACGAGATATTTAGAAAAGGATATTTTACAAATAATGGGAAGCTGCGAACAACACTCGGAGCACCCCTTGGGTAAGGCGATAGTACACTATACTGAGAAACAGGGTATTAATTTAAAAGAGGTAAGGGACTTCAAAACTATTACGGGTATGGGTGTACGAGCGATTTATAATGGATCCAGCATTTTAATTGGTAGTGAGAGGTTAATGATAGAAAATAATATCGACATATCGGATTTAAGAAAAAAGGCTACGGAAATAGAAAGTAAAGGGAAGACGATTGCTTTTCTTGCCGCTGATAATAATGTAGAAGCCGTCATTGGCATAGGGGATGTAATAAGGAAGACATCAAAGAATGCCATACAGAAAATCAAAGATATGGGTATTGAGATTGTTATGCTCACCGGCGATAATGAAATTATTGCCGGTGCAGTTGGTAAAGAAATGGGCATAGGGTCTGTAAAGGCAAACCTCAAACCTGCAGATAAATGTAGCGAGATAAAGAAGATTCAGGAGAGTGGCAAGATTGTTGGGATGATCGGGGACGGTATAAATGACGCCCCTGCTCTTGCGACTTCAGATGTTAGCTTTGCCATTGGCACGGCTACTGAGATTGCAATGGAGGCTGCAAACATTACGTTGGTAAAGGGTGATATTTCAAAGGCATGGGAAGCGCTGAAATTGAGCAAACAAACAATGAACATAATCAAGCAGAACCTTTTCTGGGCATTTGGTTATAACGCCCTTGCAATACCCATTGCAGCCGTTGGTTTGCTTAATCCAATGATTGCGGCAGGCGCCATGGCATTTAGTTCAGTATCTGTGGTTACAAACTCCCTGAGATTGAGAAAATTTAAACTTAAGATAGAAGACTAAATAAGCAAGGGTATCCATATTTAAAACAAAAAAGACGGATATTTATCTGGCTTGGTTTTTTATATAGCGGAAAATCAAAACACGGTAGATTTTAATAGCATGAAATGTATCTACCGCTTGATGGCGGATAAATTCACTTTGGAGAAGCAACCCGCCCGAACGTACCGTTCGGTACGGGCGGGCATAAATCGCTCAATTTAGATACTAGTGAATTGCTTAATCCAAATGATGCGGCAATTTTAGGAACTTCTAAAACAGACAATATGTTACGGCGCCAAAATTTTTATGTAGTAAAGATTTGACTTATTGATGTGTTAGTAAAGCCTAAAACTTTCTGGCTGAGTTTACAATTCTTGGATTTGATTCAAGTATCCTTCGTAGTTTCTAGTCACTTCATTAATACTATCGCCACCAAATTTCTCCATAAAGCATCGGGCTATTTCAAAGGCAACAACAGCTTCACAAACTACAGATGCAGCAGGTACTGCACAGATATCAGAACGTTCTGTTGATGCGCTTACGGGTTCCTTTGTGATTATGTCTATAGATCTTAATGGATTCCTTAGTGTAGGAATGGGTTTCATAACAGCCCTGGCAATTATTACTTCACCGTTTGACATACCACCTTCGATTCCACCAGCATTATTAGTTTTCCTTTTAAAACCACCTGTGGTTGAAACACCTTTAGTATTTTTATGATAAAATATTTCATCATGCACTTGGGATCCAAACTTCTTAAAAAAATCAAATCCCAGACCAAACTCGACTCCTTTTATGGCTTGAACAGACATTAGGGCCTTTGCTAAAATTCCGTCTAATCGCAAATCCCACTGTGTGTAATTTCCCAAACCCGGTGGAGTCCCGAACACCATTATCTCTATAACTCCACCTAGAGAATCTCCTTTTCTTTTAGCCTCATCGATTTTTTTAATCATTTTTTCTTCAGCCAGCTCATCGGGACAATAGACTTTACTTTTATCTCTCTTTTTTAATAACTCATCTGGATCTTTTATGATTTTTTTTGAGTTTATGCCTCCTATGTTTTTCACGTAGCCCAATGCTTTTATATTAAACTTTGAAAGCAAAATCTTTGCCAGGGCTCCAACTGCAACTCTTGCAGCAGTTTCCCTTGCGCTTGCCCTTTCAAGAATATTTCTTACGTCTTTTTGACCATATTTGATAATTCCCGCTAAGTCGGCATGACCCGGCCTGGGCCTTGTAACATCAGGTAAAGTGTCTATTTTGAAATCTTTATTTTCAATTCTTAAACAAATTGGACTTCCTATAGTTATCTTTTTCCTTGTGCCCGATAAAACACACACCCTATCACTCTCAATCTGCATCCTCCCGCCCCTGCCATAGCCACCCTGCCGTCTTTTTAAGTTCTTATTAATGACTGGCTCATCTAATTTAATTCCTGCGGGAAATCCATTTACTATGGCAATCAGACACTTTCCATGTGATTCACCAGCGGTGGTAAATGTCAGCATAATATAAACACCTCTCAGATTTGGCAAATAGGTTAAACTGAAAACGATATTTTATATTTAAATATAACTTCTTTTACAAGTTTTTTCTATATATAAATGCAATCTATTAAGGAAGTGACAAGATTGTTTTCAAAAAGTTTATTAGTTCTCATATAGGTATTGTAAGGATTTTTGATTGCTTACATCTGTATTCTTATGATAGTATTTCAAGAACATTTAAATTTGAGAGTGTAAAAATGTATAAACTATTTATAAGCCTTAGATATTTACGCAGAAAGAAGATTACGTTTTTTGCGGTTGCCGGAGTTGCAGTTGGCGTCATGACGTTAATAGTTGTGCTATCGGTAATGAGCGGTTTTGATAAAGAATTGCGCAGCAAAATAAGAGGTACGTTAGCACATATTACTGTCATGAAGAGGGGTATTTATGGTTTTGACAATTATGAAGAAGTTATAAATAGAATAAAGTCTTTTGAACATGTGGAGGCATGTGCTCCATATATAGAAGGGCCTGCACTACTCAACGTAAGAGGAGCAAAGGAGTTTGCATATTTCAAAGGCGTAGACCCTGTTGCAGAAACAAAGGTAGGTGATTTTGAAAACTATATAAAACAATTTGGTAACGAACCGCGGGATTTGTTAATGGTTCATGGAGAAAAGAAAACTCCCAGTGCTTTTGTGGGAGTTGAACTGTTACGAATTAGTCCGGGTGATCCTGAAACAGATCCAGAAAGTTTTGTAAGAAATGGAGAGAAGGTTGTGTTGGTTGCAATAAAGGGATGGGACAGGATTAATGTAAAACCTTTCATCATTGCTGGAAAATTTAAATCTGGTATGTATGATGTAGATAAAAATTATATTTATATACCGTTAAAGGTTGCACAAGAACTAGTAGGAACTAAAGATTCTGTTACAGCCATAAGTGTCAAATTGGATGACTACAGAAATGCACCATTGGTACGGGATCGCCTTCAGAGAGATCTTGGCATTGGTTTTTATGTTCAAACATGGGAGGATGCACGGGAGACCTTCTTAAAGGCTGTTGCTTTGGAAAGGCGTGTTATGGCATTTATTTTGTTCTTTATCATAATTGTGGCAGGTTTCAATATACTTGCAATATTGACCATGATTGTATATGAGAAATCAAAGGACATTGGCATCCTAAAAGCGTTAGGTGCTACAACTAATGGCATAATGTCAATTTTTCTTTTAAATGGTTTGCTTATTGGTCTTTTCGGTGCAGCTGTAGGCACAGGACTGGGTCTTGCTTTTATAAGTAGAATTAATTGGATTGAAAGAATCGTATACAAGTATTCGGGTTGGAGACCATTTCCACCAGAAGTGTATTATTTTGATGAGATACCAGCCGATGTAGACTTTAAGAGTATAATTATAATTATTTCAGTTTCTATTGCGTGTGGCGTTCTCTTTAGCATTTACCCAGCATCGAAAGCAGCACGTCTAAATCCAGTTGAAACACTCAGGTATGAATAAAAACTTTCTAAGTTGTATCTGTTGTGGAAACACTGTATTGTCACCCTGAACTCGTTTCAGGGTCTCTTGACATCTTGATATATATAGATTCTGAAATCGAAGATCCTGTCCTGAAACTAGTTCAGGATCATTCAGGACCTGGTTCAGAATGACATTTTTTGGGCATTTAAGCTTTCCGCAACAGATACTAAGTAGTTGATGAAATGAAAACCGTTGACTTGCCAATATACTGATGTTAACATTCTCTTATCAGAAGTGTTTAATATCTAACTTTAGTGTGAAAATGAATTTCATGTGCCAAATAATTTACAAACATCATAAAGACTTAATTTATAAGAAAGGTAATTGAAATTGATTAATTATTATCAAGTTTTGCAAGTACAAGAGGGGTCTAATAGAGAGGAGATTAAAAACTCATTTAGAAGGCTTGTAAAAAAATATCACCCTGATAAAAACAAGACAAATGGGGTTTCCTCAGAGGAAAAAATTAAGGTCTTAATCAAGGCATATAAGACGCTTACCGATTCTGAAGAAAGACTTCATTACGATAAATCTTTGCAAAGTAGAAATGTAGAAAGATATTACTATACGGAAGAGTATTATAAAGATGATGAACTTGGTTTAAGGATTCAAGCGAAAAGGGTTTTAAATGACCTCTTAAACAAAGATGGTTCCAAAGCTGTCAAGAATTATGAGCTTCTAAAAAAAGAGAACGAAGGGTTTGACCTTCTTGCCTTTTTAGGTTTAAAGGATTATCTGGATTGCAAATTCCTTCTTGCTGAAGAGTATGAAAAACAAGGAAATTATACGCTGGCATTTAAGTTATACGAGGACGTCTATCAAAAAGAAAATGGAAATCCTGCACGTCGATATTTGCAAGAAGAAATCAAAGAAAGAATTCTTCGCTTATCATGTAAAAAACTAGTCAAGCTGATGCAAGGTAGATCAGCAATAGCTTACTTAAATAGGGTTTTAAACATTAAGTTAAACAAGGTTGAAAGGGCTTTTGTTTATAAGAAGATTGCTGATTGCTATTTAACCCTGGGTGAATGGGATAACTCAATGATAAATTTTAAGATGGCTATGTCACTTTATCCAAAGCTTAAGGGTACTCAAACATTGCGCAACAAATTACATAAACATTTCTCACAAAAGAACTCTTTTGTATAATAATTATGCTAACCGTTAGTAATTCAGTGTTATTAAAAACAGATATTCCTTATCTGAAGCTTTATAATAGTGGAAAAGTTAGGGATATATATGAGATAGATGACAATTTGTTGATTGTTGCAACTGATAGGATTTCCGCTTTTGATTCAGTCATACCGAATGGCATTCCATATAAGGGTAAAGTACTTACACACTTATCTGAGTTCTGGTTTAAGTACATTGGAGACTTGACCGAAAATCATCTGATCACAACCGCAATTGAAGAAATAGATAAGTTGAAGGAAGAAGATGTGGGCTTGTTGCGGGGACGTTCAATGCTCGTAAAAAAGGTTAAGGTGATTCCAGTTGAATGTGTTGTGCGGGGTTATCTGGCTGGTTCAGGTTGGAAAGAGTATAAGGAAAGTGGGACTGTTTGTAAGATTAAGTTGCCTGCCAACCTGAAAGAGTCGGAAAAACTACCGGAACCTATTTTCACACCTGCAACCAAAGCAACTTCAGGGCACGACGAAAATATCTCTTTCGAAGAGGTCGTAAAGATTATTGGAAAGGAACTTGCCGAAGAGCTGAGACAAAAAAGCATTGAGATATATAAAAAGGCGAGTGAATACGCTCTGACCAGGGGAATAATAATCTGCGATACTAAATTTGAATGGGGAAAATATGAAAATAAGATAATTTTAATCGATGAGGTATTAACTCCAGACTCATCTCGTTTTTGGCCTCTGGAAGGCTACTCACCAGGGAAGTCTCAACCGTCATTTGATAAACAATTCGTGAGAGATTATTTAGAGTCATCCGGGTGGGACAAGAATCCACCTCCACCCTCACTCCCGGAAGACATAGTGCAGACCACCTCAAAAAAATATCTTGAAGCATACGGTAAACTCACAGGAAAAGAAGTATTAAACTAAAGGTTTATATAAATTCCGAGAAGTTTACCTGAATTTTTTTACGCCTATTCTCTTACAATATTTAAAAATCTTACATTTACTACACCAGGGTGATATAGGTGTGCAGATGTTTTGACCATGTGCAACCAGAAGATCGTTATAGATTATCCAATATTTCTTGGGTAATTTCTTTCTTAAGGAAAATTCTGTTTGTTCAGGGGTTTTTGTCTTAATTAAACCAAGCCTGTTTGAGATCCTGTGGACGTGTGTATCTACGCATATTCCAAGCTTACCATATCCCAGTGTTACTACTAAATTAGCAGTTTTCCTTCCTACACCCTTTAATTTCAATAGTTCGTCAATTTCATCAGGCACGGTGCCGCCATAATTGTTGAGTAGCGTTTTACATATTTCTTTTATTCTTTTTGACTTAGTTTTATAAAATCCGACAGGATAAATAGTTTTTTCAATGTCTTTTGTGCTTATGTTAAGCATCTGTTGTGGAGTACTTGCAAGTTTAAATAATCTTTTTGAGGCCTCTGCTGTAACTTTATCTTTTGTTCTTAAGCTAAGAAGGCATGAAATAAGAACCTTGAATGGGCTTCTTGCCTTTGAGATAGTTGTAACTATAGGCTCTATATAGTTCTTGTTTTCTCGTTTAAGAATGGTTATTATTTTATCAATCTGGTCCAAAATGTTTTCCTTGTTATCTATCTAACTTTGAAAATGCAGTATTTTCTTAAAGCAGTGCAGTAAATTTATTGCACCTAAGCGTCAATTTCTTGAAGTGAAGGAGTAAGAGGCATTTTTTTAAATATACATAACATATTAGAAAATCAAGACTTACCATAATGCATGTCTGTTTTTTTTGCAAAATTAATTTGTTGGCATTTTTTTTGTTAGTATAATCTAGTATTACGGAAATTAATGAGTCTTCTTTGACGAGTTATGACAAAAATAAAACCATATTTGCCTACAATTGTTAGTATTGGTAATCTAACCTGCGGTTTTGTGGCAATCATATTTATCATAAACAAAGAGCTTTCTTATGCAGCCTGGCTTATTATTACTGCCATGGTGCTTGATGGGCTGGACGGTCAAATTGCACGATTATTAAAAACAAAGGTTGCCTGGGGCGGTCATTTAGATTCGTTTGCAGATATGATCACGTTTGGATTAGCACCGGCATTCCTAATTGGTGGGCTGGATGTTTTCAACGCGCACATTGCCATCTGGTTTGTATGTTTCTTTTTTACCTTATGTGCCGTAATTAGATTAGCAAAATTCGAAGCAGAAAATAACTCTGACAATGCGCGAAGTAAATATTTTACAGGATTACCTACCACTCTTGCTGGAGGTACAGTTGCATCCCTGATTCTACTTGATAGTTATCTTAAGACCACAGTTGGAATACCGATCGTTTCAAAATCCCTTCCAAGTATCATGTTTATATTAAGTATCCTGATGCTAAGCAAAGTTCAATATATAAAAATCCTCGATGTATTAAGAAAAAAACACGATTTAGCTCATCTATTAATGATAATCGGAATTTTTTCTACTCTTCTGGTTTTGTTTATACTGTATCCGCATATCATGCTTTCACTTGGTTTTTGTGTGTATATTATTATCGGTAATAATCATGGAATCTTCAGAAAGAGAGCAATCCACACCACTTAGCGACTTTTAACTATACAATCTCTACTTTTTTATTTCCCTTTACTACCTTTCCTATAATAAATGCACCTTCTTTCATTCGTTTTAATTTTTTTATTATAGAAGATGCAAAATACTTTGGGACTATTAACACCATTCCTATTCCCATGTTAAGAACATGGTACATTTCACTTTCATCTATATTCCCTGTTTCCTGAATTACTTCAAAAATCTTAGGCACAGGCCAGGTACCTTTATTAATCCGCACTGAGCACCCTTGAGGTAAAATCCTGGGTATGTTGTCTATCAAACCACCTCCAGTAATGTGAGCCATTCCCTTAACCACCTTCTTTAGTTTATAATGACGCAAAAGATTCCTTATAGGCTTAACGTATATTTTTGTTGGCTTAAGAAGTTCATCTCCAATAGTTCCGTTGATGGATTCAATCTTACTATTTACGTCTAATTTGGCCTTCTCAAATAAAACCTTACGTACTAAAGAAAAACCGTTACTGTGAAGCCCGCTTGAGTTCAATCCTATAACTATATCACCTGAGCTTATTTCATCTCCATTTATTATCTTTTTTTTTTCTACAACGCCGACTGCAAATCCCGCTAAATCATATTCACCTTCATGATAAAAACCTGGCATCTCCGGGGTTTCTCCTCCTAGGAGAGAGCATCCTGCTTCGCAACAGCCAATTGCAATGCCTCGAAGAACTTCCTTCATTTTCTTCGGAAGCATCTTGCTACTGGCCATATAGTCTAAAAAAAATAAAGGTTCTGCTCCAAGCACCAGGATATCATTGACGCACATCGCTACTAAATCAACTCCTATCGTATCGTGCTTGTTCATCATAAATGCAATCTTTAACTTTGTTCCGACACCATCCGTAGAAGCTACCAGCACAGGATGTCTGTATTTTTTCGCGAATAATTTTGAATTATAATTTAGTGAAAAAAGTCCTCCAAACCCACCCGGGTTTTCTATTACTCTTGGACCAAAAGTCCTGCGCAACTGCTGATAAATATCAGTAGTAAACTTATCCTTAGCTTCAATATCGACTCCTGAATCCTTATAAGTAAGTCCTGTCATTTTCTATACGGTGACGCTTTTTCTACCTTTTATTTCTCTTTTGGATATTTTTTTACCAGAGGCTTCGGAAGGTACAGGATAATCTCCGGTAAAACAAGCAGTGCAAAAATTGCGTGGAGATGATGTGCAGCTCAACAATCCTTCGGCACTCAAATAGCCCAGGCTTTCTACGTCCAAAAATTTTTCTATTTCTTCAAGCGTATAATTGGCAGCAATCAACTCATCCTTAATCTGAAAATCAATCCCATAATAGCAGGGAAAACGATGAGGAGGGCAACTAATCCTCACGTGAATTTCCCTTGCGCCTGCCTTACGCAAAAGACCAAGCCTTGATCTTGATGTAGTTCCACGCACGATCGAATCATCAACGACTACAACCTTCTTACCCTCTACAACCTCAGATACGGCATTAAGTTTAAGCTCAACTCTTTGATGTCTACCCCTTTGTTGTGGTTGAGTAAAAGTCCTTCCAACATAGTGATTTCTAATAAAACCATAATCCAATGGTATTCCCGAAGCAAGTGAATAGCCTAATGCGGCTGAATTTCCACCGTCTGGGACAGCGATTACGATATCAGCATCCACTGGCAATTCTTCTGCAAGCTTCATCCCGAGCCTTTTACGAAAAAGATGAACACTTTCACCGAAAACTTTACTATCAGGACGGGAAAAATATATTAGTTCAAATATACAATATGATGGGCGAATCCGTCTTGGTGAGCAATATATCTCACTTTTCAAGCCATCCTTATTAACGTAAATCACCTCGCCTGGTTTAACATCTCTTATGTACTCTGCGCCAATCTGGTCCAGGGCACAGGTTTCGGAAGCCATGACATAGCTATTATTCACCTTTCCTAATAAAAGCGGTCGAAAACCATTAGGATCTCTCACACCAACCATTTCATCGTTTGTCAAGAATAGAAGAGAAAATGCCCCCCTTAAGTGGTTTAATACATGGGACAGATTCGGTTTTTCAACATGACTTGGTTTAGCCATTAAATGCACTATTACTTCCGTATCGGATGTTGTGTGGAAGATAGATCCGTGTACCTCATAATCTTCTCGCAGCGTACCTGCATCCAGCAATTGACCATTATGTGCAATTGCAACTTCGCCTTTAGAATATCTTACTACCAGCGGTTGCGCATTGTCTATGTTACTTGGGCCGAAAGTAGAATATCTAACGTGGCCAATGGCATGTGGATTTTTTAATCCTTTCAGGATTTGCGGAGTAAAGGCATCGTTTACTAATCCAGGGCCTCTATGGTGTATTATCCGCGTACCGTCAGAAGAGGCAATTCCTGCGCTCTCTTCACCCCGATGTTGTAAAGAATAAAGTCCAAGATAGACCTTTTCTACTGCATCGTCACAATCAAAAACCCCAAATAAACCGCAATATTCTCTTGGTCTTCCCAATTTAGAACCCTCGTAAAGAATTTTATGTGTCTTTAAAAATTATATCACCACAACCTAACGTGTCAATATAAATCAAATTAGATAAAACTTGAAGTACATAGGCTATTATGATAAGAAATTCATATTATTCTTACCGCACACATAAACTGTAGACCATTAGAATTGAATTGAGTAATTGCAGATGGTAATAAAGGAATCTCATGGTGTGAGACTTTATGTCTTAATAGGTAATGATATTGCAACAAAATCAGTTGAAGAAACTGCAAGGCTTGTTATTGATGGTGGTGCTGATGTTATACAATTGCGTGAGAAAACAATATCTGATAGTGAATTCATATCACTAGCCCGAGAAATACATGATGTAACTGCCAAAAGAGGAACCTTGTTGATTATTAATGATCGTGTAAATGTTGCAAAAGAAGTAAACGCAGATGGTGTCCATTTGGGTCAGCATGATATTGGCATCTCAGAAGCGAGAGATATTATTGGTAATGAAAAGATTATCGGGGTATCAACGCACAATATCGAACAAGCCAGACAGGCGCAGAAAGAGGGGGCTGATTATATTGCTATAGGGCCTGTTTATCCTACTAGCACGAAGATAAATGAGCCGCCTGTCGGACTTGAAGTTGTTCAAGAAGTCGCTGAGAAAATAAGTATTCCTTTTATTGTTATTGGTGCTATAACCCTTGAAAATCTGGATGAGGTTCTAAAAACTGGGGCTACAGGGGTAGCAGTATGTTCAGCAATTATAAGTTCAAAAGATGTCCTTTCATCTACAAAACAGTTTAGGGATAAATTAGATCTATTCGATCGCTAATCTTTCTTTATATTCACTACTTAAAACTAAACTTCTAAATTCTGTGGGAAACTCCTTCTGAGTATGGAAGAAAAAAAAAGCTTTTTAAGGTCCGCAAAGACCGTAAGCCTTTGCACATTATTGAGCAGGGTGTTAGGTTTGGCAAGGGACGTAATATGTGCAAGCTTTTTCGGTACCAGCCTGGCCTGGGACGCCTTTGTTATTGCCTTCAAGATACCAAATCTCTTCCGCCGCCTCTTCGGTGAAGGGGCATTGAGCGCTGCCTTCATTCCCGTCTTTACAGAATATCTTGAAACCAAAGGTAAAAAGGACGCATGGGAACTGGTAAATGTAATCGGAACATTACTTTTTATAATCCTTGGAGGTATGATTATCCTGGCAGAAGTTTCGTTCTCGATAATACCCACAGTTTTCTCTATTAATCAAAAGTGGGAATTAGTATTGAACTTGCTCATGGTAACATTTCCGTATGTATTGTTTATCTGCATGGTAGCATTCGCAATGGCTATTTTGAATTCACTCAAACACTTTCTTATGCCCGCACTTGCACCTGTCGCACTAAATATATGTTGGATAGCAGGTGTATTCCTACTTACACCAATGTTTGGAGGCACATTGGATAAAAAGATATTTGCTATTGCTATTGCTATCCTCATCGGAGGTGTGATTCAATTGGCAATTCAGTTACCTGTCTTGAAAAATAAGGGCATAATCTACAAACCTTCCTTAAATTTTTCGCATCCCGGTGTAAAGCGCATCTTTGCCCTGATGTTACCAATAATTTTTGGCCTGGCTGCCGTTCAGATAAACGTGTTAATGGATAGTTTTATAGCAATAGCCTTTGCCAGGCCACCAGGTGGTGCCGAAGACTTCTTTATAGCTGGAATGGCAATACCATATCCCTTAGAAACAGGCGCTGCATCAGTATTGTACTATGGTGATAGGCTGGTTCAATTCCCATTGGGAGTATTTGGAATAGCAATGGCAACTGCTGTATTTCCTTTTTTTTCCACACATGCTGCACGTAAAGACTGGACAAACTTCACTGAGACATTTAACCAGGCAATAAGGGTTGTATTATTTATCGGAATACCAGCGTCCGTGGGCTTAATACTACTACGGACACCACTTGTAGAGTTGTTTTATGAGAGAAACGCATTTACGGCGGAATCAACTTACAGAACAGCTACCGTTATCTTCTTCTATGCCCTGGGTGTATGGGCCTACTCTGCCTCTCACGTAATCATAAGGGCCTTTTACTCCATGCAGGATACACTAACACCCGTAAAAGTAGGCGCTGGTATGGTGGGTCTTAACCTTATTCTCAATCTAACACTCATCTGGTTTCTTCGTGAGGGAGGGCTTGCATTAGCAACGGCCATAAGCGCAACAGTTCAAGTAATGATTCTATTTGCCATTCTCCAAAGAAAGCTCAATATCACTGGTGTAAGGCACATCTTTACATCAACTCTCAAGACATTGATTGCAGCCTTTGTCATGTGCGTTACATGCTGGCTAACAATGAAAATGCTACCGATTGGTAATGGTGAGCTTATGACGAAGTTCATCAGACTTTTCGTACCCTTGGTGGTTGCCCTTATTACGTTCTTTACCGCATCATTGCTATTAAAATCAGAAGAATTGAAATATCTATACACTGCTATTCTGAAGAGGAAACAATAAATTAGTCGACTTAGATAAAGTTTGTTAGACAGGACAAACAGGGTTTGCAATATTTTTTGTTCTTTTTTTTGATGGACTGTTTGTTTATAATCCGCAGAATTATTTTTATCATTTATTCTTATTAAAGCCCGTTATCCTGTCAAAAAAGACGATGCCCAAAGATCTATCACAGTCTCCAATAAGTAACAAACTATATATTACTTTTTTCCTTATTATCATGGCATATGCTTTCTACGTATCCTGTGCCAATTTCTACGAAAGAACAAGTTTCTCTCCAAGAAATACGGTGCGTCATTACAGCGGTAACGAGGAAAAGCTTAATGATGAATCAAGCTACGAGTACAACGAAAATCTCTTACAGGAGGGTTTCTTCTTCCCCAAGTCGTACAGAGAAATCATTGAAATAACGCACGTGCATGCATTTACAATTTCCCTAATCATATTCGTCATGTCACGCATCCTTTCTATGACCTTGATAAGAGACTGGATTAAGATTACGATTTATAGTGTCGGTTTCGTAGGCACTATAATGAACTTATCAGGTCCATGGTTAATAAGATTCAAATCAGATGTGTTTTCCCTATCCTTAATAACATCATATTTTCTTCTCGGTTTTTGCTTCATATTCCTCATCACTCTGCCTTTGTACGAGATGTGGTTTAAGTCAAGAGAATTAGAGATTTAATACCTATTTCCTCATTCCCATCCGCGATTTGATTAAGGATGTAAAAAAACAGTTGATATTTAATGGAATTTAATTATCCTTTATGTGAAATAACGGCAATAATTTAAATGGCCTAAGGCATGTTTGGAAAAAAGAAAGATACAAAGCAGGATCAATCTATTCCGAAAAATGATGATAGTAAAAAAGGATTCGGAAAAGAAGTTGAATCCAGAAAGGAGGTAAGAATGGCAGAAGGAAAAGTGACTAATCTGACATCGGACGCTGAAATTAAAGGAACAATCAAATTTGGCGAAGCCTTGAGGATTGATGGAAAGTTTGAAGGAGAACTGATAGCTGATAACGGAGAGCTTATTGTTGGCAAGACAGGCAGTGTTAAGGCGAACGTTAAGGTAAGGTGTGCCGTTATTGAGGGTCGAGTGGATGGAAATATTAAAGCGTCTGATAAAGTCGAGCTTAAGCAAAAAGCGCAGCTTATCGGTGATCTGCAAGCGAAAATATTAGTTATCGAAGAAGGGGTTGTCTTTGTTGGAAAATGTAATGTGAATCCTGAAGGAGTTAAAGCGGAAGGTCAAGGTTACAAGGAAGGAATAAAGGAAGAAATAAAAGATAAAAAGTTTAATTTATAAGCATATTATTGTGCGAGAGCAATTAATTTGATTTATGAGTGCCAAAACAAGTGAATTATCTGAAACAAGAGATATAGTATGTCCTTATTGCAATGGCAATCTCACTGTGTCGATTAATTGTATGTCGATGCCATGCTCTCATTGTAATAAGCATATCGATATCAAAGCTGTTCTTTCACCATCTGCAGAAAAGGGAAAGTCTTCTGTCGAAAAAAGAAGGCTTCATTGTTTCAAGTGTGAAAAAGAAATTTTTGCAGATGAGAAAGCTTTTGCAGTAATATGTAAGTATTGTAGTCGCCGTAATGACCTGAGTGATTATACAGTAAAATCTCGTTTAGGCACGAATCTTGAGACACATGGCACGCTGTATTTAAAGAAAAAAGGTAAGATAGAAATCTCAAATATTCAAGTTGGGGATGCCATTATACAGGGCAAAGTCAAAGGTAATCTTAAGGCGGTGGGGACCGTTGAGATAATGAAGCGTGGTGAAATCTATGGCAAAATCACCTGTCGTAAATTGATTGTGAATAATGGTGCAATATTTGATGGAAGTGTGGAGATGTTGGATGCAGAGCCAAATCATTCATAAGCAGAATGTTTCTGCGCTGTTTAACCACTAAGATACAATTATTTTTCTCGTCTTCCTCCGTTATGAGACACTTGGAAACTTTCAGGGAGTCTTGACAGGCTGTCCGAGAGAATACAAAGAAATTAGTAATTAAGGACAACACTATTTATGTCCGCTTCGTTTTTTCGGCCTGCTTCTTGTAGAAACTTTTAATTTTCTGACTGTTCGTTTTTTCGGCCCACCTCTTGTAGAAACTTTTGATTTTCTGACTGTTCGTTTTTTTGGTCTGCCTCTTGATAAAGCACTTAATAGTCTAACTGCTCGTTTCTTTAGCTTGTCTTTCGACAAGACACTTATTAGTCTACCCACTTTTTTGTCTGGTTTCGCGTCAGATGATGTTGTTCCCAATGGAAATCCTAACAATGTATGTTTTCTTATATCGTTAATATCCTCTTCGTTTTCGTTAGAGTTTAAATATTGTTTCCACGACTTGGTAGAAACATCTACTAGATTTGTTATGGTTTCTAGATGAATCATGGGGTTTGCTTTACCTATATGGGCTGCTGCACTTGACCACTTCCATTTCCAGGCCTTTTGTACAATTCCTGCACGCACAGGATTTTTTTCCACATATCGTATTGCTGCCATCAAATGGGATTTGTTTAAGATACATGAATAAAAACGTCCTTGCCATAAGCTTCCTGATGCCTTCCTCTTCTTATTAATGTATTGCGAATATCGGATGTGGGTTATGCTAAATGCCCCGGCTAGGGAATCTTCATTTTGTGGAGTGGCAATGAAATGCACATGGTTATCCATCAAGCAATAGGCAAATAACGATAGGTGATACTTCTTGCTGTACTCGTCAATCCAGGAAAGATATTTCAATCGATCTTCATCATCTTGAAAAACATTGTAACGATGACTTCCTCTTTGGGTAATATGGCAGGGTAATTTAGGAATGACGGTACTTGCAGTATGTGGCATGCTCCAATACTATAATGGTTTTGAATCATTTGTCAAATAAAATAGCGTCTGTTGTTCGTGCTCAGTAATTAGATAACTCTTTTGGTGTAATAACAAACCAGAGGAAAGCCTGAGGCAATATCCACAACGAGTTATTGTAAAGCCGATGGGTTCTCCTTCCCCCTTCACCTTTGTTCAATAAAGTAAACAACTTTCTTTTGTACGCCAAACTCCAGAGCCTCTTCGTGACTAGGAAACCATATATCAAGGTGGTTTCCCTTTATGGCTCCGCCTACATCCTCAGCCCTGAAAGTAGTATTGGGAAATCCATCTATTCTTAACTTGTGTCCCAACTTTATCACTTTCCTATCCACGGCCACCGTTCCCCACTTTGCTTTTGTGCCTGTTGCCGTAATCCCATACCACTCGTCTGAAGGGTCTTTATCGCAACATTTTTCACATGAACAATAAGCGGTTGTCGTAAACACTTCAGCCCGCAAATCGGAAATAAGAAACAAGTTTAATATTAGTGTAAATGTTCCAATAGCAAAAATAGATATCATACCCTTCCAGAGAATACGTGAAAAAACATGTTCAAGAAATTTCAACTTTCTCAACTTAATTGCCTCCTCCCCGCCCCCACAGCTTGCCCCTGCGCTTTCTTGCACCGTGGCGGCACGCTGCCGAAAGTAGGCTCTGTAAGAGCGAAAGCAAGATGCT
This sequence comes from Candidatus Scalindua sediminis, assembly GCA_008636105.1. Lineage (GTDB taxonomy): Bacteria > Planctomycetota > Brocadiia > Brocadiales > Scalinduaceae > Scalindua_A > Scalindua_A sediminis. Next base: position 12,854 of record VSDH01000029.1, on the reverse strand, counting down.
GGGGCAGTGGGGGCTGGTCATCCATTTGAACTCGATACAGTTTTATAATTACTAAGCTTTAGAAATCCTTCTAGGCGAAAAACAAAATAAAATGTACTTTATTTTAATAACAACATTCGTACCAAAGACGCATTAATAGATATTGGAAAAGCAGTTAGTTTTGTAAGATATTGCTATTATGCGTGTTAGGGTTTTATTTTCCGAGAGGATGAGAGGGAGAAAACGGTTGTTTTTATGTAAGAAATGTCAACCAAAGCAAACACGGATTTACAGTCAAAACTCATTATTGAAATAAGTATTTATTCGGTAAAGACTAAAACGAATCTACTTTTTTTTACACCATTCAATAATAGTTGACAATAAAATAGCTTTATTAGTGATGTGATAGTGAGAGGCTTAAGGTAGACCATAATGCAGTATAGGTTCTGCTCGCAACCTATACTGCATTCAACTTTTCTCAAGAAAAGTGCCTTTACATATAGCAGTGAGAAACCCTACTGACTTTATTTCTCCCTGAATTGAATATCTCTGTACTTGTGGAGTTTATCTTTTAATTTTTCTTTTAATTCCAATCTTTTGGGTTTCCCTGTGGAGGTATAAGGAACATCTGAGCCAATAATTACTACTTTAGGTTGCTTCTTAAAATCAAGCTTCCGTTTGCAGTATTCCAGGACGTCTTTTTCTGTGATTTCGATACCATTCTTTGGAACTATGTAAGCGGCAATTTCTTCACCATAGTAACGGTTTTCAAAGGGAACTGCCATTCCAAATCGTACCTTTGGGTGAGATTTAAGAACATCGTCTACCTCAAGAGGTGAGATATTTATGCCACCCCTGATTATGAGTTCCTTTATTCTACCTGTTATGAAGAAGAACTTTCTTTTTTGTTTGTCAAGTTTATAAAATCCTTCATCTCCAGTCCTGAACCATCCAAATTTAAATGCATCTTTGTTGGCGTCAGGTCTCTTAAAGTATCCTTTGATTACGGTCCTCCCCTTTACTACTATTTCGCCTTTTTCAAGCTCTTTGAGTTCATTGCCCTTTTCATCAATAATTGCCATATCATTATGTTTTATGGGGATTCCAATAGATGGAAATTTGTGATGAGACAGCCAGTATGTTAGCTCATCTCTTCGCAGATCTGTGGGCAAAAAACACGAATAACATGTTGTTTCCGAAAGACCGTATCCATGCATGATTGGTATATTAAACCTTTCCTGGAAGTTAAGTGCCGTTTCAACAAGCAGAGGTCCGGCCCCGCATATTATCCATTTGAAATGTCCTAATGAATACTTACTTATGTCCTCATTTGCCTCCAGTAAGAATTCAAGTATAGTAGGGACAACACTTACACAGTTGACTTTATCAGTATGTATTTTCTTCCAGAATGTACTGGATTTGAATTTTCTATTCAGGACTGTGCTACCACCCATGTAATATGGTGTTACCAGTGTGACTATCGTGCCATTAACATGATGGATGGGGAGGACGCACATGAGGCGGTCTTCCTGATTAAAATGGTGCCATTCTGAAATGCCATCGGCGTCAATTAATAGATTATACTGTGAAAGGATTACGCCTTTTGGTGGACCTGTTGTGCCTGAGGTATAGACTATGAGTGCATCATCATTAATTTCGGAATCTTTTGAGATGAAGTCAGGACTTTTTTTGTGAACTTCCTCTTCATAATTTATGTAATTATCTTTTGATATCCCTCCAACAGTTACGATATGTTCCAGATGTAATAGAGAGTCTTTTATTGCTTCAATTTCTTTAAGTGAATCAATCCAGCAAAAGGTAATCCTGGATTCTGAATTCTCAAGTATGAATTTTTTCCTGTCTATGTCTTCCTCAATATTTATGGGTACAACACACGCTCCAATCTTCCAGCAGGCAAAGTAGATAAACACGGTGTAATAGTGATTAAATAGTATTGCACTAACCTTATCTCCTCTCTTGACATGCAGGTCTTCTATTAGTAGATTTGACGTTCTGTTTACAAAATCGTTAAACTCCTTATAACTGAATTCGCATCTCTCGTTTTTGTCGTCATCATAATAAATTAAGAATGTCTTGTTACTATGCCCTCTGGTTCTCTCTTCCATAACCTCAGAAAAATTGCTCCAGGGGAATGAGAAACTACTTCCATCAATCATCTCCTGAGCTTCATGGATATTTTTAGTTACTTCGTCTTCAATTAATGTCATGGTTTATTGAAAATTTTTATGGATACCTTCTTGTATGTGTTTGTTTGGAATTTTCCGATACAAATTGATTTGAATGAGGTTGTCCTGTCAAATATTTTTTGCGGATGCACACTTACTGCTTAAGTAGTTCTCTAGAGATTATGAGTCTTTGGATTTCTGAGGTGCCTTCACCTATCTCACACAGTTTTACGTCCCTGAGATATCTCTCGACAGGGTATTCCCTCATATACCCATAACCGCCGAAGATTTGTACGGCCTTGAGTGCAGCCTTCATACCTGCTTCAGAGGCAAAGAGTTTTGCCTGAGAGGCTTCTTTTGTATAGTTTAAACCTTTATCCTTTAGATATGCAGCTTTATATACGAGGAGGCGTGCGGCGTCCAATTCCGTGGCAATGTCGGCAAGCATCCACTGGATAGCCTGGAAATCGGCGATTGGTTTTCCGAATTGTATTCTTTTCTTTGCATACTCCATACTTTCTTCTAAAGCTCCTCTACCGATGCCGACAGCCATAGCTCCTATGCCAATCCTGCCACCTATTAGAATTTGCATAATATCTTTGTATCCTTCATTCAGGTTTCCTAAAAGATTTTCTTTGGGAATAATACAGTCCTCAAATATTAGTTCAGCAGTATCACTGGACAGCAATCCCAGCTTATCACTCTGTTTTGATATGCTCATTCCCTGTGTACCTTTTTCCATTATGAAGGCGGAAATACCTTCTTTTTTCTTGCCTCTGTCTGTTGAGGCCATAATGACGTAGACATCAGCTACAGAGCCATTGGTAATGAAGGTCTTTGTGCCATTTAATATCCATTTATCATCTTGTAGTTTGGCAGTTGTTTCTATACTTGCAGCATCACTCCCTGCGTTTGGTTCTGTTAATCCCCAGGCACCAAGTTTTTCTCCCTTTGCCAGTGGGACCACGTGTTTTTTCTTTTGCTCTTCATTGCCGAATCGATAGATATGATTTGTGCATAATGAATTATGCGCAGATACACCCAAGGTCAGTGCACCATCAACCCTTGCCAGTTCCTCTATTGCGATAGCATAACTTATCGTATCCATTCCGGCGCCGCCGTATTCTTCAGGAAAGATAACACCCATTAGGCCCAGGTTGCCAAGCATTTTAATTATTTCCGAAGGGAATTGACATTTGTCATCTCTTTCTTTGACTCCGGGTTTTATTATGTCCCTTGCAAAATCCTTAACGGTTTGCTGCAGTATTCTTTGTTCTTCAGTAAGTTTGAATTCCATTTTATTTAAATCTTCTCGGTGAATACTCGTCGAATAAGGCAATCGTAATTACTCAAATCCTGTGGATTTTAGCATCTCAGTTCAAAAATGCAAATTACAATAAGCTCAGGTATCAAGTTATAATAAATCATTAGTTGAGTAGACTTTTGATGTTTTCCTGATAAATATCCTATTCATATATTGTTAGGCCCTGAAAAGGGTGAATGTTTATGGGAATTAACCGATAAATACGATAGCTAACAGTTCCATAAGGCTGAGTGTTTAAACATGTTAGATAAATTTATGTGAACCTTTTATTCCTGTTAGCTGTTTTTTATTATCGAGTTTCATCATGTATAAGTATAGCTCTTAACGAGACTTAAGATTTTTGTGTTTCGAAATTCCTGTACATCAAGGTTGGCTTTAAAAAACCCATAAACATCGCTATAGGATTGCTTGTAGGTCTTGTGCAACATTTAATGAAACATTAGAGGAGAGAGTGGATTGTTTTATCAAGGTATTACTAAAGCTGAGATTATTAATGTCTCCAATCGTCTGCCAGTAAAGATTGGGAAAAAAATTGAAAAATCTACAGGTGGTTTAGTAACGGCATTTGAAGATATTCGTGACCATTACAATATCAAATGGGTGGGATGGTCAGGTAGCGTTATAAATGACCAGGAGAAAAGGGATGTTTTATGCAAGCAATTAGAATCTGAAAATTGCATTCCTGTTTTTTTAACAAAAAAAGAGGTATCAGAATATTATCATCTCTTTTCGAATTCAAGCTTGTGGCCTCTTCTTCACTATTTTATAGCATACTCATCTTATGAACAAGATTGGTTCAATACTTATCAAAACGTCAATCAGAAATTTGCTGAAGTCGTTGCCGAAATGGCTCAGGAAAATGGTATTGTTTGGGTTCATGATTTCCATCTAATGTTGTTTCCTAAAATTTTAAAAGAAATGAGGCCGGATCTTAAAATAGGTTTCTTTCTACACACGCCTTTTCCGTCGTGCGATGTATTCCGATGCCATCCTAGTCGAAATGAACTCCTTTTAGGTTTGCTTGGGGCTGATCTTATTGGATTTCATACCTTTGGTTATCTTAGGCATTTTAGAAGTACCATCTTACGGATTTTAGGAATTGATTCTGAAATAGATGCAATTCAGCATCAAGACAGAAAAATATCTATCGGTGTTTTTCCTATTGGTATTAGCTGGAAAAGCTTTGATAAGACCATGCATTCCGCTAAGTACGAAAGTTGTTTAAAAAGATATGGAAAAAATTATGAAGGTAAAAAAGTTGTTTTGTCTGTTGAGAGGCTGGACTATACAAAGGGAATTCCTGAAAAGCTAAAGGCAATTGATAGGTATTTAGCCGCACATCCTGATATGCATGAAAAAGTAGTATTTGTGCTGATTGCAATCCCCTCCCGGGAAAAAGTAGAATGTAATAGGGCGATTGAAGAACAGGTTGTGAAACAGATTAGCTATATTAACGGTAAATATTCCACCATTAATAATATTCCTGTTCAATTTATCTTTAAGTCGATAAAAAAACCAGATTTGTGCGCCCTTTATAGTATTGCGGACGCTGCTTTAGTTACTCCTTTATGTGATGGGATGAACCTTGTGGCAAAGGAGTATATAGCCTGTCAAAAGGACAAGGCAGGCGTATTAATCCTCAGTGAATTTGCTGGTGCTGCTCAGGAGTTATTTAATGCTATCATTATTAACCCTTATGATACTGATATTTTTGTACAGCGTATACATGAGGCAATTTCATTATCTCAAGAAAATGCTCAGGCAATGATCAAAAGCATGAAAGAAAATGTTATTGAAAACAGCTCAGAGAACTGGGCTAGAAAATTTTTAGAGTCTTTAACGGATGTTAATAATGATTCAGATTTTCAAATAACAACTGATTGTCTTTCAACTGAAGATCGACATAAATTAGATCGAGCCACGAATGTAGTTTTTTTCTTAGATTATGATGGTACGCTTCGAGAATTCGAAAATAATCCAGATACGGCGTACCCCACAAACGAAATCTTCGATATCTTAAACCACATAACATCAAAAAAAGGTCGAGAGATTTATATTATAAGTGGAAGATGTAAGGAAGATCTCGAAAATTGGTTTTCAGGCTTTAATTGTACTCTTATTGCAGAACATGGTTTTTTCTGGAAATATGTTAAGGATGAAAAATGGCAATCATTTAAAGAACAAGTTGATCTTTCCTGGAAAAGAGAAATATTTAAGATCCTTAAACATTATGCCTTATCTACACCCGGTAGTTTTATAGAAGATAAGATTGCCTCCGTTGTCTGGCACTTTCGAAATTCAGATCCGGAATTTGGGGAAAGTAAGGCAAGACTTCTAGTTGATGAACTTTCTGCAATGACGGCAAAAATGCCCATAATTGTTCAACATGGAAAGAAGATTGTAGAAGTGTGTTCGCAATATATTAACAAAGGAGAGTCTTTAAAATATGTGCTCTCCAATGGTTCTTGTGATGTGATCGTTTGTGCCGGAGATGATTCGACTGACGAACATATGTTTCAAGTTGATAATTCTAAGGTGATAAGCATTAAAATAGGAAAAGGAGAAACCTCTGCCAAATACAGATTTACTACTCCTTCGAAATTTCGCAATCTACTAAGGGAGCTAGCTAGTACCAGTGGATAACTTAAATTACGGTGTTATTGGAAATTGCAAAAGTGCGGCCTTAATCTCTGATAAAGCCAGTATAGATTTTTTATGTCTTCCTGTTTTTAGCTCATTTACTGTATTTGGTAAGCTTTTGGATAATGAAAAAGGAGGTGAGTTTGCTATTCAAGTATCTCCAGACTATGTGATTAAACAAAATTACATCAAAAATACAAATATCCTTATAACCCATTTCCAAAAAGGAAAAGATCAATTTGATATCATCGATTTTATGCCAAGATATGATCTTGGTGAGCATAGCAATTATGGGCCGCCCGATCTAATTCGATATATTAAACATATTTCCGGAAGACCACAATTCACAATAAACTATAATCCTAAACTCTGGTATGCAAAACACGAAACCTATCATAAAATCAATAAGCATTATATCAAAAGTTTTACTAAAAAAGGTCCTTACGAATCTTTGTATTTATATTCAAGCATTGATTTAACAGAAATACTCAACAAGGAGATAATAACCCTTGATCATGATCAATTTTTTTTACTAAGCTATAACCAAAAAATTATCCTTCCTAATCTTACTCAAATCAATTTACAGTTTGAAAGAACAAAAGTCTATTGGCTAAATTGGTCAACCAATACAACCAAATTTCCAAAATATAATGAAGAAATTTATCGTAGTGCCTTAGTTCTAAAATTGTTGACCTATGAAAAGACAGGAGCCTTAATTGCAGCAGTAACAACTTCATTACCGGAGACCATAGGTGAATCTAGAAATTGGGATTATCGATTTTGTTGGCTTCGTGATGCTTCTATGACTGTTTCTGTTTTAGTTACAGTTGGGCATGGTTACACAGCAAAATCCTTCTTGAACTACGTATTGAACGTAACCCCTTATAAAAATGAAACCATACAAATCATGTATGGAATTCATGGTGAGAAAAAGCTTAAAGAAGAGACGTTGCCCCATCTCTCAGGTTACTTAAATTCTAAGCCGGTAAGAATAGGCAATGATGCTTACAAACAACAGCAACATGATATCTATGGAGTCTTGATGGATCTCATATATTATAACTTTACAATTTATGGTAGTAAGCTAGATAATACGGAAGAGCTATGGACTATAGTCAGGTCATTTGTTCGGAATGTTACTAAAAATTGGAAAAAACCGGATCAAGGGATCTGGGAATTTAGGCGAAGTAAAAAACATTTTGTATTTTCAAAGGTGCTCTGTTGGGTAGCCCTGGATCGGGCGGTCAAGATTGCTACGATCCTTGGCCAGAATGAATACATACTGGATTGGTTCAAATTAAGAAATATCATAAAAAATGATATTTTAACTCACGGATGGAATCAGCAGGTGGGAGCTTTTACGCAATCTTATGGCAGTCATCACTTTGATGCTGCTAATCTGTTGATGGAAGATTATGGCTTTATTGAGGCTGGTGATCCAAAGTATATTAGTACAGTTCAAAAGACCAAAGAAGTACTGTGCAAAGATGGATTGATGTATCGATACAATAATGAAGATGACTTTGGAGTCTCAAAATCAGCATTTACTGTCTGTACATTTTGGATGATTCATAGTTTGTATAAGATCGGAGAAGAAGAAGAGGCGATCAAGATGTTTAATAAAATCTTGAGTTATCGCAACTACTTAGGACTTTTTAGCGAAGACATTGATTTTAAAACCAAGAGACTCCTGGGAAATTTTCCCCAGGCTTACAGCCATATTGCACTTATTAAGACTGCTATTACTTTGTCTCAAGACCGAAAACTTGATGACGTGTATCGTCTTCATAATATTTACCATGAATAACCGGGAGAATAAACAATGCCTTCCTCCCACTGGGAGGCTGTGTCACAATAGAGAAAACACATAATATGTCATTCTGAACTTGTTTCAGAATCTAATGATTTCAATAATTTAGCAACCTGAGAGATCCCGAAACAAGTTCGGGATGACAATTGTGACACAGCCTCTGGGCCGGGCGGAAAGGGAGCTGATTTATGCTGGTACAAAATAAACGTCTGTAGATTTGAATTTGCTGTTGCGCAAGAACTGGGCCTTTATCTTCATCCCAATCTTTACATTTTCTGGTTTAACCCCAACTAATCTTGAAAGAAATAGCGTATTCACACCCTCAAATTCTACTAATATCAGCGTAAATGGTGTTTCCTTGAGAAATGCCTCGCTACCGAAATAACACGTGGTAAACGTGTGAACCTCTCCTTGCTTTGGAAGCTCATACCATTCGGTCTTGGCGCCACATTCCATACAGTGAGAACGTGGAGTTGCGAAGATGTATGAACACTTAGTGCATTTACTGCCAAGCAATTTTTTATTAGCCAGACCTGCAAAAAAAGCAGAATCCTGTGCATAACTGTGAATGTAATCTATCTCATAATGATGTTTAATTATGATTGGGTCGACATTAAAAAGTATTGTGCCTTCCTCGGTTTCTTGCAATTTGATTTTTTTTTGCATATGAGCCCTCTAATTTACGAAGATTTCTCAAGTATCGAAATGGTGATATATGTTCCTGTTCCTGCATGGCTATGTATGGCTCCTCTTTTTATGTTCTTTAACTGCAACTCATCATTTCCTAAATGTTTTTTGATGGTGCCTTGGAGTTGCCAGGATGCAAACACGGCCTGCATAATTCCTGTTGCTCCGACAGGATGGCCACAGGCTAATAAACCTCCTGATGGGTTTACGGGTATTCTCTTCTTTACATTAAGGTTAATGCCGTAATCTATGTTAGGCATAAATGGATAACCTTCTTCGATAAACCCTCCACCCTCACCATATTTACATAGACCCATATCCTCATATGTCTGGATTTCTGATGATGTGTATGCATCGTGTAGTTCAACAAAATCCAGTTCTTCTAGTGGATTATTAATACCTGCCATATCATATGCAAGTTTTGAGGCCATTCTGCCCCCACGAAACGAATGAACACCCGGGTATTTCAATTCCTTATAATCATCTTCAGATTCGTGAGGTAAAAGAATTACCTTCCCATGTGGTCTATCTGCCATCCTCATGGCATCTGTACCGGAACCTATGCCCGTAATCCTTACAGGGTTATCAGAGAGTTTTTGTGCCATATCTTCAGAGGCCAGGATTGCAACTGCAGCGCCATCTGACATTGCGCAAATATCTAGCATGGTGAGAGGAGTGGAGACCATTGCTGATGACCTTACATCTTCAATAGTTAGTTTCATAGGACTTTGCGCATATGAGTTATATTGCGCATTGCCGTGGTTCTTTATGGAGACGAGTGCCATTTGTTCAACAGTGGTACCAAACTCATGCATATGCCTCTGGGCCATCATTGCGTAATATCCTGTGTAAAACCCTCCCACCGGGTAATCAAAGTTGGTATCAGAGGCATGTGCAATAAATTCGTTTCCCTTCCATGTGTTAACCCGGGACATTGTTTCAAATCCGTATGCTACACATACGTTCATCCTCCCTGATGCAATGGATTCCCAGGCAGCCTGGAAGCATAATCCTCCTGTTGCGCCACCACCTTCAATCCGTTTTGATGGTTTCGGGCAGAGGCCGAGATAATCCTGCACCATTATTCCTGCCATTAGCTGACGTGTGAAGTGGTCAGAAAAATACGATGCCACGCTGCCATCGATCATCTCGAGGGTTAGATTAGGCACGTCATTCATAGCATAGTCAAAGGCCTGCTTGACCATGAGTCTGAAATCTTTATCAGGGTGAGCCTTTTTAAATTTGGTTATACCACCCGAAATCATATATACAGGTCGCATTACAATTCCCTTTTTAAGAAATTACTACGGATAAATACAAACAAACATGGAAAATTATTTACAAAAAATCAAGAGGACTCTTTGCCTCTTTAATTGATACGCTCTTAATAGTATGGGTATAAATCATAGTAGTTCTTATATCACTATGCCCCAGTAATTCCTGAATAGTACGTATATCATAATTGGCCTGTAACAGATGAGTCGCAAACCCCGTTAGAAATTTGATCTCTTCAAACTATATTAAGTAAAATTTTCTTTTTCAGGGGCAACTTGTGCTATTTCATAATATAAGGATATAGCTTGAAGTTTGTCAAATATTTTATAAAATCCGTTACTATACAGAAACTATAGAATAACTTGTTAGGCAATAAACATAACTCTTACTTTTATTAACTATAAATGACATCAAAATACACAAATAACAGACCTACTATTCCTGTTAAAATTAGGAGAGATATAGCAATAGAAAGCGGTCATTCCTGTGCAATAAAAAACTGCAATGAACATACCTATAATGAATATCATCATATAGATGGCAATAGAGAGAATAATAATCCTGATAACCTAATATATTTATGTGATAAGCATCACAAAATGGCGCACAAGGATGTTATAGATAAAAAAGCATTAAGAGAATATAAAATAAAAAACTCAGGTTATACAAATCTTTTTATAAAAGACGAATTTGATGATGAAAGTAAATATAAGATTAATATAGATAAATTTAGACCTCTTGATGTATTGGAAAATAAATTTACACCTAATTCAAAAGAAATGGGCATAAAATTATATGAAATATGGAGAGAAAACAGTTACAAATACACACAAAAAGACTTTTCAAGAGTTTTAAATATTTCAGAAGATGAAATTCACAGCTATTTTTCAGGTAAAAATACACTTAATTTGCAACAAATCTTAATGATTACTGAAGTTTTCAACATTTCGAAAAGTCATTTTTTTGAAGCCACCTACTGGATGAGAAAAGCGTATTGGAAAGAAGATATAGTCAAATATTCCATTTTATCTACTGTACATCCCAAATCAAAAATAGCTGAGGTTGCAGACCAAGGTCACTTTTATAGTTCTATTCTAAGGAGTTATACTAAAAAAATATGTGAATTTCATATGTTATTATATGGAGAGAAGAAGGAAAATCCTTTTCAAAATTCTGAAAATATAGAAATTTCTTCAGAACTTAAAAGACAGTTAGAAGTACAGTATTATAAAGTTCTAGAGCAATATCCAGAGTTTGATAATAACCGAGGTTTATTGAATTATGAAAAAATTTTAAAGCATTGGTTTTTTGCCAGTAGTGAATATATAGCTAGAATTTTAGTAGAAGGCATAAAAAAGATAGACATAACTAATATTAACAATCCTGTTGTCACTTGTTGGTTTGAAGAAGACATAAAAAATCAAACGGTTACAGCACAAGAGTATAATAAAAATATAGTAACAATGGAAAAGGCCTAACCAATCGTTGCAAGGGACGGCTAATACTTTACATTTTTCGTATTTTTTTGGTTCAAGAAAGAGTGTCATTATTTATCAGATTTTTTGGTTATAAGTCGCCGCCCTTGAACTCAATCGTTAGATTATGACTGAATACAAGGAAATCATTATCGCTCTCATCGCCGTGTTCGGAGCTGTGATTCCCTACCTGCTCCAGAAGAACAAGGAATTAAAGCTCAAAATTGCGGACCAAAAACGCGAGGCGTACAACAGCTTCTTGAGGAACTTCACCGAGACAGCAGTGGCTATCATGCATGACGAGGATGTATCCGGAAAGGATGCAGACCGGGACCGGATGTTAGCCAGAGATCAGTTGCTGCTCTATGGCAGCGATGATGTCATCAAGGCATATGACGCATGGATCAGATATGCGGATATGGAAAAACGCGATCTGGACAGGGAAGGTGAGCTAGTCAGCCACATTTTCCTCGCCATCCGCAAGGACCTCTTGGGCAAAACCAAAGTAACAAAGGAGGACCTCAGCAATCTAAATCCCTTTAATCGAGGGTGAGATTTGGGACTCATCTAACACGCTGCTCAAGTGTAAATGGGGTCAGACCTTGAAAGCAGAATATGCTTGACATGATACAATATTTGATTAACAATGTGGATTATGGCACGGCCTTGGAGAATACAATATGAAGGTGCAATCTATCACATAATGTCGAGAGGTGTTGGTAGGGGAAAAATCTTTCTTACCAATGAAGATTATTCCAAATTTTTAGAATACGTAGAAAAAGCTAGAGAGAAGTTTGGTTTAGATATATTTGCATTTGTTTTGATGAATAATCATTATCATATGCTTATACGAACAAATGAGCCAAATCTTTCAAGGACCATGCAATGGATACAGACCGCTTATAGTATTTATTATAATCGTGAGCATAAACGTAGCGGTCACCTATTTCAGGGGAGATACAAGAGCATTGTTGTTGGAGAAGAATCTTATTGGCATATGTTAAGTTTCTATATACATTTAAATCCACTAAGAGCTGGTATAATTGAGAAACTGAGTAAGTATAAGTGGAGCAGCTATCACGATTATGTTAGCGCCAGGAAAGTACATAAATGGGTAAATAGTGAAGCTGTATTGGATGGTTTCGGTAGAAACAAACAAGATTCGAGAAAAGAATATAGAAAATTAATTCGGGAGGTATCCGGTAAGGAAAAAGATTTTCTGGCTGATGTAAAGTATGGAATGATCCTGGGAGGTGACAAGTTTGTGGGTTGGGTGCAAAAGAAATTTATAGATCGAAAAGAGAAAAAAGACGAAGACTTACCACAAAAAAGGAGAATAAGTGATGATGGGGTGATTGACAGGGTAATAGATGAGGTAATACGTAATTATAAAATGGAAAAGTCAACGTTATTACAAAGAAAGAGGCATATATCGTTTGAAGCCAGAGATGTTGGTATGTATATATTAAAAATGTATA
>VSDH01000002.1 GCA_008636105.1 Candidatus Scalindua sediminis | reverse complement strand
CCTTTCAAGTTCTTTATAAACATCACTTGAGAAGTATTTCTCTCCACATTGTTGACAAAGCCCGGCGGGAACTCCCTCAATAACTAACAGGACATCTCCCCAGCGATAGTCGACAGTAACTTGTTGTTGAACCACCTTAGCCTTACAAAAATAGCACTTATCAAACATTTTAATCTACTTCCTTTCTTGTTTTCCAATCGGCCTTCCATTCTCCAGGATTTGGTTCATACGCAGTTATGATTAAAATTTCATCTTCTTCTAATTTACCACAAACAGCATGTAACGGTCTATTCTGACTTGTAAAACCTAAGATTAATTAAAAACAAATATTTGGTTGCAGCTAAGCTGTAATATGATAAAATTCTTGCATGACATTAGATACTCTTCGAATTTATGAATGCCTTAAGGGTGCAAAACTTGATGAACTCGCCGCAAAAGGAAATAGCTGAAGTTATTAAGGATGTAGCAGAAGGTCATTTGGCTACAAAAGAAGATGTAGAAAAGATTGTTGCAAAGGCAAAGGTTGAAATAATAAAGTGGGTAGCTGGAATGCTTTTAGCACAGGCTGCGATAGTTGCCACACTTGTCAAACTACTTTAAAGCATTTACACAACACAATCAACAATCCCCACAACAAAAATCCAGTTTCAAAATACAAATCCTGTTTCCCGTGTTTTTAAATCGTAAATCTTCAATCCGGAACCTGTAACACGCAACCCGACATAGATATGGTTCTTCATTCTTCAATCGTAAATAGTATCTGCCCTTTATTACATTCTTAGCGTTCTTTGCGGCTTTGCGTGAGAACTTCTTTTCCCCTCTCGCCAGGACCACAGTGAAATAGCAGAATCATTTCACATGGTAAACGCTAAGTTTTCTTTCGTTTTTTATCAATTTGCGATCATATGTAGCCAAGGAAGGACTTGATCCCTTATGACCCCTTATCTTATTCACAAGCGGGTTTTAGTTCCAAACTTACATCTGTAAGTCTAGAAATCTGTGGTGCTATCTGTCCTATATGGATATAAACAACTTGTTGCCCTTCCTCCCGCTGACGTTCTGCTATCTCCATATTTATCCTGCATAGTTCCTTGTCATTTTCCGGTAATAAAACAATTTGAGCATTTAATGGAATTTTTTCAGCAAAATCTGGGTGCTCCAAAATGTATCGATCAAATTCTGTGCTCAAAATAAGGTTTTTTGCAAAAACTTCCTCTTCAGTCATTATCTTCTACCTCCTTTAAAAAACTTGCTCTGTATTTTTGCCAGTTATCTTTTAAGTCTTTTTCGGCAAAAGTCAATGCGAGATTTAAGTCATTGAAAGGCAATTTCTCCTTCCGAATAGCACCTTTATAAGATAATTTATCTTTATGGGCAAATCCATGAGCAGTGTCATATCTAACAACTTGATACCATTTGTTTTTAATTTCCATTTCATATTGCACTACAAACTCAATTATACTATTTTGTTCCCTAATGTGTCTAGTTCTACGTCTCCCATCAAGACCTAACGGTGTAACATATTCTACAATTTTCAATTTGTCTTTTTCTTTTAGATTCTATTTTATATAAGAATTCTTTAACCAACACTTACACTACGTCAGATCGAAAACATCTGATCGAGATAAAGTTTAATCTGTTCAGGCACCTATAATTTCAACCTTAGTATGATCAAGAGATATTCTAGCATAATGTAAAGCCGCCTGGATATCTTGCTCCTGTAACTCAGGATATCCAGATAGAATTGTTTGCCACGATTTCCCTTCTGCTAACTGCTCCAGTAAAACCGAAACTGGAATACGGGTCCCTTTTATTACAGGTTTTCCATTGCATATTCTTGGATTAATCTCAATTCGATCTAAAAGTACCATTTCAAAATCCTCCCAGAAACTTAATATTAATTTTTAGTATAAATCTAAAACATGAAATTTTCAATGCTTTTAGTTTACCCTGTTAAATAGAGTTCTTTCTGAGAAATTTAACAGGGTAAAATATGATAGACTTTCCCCTCTAATAACGGAAGTCTTTTTGTTGTCACTGCTTCAAAATCCTGCACCTACGAGGTGTAATTGGTTTTTCTTTAGTACCTCATTATGAGAAATTTTCTTAGGAATATTTCTGAGTCTTTGTTCTATTTTTTCCTTAAATCCTTTTTCTAAGCGTAAGCCCGAATCAGGATCGCCTAAAATTTCTAAAAGTTTTTGCTCTATGAGTTCTTCAAGGTCATTAATGGTCATATCTTTCACTTTAGTCATAATTATTTATCTCCCATTTTTGGATATTACAAACAAGAATTTGCAAGGTTTAAAAGATATTTTTTAAGTGTATCACAATAATAATCTGAAATCCATCTTATGTTTAATTCGTCAATGTATCCTTTGTTTGGATTATGAAGTTTGTGGATCGTAGTTATTCTTGGTTATTGCCAACTGACCACTGACGGCTGACAAAGTCAGCTTAATGACAGCCCGACCCCGCCAGTTACTAGGATGTGCATCGGCGCGGAGGAGCTAGGGTGCTTAGGAGAATTCACTTATTGCTCCTTAGTAAAAGCCATGGTTCTGGTTTATTTATCATGTTGACTAGCTTACCTATAATGTGGTCAAAACTATTGTACAATTCTTGACCGGTCTCACTTGACAAATAGTTACATTTAACAGAAAAGCGAATCCACACTTGAGTCTCCGCTGCCTCCGCTTCGGCATCATTTAATTTACTCACAAAAGCTGCCTTGTAACGACGCTTTCTCCATGCCTCTGCTACGTTAGAACAAACAGAACGCGATGATCGCCGTATTTGATCAGTAAGTGAGTATATCTCTTCACGAGGAAACTTTTTGGATACATCAAAAATCTTCATTGCAGCATCAAACGCCAGTTTGTAAACCTCCAACTCTTCATGACTTTGTATCACCTCTGCTCCCCCTCTCCCTTACTCCTCAGCTCCTCAGCTCCTCAGCTCCTCAGCTCCTCAGCTCCTCCACCCCTCTGCCCCCTTGCTCCTTACTCCCTACTCCCTACTGTTCACCACGTGAAATGACTTACTTGCCCCGTGAAATTTGGGGCATATTTAACTGGGGTCTATTTCACTGTGGCCTACTCCCTATTTAATAAGTTTCTAAAGTTCCTTTTATCAATGCCTGCCTGACCCCCATTCCTAGCTTACGCAAGGAAGCTTTGGGGGCTCCCACGTCTCATGTTTTGGCTCCTAATCTTATTAAAACCCAACCTCTTAAGTACAAACCGCATATCATCGTACGTGTATATGGCCATATTTAACCGTTACCAACTCATATAGCGCCCATTTATCCTTACAATCAAGGATTTTATCTACATAAGGCTTATGATGTGCTCTGTTGGGACTTTTTATATATAATCCCTCCCGGTTTCTATAATCTTCTGCATATTCCTTCAACATTTCCAAAATAGAATTTAAAGCTTCTTCAGAAGTATCCATTTCAGTAATAATATCTAACTCAGGACATTTGGCCATATACCTACCATTATCTTTGATAATATAAATATTAATGAGAGGTATACCCTGGATAAATTCTGGAATTTTTTGCTCTACTATCTTAGGCTTCTCCATTATATAATCCCTTTCGTAAATAAATATATGTTACTGTTTCAATAAAGAATAATACGATTTAACCTGCACTCTATCCCCATATATTCCTTTATTCCTAGATCTTTAATGGTCTTGCCTGGGAAATAAATAAGATATATCCTATATAATGCCAAATGAAATTATTCAACAAAAATCTAAATAGTTAATTCGTCAATGTATCCTTTGTTTGGATTATGAAGTTTGTGGATCGTAGTTATTCTTGGTTATTGCCAACTGACTACTGCCAACTAACCATTTATTTTTTTGTGATTGTAATTTAATCATTCAGGTGTTTTTTTTATTCTTATTTTTCCTGGTTCTAAAACCGTAAATGAACCTAATAATTTATGGCCAGATTTTTTGACAAGTTGAACAATCGTCTGGCCAAGTATTGATCTAACATTTGCTGGAAACCTGATAAAAATTATACCAGGATTTTTCTCTCCGTGTGCGGATATCCATTCACCGAAGTCCTTATCTTCTGTTAATAAAAGGAGATTTCGCTCATTTGATATGTGTAAAACTTCCTCATCAGTACTCCCGGGACGCAACTCCGAAATATAAACAACATTGTATCCAGCATTGCGGAGAGCCCGAACAATGCAAAAATCACAACTTTCATCTGCGAGAAAGCTAAATATTTCTTCACTCAAGAATGTTTTCCTGCTTCCAAATATATAATTTCTTCATTTTTTAATACATCAGATGCATAAGTTAGTGCTTCACGAATATCCTCTTCCTTTAAATTTGGATAAGCGTCGAGCAAGTCTTCAATAGATACACCTTCTCCCAACTTACGAATAATTAATTCCACAGGTATTCGAGTTCCACGAATTACAGGTTTTCCCAACATAATGTTCGGATTAATTTGAATTCTTTTAAATTTTCTTAACATAAATATTCTCCTTTAGAATTTTTCAAATATTTGAAAGGTATTCAAGTCATATTATACCATTTCATCTTCCGAATAACTAATCTCATATCCTCAATAAGAAGTCTGACCTCTGACTTTTGACTTCTTTACCCCGCCTGCCCCGTAAGGAGGAACGACTGTATTTGGGTGAAATTCACAAGAGTGACAAGCGAAGCGTATTTCACTGGGGCGACTTCAGATCTCGTCATTTGACTTCTCTCTTCTCCTTTCCTCCTCTGCTCCCCCTCTCCCTTACTCCTCTGCTCCTCAGCTCCTCAGCTCCTCAGCTCCTCAGCTCCTCCACCCCTCTGCCCCCTTGCTCCTTACTCCTCAGCTCCTCCACCCCTCAGCCCCCTTGCCCCTTTCTCCAATACAGTCTTGTACAACTCATTCTTTGGGTTAAATTCAGGTACGAGTTTTTTTAACATTCTAATAGAGGCCTCCACATTTTTCTCATATGCAAAATGTATAAGCTCATCTATATCACTTTCAAATTCTTCCCAGTTCACATCTGTAATACCTGCTACAGTTATACTCTCATATTTAGTCTTTTTATCCGTCTCGTTTATTAGCAGTTCTTCAAAGAGTTTTTCTCCCTGCCTTAAACCTGTATATTCAATCTTCACTTCTTCGGGAGTAAAGCCCATCATCCTTATCATATCTCCTGCCATATCTACTATCTTTACGGGCTTCCCCATATCCAATATGAGTATTTCACCACCTTTTCCTACGCTGGCAGCCTGCATTACAAGCTGTACCGCCTCAGGAATAAGCATAAAATAACGCGTAACCTCAGGATGCGTCACCGTAACAGGGCCACCATTCGTTATTTGTTGCTTGAACATTGGTATTACACTACCTGAACTATCAAGCACATTTCCAAACCTGACTGCAACAAACTCGGTATCACTCATGCTATTAAAGTTCTGAATGTATAATTCGCATACCCTCTTAGTAGTCCCCATTACATTTGTGGGTCGAACAGCTTTATCTGTAGATATCAGCACAACCTTTTTTACCTTATGTTTATCCGCCAGTTTTGCAACCTTGATAGTCCCCAGTATATTATTAATTATGGCCTCACATGGATTAAGCTCAACAAGTGGTACGTGTTTGTAAGCAGCGGAATGGAAGATTATGTCAGTCTTTGTCCTTCTCAAATAGTCTTCAATTTTCATAGGTTTGGTTATGCTTTCCATGATGGAGTGAAACATCACACCGGGGTGATTCCCATACAATTCATAATCAATCCTGTACAATCCATACTCATTATTATCAACCAGCATTTCAATAGACGGACTATACCGCACCACCTGTCTGGATAGCTCAGAACCTATCGTCCCACCAGCTCCCGTTATCATGACCGATTTACCATTGATAAAACTCATTATCTGTGTTTGATCCAGGTCCTTTGGTGCTCGTCTTAAAAGGTCTTCAACCTCTATCTCTCTGATTTGAGTTACGCTTACTTTTCCATCAACAATATCCGACAAGCTTGGAAGGGTCTTAAACTTAACCCGTGACGCCTTACAACCCTCAATTATCTTTCTAACCTTATCACCTGATGTAGAAGGAACCGCTATCAACACATCTTCAATATCATTTTCTTTAATTATCTCATCCAGTTTAGTCGTTCCCGAATAAATTGGAAGATCATGCAATCTTTTTCCAATTTTAGCAGGATCATCATCAACAAAACAAATAGGCGTATACCCAAGTAAAGGTTCATACCTCATCTCTTTTGCTATCATTTGTCCCGCTGTTCCCGCTCCATATATCAATACTCGTCTTCCTTCCTTACTTTTGAGTGTATAATAATGTCTAAATATCCTTGGACTGAAACGTATACCACCTGTTCCCACCAGGAAAAGGAACCAGTATATTATGAATATACTCCTGGGGATTCTATATGTTTGTAAAAAGAAAATCAGGACAACTGATATAATGATGCTAAAAGTAACGGCCTTTATAGTCGTAATAAGACTATCTATACTTGCATAGCGCCATACTGCCCTATACATACCCATTCTGATGAAGATTGGAACTGTAACAATGATTATGATGGGTAAGGAAGTATAAATGAAGTGAGCATAATCCAAGGCCTCTTCAAACTCAAATCTCAGAACAAACGCACCAAGATAAGAAAGAACCATCAGGAATATGTCTGCAAATATTAGTGCCAGCTTTTTTTTCATTATCTTTCCCTTTAAGAACTATCTCAAAAGTTTGTTTTCAATTACGCAAAACAACAAATGACTACTGACGAACTAGCCCCCAATGCTTCCTTGCGGTTAAGTCCCGCTTTGCGGGAGAAAGCAGCGTGCCGCCACGGTGCAAGGAATGGGGGCAAGTGACTATTGACCATTGACAAATGACTAATGACGATTTGTTTTGTTGATAACAAGCTTGATAAGCGTTTTAAAGATTATGGATAGATCTAAGATAAGTGAAGAACGCTTAAGATATTCTTTAGCCAAACGAATCTTTTCTGGTAGAATTCTACAGACGTATTCTTTTTCAGGCTCTTTAGTTCCCCCGAGAATGCTTGCCTCATCTCGATACTTGAGAGAAGCAAGATCGGTAATCCCGGGCTTAATCATTAAGATTTCCTCATAGTCCTTCTGAAATTTTTCGACATACTGTAACAACTCAGGACGTGGACCGACAAAGCTCATTTCACCCTTTAATACATTAAAAAGTTGAGGCAACTCATCAATCTTCGCCTTTCTCAAGAATCCTCCGGTCTTGGTGATTCGTGTATCATTTCCCATAGTAATAGGAGGACCCATCTTCGTGGCACCCATAACCATTGATCTAAATTTATAAAGATCAAAAGGTTTGAAGTTTTTTCCTATCCTTTTCTGGATAAAAAAAACAGGCCCCAAACTTTCTAGTTTTATGAGAATTGCCACTACTACAAAAAGAGGTATAAATACAATTAGACCGATAAATGAAAATAAAATGTCAAATAAACGTTTTATGAACTGTTTGTAAAGCTCTATATTATAACCTCTCTAATGTTTTGAAAAACATAACTAACCTGATCATCAGTCATAGCAGAAAATATTGGAAGGCTTACACATCTTTGATAAATCCACTCAGCATCAGGAAACATTTCAGGTTTTAATCCATACCGTTCCCTATAATAGGTCATCCGATGAATTGGTTTATAATGGACACTTGTGCCAATATTTCGTCTGGTCATTTCACTAATAAATTCGTTTCTGTCAATACCTCGCACTGTTTTATCAGGATCAATAAGCACATTAAATAAATACCAGGAATGGTCTTCCATAGCACAATGAATTCTGGGAAGTATAAGTCCCGGAATATCTCTTAAAAATTCACAATATGCCTCAATCATACGCTCTCATTAAATCCCCAAAATCTCAACCTTAAAGTTTAAAAAAATGGGGGAATACATTGTTCTTAGCAATTAAATAGTTTCATTTTTGTAAACTTGATGAAAAACTTTTACTACTCTTTGGAGGTCTTGTCCATTTAAATTTGATCCTGATGGTAAGCAAAGCCCTTTATCAAAGATTTCTTCAGAAACTCCAGTACCATAATAAGGACAATCCTTGAAAACAGGTTGTAAATGTAAAGGCTTCCAAAGCGGACGTGCTTCAATGTTTTCAGACTCCAGGGCCAAACGGACATCTTCCCGCGTTGCGCCAAATTCTGAAGGTTCTATCGTTAAACAGGTCAACCAGCGATTGCTTCTGCCAAATTCTGCCTCGGGCATAAATTGAACACCAGGCAAACTTCCAAGTTCTCTTTCATAAAATTCAAAATTTGCCCGACGGCTCTTAACCCTCTCTTCCAAGACACGCAATTGTCCCCTGCCAATTCCAGCTAACACATTGCTTAACCGATAATTATACCCAATTTGAGAATGCTGATAATGAGGAGCAGGGTCCCTGGCTTGTGTTGCAAAAAACCTCGCTTTTTGTATTAAATCCTTATCACCAGAAACCAGCATCCCTCCGGACGACGTAGTAATAATTTTGTTGCCGTTAAAAGAGAAAACACCGAACTTGCCAAGAGTTCCCGTATGTTTCTCCTTATAATAGGCACCAACAGATTCTGCCGCGTCCTCAATTAAAGGAATATTGTATTGATTGCATACCTCCAAGATCGAATCAATATCTGCGCTCTGCCCATAAAGATGTGTCAGAACTACAGCCTTAGGCTTTTTCCCTTTCTTAATCCTATCTTGAATTGCCTCCTTTAAATACCTAACATCCATATTCCAGGTAGCATTTTCACTATCCACAAATACAGGAATTGCAGCCTGATAGACAATCGGATTAGCACTGGCTGAGAAAGTAAGGGAAGAGCAAATAACCTCATCATCCCTCTGGACATTCAATAAGATTAAAGCTAAATGGATAGCGGCACTGCCGGAACTGAGCGCAACAGCATACTTAGAACCGGTTAATTCGCAAAATTCCTTTTCGAATGCATCCACATGCGGCCCTACCGGTGCGATCCAATTTGTCTCAAATGCCTCTGCAACAAACCCAAATTCCTTGTCTCCCATGTGAGGGGAGGAAAGATATATGCGTTTTTTATCCTTCATATTTAAAATCAAAAACTTTCTAATAGGCTAAAAAAACTAAGACGCTTCGTGACCTAAAACTCTGTTATGCCATGGTATTTTCATTCTGAATTTTTCTGTAAGATAGTGCTGCCATTTTTTTAGTTGATGGTTGTTGAGATGATCAGTACTCCAAAAATCGTTGCTATACTCATCTGCATGTTCCCAGTCAATATTCCCATACTTCTTTGAGTCGTACATCTGTGAGCCGGGATACGGGCAAAGAAGGGAAAAACCATACTCGTCCAAATCCAACTTATCTGCGAATTGCTCGGTCAATTTCAGGTCTTCATCGGTTTCGTCTGGCATTCCGATAATAAAATATCCACGCACAAGGATTCCTGCCTTTTTGGCCATCTCGACACATTGCTTGATTGACTTCAGAGTGGTTCCCTTTCCAATTTGCTTAAGAATCTTTGGGGAGCCGGACTCAACACCAACAGCAATCTCACTACAATCCGCTTCAGCCATCAGATTAATCATCTCTTCGTCACAGAAGCCTGCATGCATATTAGGGTAGAATGGTGTCGTAATGCCTCTTTTAATTTTTTCACGACAAAACCCTTTTACCCAATCAATATTAACGTTCCATGTGGGATCTGAAAACTTCAACAGATCAAGTCTGTGGGTGTGCGTAACTTCCTGCATTTCATCCAAAA
Organism: Candidatus Scalindua sediminis; assembly: GCA_008636105.1. Lineage (GTDB taxonomy): Bacteria > Planctomycetota > Brocadiia > Brocadiales > Scalinduaceae > Scalindua_A > Scalindua_A sediminis. The sequence goes on along the minus strand of VSDH01000002.1, from coordinate 157,524 downwards.
GATCTCCTACTGGTCTATAACGAACCGGTGCCTTCTTGACATTATCATACAAAACCTTATTGAACCCATCTGAACAGTATTTGCACATAAACGGACACGCACGGTGACTCTGAAATGAGGTGATCCTCTTTTTGTTGTCGTTGTAAGCTATTTGTATATTCCGTTCGTTCCGAATCAATGCTCTGTCCGGCCATGGCAGCTCGGCAAATTCCATGACACGTCCCTGAATGACTTTATCTCTGTTACCCCTGACGATGTCAAGCATCGCTACCTCACCCTCTCCTTTTACAACTTGGTCTATGCCCTCGACCAAGCTGTTCTTTGGGATCGCAGAAGGATGATATCCCCCAACGACTGTATGCACTCTGGAGTTTATCTGCTTTATTGTCCGGGCCAGATTCGAGGCATGCGGAAATGTTGGCGTTGTGCACGAGAAAGCTACAATATCCGCATCGACACAACCTTCGATAATGGTTTTATCGTCATCAAAACATCCCTGGTAGAATTCTACTTTAATATCCTTCAACTGTGACTTGAGATAAGCGCCAATATACCCCAGGCCCAGCGCCTCCCAAGAATTGAAATATCTTCCATGAACCAGAACTATTTTCATTTTTTTCCTTCATATACTATGCACAGCGATCTGGTTGTTTCATATAAAAATCAAATCTTATTTTGTCTGCCAACTTGCGAACCTTGGGATGGAACAAGTATTTACTAACAAGGTCCAAAGATGTTACATAACCTATGAAATGGCTGAGTCCCCAGGGGATTCCTCTGGCATTAAGGGTACGAACAAAAGCTCTGCGTAGGATTTTTTTCCTCACACCTTTAAAATAAATCAGTTGCTTCTTGCGAGTCTCGACAGGGAGTTCCGGGGTCTCAAAAACAGGGACGTTCGAGTAGGTTGAATTATCATTTAAGTATACTTCCGGTTTTTCCAATAAGTAATTGTTTTTCTCAAGCCAGTCATACAACTCAGTGCCGGGGTATGGGATGATATTGCTAAAGTCAGCATGAAAAACAGGATACTTTAGAGCGAATCTGGCTGTATCTTTAAGGTCTTCAAGCGTTTCTTGTGGAGAGCCGACCAAGAAGTTTAAATATACATCATACCCTAAGTCACATGCTGTTTTAACGGCCTTATCTATGTCCTCAAATTTTTCTCCCTTCTTTATAGCCTTGAGCATTTTATCGTTTCCAACTTCAACGCCTATTGCGATAGTTTTAAAGCCAACGTTCTTCATCCTTGTTAATACATTGACGTCCAGCTTGTCTGCTCTCGCCCCCGCGCATCTGAGAAAGAGGTTATCAAGTCCTCTACGCGCCAACTCATCACATATTTTTAGCACCCTTTCCTTGTAGAAGTTGAAATTGTCGTCCTGAAAACTAAACTGCCGACAACCATGCTTATACCAGTATTCAATTTCATCTACGACATTCTCAGCACTTCTAACCCGCATCTTTTTACCTATAGCTGTTCCAACGGCACAGTAGACGCAACTGTATGGACAACCTCTTGAAGAGGATAAGGCTCTTTCGTCAAGGTATTTATCAATCTCGAACTTGGAGAATGTTGGAAAGGGTATAGTGTCAAGATCATTGTTGGACTCCCTAAAACCGTTAAAACAGATTCCATCCCCTTCTCTGTAGTACAGACCCTTTATCTTTTTTAAATCCTCACCATTACATAATTCCAGCACGGTTTCTTCGCCCTCCCGAACCACGGCGTAATCAATCGCAGAACAGCCCTCAAGGACCTGCTTTTTTATGCAAGATACATGTGGCCCTCCCACAATGATGGGTATCGAAGGGTAATAACGCTTAACATCCTCTAACGTTTTATAAGCAGTCTTATACTTGTTACTAAAAATATTCATCCCTAAAATATCGGGCTTGAACGTATCAATTTTTGCCTTCAAGTCATCCAGCGAATAACCTATCATCATATCAAGAACGTCGTACTGAATATTATTGTTCTTTAAAACCTGCGCTATATAACCCAACCCCATATTTGGACGTAAAGCGCCCTGGTCAGCCAGTACCGGAGGAGTAGTTAATAATACACGCCGAAATCTCGGCTCCATAAAATCACCTCTTCGTTATAATTTTAATATAGTTTATGCCATTTATCTTAACTTACACCTAAATTGAGCGATTTGTGTAGTCGCATCCTTTAGGTTGCGTAACTTACGAGAAATTCACATACACCCATCGGATGATGAGGAACGTCCGCCTAGTCGGACAGGTACTATAAAATAGATAATAAAATCGCTCAATTTAGGTTACAGTAACCATTTTCGTATATTGGCAAGACTTAAAGCCCACAAAAAGAGTTCGCGAATACACCCTAGGAACAGCCCTATTGAATAAGACAAATGCATGGTTGCCAATACTATCGGCACAAGGAAAAGTTGTCGTAAGGGCTTCTTGCCTATACAAAAAAGCGTCTGAAGGAAGAGCACAAAAAAATACATGAGAACACCCGCCCCAAGGACACACAACGATGTATATGAGAAACATGCTGCAACACCAATTATAAGCAGAATAATAATTGCGGATAGCATTATGAGTGGACGTCCAATAATACGTTTCAGCATGTACCGCACAGTAAGGGAAACACTTTTGCCATGGATAAAAAATTGTTGCATTAACGCCCAGAGGGTTTCACGGGGCAGATAGTATGCACGTATACTTGAAGACAGGTATATTTTCTTCTCCTTTAAGCGTAGCAAATAAAACAATTCATAGTCTTCATCGACTGACACTTTCTCATTGAACCGTAAGCCGTCTGAAAAGATTTCTTTTCGATAAGCACCAAGCCAAACGGTATCAACCAGACCAGAATAATCCTGTTTTCTATACTTTGACCCACCGCTTCCAAGAAAACTATTATACGCTGTAGATATAACTTTTTGGAAGTACGTTTCGCCTATGGCTATTTGTGCTCCTCCCACGACATCGGCCCTACTTTCTTCAAATGCATCGAGGCATGCCCTTATATATCCTTGTTCATACCTGGCATGTGCATCACACCTCACAATAATCTCACCTTTGGCTTGATTAATACCAATATTAAGGGCAGCAGCTTGAATGCGTCTTGGGTTTTCTATAAGACGGACAATGTTTTGATACTCATATTCAAGCTTACGGACTATGTCTCTGGTTCCGTCCTTTGACCCACCATCAATGACCAAAATTTCGACCTGTTTTAACAACCCATTCTCGCATAGCAGGTCTTCTACAACCTTACGGATGTTCCTTGCTTCATTATATGTTGGTATGATAACCGTGACAGAATTCATTAACTGCTCTCTTCTCATAAACCTGATAAATGGATAGCTTCTTTGTTATGTTTAATGGTCTCGTAAAGTTTGATATATCTGTCGGCAATGGTTGACCAATTAAAATTATCAATTACCCATTGCCTGCTGCGTTCTGAAAATGTCTCACCCTGATAGTCTTCATTTAGTGATATATCCAGGATGGTATCTGTCCATATTTTTATCTTCCATGGCAACCATTTACCAAAGCCGTTTTCCTCCAAGGATTTCCATGGTGTTCCGATACTTGCTATTACTGGCGTTCCAGATATAAGAGCTTCAAGCACTACGTTACCAAAACTTTCAAAATGTGAGGGTAATAGCAAGCAGCGACTCTGTTGTAGCAAAGCAAGTTTCAGATCTCCGGTGACTACACCTGGCAGCAAAACGCTATCTGGATAAGTCAAATTTACAACCCGCTTGGCAATTTCCTTCTCATATCCCCTGTTACTTGCACCAGCGATAACCAGACATGCCTCAGGTATCTTTTGAAATGTTCTTTCCCAGACATCTATAAGAAAAGGGATGGCTTTCTCTTCTGATAAACGCCCCAAGAATAAAAATATCGGCCGGTCAGGTTCGATACCAAGTTTATCCTTGATGATAGTAGGATCCACATATCGTAGATAGGTCGAGGTGTTAAGTCCATTTGGAATGTATGCAAGGTTATCAGTATGAATATGTTCTTTAGTCGCGCCCCACTCCACGTCGCTCGAACAAACAACCCAATTTGCTTTAGTAAGTGATTTCTGCGCAAATAGCTTAAAAAAAAGCTTCTTGAAAAATGTATTCCTCGTATGCATTTGTATCGTCGGTGTCGGAATAAAATTTCCCCGAGGACAGACAATATAGGGGGTTTTTGATATCCTTGCCGCATAAGCCCCGAAAACCGTAGGAAAGTTGAATGTCCCGTGAAGTTGAACCACATCAAAATTTTTGCAATTCTTCATAAGATAAACAAATAAATCTGGTGCAAAGTCTGCACCACTGGAAGACCAAGCCTTAAAAATTAGTAATTTTTCAGAACGCTGCTTTTGCAATTCTTTTTCGGTCCATCCCAGATCCGTCATGCATACCGTGACATCTAAATCTTTCTGGATAAGAGAGGCAACTAATTCCCTCGTACTGTTAGAAACTCCATCAGTAATATCGGGAAGGTAAATTGAGTAAATCAGTATTTTCATAAATGACTTTGTTGATTAACTCTATTTTCAATAAAATACCAAAAATTAAGTGTAGTTCTATCAATGTGTTACGTAACAGATATCCTTTAGAAATAGGTATTTTGGGGACTTAATCAACAGAGTCATAAATATTGTCATTTCGATTTTTAATTTTGGCGTTCCAGACCTTTTCCAGGGCATCTAAGACTTGCTCAACAGATATTAACTCAAGACACAAAGGTGGTGATGTATGACATTGTACCAACTGGCAGTTAGCACAGGGCACTTCTGAAGATAAGACAACGTTCCTATTTCCTACGGGATACCAGACTTTTTCACGTGCTCGTGCCGAAAAGATAGCTACACATGGAATGCCCAGTATAGCAGCAAGGTGCATATTTCCCGTATCATTCCCACAATACGCTTGAGCTAATGATAAAACCGCTGCTGTTTGAGTCAGAGTAGCCCCGCAACTTGAAAATCCATATCCGTGCCAATGACTTATAATCTCATTTGCAATTTCAGATTCTTCAGGGCCGCCAACCATAACTAACGACATACCTGTACGTTTATGCCACTCGCGCCCAACCTTAATATAACGTTCTATTGGCCAACGTTTACTCTGCATCTTGCTTCCAGGGCAAATGGCTAAAACAGGAATATTTTCAAGCCCCCATTCTTGCCACTTCTGTCTTCCCCAATCATCATCAAAAGATATGGCACACCGATCCCGAGACTCAACTGGTATTCCTGCTGATTGCAAAATACCCAACAACCGATCTGTTTCCTTGGGTAAAATATCCGTAGTATTTCGCCAATAACCGGCCCACCGCCAAGCTTCCTTGAACCCCAACATATTGCAAAAGTTTAGTGTTTTGAAAAAAAACCAATCCCTAACCACTTGAAACTGACTAACCTGGTAATAAGGCAGATAGATTAATAGGTCATTCTTGCCAACCTTTAATTTTTCTTTCAATTCCCACCGCTTTTGCAAAATACTGTCCTCTACAGAGTATGTTACCACTTCTTGAATATGAGGACACAGTCGGGCAACATCGCCTCCGTGGACATATTCCTTGGATTTGAAATGGTTGGTGCAATAGACCAAGGACGTATTCGGATAAAGTAGATGCAGTGCCTCTATTGCAGGAAAGGCAACCAAAGTGTCGCCAAACTGCCCTTGGCGAAAGATTATAATACGGTTATATTGGGAGATATGTTTTTCTGATTGCAAGGCATTCATGATAAATTTGCAGGCGAATGTTTAAATTTAAGCGAACTTTATAATTCTTTTTAAACGACCATGATACAAAAACCCGTCTATTAGATACATCATGATAAACATTCTTAAAAACTCATTGAACAAGTCCATGAATTCCTGCCCGCCGACCCATACAAGGCGAAAAGAGAGAGTAGCCCAGAGTACAGCCCAGAGCACATTAGTCTGAATACGGGGGAGAAACCAGCGATCTAATCGTCGCGTGATGAACGCCATAAGGCATCCTATCATAAAAACTCCGTACCATGAAAAGTTAAGATAGCTTTCTCCCACCCAACTCAATGGGCTGCTCCCTGCATCATGTGGAATGGCAATTCTTGTGTACTCAGCAATTTCACGGGGATCTGGTTTGTCGTGCCAAACAATTCGCGGGATGAAGAACCATAAGAGATGGCGATAAGTTTTGCCATATTGATACTCGATAGTTTCCGGGATGCAACTGTACACAGCAGCTGGTCCACGGATATCTCCTAATCGGCTCACTACTTCATCTATCTTTTTCTTAAAAGATTTTTCTTGATAAGCTGTTGATAAACGCATTCTCATATTCGCAATAGTAGTAATTTTTGTAGGGGCTTGATCATATAGTAATGTTGAATACCTCCCCAAAACAGGAATTACAAATATTACAATTGCCACTAGAATCACAATTGTTCTTGTGTTCAGTCGCCAACCACTAGACATTTTCAATACAAATAATTGAATGATCAACTGCAAAACAAGCAGCCTTCGTCCGGACATTATGCTCAACACCAACTCTATAGCAATAATACAATATCCAGTCCACAGGTACCGTAATTTCTTTTTTTTGAATCCTACAAATAACAGGAGTAAGCCAGCTATGACAAAATAATCCGAAAAAAAAGTGATTAAAACAAAAATATCATAATTATCGAACTGGTAGAATGTACGATTCAAATGGTAAAAACTACCCGTTGTTATTTGAAAATACTTTGCAAAAATGCCACATATAAAAAAAGATGCCACCAATATTACAAACCAACCCGGAAGTTTGTTTGAATTCATTATAGGGTCGTATTTGTTAGAATTAGCAATATTCGTTGGAATCTTGAGACGCCACAAGAGTGCCTGGAAAAGAAAGGGTATGCCAGCAATAATAGGCATAAATAAAGTCTCGGCATAATATGGGGTGAAATCTTCTGCGGTAAAATCCCATGGAACAATAGCAAAGTAGATACTTGGCAAGGCAAACATCAGTGTGAAGCCAAGCGCTATAAAAGTACGGCTCGATAAAAGAATAAGGTTTCCGTTCTGTCTATCACGAATCACCGGAATCCACCAAATGATTATCATAAAAATGGCTATAACTATTGTTTTCATATAACACCTATTATATTGGTATTTTCAGTTTGGAATAGACCTTTGATACCTTCTCCTAACGCCAAATTATTCATGAAGATACCCTAATCGCTCAAACAATTCTTTCATCCGTTCCTGATTACTATACCCGCTTTTCAGACAGCGCTCCCTGCCGGCCATAGCAATTTGCTTGCGTATATCCTCATGTTCTGTGTAGTACCGTACTTTATCCAAGAGTTCTTCATTTGAGCCAAAAAATTCAGCCTCTTTTCCTTCCTCAAACAATCTAAGGTGTTCACCTGTCCTTTCCGCCAACAAGAACCCTCCACAGGCAGGTATCTCAATGCTTCTGGCGGTCTGCAAATCACGGTTCGCCTTTCTAAGGAAACCAAGATGAATGTCTGTGGCACAGATAGCCAGGGCGTATTCATCTGCCCAGACTGCCCGCCCTTCTATGCGTAGGTTTGGGTGAGAAAGGCGATTGCCACGCTTCCAACCATTTCCCCAAATACGAACTTCAATCCCAGCCTTCGCCAGTTGAAGCATAGATTGTGCACGCGCTTCCTCATAGGCGCCGATGAAACCTACCCTACTACCCAGGCGCATCCGATCAGAGGGAGAAACAGGAAGAGGCCGATGTGTGTCCGGACAAAAAGCCTTATCTTGAAAATATACCTCTGGTGCTCCAAGGTCGCGTAATTCACGAATATTTTGGGTTTTATTGGTAACATGCAGGTCGTACAGGGACATGCTATTTAGATAATGCCGTGACTGATTGTCCGGGTTGAGCTGGTCATCAGGCGAATTATGAAGCAAGAAGGGAGATGGAAGAAGTTGCTTCAATAGCCTTAAAGTCCTTGGGTAGATAAAAAGTGCTTTTCCCAGCCAGATAAGGTCAGGACGAAATTCTTGAGCCTTGTTCAAGAGGTGCGCATTCATCTGCCAGAGAGGGGGTCCCCAACCCAGACGACGCCAAAGACTGAACATCCCACGGCGTCCAGGAGGAAAGTAACGGCAGTAATCAAAGGAACAGGTGCTAAATCCCATTTTCTGTAAAGCATTATAGCGTTGAAGTGCCGTGCTTCCTTTGAATAGAGGTCCCGCAAACAAAATTTTCAATGAACTTTTTTTTTCTTCCATACACTAACTTTTTTCTCACAAGTTGGGTGTGTGTCAAAGCTTCCACGCGCTATCATGTTCCTTGTCAATACTGACTGGCGGAAATTGCGGCATTCGATATGATTTATCATACGCAATAGAAAAACGATTAAGTTCCATATCAAATAGTAACAAGCAGACCGAAAGCTCCACAGTCCTGGTCCAGTAGGTCTGACTTCTATTGTACTAAATCTGGCCGCACGCATAATCTGTGCCAAACTTGTGGGAGTAAAGCCTGTTTGATGAGTAATGTCGCCAAAAAAGGTTACACCAGCAAATGGGGAGGCTAAATTCGGTGTTTGAATAACAATACTACCATTTGGCATAAGAGCATGATGAGCACTTTGCAATAAATCAAAGCATTCTTCTTTAGTCAGGTGCTCAATAACATCAATTGCAAAAATCATTTGAAATTCATTGGTGTGACTCTTTAAATATTCAATGGCATTACCCAGCTTAACATTTAGTCCTCGTTGGCTGCAAATAGAAACAGCTTCTGTTCTTAATTCTAACCCCTGTACATTGGTATAACCCCATTTTGCCAATGCCGCAAGTAAATGCCCTTCACCACATCCGATGTCCAAAATCCGCTCCTCTTTATTGGTTGGCAACCAATTACGCAGATACCAGTTGTAAGCAATTGACCAGTCATCAAATACAGGCTTCTTTCCTTGACTTTTTCTATAGTCCATATACATCAAGTTGTTAAAAGATGTTTTATTGTTGTCTTTAACATGCATTAGGTATTTCTCTTTTCCTTGTCCATTATAGATATATGGATGGACCTATGACTAATACAATCGAGTCTTGGACATCTGCTTGTCAAAAAGTGCACCGAAACGGTCTGTAACAACACGAGCCTCTCTCCATTTCCAATAACTAACTTTTTCTAAAGGGCTTTTTCTGTTCAAATATTCTTCATAGTTATTGAACATCTCACTCCCGCATCCAGGACATTTGGTAAAAGGGGGATGACAATATTTCTTTTGCAAAGTTTTTTGCAATGTCCTACGAATAATGCTCTTAAGCAAGGTTTTCTTCGCATAGATGAAGTAGTTACCGCACGGTTTGCCAATAAAGAAAAACTCAGCCACTCCTCCAAAATATTCTTGAAGTGCCTCAATTGCTTTGAAATCAAATGAACGGCAATGCCCTTCGCATTGATAGATTGTTTGACATTTATCACATAAAACATAGGCTGATGATAGGTCTTGTAGAAAAGGGGAGGTAATAAAAATGTATTTTTTTGACAGTTTCGCTATCTCGCGGAGGCTATCCTCATAAATAGTCTCGTTAAGATGTTCCAATGCCTCGAGTGCTGAAACGAAATCAAATTTATCCTCAATTTCAAGTGTTGGCAATGCTCCGGTTATCTTCTTGTTTGCCGATACATTTTCAAGACTTGCCTGGCATAAATCTACAATATTTGTATTAAAAGCCTTCCCTAAAAAACTCACATAGGAAATTGACCCACTGCCAATATCTAACACCGAGCTTATAGGCAATGAATTAACAATATCAAAAGCAAGTTGTTGGTGCTGGTGCAATGATAGACTATTATCTTTTCGTACATGTTTGGCTAAGAAGTTATAGTCATTAAAAACTTCTATTCCATAATGAACTTGTAATAAATTAAAAATTTTGCAATATCGCAATTGTAGTACCTCTTATATGAATAAGATTAGGATAAGAGGGTTTCAATTCTCTTAGGTGTCGTGTTACACCAGACCACCATGCCGTATGGCGATAGTCATGCCACATAATACACCCACCTGGCCTTACCAATTTAAATGCGTTTTTTGTGTCGGAAACCACATAATCATAATCATGGCATGCATCCACCCAAACAAGATCACACTTGCCGTGCCACTGTGAGAAATCATAAGATGTAGAATTTCCAGAAATCATCAAAACTTTGTTCTGTTCTGGAGTGCCAAGAATGCTTTTGCCGATAACGTGCTGAGTTTGAATATCAGCCAGATCAAGGGTTACAATTTTAGTATTAGGCGGTGTATTTAAGGCAAAAATACGAGTTGTCTGTCCGATAAAAGTACCAAATTCAAAAATTAGCTTTGGTTTTGTTGTTTTGCATACAAACGCAAGAATTGCGTCTTCAAGCATATTGTGTGTACCACCTGTCCGCCCATCATAATATTTACCCATTATTTCAATATCTTCAAAAGATGATGATTTCAGTATTTCCAAGATGCTAGCAGTCCCCAGCCGAGGGCAATTTTTTTGCAAATCATCTGCACCTAAAATATTGTGAACGAATCTCTGTGTAGCCACAGGGTTAAAAATGTTAAACATACCTTCTACTACCTTTGGTAACGCTGCCATATAAGTAGTCAGAAGATGTTTAAATGCGTTGATCTTTGATATCATTTAATCTCCTTCACTAAATATCTATTAAAGAGCCTTTTTTGTATATCTAAAATTTTTGAGCGTAATTCTGTGTCTAAAAATAGACAGATTGAAAACACTGTAAGCATATAAAGTCCCCCGAAAGAAATAAATTCAAATATACCCTCAGGTTTCCAGATGCTGTTAAATATTATACCCACTATCAAGGCAACTACAACTTGCAATACAATAATTTTCACACTGTTTATTATTTCATATTTTGATAGATTCAAAACCTTTACAAATCTCCTTGCCTGCATCCAGAAAGTGGTGGGTATTATTGCCAAAACAGCAGACATGGCAGCGCCTTTTATTCCCCAAAGCATCACGAGAACAATACAAAGAGGCACACGTATCAAAGCCTCTGCGATGTTTGTCCTGGCAACAGTAATCATCTCACCCTTTGCAAAAATCACATTGTAAAAGATCGATGCGAAGATAAAGAAAAACCCGTAACTACAAAACAACGCAGTAAGCATGTACCCGCCAAAAAACTTCGACCCCACCCATAAACCCACGAAATTCTCATTGAGAAATAAGCAGCTTCCCATAAAACATACCCCAAAAAGGGAGGTTATTTTAAATAACAAAAAAACAATTCTTTTAAACTTTCCTCTATCATCCTCCCCGTGCAGATGAGCAAGGCTTGGAAGAAAAGCCCCTGCAAAGTGCCTAACTAACATGGCCAGCATATCGGATGCTCTTTTCGTAAGCGTTAAAACTGTACAGAGCCGCGGGTCAAGTAGTGCCGCCACAATCAAATTGTCAGATTCCCTTGCTGTCGTAGATGCAGAACGAGAGCAAAATTGCCATACAGACTGAAGAGACAGGTCTCTGATTTCTTCCTTTTTGAACCTTACACACACCTGTGGCAGCTTCTTTCTTACAAACCACCATAGGTATAGTCCATCACCCAACGCTGAAACAATAGCCCACACAAGGGTACCGGCAGGGATGGAGAGTAGTCCGTACCCATTTATTAATAATATGAGCGTAGCTACAACACCCAGGATGTTTCCCACAACAAGCACTACTCCATGAACAACCTGGCGTTGAAGAGCAGTCAGCATACCCCCCATGCAATACATGGCAAGCATCAGAGAGGTTCCAACACCAGCAATAATAAAGGCAAGTCTCAACTGGCCCGATTCAACACCGGTAACTTTAACTATACCTGTTATCCACGGTGAAATTAGAAACGCCAAAAATACGGGTAGACAACTCAAGCAAAGCCCAATAATCAAGCCTGTACCTAATATTGAGCCCAGACGGCTAATGTCTCCTTTTCCATAGGTTGACGCCACCCTCTGAACCAACACCCCATTCAAGCCAAGGTCAAGGAGGCCAAAGTAGGCGACAATACTTCCTGTAGCAAGCCATGCCCCATAGAGCCTGTCATCAATATAGTAAAGATAAAGAGGAACCAGCATTATCCCCTTCACAATCACTATGGCAAGGGAAGTATAGTTTGTGATCACAAGAGCTATGGTACCCTTCTTACGAGAAGGCATAGATATGTTTTTGCTGAGATTATTCAATCCTTATTCATCGAATTAAAAAAAGTAGTAGATCCAAATTGCACGAAGTTAAAAAAACTAAGGTGACTAAAGTTTAAAGTGAACTTAAGTGACTAAAGTTGTTAAGGCTTAGAACCAATAGAAGTGAAAATAGCAAGTAATTCCCTGCGATCGTTAATAACCACGAAGGACACGAAGTTCACGAAGAAAAATTTATAAAACAAATCTTCTGATACCATCTTTCAAGACTTTTTCATTAAAGTTTATTAATAGACCTATCCCTATTTTCGAAAGCTTCATATAAGTGAGTATCTGGGCTTCATGTATGGGATGAATTTTATCTACACTTTTTAATTCTATAATTAATTGATTTTCTATTAATAAGTCTATACGGTAACCACAAGAAATTCGCAAATTCTTGTATTGAACAGGTAATTCCGCTTCAACTTGAAAATTTATCTTAGCATGGCCTAGCTCATACGCAAGACACTGCTTGTAAGTATTTTCCAATAATCCAGGGCCTAATTCTTTATGAACTTCTATAGCTAAACCTATGAATTTATTTGATAGCTCATCAAATTTCACATTATTCTCATTCTTAGTATTTCCTTCGTGATCTTCGCGGTAAATAATCGAATTCGTTTTCCTAGCTCTTTAGAAAATTCTTTATTGTCCATAACTTCCTGCCCGAACTGATTGGCAGGCGGGTAGGCACTTTAAACTTTAGTTCATTTCCCGCCCAGCAAGCGGGCAAGTAGTCACTTGCACAGAAACACTATGTTTCTGTGTTCTCTCATAACTGCGTTACGGTCTTGTACATAATGCCTGTGATGATAGTTATGTGCAGGGCATTTGCAGGAATTTGAAGATTAAAGTCTGTGAGACTATGGAGGAGGATGTACGCAATACCGCCAAGACACCCTACCGTAATTCCTCTCACAAAGGAATTCCTTCTCTGAAACCACATTCTGATTACGATAAACAGGTAATATGCAGCGCCTGCTATGACTATAATAAACCCCGTGAATCCCGTGTCAGTAATAAGCTCCAAATAGTCGTTGTGAGCATGATCGTATAATAATTGTTTTCTGATAGTCTTATATTTCGGGAACGCATATTCATATGTCCCCAGTCCCGTCCCAAAAACAGGAAAGTCTTTCACCAGGTTGTAGGTATCATTCCAGATCAGTGTCCTTCTCCCTTCTTTTTCCATTCCCTCAGAAATCCGAGAAAATCGCTTGATTACGGGGTTCAGTCCTATCCATACAGCCATAAGGCAAACGGGTAAAAAGATAAGAAGCATTTTTTTTATAGATACTTTCTTCGATATCATAATACTCATAAGAATGATAGCTGTTATAAAACTACATATTCCCATCCTCGACCCGGATAAAATCAGTGTGGAAGACATAATTAATATCAGAAAGGAAAGAAGTCCTGCTTTGGTGCCTATTAAGTTTATTATTCGGCTCAATTTCTCACGCCATCCTGTCGCCCTGACTCGGAGAGATACATTAGAATTTGAAAGTTTGGATAATTTATATGTTAGATACCCAAAACTAACACAGATTACGATGGCCATGTAGCCGGCAAAATGGTTCAGGTTTATATAGGTACCAGTGACAAAACCGAGGTTAAGAGTTTTTTTCCTAAAGAAAATATGCTGATGACCGCTCAGATATTCCAATAGTCCATAAATAGATTCAAAACACCCTACAACGATCATGACTATTACAAGACGGGTTATGAAAGTCTTAATTCGCAATCCCTGTCCGCCCGACAGGCGGGGATGCCCGCCCGACAGTCGGGGATGCTCCCTTGTTACAGGCTGACTGCTTCTGGTTGATGGACTGTAATTTATGATGAGGAAGAATATCCCTATGTAGGCCAATATCTTGTAGAGCTCGGTCTTAGTAGCATGGGGGTAGGTGCTGAGGGGATGCCAGGTTGGGATTGAGGATTGAGGGATTGAGGAATTAAGGGATTGAGGGATTGAGGATTGAGGGATTGAGGAATTAAGGGATTGAGGAATTGAGCCCGGTGAAGTATGCTCCGCACTGAACAGGTCGGGGCCTGGTGAAGTATGCTTCGCACTGCACAGGCCAAGTGATGTTGTTTTGTATAATTGATAGGTGTTAGGGCTAATAACTTTGAGGACTCCCGGTGGTAATGGTGCAAGCTGGAATAAGATCAATCCAACAAACAGGATAATGGGTATATTCAGTGGGGTTTTTATGAAACCGAAACGGTTGACGAGGGACGATTGAAGAGGGAAGAGGGACGATGGACGACGGGCGAGTTTGTGATTGACGATTCCAGTTTTCTTTATATTAATGATAATTAGTTTGATGATCCAGATTATGACAAGGAAACATATGGTGAGTTCCATAACCGTATACGCCCAGGGATGTACTGTACCAAAAGCAAGGGGCGTAAATATAATCAGGAATATTATCCCCCATTCGATTATTTTATTGGCGATTTTGGAGAAGCTGGTATGCATGAAGATGTATCAGGACGTATCGATGATTCGATAATTAGTTAATTTGTTTATTCGTGAATTCGTGAAGCAAGCTTTCAGGTAACATACAATTATTCTTTTTCTTTATGCTTTTTTGACGCTAAATATCGGATATAACCATTGAGAAGAGAAACTGACTTTTCAACTTTGATTCGACACTGCATTAACATTTCAGCCGTAAGGAGTTTCTCATCATTCCCCGTTATGAAGTGGTCTAAAACCTCGTAAACCGATCCTCTTGCATTCCGACAATACTGCATATTTTCCTGGTAGTGAAACCGGCCATAACCTTCAGCCCCTGTTAAGTGATATTTTTGATATCTCTAAGATATTCCTTTATTCTGTTTCTGATATACCGCTTCCCCCATGTAGTCTTCAAGTACTTCTCTCGCCTCATGGCATCCTTTATGTTGAGGGAAGATTCATAATATACCAATTCCACAGGTAAGCGAAAACTTGTTGACTTTGAAATACCTGATTGGTGTTCTTCTACGCGCCTTTTGAGATCTGCAGTATAACCGGTATAAAACCTCCCATCTTTGGAACTCCTTAAAACATAAACATAATACATATCGTGAACAATAAATGTATCCTTATATTTCACAGAAACCCAATACTGTCTGCCGAACGTACTATTTGGTTACCAACTGTATTTTTAGCAAAGTTATCCCATTCGAGTACTATAAACCATATTTCATCAGATAATTTCTCTGACAACTGATAGACTTTAAGGTTTGAAAAGCTTTGATTATTTGTCATTGGTATATTGTCCTTTGTTATTGGTCATTTGTCATTTGCTTGACGAAAATAGGGACAACAGCGACCGTTTATTTAACACTCACAAGTATATCCCAATTGTTAAGGCAACTATTATGTTGATTTGACCCTTTTAATCCTAATCCTTCCAGGTGCAAGAATGATCAAATTGCCAAAAAAATCATCTTCTTTGAGTGTCGCAATATCAGACAATAATTGCCTATTAAGCTCTACAGTTGATATTTCATCAGGGAAACGAGCAATTAATATCCCACAATGACTACCCAAAGGAAATTTTAACAAGTTTCCAAAGCCTTTATCCCCTGTTAAGAGAACTGCTTTTTCTTCTTGAGCAAATTTATAAATTTCTTCATCCTCTGCTCCACACAAGCCATGATCTCGTATGTCCATGGCAGTATATCCTTTTGTCTGAAGTATTTGTCCTGTTGAACGAGGCATATCCTCATCAATTACAAATTTAGGCAATTTAAGCAACCACCTTTATTTCCTCTCCTGACACCGTTTTTGCTGCATAATTAAGAACTGCAAGTATATCTTCTCTGGCAATTCCGTATTCCTTCATTACCTCTTCATATGTCATGCCACCTGCAAGTTTTCCAAGTATTAAGTCAACAGGAACACGTGTTCCCTTAATTACGGGTTTACCAAAGCGGATCTTCTCATCTACTACGATTCTTGGAGCGATTTCCATGATAAATTTCTCCTTTTTATTATTAGTTTAATAGGACTCCTGAATAAACAAGCAGAGAACCTCTATCTTATTTCCAAAAAACTTTTTACCTTTTCATATATTTCTTTTTTTGTCAGTAGTCATTTGTCCACAGTGAAATAGATCTCAGTGGAATAATTGTTTCCACCCTGATGGAATAGCACTCGCATTCCATTGGGCAGGCGGGGCCCCGATAGCGGGGTCTACGCTTCTCTCCGACACGCATGGCAGGCCCCAGTTACAGTCGTTCCTCCTTACGGGGCACGCAGGGCAAGTAAATCACTTCACCCCAGTACAGTCGTTCCTCCTTACGGGGCAGGCCCGCCAAACCCCCATCCCCACTGCTAGCTTGCGCCCCCTAAAGGTACTCCCGCAAGGCGGGATGTACTACTTTCGGTAAAGGGGCCTACTTCTGGTAGCAAGCTATGGGGAGGAATGTGGGTCGGGCAGGGGCTTACCCGTGTGGTTCCATACTTTTAGGCATAGGTTACTTTTTAACAGTTACTTTCGATGAGACTTTTTCTATCTTTAATCCATATCTCTTCTTACACTCCTGAGCACCCGCATGAATATCTTCTACAACCTCTTTTCTTTTCATTTTCTTTCGTTTGTTGTATAGTTTTTCCATAATTTCATGAATTTCCTGCATACTTTTACGTTCCTTCATCTTCCACCACCTCCCTCGGAGAATATATGTCTATCTCCTTATAACCCATCAACATATTTATACCTACCACTTCTCTTTTAGTCTTAAGTTTGACAATATGACTAAAATTCCAACTTATAATAGCATCCATATCATTGGCCGAAGCCACAGCAATATGGAAAGCATCATCTTCATATTTTTCCGGAATAATTCCTTTGCCAATATATTCCCTGGCAAGTAGCTCACATTCCTCATTGAAGGTTAGTTCCAATGGTCTGATCTCATTGATTAATTCAGTAAGTATTTCCGCCTTTTTAACAGACGCTTCTAATATCTCTCTTATAACCACATCAGAAATATAAACCTCATACTTTCCTTTTCTCACTTCTTCCAATAACGTTAAAGTTACTTCTTTTTCATTAGGTGAATCATCCGCAAAGGCGAAATTAAAAACAGATGTATCAAAATAAAGTTTAAGTTTTCTCAATGTGTTACTCTCTAGAAAATTTTAATAATCTTCTCAGTTAGTTCTTTGTATTTTGCATCTCTATGATCCGTGTTCATCCGTGTTCAGTATTGTCCTTACGCTTGGCGCTTTGCTATCTAACTCGTCAGATAATATCTGCAAAAAATCGTTCGGTTTGTTTGAAATAAATCATCCCAAAAAATAACAGTATGCTACTTACGATAAAAGAAATTATAACCATACTTGTAGAACAGGGTCAAGGGACAAACCTTCATCATATTCAGTGTCAATACTTTCTCGCTCTATCAACCATTCTAACTTTGCGATCCTCTTTTTGATCTTTTCAAAATAGCGAATGGTCATAAAGACATTCCATCTATTATTTTCTTCTGCTCGATTATTTTATTATAGGCTTCATACACAAAGAGCCAATCAAACCACTCCTCATCGTCACCAAGTTTTCCCCTATTGAACTTCTTAAGGAACGCTTCGCTTTTCATCTTGTGTTTTTTTTCAAAAGCTTTGAGACGCTTAAGGTAGTTTCCCGCCTTTACGGATAATAATTTCTTTTTAAAAACTATGCCAGATTTCAATATCGGTAATGCCTCATCCTTTATTCTTATTTGTTCCATAATATCCTCCCATAAAAAGTACAAGGGGTTTCATAATGCTGCGTTGTCATTTGTCATTTGTCAGTGGTCATTAGTCAGTGGGCCACAGTGAAATAGACCCCAGTGGAATAATTGTTTCCACGGGGCAAGTAAGTCATTTCACGTGGCAGTCATTTGTCATTGGTCATTTGTCATTGGTCATTAGTCAGTGGTCATTCAATTAGATTAGTACTTGTAGTAGCTTAATAAATTCAATGTATCAATGTTAGCAAAGTTATCACCAGAAATTATTTCTTCAGAAAGTTCATCTGTGAGTAGGAGTAAACATTGTCCAGTATTTTTGAGCACTCCGAGTCCTTGAATCTTGTGACCGAATAGATCCTTGTTTGTGATTTTTGAACCTTCGGCAATAAAGAATCCTACAAATTTCCACCTCATCGCCTCTACTACCATATACGTAATCTCTGAAAGCTCATCTACACCATAAATAGCTATCCTGGTCTTTGAACCATTAGTAGCTTTTATGATCCTGGCTTCTATGTCGTTTCTAACCTCTTTATAAAAGTGAATATTTCGACCAAAGAATCTGTAGGCTAACTGTGTCTTCTCACTTAATCCATTGGGAGTAATATAATATTTAATGCGTCTCGGATTCACACCTACCATCCTGATAAGGCCCTTCTTGATTAATCTTTGCAGGGCAAAATTAACTGATGCCACATTAAGTTCCATTTGAGAGGATAGCCTTCTCTGTGAAATAGAAGGATCATTCTCTACTGTTTTAAGTATGTGATAGTCAGTGATTTCTTTTTTTGGGGAGTTAGGCATTTGTCACTTGTCACTTGTCACTTGTCACTTGTCATTAGTCAGTGGTCCACAGTGAAATAGACCCCAGTGGAATAATTGTTTCCACGGGGCAAGTAAGTCATTTCACGTGGCAGGCATTTGTTAATTCTTTTTAAAGTGATCTAAAGTATTTTAAGTATAATTAAAGAATTTAAGGATTTAGGAATTTAGGGATTAAAGTATATTAAAGTTTCTAAGTGACTAAAGTTGTTAAGGCTTAGAACCAATAGATGTGAAAATGGCAAGTAATTCCCGCCTGAATGACGTAAGTCGGGCAAGCCCGCCAAACCCCCATTCCTTGCTTCCGCTCCCCCTAAAGGGGCCTACTTCTGGTTACAGAGCCTACTATAGGCAAGGAGGCTATGGGGGTCGGGCAGGCAAGAGCCACTATTCAACCTTCTTTCTCTCTTCTCTCTCCAAAACCTTGTCCACCAACCTTGTAACCAGCACTCTTTGTTCGGTAAACATCTCCACTGCCTGCCAACGAAGGTTGAGATACCTATGAGCAAGACGGTTCCGCTGAATCGCCAACTTAGATAAACTATGCTGTTCTTTTTCTGAGAAATTAAAAAATTTACTGCATTCCTTTAAGGCATCTCCATAGCTTTTAACCGCAATGCCTTTTTCTGTAAGTACTGTTCCAGAAACTTCGATAATGGCTGTAAGTATGTTTTCAACTGTCCTGTCTATTAGTTTCTGCAATTTCTTGTCATCATGGTATTCTTTCCATGTCTTATTGGCATATTCAGTATCAAATTCCTTCATCTCTTCCGTTATAAACTGAATCGACTCTAGAACCCTGCCCTTTGCATATCGATATTCAGGCACGCTTTAAGACCTCTAGATTATTCCTCGCAACATTAATTTGCCAATCTCTTCCAAATATACTGAAATCTTCCATCTGGAAAATTGCCTCCTGTTTCAAGTTTACATACTCACTGAAATCCCTAAAGAAAACAGTTATACCTAAAACTATCGCATTATAATAAAGCATAGGCTCTCTGAAATCCGAATAGATCGGAATGATATTTACCTCCAAACGAAACTTTCCAGACAACAGTAACGAAACGTTTGTCATATACTCGAAAATGTCATCTTCTGAAAGGTCTTTTGAAAAAACAATGGCAATATCTATATCGGAATCCAATCTTGGAAAACCTCCTGCCCATGAACCATATAAGAAAGCTATCTCTATCTTATAGCGCCCAGCATTTTTCTTAAAATAATCTTCTAAATAATCTATTATTTCTTTCCTTTTGTTCATAAATTCACCTCTGTCATTTCCCATTATCCTTTAAATCTTCCAAAGTTAATCCTTTAGTATATTTTTCTATTTTTTCTATGCCTCCCAAGACATCTTTTAAAAATAGCACATGATCTCTTTTTCTTTTAGACATATTCAGTCTCGCTTAGAATGCGTTTTTTTAGTTCTGGTTTAATTGCTTTCTTCATGACGAGATCAACTTTCTTTCCAAATACATCTTCAAGATAATATTTCAGCCGCATATAATTAAAAAAATCTTTGTGGCCATCTTCAAGTTCAACAAGAATATCGATGTCGCTCTTTTTTGATTGCTCACTCCTAATAAAAGAGCCAAATACTCCTATTTCATGGACATAATAGTTTGTCTTAATATAGGTCTTATTTTTTTTTAATATTTCTTTTATGTGCATAGTCTTTTCGATTTTATTTCATTGTGCTAACCGCCTTGCCTCTTCAATAACCTTAAGAATTGAAGTTTCCACAACACCCGTTACCTTGTCCGGAATATGCTTGTGATGAGGGAAATTCTCAAGACCTGGGAAATGCGGTGTGTTGTCATATCGGAAGACAAGCTTGTTTTGCTCGTCCTGAAAATGATAGCGATAGCCAAGACGTCTGGGGTGACCAGCTTCACCAATAACTGCCTCGTTCAACTCCAGCATGTGTCCTTTCTGGAAGCGAACTCGTATACGCAAGTTCACACGACCAGCCCCTACAATCTCCTCTTCATAACGCTCCACATAGGCACCTTCCACCTGCCGAACTGCGGCTTCAACTTCACTAAGATATCTTGATAGAAAATCAAGCAACATGCTACACACGTGCCTCTATTTCACGCCTGATCACAACATAATTTTGATAGTCATTCGCCCATTCGACGAAATCCTCAGAGTCTTCCGACTGTCCCTTGCTAAACTTGTCAAAAAACTCTTCCGATGTCATCCGGTAACGAGTTTCATAAATGCTAAGACGCTTAGCTATAGCTACAAGAGCATCTACAGGCGAATCATACTCAATTCTTTGTTTTCTCATATTTTCTCCTTCCGGAACTACAATTTTGAGCTAATTTAATATCCCCAAATCCCTTATAGTAAAAAGAAAGGGGACGGATTTATTATTTTTAGTTATTCGTCCACGATGAAGTAGACCCCAGTGGAATAATTGTTTCCACCCCGAAGGAATAGCATTCGCATTCCACCCCAGTACAGTCGTTCCTCCTTACGGGACAGGCCCCAGTTACAGTCGTTCCTCCTTACGGGGCAGGCCCCAGTACAGTCGTTCCTCCTTACCCTGATGGAATAGCACTCGCATTCCATTGGGCAGGCGGGGCAGACATTCAATTAGATTAGTACTTGTAGTAGCTTAACAAATTCAAGGTTAAACCTTATCCCATTCATTATTTCTTATAGAAGCCTGTCTAAGTATCTCTTTAACTAAGCTTATATGTATATCTTTACTCCGATGGGGATTGGGGATACGAATTTTCTTCCTACCCTTTATCATAAACTGATGCTTGCTTCCAGAAAAAGGGCCAGAATATCCAAGTGCTCTGAACTTTCTAATTAGCTCTTTCCTTGAAATATTAGTTGGCATAATCAGCCAGATGTTACCTTTTTTATATCTATTTTATAGCCTTTAACCAAAGGAATAGGATCTGTATCTCTTAATTTAAGAATAAGCCATTCCTCTAAAACTTCAACAAGTTCTTTTCTGCATTCCTCAACTGTTTTACCGTTAGCCCAGACTCCTTCAAAACCGGGAA
Source organism: Candidatus Scalindua sediminis (assembly GCA_008636105.1). Taxonomy (GTDB): domain Bacteria; phylum Planctomycetota; class Brocadiia; order Brocadiales; family Scalinduaceae; genus Scalindua_A; species Scalindua_A sediminis. The sequence goes on along the minus strand of VSDH01000002.1, from coordinate 135,759 downwards.
TCTCAGCAAACCATGTCCCATTCTCTAATTTTTTATATTCCGCTTTTTCCAATGCTCCTTGTATATATTCAACTAACATACTTTTACCTCCTCATATTGTGCCTCGAGAATTAAACCTACATTTTATCATCCTTTGATATCTTCATTCTTCATATAAAAACTTTACTTCAATATCAATTTGTTAAAAAGTTGATTCGTTTTTAAAGTGAGCTAAAGTATTTTAAGTATAATTAAAGAATTTAAGGATTTAGGAATTTAGGGATTAAAGTATATTAAAGTTTCTAAGTTACTAAAGTATTCTAAGTGAGCTAAAGTTAATTAGTTAATTAGTTGATTAGTTGATTCGTGAAGCATGATTTCAGGGAACATATTCTTATTCTTTCTCTTTCTCTTTCTCCTTCTCTTTCTCTTTCTGCTTTTTTGTTTCTAAATATCGGATATAACCGTTGAGAAGAGAAACTGACTTTTCAACTTTGATTCGACACTCCGTTAACATTTCAGCCGTAAGGAGTTCCTCGTCATTCCCCGTTATGAAGTGGTCTAAAACCTCGTAAACCGATCCTCTTGCATTCCGACAATACTGCATATTTTCCTGGTAGTGAAACCGGCCATAACCTTCAGCCCCTGTTAAGTGATATTTTTGATATCTCTAAGATATTCCTTTATTCTGTTTCTGATATACCGCTTCCCCCATGTAGTCTTCAAGTACTTCTCTCGCCTCATGGCATCCTTTATGTTGAGGGAAGATTCATAATATACCAATTCCACAGGTAAGCGAAAACTTGTTGACTTTGAAATACCTGATTGGTGTTCTTCTACGCGCCTTTTGAGATCTGCAGTATAACCGGTATAAAACCTCCCATCTTTGGAACTCCTTAAAACATAAACATAATACATAAGTTCCTACTTCACAGGGTTTGCTGTTGAACTCCTGGCAGCGCGAAGAATTTGATCCTTCAATCGATACGTTTCTTCTTTAGGATAAGTTTTAGTCACTTTGTATATTTCTTTTCTGAGATCTCTTGCCAATTTCTTCACCCTGTTTAATAACCATTTATAAAGTCCCAATTTTTATAGGATATATTCTTTAAAAAGATTCTATTCACACTTGGTCTATCAAAAATATTACACAGGGCAGGCATCCAGCTCTTCAAACGTTCTGAATTCTGACTTATTGCTCCCCATCTTTTTCCTACTTTCTTTTTAATTTTCTCAAAATTCTCAAATTAACGAATCATCGAATAACTTAACATTCATTTAGTATATGCACAGCTCCGCCCTGTCAGTTACAATTTTTGGTAAGATATGTAACCTTAAAGAAGTACCTGTTTAATAATTCGTGGGACAAACTAATCCCATATCTTCTCAGTATCTCGTTATACGGTCAGATTGCTTCGCTGTCATGGCGCTCGCCCCCATTCCTTGCCCCTGCGCTTTCTTGCTGAAAAAAGTAGGCTCTGTAACCAGAAGTAGGCCCCTTTAGGGGGAGCGAAAGCAAGATGCTGGGGCTATGGGGGCAAGCTGTCATTAGTCATTAGTCCACGATGAAGTAGACCCCAGTGGAATAATTGTTTCCACGGGGCAAGTAAATCACTTCACCCCAGTACAGTCGTTCCTCCTTACGGGACACGCATGGCAGGCATTGGTTATTTGTCATTAGTCCTTGGTCAGTGGTCAGTGGTCATTTAGCCCCGTCTAGGCGGGCCGTCATTGGGTAAAGCTAAAAAAGCAAGATAAAAAAATGTTCAAGTATTATGAACTTGGTTAAAAACTTCTTAACTAATAATCTACCTTGAGCTTAAAATACGAATTATGTAAATGAGAGATTCTTGCAAAAGAAATGCTTAGTTATATAAACGTTTATATTTATAAACATTCTGTTTAGATTTGTCAAGAAGGAAAATGTTGTTTTGTTTTTAAAGTGAGCTAAAGTGTTATAAGGATAATTTAGGAATTCAGGGATTTAGGGATTTAGGGATTAAAGTATATTAAAGTTTCTAAGTGAGCTAAAGTTTAAAATGATCTAAAGTGCCTAAAGTTAATGGTGTAAGTGGTTGACTAGTCAATAGTTATTGGTTATTTGTCATTAGTCCTTGGTCAGTGGTCATTTAGCCCCGTCTAGGCGGGCCGTCAGTGGTTATTGGCTATAGGGGGAAGTGAACAGTGTAAGTAGTTGATTTGTAATTAGATAGCTGTGTGTAATTGGCCATTGCTGGATACTTGATGCTGGATACTGGATGTTCGCCACGGCGAATCTGCCTAGGGCACGACTAGATACTCGATGCTAGATGCTCTTCAGAAATGTAGAGGGAAGAGAGTAGAAAGTAGCTAAAAATAACCTCTCTACTGAAATACGTGTCAGAAATGATAGGGAGTGAAGGACTTAGCTTACAGCCGTTTTCATTATCACAACAATGGCTAAATAGACATTTCCTCCTGGTGAACCTCGTTGTAATAATACGAAACATTCTCAACAATCCTATAAACCATTTTCCTATCCTCTTCACTCAAGTTAAGCCTATCTAATAATAAGTGGGCTTCTTCGACTACAAAATCTACTGCGTTGTCTAGTAGTTCTTTAAAATGCTCCTGGAAAAATTGGATTCTTTTCTGATCATTATCCGAGCCTTCCGTAAAGAGTGAGTTTGGGTCCTTGTCTTTTGGCAAACGAAAAATCTTTACTTGAAAGTGATGTTCTACCAGTAATCTTGCTAAAATTACTGCCATGTAACTACCGTACTTGTGAGTAGAACAGTCGTTATCAAAACAAAGATAGATAGTTTTAAGATTTGTTAAATGATCAAAGTCGTTTACGATATTTGACCGTCTAAGAGTCAGGCTCACGTCTTGTTCATGAAAATGATTGTAATTGTATCGACCGGTACATAATGCAGTAATGTTTCTGATGCCAGATTGCAAAAAGGTAAAAGCATCGAATAAACCCTCTGTAATTATTAAAGAATTTGAAGTCGTAAGATCTTCTGAATTTAAGTTATACCAGCATATATTTGTTCCGCCATACACATGTGGGGAGGGACTATCAGGCTCTATGCTCTTGCCATAAATATTTAATAGTTTACCATCTTGAGAATATATGGGAAAAACTATCCGCCTTTGCATAAGATAATTGCCAGAAGGGCCATAAATACAAGGAACATGTTTTATGAATTCCTTTGGTATTTTCTTTCTGGCTTCGGAATACTGTGTTAAAAATGGCTTAAGCTGAGAAAATTCAGATTCTAACTCATGGAACTTTTTTGCACCCCTACTGCTTTCTAAATATGTATCGAAATATCCTACCTTATACTTTCTTAAAAGTTCTTGAGAGGTAATACCGCGTTTTTGCAAATATCTTACCATTGGGGGCATATCCATCAACGAAAATGACTCTTTCAGGTATTCTCCATATATATCTATCGTTTTTGTTAAAAAATAGCTAAGACTCTCTATATTTACCATTTTACTTTCTCCTTTCCTAACTTACGACTTACTTCATTGAAACCTGGTCATCGCATTACATACAGGCAATCCTGCTTCTATTAGCAATGAAATTGTGCTACTTTTTGTACAACCCCTTAAAATAAAAATGCCTTACTGCAAAGATATTAATGAATTCAATGTAAATTCATATAAACCATCTTCGGCAGTAAGGCTGTCTTCTTTAATACTGCTTCTGTATAAGTCTTATGGGCTTTTGGTCCACTCCCCCCGTGCATCCTTATACAGTAAAAAGATCCTTTACTTTACGTCCCCTAATTACTCAGGGTTTGCCTTTATCGTAATGATTCTATTGGAAATTATGGTCAACCTATCTTATATAAAACAAAGTGCCATATGTCAATAGAAAAAAAATCTCTCTACTTTCTACTTAAATACATGCCAGCCCCCATAGCTTCCTTACGTAAGCTAGGAATGGGGGCAGGTAAGGAGATAGTATGGGCACAGCTCCGCCCTGTCAGTTACATATTCCACTGTAAGATTCATAAGATTCATATGTTACAAAACATCTTTCGTTGTAATACCCTACACAACTCTGATACCAAAACGATTACTATATTTGGAATTACTATAACATGTTGTGTATTTAGGAGTTACGTCGTAGTGGAATGGATATAGGCGCATGCCTTTTTCTGGATAATTGTTTACTTATTTAAACAAAAAATTAAGAATACAAGATATTCGCGTAAGTGTTTGAACTATAAAGACTAATGTTTGTCAGTTTTCTATACAATTTGTCAACAATTATTGTACTGTGTCAACACAAACTTATCCTCAAGGCATAAAAAGCGTGAGTTTGCTTATTATCACCTAAATTGAGCGATTTTATACCTTATATTATAGTAGCCGCAGGTCGTGCCTGAGGCAGATTCGCCTTGGCGAACTTTTATCTGCGTTTCTCATCATCTAATGGGTATATGATAATCTCACGTAAGTTACGCCCCCATAGCTTCCTAGCGTAAGCTAGGAATGGGGGCGGCTACCTGACTGACTTTTTTCGTTCGGGCGGGCACAAATCGCTCATTTTAGGTACCATTGTATTTCTTAATTAAGGCTTTATTAAAAATTCAGCGTCTTTATACTTAGACCTGATCGCCTCGCCCAATAAACGGGTGGCTTCTTTATGGTTTGGATCCTGTTCAAGTATTGTCTCATATTCCTCTATGGCTAAATCAATCTTACCTGTCTGGTTATATAATTTAGCCAGGTTCAAATGAGCATCTATGTGTTTGGGGTTTAATTGAACTGTCGTCTTAAAATTCAGTATGGCCTTTTCAGTCTTTCTAAGCCGGGTATGGGTTTCCCCCAGCCAATAAAATGATTGGTAATTTTTAGGGTCAGTGTCTATAACAAACATCAAGAGTTTCTTTATTATTGCCAGATTCCCCCAGAAGGGTGTACCGCCTCCTTTAATGACGAAACCTAAAATTTTAACGGACCTATTGTAATCTCCCTTAATAATATAACATCTTGTTAACATAAGGTTGTTATTTGCACGATTATAATTTCCGATTGCCTTGTCTAGTTCATATCTCAGCAAATTCAAATCCGCTATACTATTGTATGCAGCCCGGTTCCTGCGGGTTCCAAGTGACAACGCTTTATCCCATTCCTCCTGACCCGTCCTGAGAAACGTCGCAATGCTTACACCATTAATAGATCGTTTATCATATGATTTCAGGGTTTCATCTCTTTTTTGCTCATCTCTATATTTTTCAACAAATTGAACCGTGTTGGTAAAATTAATCTCCTTCTTTACCTGGTTCACACACCACATTGCATATATCATGTGTAAATAAGCATCTGTCGACCCTAAATTTATTGCCTCGTTAAAGTGCTCGATAGCCTCATTCGTTTTCCCTTTATTGCCTATATGCCATGCATACGTTGCCCTGTTCCTTCCATCAGTCGGTTTACGGATCAACGCCTCCTGAAAGTACCCCTTTGCCAGCTCATAAGATTTATTCCTATCTTTTCTACTCTTACCAATATGCTTTTCGTTAACATAAAATCTTCCAAGTTCAAAGAGGGTTTCAGCATTTGAGGGAGATAATTCCAGAGATCTTCTCAAAAGGTGACCCTGGCGCCCGGTGTCTTGCCTCTTTTCCTTTAAGCCGCTTTTATATTCAGAAAGGTATACGTGTGCAACGTAATCCCTGGCGATAGAAACGGACAAAAAGATTACCGCAATCAGGATTGAGAAATATATTAATATCCTTGGAAGTTTTTTCATAATAACATCTAAACAAAAGGCTAAGGTCTAAATTCCAGCGGTAGATACCCACTGACATGCACGCAGTATTTCTAACCCCATCACACTTCCCTCTCCCCCTATGGGGAGAGGGAAGTGTGATGGGGATTATATTCACTCACTTGCAATATTGTGGGACTCTGCCAGTTTGGTTATTAGGCCTTAGCCTTTTACTAAAGATTCTTTTTATGGCAATTTTATCAGTTCATGGGAAACGTCCGCCTAGGCGGACGGCTACTCACCCGACCCCCATAGCTTCCTTGCACCGTATCGCACCGTGGCGGCACGCTGGCACGATGCGTAAGCTAGGAATGGGGGCGGGGGGTTTCGCTCTAAGAAGTCACGGCTGCCACAGTAGAATATCCTACGTGGTGTTCCATAAAGCCGTGGAGCTTCACAAAAAGTTTTGTTTATGACAATTCCATGTAACTTACGCAGGCTAAAGCCTGCGGCTACTCACCCGAGCGTCCACCTAGGCGGATGTTTACTACCACCTTATGGGTTAATTAAAAATCTTTTGAAATTACGCAACCTTCACCCTGTTAAATATTTTACAATACAACTAATTAAGTAGTATAAAAAGGTAACGTCTAAATATTATAAAGCACAGAGAATAAAACTTATTTAACAGGGTAAAGGTTGCGGCTACTAAAAGTTTGAAAACACTTATACATTAAATCTTTTCTGTTTCCTTCAAGTCCTCTTCACTACCATATCCATACTTATAATAATGAGAATAATATTGGTAATAATAGCTTCCTCTTGAAATATCTACATAGTTAACAACAGCGCCCAATATCTCACACCTGTTACTTGTTAATTGTGAGATAGCCCTCTTGGCCGTTTCCCTTACGGTTTCACCTGATTTGATTACGATTATAAATCCATCCATAATCCTTGATAAGACAATTGCATCAGTAACTGTCATAGCAGGTGGTGAATCAAAAATAACCATGTCAAACCTCTCTTTTACCGTCTTGCAGAATTCATCCATATTGGTTGAACCCAACATCTCTGAGGGGTTGGGAGGCATAAAACCACACGTAGCAATGCTGAGATTAGGTACACATGTAGACTTAATAATAGACTCTAAATCGGTTTCTCCAATAAGATGATTACTTAAACCCGGATTCCTCGTAATATTAAAAACTTTATCTATCCTGGGCTTACGGAAATCCGTATCTACCAGCAACGTATTCTTACCTGTCTGTGCAATTGCAGTAGCAAGATTAGAGGCAACGAATGTTTTACCCTCACCTTGAGTTGCACTCGTAATCAATATTAATTTCCTGGGTTTATCAGCAAATGAGAACATTACGCCTGTCCTTATGTTTCTGGCCGCCTCTGCAAAGACCGATTTCGGCATTTCATGAGTGATTAAGTCTGAAGGGGGCGATTTCCCACCCGCTTGAACCTTAACTTTCTCTAGCACACCCAGGAGTGGAACATCCAGATATTGCTCAACATCTTCAGGGCTTTTTATGGTATTGTCAAGGTATTCCAGGAAAAATATCAAACCAATCCCCAGGCCTAATCCAACTATTGCCCCGAGGATAATATTTAATTTTTTCCTGGGTTTAATGGGAGATCTGGGAACTTCAGCAAGGTCAACAACTCTTATATTACTCGTCTGCAGCTCTCCTGTAATGTCAGTCTCTTTCAACCTTTTTAGCAATATTTCATACATAGCCCTTTCACCTTCAGAATCTCTCTTTAACGTGCCATATGCAATCGCCTTCCTATTAAGGTTTAGGGCTACCTTCTTTTGTTCTTCCAGGGCATTAGAAAGATTTTCTTCTTTTGATAATGCCACTCTGTAATCCGTCTCAATACTCTTTATTATCTTGTTCACCTCAGCATCTATTCTGGTTTTCAGTTCTTTTGCCTTTGAATTGTTCCTTATCATGACAGGATGATTTTTCCCATATTTATCAGATAATTTTTTAATCTCCGTGGATAAATCTACATATTTTATCTTCAAGTCTTGAATAAGCGGGTTTTTCATAACTTCCGGGATGGATTCAATCATTCCCGGTCTTTCAGAATATTTCTTTGACAGATTGTAGAGTGTTTCCAGACCCATTCTTTCTGTCCTGGCTTCTGTTAAGGTAGTATTTAATTCTTCAAGTTTCTGGACTATGATATTTTGTCTGTCATCAATAGAAACAATTCCTTCCTTTTCTTTATATAACTGCAAGGCATTCTCTGCCTTCTCCACCATTTCCCTTTTTTCATGAAGTTGCTTCTGAAGCCATTTAACTGCATCCTGTGATGCGGCAAATCTCATCTCAAGATTTCTTGTTATATATTCCTCGGCATGCTTATTAACAATCGTCGTTACAATATCCTTGTGAACTCCTTCAAAGCTTATGTTAACGAGGCTACTGTTCCTTATCGGTTCGACCTCTAATCTTTCAAGATAGGTATCAATTAATTCGGAGTTTTTATTGTCTTTGTCAGATTCCTTTTCGGGTCCTGGTTTTTTGACAACCAAACCAAAAAAACCCCCTGATTCTTCATCAGGATTAAATTCCGGGTTATCCTTTAAGTTTAACGAATTTATAACCCTCATGGCAAGGGAACGACTGGCCAATATCTTATATTGGGTTTGATAAAACATCTGATCTGTACTGTCCAGTGACATTACCTCTTCGAACGAAATGACATTCGGATCTTCTTTGTTAATCATCACCTGTGTTGTAGCTTGATAAATAGGAGTGGTTTTGAAAGAATATATGGTTACGGTTGTAACCAATACGATGAAGGAAACGATTAGTATCCACTTTCGCCTGAGAATGACCTGTGCATAATCCCTTAGATGAATCTCTTTTTCCTGGATGTTTTCTTTTGGTAACATAAGCTTATTAAGAAATCCCCATTGTGGGGTCATTTGTCCACAGTGAAATAGACCTGCCTGTGCTGAGTACGGCAGACAAGTAAATCATTTCACCCCAGTACAGTCGTTCCTCCTTACGGGACAGGCGTGGTAAACATTAGTCATTGGGTCACTAGCCCGCCTAGGCGGGCCGTCATTAGTCATGGCGCTCGCCTTGTTAGATAAAAAACTTTTATAACTATTTGAACGGCTTATTTACATTACATACGTGATAATATCTCACCTGCTAAGAAATATATCATCTAACAGGGCAAGCTGTCATATGGCTACGCCGTCATTAGTCAATTGTCCACAGTGAAATAGGACGTTGATTCGTTTTTAAAGTGAGCTAAAGTGTTATAAGGATAATTTAGGAATTCAGGGATTTAGGGATTAAAGTATATTAAAGTATATTAAAGTTTCTAAGTGACTAATGTTAAAAGTGCTCTAAAGTGTAAAATGAACTAAAGTGACTAAAGTATTCTAAGTGATCTAAAGTGTAAAGTGAACTAAAGTGACTAAAGTTGTTAAGGCTTAGAACCAATAGATGTTGGATTCTGGATATTAGATATTTGAGATTAGTTATTCGTTATTCGTTATTCGTTATTCGTTATTGGTTATTCGTTATTTGCTTGCCTTTAGAGAAAAGCAGAAAGAAGAAAATCTCTTTACTCCCTGCATTAAAAATATGTTTCTGGTATAATAACAATGTCTCCTGCTCTTAGTGTTATATCTAAGGCTTTGTCTCCCTTTCTTACCTTATTCAGATCAACTTTTATAGCCTTCTCCACTCCATACTCAATCCTTACAATGGTGGTTCTGTTTGGTGCCGCAAATTCTGTAAAACCACCCGCCCTGGCAACTGCCTCAAGCACAGTAAGATATTTTCCCACCATTGATACCGGCCCCGGTTCTTTTACTTCCCCCATTACAAAAACCTCTTTTTCACTGTACTGTCCCATCAATTCGATATCGAGTCTTACGCTGACCTCTGGCTTTTTTAGATAATCACCATCCTTTAATCGCTTTTCAAGGGCCTTTTCTACCTCATAGGCTGTTAATCCTTTTACTTGCATTTCTCCAACAAGTGGATAAGAAATTGTCCCTTTCTCTGATACCCTTAATGTCACGCTCAAGTCTTCATCCTCAAATACCACAATATCCAACACATCATTTATATCGACTAAATAAACTTCTCTTTTTGAATCTTTGACATCTTTGACGTCTTTGATTTTTTGCTTCACACTTTCTTTGTATTTAATATCCATGTCATTACCTGCACTGCGTGTCTTTACGGTCTCTGAGGCTCTACTCCTATTGTGGGTACTTGCAGACTGCTTCCATAACTCAGTACAGCCAACTATAGTAAAAATTAATAAAAAAATTAGCAGATACGGTAGTAATTTCCCTGGCATCTTTATATTATATTTCCTTTATAAATGTATTTTCGTGTCTAAATATTCTACACAACTTTGATACCAAAACAACTACTTTTCATGGAATTGTTATAAGATGCTGCAACCTCAAGAGTTACGTCGATTTGGATTGGATGTGGGGGTAGGTCTTTTTCTGAAGAGCTGTTTGTTTAAGTTGACACAAGGTATTATGTACACGAGATATTCACGTAAGTATTTGAACTATAAAGACTAATGTTTGTCAGTTTTATGTACAATTTTTCAACAATCATTCGACTCCGCTCATGATCAAGGAAAATACATTTCTTTGGCGTTGTTATAGCAGTATCCGCCCCCATTCCTATAGCCTCTGCGTCCGCCTATCAGTCTGGCGGGCAAGCCTGAACCAACATAGGAATGGGGGTAGCCTGAACTAACATAAGTTAGTAGGAAAATAGCTGAATTGAATTATTTTAATCTTGTGCTAAAAAGAAGATAACACGGGATGATGGTTTCTAGAAGATAAAGCTTATTCCTACAGAAGCAATATTAATGCGGTCGGATTCAGTTTCAATATTCGAATGTCTGTCCCTGTTAGTATAATTAATCTCGGCGGACATCCGCTTTTTTATGTCATACTTGGTGGACAAGCCAAATCCATAAACATCATCCTTTCTTTTTGAACCATGATAAACTTGTTTTTCATAATTCGCATTGAATGAAGCACTCAGGTCCTTCCACACTTGTCGGGAGATTCTAAAGTCTCCAAAACTCCTCTCGAATGAGTTACTTCTTGCTGTAAATTCCGATTGTAGTACCCCTCTCCCTGCATTTACATCTAATTCCATTCGCTTTGTTAAATAAACTCTTACACCGATTTCTGCAATAAAGGTCGCTATATCACTTGTTTCGGTATCATCAAATCTCATCTCGGTAAAACCTAATTTAAATATACCTGTTGACTTAGCTGTGGCATACCATTCAGCACCTACATAGAATTCGTTATAATGCGAATCACTCTGTGGATTAAGTACGCTCTGTGAATCATATTCAATAAAACCATATGTATATTCAGGGAATAACTTTATTTTTGGAGTAAGTTTATAAGGAATCTTTAATGTAAACTTATGTTCGAACCTGTTCGCACGTCTTAATGCCCTTTCATCATATTCTAGTTGATGATTTGAATAACTAAATTCTGCATCAAATTTTCTGAAATAATCAGGCATATCTATAATTATCTCACCTGTATTTATCCTAACCGGATGTATATTGTCAGTCTCACTACCTGCAGGTGATTCAGTATCTTTATACTCATTCTCCAGGTTTATCTCGAACCCTCTGTTGAACTTTAAGATACCAGAAGCAGTAAAATAGTGATTTTGTTGATTCTCACTTGCATGGTCCCTATAATTCTTGAAATCTGAATGCCAATCAAGGCTTAGTTCGTGCCTTTTACCGGGTATCAACCCTCCTCCTCTAAATGGCAAATCTAATTTAAGGCCGGGGGTGTATATATTTATTAAATCACTTTCTTTTCCTTTTATGAGGAGACCGGTATCAGGATTAGTTCCCCGTCCCGTACCAGAAACCTGAAGGATATTATCATCAACCTCGATTCTTTCACTAAATAACGGATATATCCTGAGGGATCCTAAATGAATTTTTCCCTGCGAAAAGGCATGATTACTAACGAAGGATGTGAAGGCCATAAATACTACAAAGATTATCGTAATCTTTCTTTTCATCATCTTGAAGGCCTGGTTCTCTTCCTTGAGAATGATTTCAAATTTACGTATCTCTATATGCTTATCAAAAAAAAACTTCTTCTTTTACAAATTGTGCCTTATTTAAATCTATTCAGCTTAAGAAAAATAAACATCTGCAAAATAAAAAGGTATTGTTGAGATCTTATTATGATGAAGCGCTTGCCGGATTAGCTTGTGGCTGCTCTGGTGTTCCTCCAAATACTGGTGGTGGTTCAGGCCTCGTTTTCGCTACGGCATCTTCTGCGGCAGCAGGAGCCACCCCGGCATCTATGAGGGCAGCAATGATTGTATCCGGATCAACACCTGCAGCTATGAGGGCAGCAATGATTGTATCTGGATCAACACCTGCAGCAATAGCTGCTGCAACTACTGAAGCAACATTTCCACCAGCAATTATGGCTGCAGTGATTACAGCAGACGCCACATCAATACCACCTGCAAGTATAGCAGCCGTCGTTACTTCTCCTGCAACACCAGGCCCACCCAACGTAATAGCCGCAATTACGGCTTCTGGCGCATCGGCCCCGGCATTTATCACATCGGTCACGCCGCCAGCATACGACATTCCTGCTGCTACAGCCGCTGCAATATCATCTTCAACTCCAGCCTTTACTTTTCCAGAAAACATAACGTTCATGCTCGCACATAAAACTATTGAAATGAATATATACGAAAATCTGCGTTTACCTGTCATCTCATAATCCTCCTCTAAAAGATTTTTGAGGATTCCCTTCCAAAATATTATATAGTATTCACACTATATCATTTAAGTAAAGCAAAAACCATTCCTTTATAGAATAGTTTACAAACTCCCGAGCTGGCATTTTTTCATAAAATTCATCTAATGTCAAGGTATTTTTAGAAAAATTATTTAGCATCCCTTATACAGGTTCTCCAAAACGCAAAATTCGAGTATTCAAGCACTTAAGTCAAAAGATTTATATACACTAAATTCATGAAAACATCTCTATTTTCATATAAACTTTATTTATGTAATAATCTTTAAATTATGGGCTAAGAGCCTAGTATCTTACTTCTTAACAGGTTGTCCGAGAATTGTCATTCCGCCCCCATAGCTTCCTTGCACCGTATCGGCACGATGCGTAAGCTAGGAATGGGGGCGGAATCTAATACTTATGTAAATACGTATAATTACAGATTCTGAAACCGAAGGTCCTGAATTTAGTTCAAGATCTATTCAGCCCCGCTGCTTTCTTACTTTCTCCCGCAAAGCGGGACTTAACGGCAAGATGCGGGGTAAAAATGACAAAAAATGGTGCTTTTGCTTATTCTTGGACAACTTGTTAAATCATGACCAATTCTGGCAAAATGTTTACCCCATTAGATAAAATGTAAGAACTAATTTTACTCTGGTGAATAACGAAGCTATATTCCACCGGATTATCCTGATAAGACTTGAACTAATTATCTAACGGGGTTGATTAATGTAATTTTTCTAAAGTAGGTAATGGTTACGGTTAGGAAGCCAGTATGGTAGTTGGGTTAAGGTAAAGTGTAACTAACTACTTAACCCTCCCACCTGGGGCGGACCTTAAGTTACTCACAAGGGCGACGTTAGCGGCTGGTTCTTCCAGGTTAGGGCCTATGAGCTATGCTTCCACTTCTTGTCTCTATGGAATGAATAATAAGGTTTATAATAGTCCTTTGAATATTCCTCAGCCCGCCAGATGCCATTATTTATGGTTGGGTCCAGGATATAGACCTGACCGTTATGATACCAATTGACCCACATATGAACGCTGAGTTTGCCTCTCTTGTAATTTCCCAAAACCAGCCTTACATCATTAAATCCCTCCTTAAGCAATTTTGAATACAACCAAATTGCCTTGTCATCACAATCTCCTCTACCCAGTGCTTCCGTTTCAAAAGGGAGTTGCCAGTTGTCTGCTCCGACACCATCAGCCTTGTATTTGAATTTGCTTGCCGTCTTTAAATAATTCTTGACTCTTTTATATCGATCGTCATAAGGAGTTTTCTTAATCGAGATGCCTGTGTGGTCGTAATGGCCCGGAGAAAGGGTAGTACAACCTATCAAACTACCGCTTAAGAGCGCAAAGGCCGTCAGGACTAAAATTTTCTTTTGGACACTCAAGGCCAGGGCCAGAATATTCCTGGAGATTACTCCATTCTCTACCAGGATCTCTCCCAACAACTTTTTACTACGTCTCTGGCTTCTAATAGCCTTCTTTAAATTCTCAACGGAAATCATCTTTGTAGCCACCAGGACCTGACCAAGCTTTAAGCGTGATTTAGTTCGAGCCTTATGAATGAGCTCTCTTATCTTTCCTTGAAACGTTAAAACCGTATCCAGCGTTTCCCCGCTTATGGCCCCATTCCTGGTTAGACATTCACCCAGTAAGAGATGCTTTTTTCTATGCATTTCTAAAGACTCATCCCGCTGCTTTACATCAATAAATCTACCATCCATTAAGAGATTTCCCAGGCAGAATGCGTCTCCTGATAGGATCGAACCATCTTTCCCCGGCCTTGACCAGGCTTGGGCAGGCGATGTTGCTAAATTTGCTTTATACTTCGCTGTCTTTATCCTTTTTTGAGATTTAACTTTTGAGGATATTAGTTTTTTTTCCATGACTTTCTTCATAGCACAAAATCTCATATTACATAAAGAAACCCGTGATTCCACACGGGGTATTCAAGGTTTCTTTATAAAATAGAAACTATCTTACACATTCTTTCTATCGGTATAAATTGAAGAAACTTTAGCTTGAATTTTGGAAATACCTCTATGAGCTAAGAACCTACGGGCTAAGAGCTTATGGGCTAAGAGCCTGTGGGCTAATCGCCAAATTACCTCAAACCTAAATTAAGCGATTTTATATTGTATGACAATGTAGCCGTCCACCTAGGCGGACGTTTCCCATCATCTGATGAGTTTATGACAATTTCATGTAATGTTACGCCCCCATCCCCACTGCTAGCTTGCGCTAGCAAGCTATGGGGAGGAATGGGGGCGGCTACAAAAATCACTCAATGTAATGTGGGAATTTACTATATCTTACAACAACCCTCATTTCTTTCTCTGCACTAACTTTAAGTGACTACTTTTCATGATATTGTTATAACATGCTGTGGAATCAGGCCCTAAGTTGCTTTGAAATGTATACAGGGATATGTCTTTTTCTGAAGAATCGTTTTCTTAATTAACACAAAAAATTAAAAAAACAAGATGTTCACGGAAGTGTTTGATATAAAGACTAATACTTGCCATTTCTGTACAATATTTCAACAATTTTGAAGCGTATGTTCATTTTATCATTTTCAAGGCTTCCAGGATATCCTCAGGCTCCATCCGTTTTTTATAATCAGTCTTAGCATAAACAGCCCTGATTACGCCATCCTGACTGATAACAAATGTACCCGGTACCGGAAGTCCAAGACGACCTTTACCATTGTAATCAGTAATATCAAAATTAAATCTATTCCTATACAACTCATGTAATTCCTGAGGGACTTCAAAAAATAAATCGTAAGATTTCATTACGCTGTCATCAAGGTCACTCAAAACCTCAAATGTGTATTTAGCTTTCTTGATCTGTTCATTTGACTTATCAGGCCTTTGAGGTGTGACGGCAATCAGGGAGGCATTGTATTTCTTAAAATGAGCAAGGCTACCTTGAAGCACATTCAGCTCTAGATTGCAGAATGGACACCATGCACCCCGATAGAATGTCAAGATTACAGGCCCTTTTTTTAACTGCTCAGAGAGTCTGACTTCTTTTCCGAATGCATTTACCAACGTAAAATCTGGTGCCTTTTCTCCGACTCTTAAACCGGGATCTGGCATTGCCCTGTCCAAATCCTGCGCAGCCTTAACCATGATAGCCTTGTCTTTTTCATCTATCTTCGTCCCACTGCGTTTATCCAGGAATTCATTTACTTCCTCCTGGATACCAGGCAATGTATTTTCATTTATCTCATCCGCAAGCAGGTTACCAGTAAAAAGAAACATAGATGCAATTAATATTTGAACAAAAAATCTTTTCATTTTAATTTTTCTCTATTTTTGAATTATTGCCTGAATTCAAGGAATAATCGATGTTTATCAATTAATTTTGAACTTAAACTGAGCGATTTGTTTTTCATTTTATTGTTATTCCGTTGAAATTATTAGATATAGCCTACTTATTATGTTCATTCATTATGTGAAAATACTCGTTCCGGTCTGTCATTTCGAGTGTAGCGAGAAATCTTTTACAACAGCGAGCGTTAAGATTTCTCCCAGAGCCTGTCCTGAGCGAAAAAAAAGATTCCTCTCTTCGTTCGGAATGACAGGAGTGAAGGAGCCAAAATGACAAGTGGAGTTTATAAATCGCTCAATTTAGGTTAAACTTAAGACCTCCATAATTGTTTCAATTTAGACGCATCTAAACATAGAATTTCATGATAAATACACTAGAAACAATTCATTGTCTGAGTACCTACTGAATGATGTCCACCCAGTTATACTGTTCGGATGGATAATATGGCAAGCATATCAATAAATGTGTCCTATTTATTCAACCTTGTATTTCAGGAACAGTTAAACCATGACAAATTTTCTTTGCAAGTAGATTGGGTATTTCTGTGTGTCTAGGAACTGCTTCGACTTGGCCAGTTTGTGGATTTACTGCCTTCGCGTTTGAGATAACAACCATGCATTCTTAGATGTTTCAGAAGAGCATGGCGTTTCATTTAATAATTACAACCTCTTGCGTCGCTTCTTTAGGCACACCACGTAGGGCATCTTTTCTTCTGTCTTCCATAATAAGCATAATCGCTTCTTTAAGGCTTTCCCGACATTCCTCAATGGTACGTCCCTGCCCATTTGCGCCGGGTATTTCAGGACAATAGGCAATAAACCATTCTCCAGCACGTTCTATGATTGCTGTAAATTCATTATGCATATCTATGCCTCATCTAAATAATTTATATAAAAGTAATTTATCTTGCTTAGAACCATAAGTACATATTGACTTTTTAAAACGGTTAAACTGAACCGCTTAAGACAAAACCTTCTGCTTAATCTACAATTTCGTATGGAAATTGTAAAGAAATAATTATCCGTCCCTATTACTTCCTGCAATCACGTTGCCGACAAAAAGAACTGTAGATGCAAATAACGTATGGATAAGGAATCTATTCATTTTATCTTTCTCTATCCTTGGCCACCTCCATGCCCACTTCCTTGTTGACCTTGTCCCTGACCGTGGTTTCCTACTCCAGGCCCTTGATGTCTCTGGGCATCCTTGCGTCTATCCCCAACGTTCTCACTGTGCTCCCGAGCTTCTCCACGCCTGTCCTTATGTCGCTCCTTAAATTCATCACGTCTATCACTTCGATGTTCCCTTATATCTTCACGCTTATCTCGTCGGTGCTCTCTAAATTCCTCACGGTGTTCTCTCTGTTGTTCCTTAAAATCCTCGTGTCTATCTTTAAGATCTTCACGCATATCCTCCCGACGTTCTTTATCGTCTTCGCGCAGATCTCTTTGGTGTTCCTTAAAATCCTCGTGTCTATCTTTACGATCTTCTCGCATGTCCTTCCTACGTTCTTTATAGTCTTCACGCAGATCTCTTTGTTGTTCCTTAAAATCCTCGTGTTTATCTTTACGATCTTCTCGCATGTCCTTCCGACGTTCTTTATCGTCTTCGCGCTGTTCTCTTTGTTGTTCCTTAAAATCCTCGCGCTTATCTCTAAGATCTTCACGCATATCCTTCCGACGTTCGTAACGTTCTCTAGCCTTATCACCCCATTCCTCAAAACTTCTCAGGGCTTCATCGTGACGACTCTTATAACGCTCCTTAGCGTCCTCCAGTCGTTCTTTACGTTGCTCACGAGCTTCTTCATGTCGTTCACTGTGCTGATCTCTAAGATCACCACCCCGTTCCTTTTGATGTTCCCTGAAATTCTCACGTCTATCCCTGAGGCCTTCAAGCCGTTCTTCACGATGCTCCCTATAATCTTCGCGTCTATCTCTAAGGTCTTCACGTCCATCCTTCCTATTCTCTCTCAAGTCATCACGTCGTCCCCTGTCTCGTTCTCGCACTCCCTCATTCTTCTCCTTATGCTGCACACGGGAGCCCTCATGTTGTGCCTTTTTTATTACGGGCTTCTCGCCCTTTTTATCCTCCGCTATGCTATCCAGACTCACAGACAACAAACCTGCTACTGATAAGGATACAGCCATTAATATAGTTGATAATATCCTCATACAGTTCGCCCCCTCTCTTTATGCTTTTTTGAAATAAGTATTAGTTTACTTTTAGTTGTCCTAATACCTTATTATCGTCAAATATAAACTAAACTATAACATCAAATAAGCAATTGTTAATAGTCATAAGTTAACAGGTTGTCCGAGAATTGTCATTCCGCCCCCATCCCCACTGCTAGCTTGCGCTAGCAAGCTATGGGGAGGAATGGGGGCGGAATCTAATACTACTGTAAATACTTATAATTACAGATTCTGAAACCGAAGGTCCTGAATTTAGTTCAAGATCTATTCAGCCCCGCTGCCCCAGCATCTTGCTTTCGCAGCGTGCCGCCACGGTGCAAGAAAGCGCAGGGGCAAAATGCGGGGTAAAAATGACAAAAAACGGTGCTTTTGATTATTCTCGGACAACCTGTTAAATAGACACTGTGTCTTATGCAGATACCCCCTAAATCCTAAACCACTTCTCGTAAGCCAATCTCTGCCATAGCCTTGCGCACGTGTTCGTCCTCTATATTGTATGCACCTTCCTTTTCTCGGATACTCTGAGCCCTTGCGATGACGTCTGCTTCATCAGTGCCCACGGGCAGAGGCGTTTTCCACGTCAGCAGTTCTACTTTAATTCCATTAGGGTCATGGTAATACAGGGAGCGTTCGTATCCCCTATCAATTGGCCCATCAAATTTTATTTTGTACTTGTCCAGGGTCTTCATAGCTTCCTCGATAGGCCCAACCAGATTCATTGCCAAATGCTGCATTGAACCTACTCCCTCACTACCCCTGCGTAGCTTTAGCCCACTGTCCTCATTGGGTACGAAGAAGGCAATAAAGGAGCCATTTCCCGCGGAAAAAAATAAGTGGGTCATTCTAGGCTCATCCAGGTTTGCCCCCATTCCTTGCTTCCGCTCTTACAGAGCCTACTTTCGGCAAGGAAGCATTGGGGGGGGATGATTGATACCCTTTGTCTTGATTGGCATAACTATCCTGCTTTTGTTTTATTAGCGTTGGATGCAAGAAGCGTAATACCGAAGTCACACACAAAGATTATCAAACTTCGGCTTCCAGTCCACATAATCAACCACATAATTGTAGCCACACACCACATCTATCTTTCTACCTTCGACAATGGTCTTTAGTTTCTTGCCCCCTTCTCTGGTATCCTTTTCCGGGCCGAAAGGGTTGTATCTCATCTTCCCTTCCTTCAAGAATACATAATCACAGATCAAGAGGGTTTCCTCGAAGATATAGAATGTAAAGCCGGGGGTATGGCCATCTATATGGAAGGCATCGATACCGTCTTCAGTAAAATTCCCATCAAAGGTCTCATCAAAGGTAAATGCCTGACATATTTTGTGAGCAGAATCCAGTTTATGTATACGCACCTGTGAGGAGAAAAGTTCCCTATATTGGTTAGAGGCACCGAGGAAGTGGTGATGTGTAAAGATTATGACATCCGTTGGTTTTAGGCTATTGTCGAAGGATGAGGGGCAGTCTATCCAGTAGGTCTTGTTGTTTGTTTCTACACGGTAAGCAGAGTGTTCCAGACCAAGTGAGGGAACGGAATTGAGTCGTGTAACCTTTTCATTTACAGGGAAACCCTTTACATTGAAACGTGCTGAGCATTCCTCTGAGGTTATGAACTTATCCCTTAATGCACCGCAGAAGGGACATTTGTCCGGATAATAACCCACCATGTTAAAACCACAGACGGTACATACATATTGTTCCTTTTGCAAGTTTCACCTTTTTACACAAATTCTTATAGTTTTAATGTTATAGACTTGTAGATACCCCTCACCTTAATCCTCTCCCCCTTGGGGCTGTGTTACAATGGCGAAAACACATAATATGTCATTCTGAACTTGTTTCAGAATCTAATGATTCCCATAACTTAGCAACCTAAGAGATCCCGCCCCCACTGCTAGCTTACGAAGCGCAAGCGAGCAAGCTGTGGGGGGGGATGACAATTGTGACACAGCTTCTTTGGGACAAGAGAGGGTGAGGGGGAACATCCCTGGGATGAATTTGCCCCGCAAGATAATGTTCTAACGGATTTTATATTCACCCACTTGTAAGCCCATAAACTCAGTCCTTTTGGTTATCAGTTTTATGGGTAAATTATTTGAACCTAATCATTGTTTTATGATACTGGAAGATTCGGGAAGATACAAGAGATGAATGTCTTTTAAATATGTTGCTGCGTTGCCAATACGGTACATATATGGAGTATCTCTCGATATTTAAAGGGTATTATCACCTATCATAAAATATTAAAATTGAAATAAATATAACATCTTATATAGTTATGCAAGTGTTCAAAATGCGAAGAAAATTTCTCTATGCATATTTAATACTTTTATTCCTTGCCTGCAGTTCAACTGATGCCGCCGAAAGCAATCAGTCCTTGAGACTTGGCAAGGTTATTGATCTGCCTGCAGCCGGAATCAGGTTTCGCACACTTAAGAACTTTCTTCAGATGTCAATTCCACCCATACCAACTTATACATACAACAATAACCAGACCGGCCAGAGGATAGAAGCTTATGACCCTGTTGAGCTGTGGAGACATGATCAACAAATTGCCAGATTTCAGGGAGAAAAAGGAGTTTTTGAATTAGTAACTCTCAATCATCTTATACCTCAGAAGTTACCATTGATTAACAATCACCACGTTATAGAATCTGATTATCATGATGCACTCGACAGTCTTAATATTAAATGGAATGATGAAAACATCAGAACGTGGGTTGAGTTGTTTGCGGGGGAGGTTGATTCTACAGTAAAGCGTATAAGGGGAATGTACCTGCGTTATAATTATGTGCGTTTTACTTTTAAGGAATTACCTCACGAGGAAAAACAGGCTTTCGTACTTGGATATCCAGAAGGTAAGAAGATCTTCTTCCTTTTCCGCTTTAAGAAAGGACTAAGTAGATCAGAGGTTGATAATGCCATATGGAATCTATTAAAAACCGTATTGATTACGGGTAAACGTTCTGTTGAAGTTAGTAAAGCAAGGGATTTCCAAAGCTATCGTACTAATGTGCGAGAAAAGAAAAGCTCCAAGTTCGAGTCTACTCGTAAAAGAGTCACCCGTGAAATTAAAAACTTAAAAGACTGGTGGTATGTTGAAACCAAAAACTATGTTATCAAGTCAAATCTTACCTACAAGAATCGAGACTTAGCACTTTTGATTCAAAAGGACATTGAAATCATGCGTAAGGCCTATACGGCATTTTTCCCTCCTATCAAGGAAATAGATGAGGTTAGCGTGGTGACCGTTTTTAAATCCCGTGAGGAATATCAACAGTATATTCCTGCTAACCTTAGTTGGAGCGGCGGAGTATGGATGCCTGACCGCAAGGAATTGGTAATTTCCCCCAATTACATAGGTAATCGGAAAGTTTCAAACGCAGAAATGCTGCAAACAGTTTATCATGAGGCACTTCATCAATATTTATTTTACACCCTTGATTACGTTACTTCCCCCATGTGGTTTAATGAAGGACATGCAATGCTATTTGAAACGTGTAAAATAGACCGCATCAGGAAAACGGTTGTTGTTAGAGAGAATGCCCAGCGAATGAGAGTGTTGGAACCGCTTATAAAGAACAACCAGCTTAAGCTTGAAGAGGTAATGTCGTTATCACCCAATGAGTTTTATCAAGAAGACAACTTGGAGCAGAATTACGCTACTTCATGGGCACTGGTATATTTTTTTCGTAAGGCCGGCCATTTGTATAAAGATCGGAATTATGAAAATGTATGTGATGTGATACTACAGGAACTTATCAAGACCAGGGACTGGCAGAAGGCCGCCATGACAGGTATGGCAACAATTAATATGAAGGAACTTAACAATGATTTCTTAAACTTCTGGACAAGTAAATCCAAACGCCGTATAGCTGCTAATTATGGCTTGTTTGATCGTCAGGGAAACAGAGCAAAGTAAACCCCGTTGTGGAATTTTACCCCTAAGGATAATTTTATGGATAATGCACAGATTATTGCGGAAGAATTCAGCCTTGCAAAACCAATAGTCAAAAAGGTTCTATCCCTCTTTGCCGAAGGCAATACGGTTCCATTTATTGCCAGGTACCGTAAGGAGGCTACTGGTGGTCTTGATGAAGTGGATCTCCGTAAGATAAAGGAGCGAGACACATACCTGGATGAACTTCTTCAGCGCAAGGAGACAGTAACTAAGACTATTACCGACCAGGGCAAAATGACGCCTACACTTCAAAAAACTATCCGTGAGTGTTTGTCTAAGAACGAACTGGAAGAAATTTATCTCCCTTTCAAACCCAAAAAAAGAACCCGGGCTACCATTGCCAGAGAAAGGGGATTGGAACCATTAGCCTTAAAAATTCTGGAAATGTCGGATGGTTTTGATCCTTTTGACTTTGCTGCAGGACAGATGGTTGCTTTTAAAGATATAAAGAGTATTGATGATGCCATAGCTGGCGCAAAGGATATTATTTCAGAGATTATTTCAGAAAATACTGATCACCGAAGCGTTGTCTACAATTACATGCATAAAGAGGGTCAGTATGTTTCAAAGGTAAAGAATGAATATAAAGATAAGAATACAAAATATAATATGTACTATGATTACCGAAATCCTGTCGACTCTATCTCCAGCCACAATATGCTGGGTTTGAGGCGTGCGGAAAACGAAGGTGTAATAAGTTTTACAATTGAAGTGTCCGATGAAAAAATACTTACGAAGCTTCAAAATAACATAACAGGAAATAAGAAGAATAAGTGTGCAAAGATAGTATTAGAAGCAATTGATGATTCATTCCATCGCCTGATGAAAATATCTGTAATTTCGAGGATACGTCTGGAAAATAAAGAAAAAGCTGATGAAGAAGCAATAGAAACCTTTGCCACCAATCTTAATAATTTACTTTTGGCCCCTCCCGCAGGTGGTTGTCCTATTATGGGAATTGACCCGGGCCTCCGTACAGGCTGCAAGATTGTAGCGCTGGATATTACCGGAAAGCTGCTTGATGAAACAGTTATTTATCCCACTGCACCCAGGAATGATTTTGAAGGCTCTGCAAGGATATTATATGACTGGTTTAGAAAATACAATATAGAGCTGGTTGCCATAGGCAATGGTACTGCATCAAGGGAGACAGACAAGTTTGTTCACCGGACATTGGATCAGGAAGAAGCAAAGGAATTTAAGGGAAAAATAAAGGTCGTAATAGTTAATGAATCTGGAGCGTCAATCTATTCTGCATCTGAGGTTGCTGCAAGGGAATTTCCTGACAAAGATATTACCGTTCGCGGGGCGGTTAGTATCGCACGCCGACTGCAGGATCCATTAGCAGAGTTGGTGAAGATCGACCCGAAGTCCATTGGTGTTGGCCAATATCAGCATGATGTCCACCAGAAAAGGCTCAAAGAGAAACTGGATGATGTTGTTGAACATTGTGTCAACTATGTAGGAGTGGACGTTAATACAGCTTCAAGGGAATTACTCTTCTATGTAGCCGGTATCAGCAGCAGCCTTGCTGAGAATATTGTGAACTACCGAAACCAGAACGGTTTGTTTTCAAGCAGGGATCAGTTTTTAAAAGTCAACAAACTCGGACCCAAATCATTTGAACAGTGCGCCGGTTTCCTGCGTATACGCAATTCCGTCAATCAACTGGATAATTCTGCCGTTCATCCTGAGAGTTATCATATTGTAGATACAATTGCCAGGAACCTGCAGAAAAAGCCGAGTGACATAATAGGGAGTGAAGAGATGATTAAAAAGCTAGACCCTCACTCTTTTATCAGTGAGAGGGCAGGGCTTCCCACAGTAACGGATATCCTGGAGGAGCTCAAGAAGCCGGGTCGTGATCCGCGTAAAAGATTTGTTACTGCTGCATTTAGTGACTCGATTAGTGAAATCGATGATCTGAAATCCGGTATGGTGTTGGAGGGGAGTGTAACTAATGTAGCGAACTTCGGCGCCTTTGTGGATATAGGCGTACATCAGGACGGGCTTGTTCATATCTCAGAGGTCGCCAATGAATATGTACGGGACATAAAAGGACATGTGTCTGTTGGTAATATAGTTAAAGTCAAGGTACTTGATGTTGATGTGGAAAGGAAAAGAATTTCTCTTTCTATGAAACGGATAGAAAAGTGATTCCAGTATTAGGCCTTACCAGTCAATCGGCTGAAGAGATTTATCCGTTACAAATCTCGTAACGAGACTAAGAAGCCAGGTGTGCTCGTTTATTTCAAACTCTCTTCTTGAAACCTTTGCCCTTACAAGGGCCATTTCTGACCCCTTATGAAATTCAACGGACTTTAAGGCAACATAATTTATATCAACATTAATAAGGCCGCGAGACCCGAAAGACCCGTAAAGGTCAACATTTTCAAAATCAAAGGCCTCGACATTATCTCCCTTTTCTCTTAAACGGAAAGAAAAGAATCCGTAAAAAACCAATGCCTCTGCCTGCTGGCGCATTCCTTCTCTTGAAATCCCGAATCCATCACCCTTATTCAAATCCAGCTTTACTTCATTGCTATCAAAGAAAACTTTATAAAGTGGTTTTTCCCGATTGTTTCTAACCAGGAAAATCCTGGAAATCCTCCTTGGAAATTCAGGATTGGTAAAAACCTTACTTGAGATCAAAAGCCTGATAGTCAAATCAGGATCAATAATAAACGCATCCTTTTCGATTGTTGCATACTTAGAAATGTAAAAAAGCATTGTATAAAACTGCTCAAGCTTTGATCTAGGAATAGAAACATCAAAAAGCTCCATAAGCTCTTTATTCATCTCCCTGTTTTCCTCTCTGAACAGCTTTACTCCCTGAGAATCAACAAGTGCATACACATCCTCTAACACCTGTTTTTTATTAACCTTTGCCATCTCAGATTTAGAATCGAATGCAAAAACAGGGGCGGTGCTTAATAGTAACGTTAAACATATAAAAAGTCCCCACAGCTTGCTCGTGCGCCTTCGGCGTACTAGCAGTGGGGAAAGAAGGTTCTTAAACATAGCTAAAAAGTATCCTATTAATCAATAATTATCGAGAATAAAGTAGGTAAAAGAATAACTGAATTATTGCAAAAGTTCGAATGTTATCATAATTATGTATGAATACAATAGTTTTTTTTGTTTTTTTAATACCTTTAACTACAGCAAATAAAGATTTTACTAATGTGAAAGACATCTTACCCCGTATTTATCAAGAATAAGGTTAACTATATATTATCGGTAATCTTTTCTGAAAATTTACTATTTTTTTAGAGTTTCCAGATTTCTCGCTTTCCCTTTTACTACCTCGCTAAGCTTTATCGTGTTTTCCTTTGGAACAGCACCTGCTATTTTTACCCAGTTAGAAACAAAGCCCTGTCCTGTGGGCGGAGTGAAAAATACATAGTTCGGATGGGGCCTAATGCCTCACCCGAACTTCTAACGGGGTTTACTTAGCTATAATTTCTTCATACCCTTTTCTTTATCTTCTTATATACATCTTTTCTATGAATAATACCCAGTATCCATACTTCGCTCTCCACTATTTTAAAGACTACTCTATAATCTCCAACCCTTAGCTTCCAATATCCCTTGAGGGTTTTTCTTAAAGGTTCGCCGTATTGATGAGGGGCGGTTATAAGACGTGTTTCTATCGCTTTTTTAATACGTCTTCTAAGCTTTGAATTAATCAATGGTATGTCAACTGCCCTGACATCAGGATGATATTTAAGCTCAAATGACAATTCTACCAAACCTCATTATGTTTCAGGGCCTTTGTTTTACGGAAGGTGCGTTCTCTCTTTTTTGCAAAGTTGGACAGGGTTATATCTTCCTGTATCTCTAATGCTTCTTTTACAAGATCACGTACTTTTAAAGAAAGAGAAACTCCATCTTTTTTGGCAAGACGTTCAATGTTATCATAAAGCGGTTTTTCTAATACAACATTAATTCTCGGGTTTTTTGTAGGCATTTCCGTATCCTCCTATTTGCTATATGTATCACTTATGACACACCAAGTCAAGTATAAATTTAATATTTCCGGGGACCCGCCCCCCATAGCTTCCTTGCGTAAGCTAGGAATGGGGGCGGGCAGGCCCGCCTGTGCCGGATCGGACAGGTCAGACAGGCCCGCCAAACAACCCGTCGGGCAGGCCCGCCAAAAGGCATAGCCGGGCGGGCAGGCACATAACTTATTAATTAGTATATTGTCCCTAAAATTCCCAAACCACATCTCACCTAGCCATCTCTTTTTTCTTGACTTTAAATAGGATTGCAAATAATGTAATTCCTCAAGATGAAGACCAAAGATCCAGGGACCCCCTACTCGTATCTTTAATTTGATATGATCAAGCAATTCACCATTCAAACGTCAAGGCGTAACGAGTTCATCGACATCACGGCACAGATTCAAGACCTTGTGGAAGAGATTTCGGAAGGCGTAGCCACAGTATTCGTCCCCCACACCACAACTGCGGTCACCATTAATGAGAATGCTGACCCGGCCGTTCCCCGGGACATACTGAAAAAGCTTGAGGAGTTGATCCCTCAGCAGGACAACTATTCTCACATGGAAGGCAATAGCGATGCCCACATCAAGGCGTCTCTGCTTGGTTCGTCCGTAAGGGTTATAATAAAAGACGGTCAGCTTTTATTAGGGACCTGGCAGGCTATTTTCTTTTGCGAGTTTGACGGACCCAGGACAAGGAAGTTCTATGTTCAGTTTTAAATATAAACATGGGCAATAGCACCAATTTTATGCGATGTGTCCAAGCTAGTAAGTAATCATCACATCCCGATAATTCCGGATACTGGCACCTCCAGCGCATGAGCGAATTTTTTTGCAGATTTTAATGTGATTGGTTTTTTCCCATTAAGTAAATCCGTTACATATTGCCTTGAGATACCCAGTCTTCTTGCAAGTTCTGACTTGCTTATGCCCTGAATTTCCATTAAGGCCAATATCCTGTCATAGGGTTCAATATCTTTTTCCCATTCAGGGATGTGTTTAGAGACGGAACCAAGAAAGTCGGGGTTAATTTCATTTATAACTATATCCAAAGGCACTTCCTTGCGCTGAACTTTTAAACCAAGCTCTATCAACTCCTGACCAACTTTTAATGCTGTAATTCTTTTTTTAGTATGCATGTTTACTTATCTCCAATACTTCAATCATAAAATTATTATCCGTCTGCTTAAAAAAGATTCTATAACCTCTGTTAAGCCGACATGAATATTGCCCTCTTCGCTTTCCCTTTAGCTTTTCCAAATGAAAACCCTTAACTTTTCTCAATCCCCTTAATCCGTGATTAGTAACAATTCCTTTCCAGGCCGAATAAGCAGCCCTGATTGATTTATCTAATTTGTTTAATGTCTTTAATATTTTCCTTTCATCTACAATATATGCCATTACGATTAATGTAATAAAATATGTTTACAGTGTCAACCAATAAATTATTAAATAAAATAGGATCATCCCGTATTTATCAGGTCGAGTTTATGTTTGAAGTTTTCTGTAATCCTTTTCAGGAGCATACGGTTTTTTGAGGTCTTTGACTTCTGGCTTTCATTCACAAGTTTAAAGGCGTCGTCTCGCGCCAGCTTTAATATATTATAGTCATTGATTATGTCACCAATCTTAAATTCAGGTAAGCCGTGTTGTCGTGTCCCAAAGAACTCTCCCGGTCCCCTGAGCCTCAGGTCTTCCTCCGCTATCTTAAATCCATCATTTGTTTCCAACATAATCTTGAGCCTCTGACGGGATTCTGTACTCTTGGGAGTACCAAAGAGCAGACAATAAGACTGGTGTGAGCTGCGTCCTATCCTGCCCCTGAGCTGGTGAAGCTGTGCAAGTCCAAATCGTTCGGCGTGCTCAATCGCCATCACGGTAGCATTTGGCACATCAATCCCCACCTCTATCACGATTGTTGACACAAGGATATCATACTTACGGTTTATAAATTCCGACATAATTTTATCCTTCAAGTTTGATTTCATCTGTCCATGCAGAAGTCCTACCTTTAATTCAGGAAATACCTCATCCTGAAGTCTCTTTGCCTCTACAGTGGCTGCCTTGAGGTCAAGTTTTTCAGACTCCTCCACCAGCGGGTAAACAACAAATACCTGTCTCCCATTCTTCACCTCTTTACGAATAAACTCATAGGCATCATTTTGTTTCTTTGTTGTTACCCGATATGTCTCAACAGGGGTTCGACCGGGTGGTAATTCATCAATAATAGAAACGTCAAGATCACCAAACACAGTCAGGGAAAGAGTCCTAGGGATAGGAGTTGCCGTCATTACCAGGACGTCCGGCTGGGGTTTGCGTCCCTTTTGCCTTAGTCTCGTACGCTGCATCACTCCAAACTTGTGCTGCTCGTCGATCACTATCAAACCTAACTTTTTAAATTCCACATCTCCCTCAATTAAGGCATGAGTACCCACAACAAGGTCAGTTTCACCCTGCCTTATACGCTCTAAATTCTCCTTCCTTAACTTTGTCTTTGCCCCCCCTGTCAAAAGTAGTACTCTCACCTTTGCATCAGCAAGGAAGCGCTTAAGCGTACGGTAGTGTTGCTCCGCAAGAATTTCTGTAGGCGCCATAAGGGCTGTTTGAAAACCATTTGCAATGGCTGCAAGCAGGGCATAAACGGCCACTACCGTTTTGCCAGAGCCAACGTCACCTTGAAGCAGACGATTCATAGGTCGCACACTGCACATATCTTCATGTATATCTCTTATAACCTTCTCCTGACTGCGTGTAAGTTTAAATGGAAAGAGCTTATAAATGTGATCCTCAACATTTGGTCCTATTCGGAATTTGTAACCTCTGGCTTCCTTTATATTGCGTTTGCGAAGCGCCATTGCCGTTTCGAATGTAAAGAATTCTTCGTATTTCAGCCTTTTTTTAGATTCTGCAAGGCTGTCGAATGAATCGGGAAAATGGATATTCTTTATTGCAAACGTAATTGGCACAAACTTATGTTTCTTAAGAATATCAGCCGTAAATATCTCATCAGCCAGATGTGAATGCTCGTCCACAACCTGTTTCATGAGTTTACGGAAGCGAGGTTGTCTCATATCCTCTGTTAGTGAATAAACGGGTAATATTGCAACACTCTCGCCCAGGCCATCCTCCTCTGACACTATTTCGTATTCAGGGTTTACCATCTGCAGTGCCTGTTTATATACAGAAACCTTACCATATAAGAATACGTGGTCATTCACTTGAAACACATCATTCAGGTATGGTTGATTAAACCATTTAACAAGGAGGATACTCGTACCGTCCGCAACAGAAATCTCAAAGATGTTTCTCCACCCCCTGGTATTGTAAGACTTAACATTGAAGACCTTCCCTTTGACCATTGAAGTAACACCTTTTTCCAATCCTGAGATTTTCTCAATTTGAGATCTGTCCTGATATGTGCGGGGAAAGTAATAAAGAAGGTCTTTTACGGTATGAATGCCCAGTCTTTTAAGCGTCTGATATCGTTTGGGACCTACTCCCTTAATGTATTGAATAGATTTGTCTAGATCTGATTTGTCCATCTTTTAAAAATAGGTTAAGTCATTCACTTCGTTGTCATAGAGTCAGTTGGCTTCGCCGTCATTGGTTTTTCGATCAGTCTGTGCACCTATAGATTTAATATAATTGTTTAACTTAAAAGTAATTGTTTCAATATCTTTTTGTAAAGACTGGAAATCGTCACCAATTATCAAACCACGATCGTGTGATTTTTTGAGCCATGTTTTTGTCTCGTAAAGTGAACCTCTGCTATAATAGCAGAATTGTCTATTTTCCTTGTAGAAAAAACGACCATAACCTTCGCTTAAGTTCGCTGCTATTGAATCAACTGATCTAACTAATTGTTTGCCTACCGTATCTTTGGCAAAATAATCCCACTTGCTAACAATCAACCAAACCCTCTCACCGATATCCATTGCAAGTTGATAAACCTTAAGATCTTCCAATTTCATTTAAACATCCTCCTTCTTTGCATCTTAAGAAGCTGACTTAAACCTAAGTTGAGCGATTTCATATTATACGTTACTGTAGCCGAAGGCTTTAGCCTGCGTTTCTTATCATCTGATGGGTTAATGAGATTCTCACGTAAGTTACGCCCCCATCCCCACTGCTAGCTTGCGCTAGCAAGCTATGGGGAGGAATGGGGGCGGCTACAATAATCGCTCAATTTAGGTTTAAGTTATAATTTCAAAGGTTTTCGGATTATGATTCTTTTATAATGAATTGTTAAGAAGTGATTAGTAAGCGGTTAATGACGGTTGATTTAATCAGCTAATGACGGCCCGCCTAGCGGGCTAAATGACAAATGACTATTAATTAATGACGGCTTAAGGTCACAAATTGTGATCTTAAAGATTCATACTCTCCTTTTGTTAACTGAAACATGAAGTCTCCTGGAAAGCGTTCAATATTTCTCTTAACTGCTTGATTTAAGGCTCTTATTTCTACCTCATAGAGTAAAGCCAAATCTGTGTCGAGCATTACCTTTTTATGTCTGATAAGCAATATTTTACCTTCTATTGTTTCTTCAGGTATTGGTAAGGTTTTCGTCTTTTTCATTGAATCCGGTTTGCTTTTTTTAAAGCGTAGATTGATTCATGTTTCAACCAGCCAGACTAGCCCATCTAGTGTTTTGGCTGGCAAGCATTCCCACCCGAGCGTATCGTTCTGTATGGGGTTAGCTAAATGTTTATTGACTGGCTGATGTAATCAGCTAATGACGGCCCGCCAAAGCGGGCTAAATGACTAATGACAGTCCGTGAAGCGGACTAGAATGACGTCCAAACTATATTTTCAATTAACGGACAATTTATTCTGGTTTTCGAAGTGATATACCAAGATCTTTGAGTTGGTTTTCGTCTACCTCAGAAGGGGCATCAACCATCAGGCATGTGGCCTTCTGAGTCTTTGGGAATGCTATAACTTCTCTTATATCATCAAGCCCTAAGAGTATGGTTACCATCCTGTCAAGTCCAAGCGCTATGCCCCCATGTGGAGGAGCGCCATATTTTAATGCCTCCAGCAAAAATCCAAACCGTTTTTGCGCAGTCTCATCATCAATATTAAGTAGATGGAAAATTCTTTTTTGTATATCAGGCCTGTGTATTCGTATACTCCCTCCCCCCAGTTCAACACCATTTAAGACAATGTCGTAAGCCCTTGCCCTGACATCGAGAGGTCTCTCTTCAAGAATCTGAAGATCTTCCTGACGTGGTGAAGTAAATGGGTGATGAAGGGAATCGTACCTGCCCAGTTCCTCATTAAATTCAAGGAGTGGAAAATCAACAATCCATGAAAAATTAAACTCCTTTTCATTCCCGCCAGAATGAGGGCGGGCAGGAATCAATCCGTTTCGTTTGCCAATGTTGAGTCGTAATTGAGAGAGTGATTGTGAAACTACACTTTCTTTATCAGCCACAAATAATAGCAAGTCACCCGGGGCTGCCTTGAAACGTTCTTTTATTTCAGATTGTTCCTCAGCGGTAAAGAACTTTGCAATTTGAGAAGTGAGTCCACTTTCATCCACCTTAAACCACGCGAGACCTTTAGCCCCAAATTGATTAACAAATGTTGTTAATTCATCTATCTCTTTTCTTGAAAGGCTCGCACAGCCAGTTGCATTAATACCTCTTACCTGACCACCGGATTCAGCTACTTTTTGAAACACCTTGAAATCAGTTTTCTTTGCAATGTCGGTTATCTCCTCTATTGTCATCCCAAATCTCAAATCAGGGGCATCACATCCATACATTTTCATTGCATCATGATATGAGAGCCTTGGGAATGGGGTAGTAATTTCTTTATTCAGTACTTTGCTGAAGATGTCTACCATTAATCCTTCTATAATATTGATAACGTCATCTTCCCTGACGAATGACATTTCCAGGTCAAGCTGTGTGAATTCCGGTTGACGTTGTGCACGCAGATCCTCGTCTCTAAAACATTTGACTATTTGAAAATATCGATCCAATCCAGAAACCATTAATATCTGCTTAAAGAGCTGTGGAGATTGCGGCAAGGCATAGAATTGTCCCCTGTTTATTCTGCTTGGGACAAGGTAGTCTCTTGCGCCTTCCGGTGTGCTTTTGGTCAGGAATGGTGTTTCAACCTCAATAAAATTGTTACGGTCAAAATATTGCCTGGCAACCTGGCATACTTTGTGCCTGAAGGCTAAATACTTCTGCATAACCGGACGCCTGAGGTCAAGGTATCTATACTTGAGCCTTAATTCGGTTGAAACTTCGGTATCGTCCGTAATCTCAAATGGCGTTGTCTCGCTTGTATTTAATATTTCTAATTTGTCAACAAACAATTCAATTTCACCCGTATCCAAATTCGGATTAACCATATCCTCCGGTCTTTCAGTAACTTTACCTTTTAGTGCTATCACATATTCTGATCTGAGGGTTGATGCTTGTTGATGAGCTTCTGAATTGTGTTCCGGGTTGAAGACGATTTGTGTCTTACCGTATCTATCTCTTAAGTCTATAAATATAACACCACCGTGGTCTCTTCTGGTGTCGACCCAACCGGAGAGTGTAACTTCACTTCCTGCATCTTCCTTCCGCAGTTGTCCACAGGTATGAGTTCTTTGTAAGTCAGACATTTGATCCTTTCTCTATTTTGTATGAGATTCTTCGTTGCCCCTTCGTTTTACTCAGGGCTTCAGCTCAGAATGGCACGTAAATGAGAGACAAGGCGGTGGGCAATGTCCACCCTACTCCTTTGTCAGCCGTCATTTCGCTACGCCCTGTTAGATAGAAAACCTTTATAACTTTTTGAACGGCTTAGTATATTACATACGTGAAAATATCTCACTTGCTAAGAAATCTGTTATCTAACAGGGCAAGCTGTCATTAGTCCACGATGAAGTAGGAAATCACTTCACCCCAGTACAGTCGTTCCTCCTTACGGGACACGCATGGCAAGCATTGGTTATCGGTTATTTGTTATTTGTTATTTGTCCTTCGTTACCGTGACCCCTGGACGTTGCCGTCTAGGTTTCATTTATTCCTTTTCACAACCTGAACTATCTCATTAGCATCTTCTGCTAGCTTTTCATCCCCTGTTTGCATATCCTTCAACTTAATCACACCTTTTTCTAATTCATCTGGGCCGATAACAATAGTAAATCTTGAATTGAGCTTATTAGCCGTCCTCATCTGCGCCTTGGTACTCCGGCATTCATAATCCATATCCACTGATATTCCGGATTGTCTAAGAGTGTTAAGCAATTTAAAGCAATAATTTCTGGTCTCATTGCCAATTGA
This sequence comes from Candidatus Scalindua sediminis, assembly GCA_008636105.1. GTDB lineage: Bacteria > Planctomycetota > Brocadiia > Brocadiales > Scalinduaceae > Scalindua_A > Scalindua_A sediminis. The sequence goes on along the minus strand of VSDH01000002.1, from coordinate 102,460 downwards.
TACAATATACGCATCTGGAGCTAACTGTGATGTATCTTTTTCGCGTTCCTTTTTTCTAGTATTTAAAATGGCAATCATTGATGCCTCCATTCCGGCAGCAAAACCAACGGCCCCTGTTGGAGGACCACCAATATCCGATATCAGGTTATCATAACGCCCGCCTGCGCAAATCGTATCCCTGGCACCCATGGAAGGGTGTGTTATCTCATAAACTGTCTTTGTATAATAATCCAGTCCCCTGACAAGGTGAGGATCAATCTTAAATTCCAGTTCTATATCCTTAAGTGTATTTTTAACAGTTTTAAAGTGGCCTGAGCAATCATTACATATATGTTCTTCTATGCTTGATACATTTTTGCATATCTCCTTGCATTTTTTCTGTTTGCAGTCAAGCACCCTGAAGACGTTCCTATCGAGCCTTATCTTGCAGAGTTCGCATAAATCATCTTTGTATTTTGATAGTTCTTCTTTAAGAACCTTTCTGAATCCGGGTCTGCACTTTTCACACCCAATGGAGTTTATCTTAACTTCGTACCCACTTAGTTCAAGTCTATCATAAACTCTTGTGGCAATCTTTATCGTCTCAACATCAAGTAATGGATCATACGACCCTATTGCCTCTATTCCTATTTGATGAAACTGTCTCAACCTTCCCGCCTGCGGACGTTCTTTTCTGAACATTGGTCCAATATAATAAAATTTCTGGAATTTTTTTGTTTTATATAACTCATATTCGAGATATGCTCGCATAACTGGTGCTGTATTTTCAGGTCGGAGGGTAATGGTTGATTCGGCTGTATCACCGAATGTATACATCTCCTTTTCTACTATGTCAGTTGTTTCTCCAATGCTCCTTACAAATAGACGTGTATCCTCAAACACAGGAGTCCTTATCTCATAATATCCACTTAGTTCAAATTCCTCCCTTGCGGCCTTCTCCATCTCTCCCCACAACTGCCTTTCTTCCGGGAAGATATCCTTCATACCAAGTGGAGCCTTTATGTTCTTTTCGTTTTCTTTTTCCATTTTATATCCTACTCAATAAAACGTGGCACTTTTAATACCCCCTCACCTTAATCCTCTCCCCTCGCGGCAGCCGCGACTTTCGCGGAGGGGAGAGGCCCGCCTGCCATCCCTGCTTCGTCGGCAGGCAAGCGTCGGGCAGGGAAGCGTGAGGGGACACCCTTGAACTATATCCCCTTAGGGGGGATTTGTTCGTTATCCTTATTCATAATTAGTTTCTGTTGTGGAAACACTATATTGTCACCCTGAACTTGATTCAGGGTCTCTTAATACATTGATATATATAGATTCTGAAAGAGATGCTGAAATAAATTCAGCATGACATTTTTAGGCATTTCAGTTTCCGCAATAGAAACTAATTGCAAAAACGCATAAGATTAAAATGTTAAAGGAGTTATATTTTCGAAATTATAACAGCTTATGTTCAATATTCAAGGGTTTAAAAAATGATAAGAAGCTTAGATGCTAGATCCTTGATACTTAAAGGATAATCTGATAATCAGTAAAATTCCGTGGTAATATTAGATACCGATTTTATTTTTGACTTGATCGATAACGGTTGATATAAGTTCCAAAAGACTTAATCCGAAAATAGATTCCCGATCGGGGTCGGGAATGACAATGCCTCCTACTTTATGTCATTCCCGTGAAAACGGGAATCTAAAGGTTGAAAACATGATAAATAGATTTTCATCATTCATGACACAATAAGTTCCAGAGATTTCATATGAAAAAAGAAACAAGAGAACTCTCCTCAGATGCCTATCAGGAAATTCCGGGCGAACAATACAAACCGTATATTGGAAAACTGGAAGTCCAACCAGAATTTACCTTCAGAGCTATCTTTACGGGAATGATCTTAGGGATCATTTTTGCTGCTGCCAATGCATACATAGGTCTTAAAGTGGGCTTAACTGTGAGCGCTTCCATACCAGTAGCCGTTATGGCAGTTGCTATCTTTCGTATTATCGGGAAGAATAGCATACTTGAGAACAATATGGTACAGACCGTAGGTTCTGCGGGAGAATCACTGGCAGCGGGAGTCATTTTCACATTTCCTGCCCTGATCATCTGGGGGATGAAGCCTGAACTGATCAAGATATTCGTATTCTCTCTTCTTGGTGGATGGTTAGGTGTACTCTTTATGATACCCCTAAGAAACCTGCTTATATCGAAGCAACATGGTCGCTTGCCCTATCCTGAGGGCACAGCCTGTGCTGAGGTCTTAGTAGCAGGTGATAAGGGAGGGACAGAGGCAAAGACAGTATTTACAGGCCTGGGCATAGGCAGTCTTTATGAGTTTTTGATGAACGGTCTCAAGTTCTGGAATTCCAGGCCGTCATGGGATATTCCTTCCTACAAAGGAGCGAAACTAACGGGAGAAATTACACCCACTCTCCTTGGAGTGGGATACATTATTGGGCCCAAGATTTCGGCCATTATGTTAAGTGGAGGTGCACTTGCATGGTTGGTGATAATACCCTTGATTATGGCAATTGGCGAAAATGTTACCGACCCCATCTATCCGGCAAATGTATTGATCTCTCAGATGAACTCAAAGGAGGTATGGCATTATTATATAAGATATATTGGGGCTGGTGCCGTAGCCTTTGGTGGTTTAATAACATTGGTTCGAGCAATACCAACCATTCTGGAGACATTCAAAACAGGCTTAACAAGCATCCTGAAAATAAACAAGCACAAGGATATTCAACCCAGAACAAGTAGGGATTTATCTATGCTGATTGTCATTGGCGGAGCCGTAATTCTGGCTCTCTTCCTCTGGTTGGTCCTTTCATTTTGGACAGCTACTGAGATACCAGTTGTTTCCAATCTACTCGTTGCATTTCTCATGGTTATATTTTCATTCTTTTTCGTGACCGTATCCTCGAGGATTGTTGGCCTTATCGGGTCATCCTCAAACCCCGTCTCCGGGATGACGATTACGACACTCTTACTGACAAGCTTAATCTTTGCTTTTATGGGATGGACTACAGATGCGCACCTTGTAATAGCATTGAGTGTTGGTGCGGTAGTCTGCATATCAATAGCAATTGCTGGAGATACATCACAGGACTTAAAGACAGGGTTTCTTATAGGAGCAACACCCTGGAAACAACAGATTGGTGAGTTTATCGGAGTTCTGACGTCAGCGATTTTTGTTGGATGGGTGGTTCTAAGACTTCACAAGGGAGTGGGAATTGGTTCAGAAGCCCTGCCCGCACCCCAGGCAACATTAATGGCTCTGGTAGTCAAGGGTGTTATTACGGGAGAACTTCCATGGCATTTTGTAATCATAGGTATCTTCCTGGCAGCTATAGTAGAACTCATAGGCATTCGTTCACTCCCTTTCGCAGTTGGTGTCTATTTACCATTCTATCTTACTACACCCATAATGGTGGGTGGAGTACTAAGATACATAACAGAGAAGAAATTTAAAGGCAGTATATTAAAATCAAAACGTGAAAACGGAATCTTATTCAGTTCGGGCTTGATAGCCGGCGGCGCGCTTGTTGGTGTTGGATTGGCACTGATGACATCGTATAGTAAAACATCAACCGAAGTGCTTGAGGTAGGTTATAAGTGGATGGGATCGTTTGACAGTATAGCATCATTAATAATCTTCGCAGGTCTGGCATTATTGTTATGGAGATTTATCAATAAAAGGCAATAGCCTAACCTTACCTGGAAAGTATTAACAACCTCCTCACTGCATGGAGGACTTAAAAAGAGACATAGCATAATCAGTGGGTTTATGTTTGAAGGCCAATGGGGACACATGGGGTCAAACCTTCATATTTCAATTGACAATCTATGGGGAATAGATAGAATTTAGTACCATGGCAAGACCATTACGATTGGAATTTAAAGGTGCTTTTTATCATGTTACATCAAGAGGTAATCTAAGAGACAAAATATTCTTTGATGATAAAGATAGGGAAAAGTTTTTGGAGATATTAAGAAGAACAAAAGAAAGATATGTGTACGTCCTCCACTCATATGCATTGATGGAAAATCACTATCATCTTTTTCTAGAAACACCAAGGGCAAATGTCTCTCAGATAATGCAGAATATTAATACAAGCTATACGGTTTACATAAACAAAAAACATAAAAGATTTGGTCACCTATTTCAAGGAAGATTTAAGGGAATAATCGTGGATAAAGAAACCTATTTAATTGTCCTATCCAGATATATTCATTTAAATCCAGTACGAGCTGGAATAGTGAAAAACCCAGAAGATTATAAATGGACAAGCTATAGAAAATATATTGGTGTTTATAATGGAAAAGATTCGATAGTAGATGCCGCAGAAACCCTTTCCTACTTTTCAAAGACAAAAACTGCTGCAATTAAGGCATATAGAGAATTTGTGGAGGAAGGTATAGGAGAAAGAAACAATCCCTTGGAAGATGTAGAAGTTGGGGTTCTCCTTGGTAGTAAAAAATTCATGGCACAAATAAGGAGGATGTTACGTAGACGAAAACCCGACGAAGAGATTCCTCAGCTGAAAATCCTCAGAGAAATAATTCCTGTAGATAAAGTTATAAAAGTTTGTTGTAATTATTACGGCAAAAAGAAAGAAGAATTACTTAAAAAGGGCAAAGGAAAAGAGGAAAGACAAACGGCGTTATATTTATCAAAAATAATGAGTAATACGAAGAATATAGAAATTGGGAGGTATTTTGGTATAAAGGGGTCAACAGTAAGTGAAGCACTGAAGAGAGTAGAAACCCGGATAAAAAGAGATAAAAAATTCCAGAAAGAGATTGAAGCATTAAAAAAACAATTAATTATTGTTGAACAATGAAGGTTTGACCCTATTTGTCCTTAAATGGATCAGCTAGTAGCCGCGCCTTAAGAAGTAATCTGCTGTTTGGTACTTCTTTCAAGAGCTGACTCCAACATGCAATGACATCGGGAGCCATCTTTGATAAATTATTAAAGCTCCCAAACGTAACACCATTGTTTGCACAAACCTTCGGCTCTATCTTTGGAGCATCAGCAGGTGGTTGATAGCAAAGCCAGCAACGTGGAAGCCGAATAATTGTTTCCACCGCTAGCTCAAGAGTGTCCTTTGGATGTAACACCGTATCCGTAATCCAATAGTCCATAGTCTTTAGCCCTGTAGTAGTACAGTAACCCAGGTAGGTAACCTGTATTGGCGCTGGTTTGTAAGTGAAGACTCTTAAACGACTACCTGCTGTATGGCCTGCTAAATCGATAAGGATGTCTATTTTATCGTCATAGATCATATGCGCTACATCCTTCATCACTCAGGTCTACGGTAGTGCGCCATTTGTCAGCTATCATCTTAAGACTTTCCGTAACTGCATCCGGTTTACTGACCTCAGCGTAGCAAAAGATTTCTACTTGGCTTCTATCATGATTTTTTAGAATTGGATCGAAAAAAAGGCTTACGGCATGCTGCCGTAAATCTGGTGAAACATAACCAATCTTTAATCGTTTGTCAGGTCCACCTGAACTTGAGTGGGAGAAAGTATGTGCCTTCTGTTTCCCACCTTGGATCGCATCCCAGTTCCTGTGTTCCTCCAAAATACGATCCGGGGAGTACAAAGCGTTATAACTCATCAAAAATAAAAGATAACTGTGAGCTATAACATAGTCTGGTTTATGCCTTAATGCTTGTCGGCAACTATCTATAGCAGATTCGAGAAGTCCTAGCGCTTCCTGGCTATTACCCAGGTTAATCCAGGCCTCGGGAAACTCAGGTTTAAGTCGTATTGCCTTTTGGTATTTCTCAATTGCATCATCAAGCTGGCCCCTGGCTTTCAGGGCATTCCCTAGATTATTCAGGACCTCAGCATAATCTGGTTTTAACCGTAATACTTGTAGGAATTTTTCAATTGCATCATCAAGCTGGCCCTTGGCCTTCAGGGCATTCCCTAGATTATTCAAAGCCTCAACATATTCCGGTTTTATCCGTAATGCCTGCTGGTATTTTTCAATTGCACCATCAATCTTGCCATGGGTTTCCATGATACTTCCAAGATTATTCAAAGCCTCAGCATAATCTGGTTTTAACCTCAGTGCCTGCTCGTAGGCCTTCATCGCATCCTTCCACTTTCCGAGCGCGTTTAGGACTACACCCAGGTTGAAATGGAAAATTGGATTTTGAGGATTATTTGCAATTGCCTTGTTAATCAGTTCAGCGGCTATGGTATTTTTCCCCAACCGATGTGTCAACACACCTAATAAGTGTAAGGCATCAGGATGATTTGGATTGTCTAGAAGAATCTGGCGATAAATGGATTCAGCTTTCTGGAATTGACCAGCTTGATGGTGCTTGAGTGCAATCTGGATTGTATCAGTATCGGAGGCCATTTTTGTGTTGTCTTTTAAAATTCCAGGTATTGCCCGGAATTTTGTGGGTACATTAGATTAGATGATAAGAAATTACTTATTGAACCAGCAAAACCCATTGGAATTTCCCGCCCGTTCCGGTCGGACGGGCATACAGGCCGTTCCTACGGGGTGAAAATAATAGTACAAAGCGATTAAAATAAACAAATATTTTTCTCTTACAATGAATCAAAATAAGTTAATGTAACTTTATTATCAAGATTCTTCGATACAGATTTAACCGCTCTTTAAGACATCAATTAATTTATCTAAATCAGCTCTGGTATGTGTTGCCATAACCGTAACCCTGAGTCGACTTGATTTATCTGGAACGGTGGGAGGGCGAATAGCCGGGATTAAGACCCCACTCTCAAAGAGAAAACTTGACATGTTAACTGCCTTCTTTGCATCCCCAATCATAACCGGTATGATTGGACTTTCTGATGAGACTAAGTTGAGGTTTAATAATTTCAGTCCCTCCTTTACATAATGCACATTACGCCAGAGCGATTCTCTAAGCGAATGATCCTTTTGAATTAACTTAATCCCCGCAATAGATGCGGCACACACGGCGGGTGGGAGTGCAGTAGTGTACATAAATGTCCTTGCTTTATTTCTAAGGTAATTGATTAAATTTTTATCACCAGAGACAAAACCACCCAGACTTCCAACTGCCTTACTTAAAGTACCCATAACAATATTTACCTTCTCATTCAAATTGAAATGTTCAACAACCCCCCTTCCATTTTTTCCAAAAACACCCGTACCATGAGCCTCATCAACCATAACCATTGCTTTGTATTTACGAGCAATTCTAACAATATCAGGAAGAGGTGCCAGGTCTCCATCCATACTGAATACAGTGTCCGTAACAATCAATTTACGAGGGTATTTTGAAGATTTCTTAAGTATGTTTTCGAGTTTTACCGTGTCACGGTGCGGATATACCCTGAAGGTAGCTCCTGATAATCGACAACCATCTATAATACTTGCATGATTAAGCCTATCACAAATGACTAAATCCCCACTTGATACCAGAGAACAGATAGTACCTATATTAGCCATGTATCCTGTTGGAAAGACAATGGTAGCTTCCTTTCTTTTGAATTTTGATATTTCTTCCTCAAGTGTTTCATGCAATTTCATATTTCCAGAAATTAATCTCGATGCCCCTGCTCCCCAACCATACTTTTTCACTGCATCTTCTACGGCTTTCGCAATCTCCGGGTGATTTGCAAGACCAAGGTAATTATTTGAACAAAAGGATATATATTTTCGTCCTTTTATTTTTACATGAGGTCCCTGTGCACCTTCTACAATATTAAGCTCTCTGTAAAGACCGGATTTCTTGATTTTTTTCAATTCATTCGATATTTTTTCCATAATATTAAAACCGTATTGTCTATCCAGTTTATTATGCTATAATTACTATAGAAGAGCTATTGGAAAGAACCAGCATGAAAAAATATAAAGGCAACGGGCAAAGGACTAAGGAACTCCATAAGAATTCCAGGTTACAAGTGGCCAATTGTTCCATTTGGAACAAATAATAAAGAGCCTGCCCTTTTATATTACATGCTGGTTTTTTAATTTTAAATTTTCCATCTGACTAAATTCAAAACCAATGCCTGACTACACAGTCATTTTTATTACGACAAGTTCACTAGATGAAGCAGAAAAGATAGGACGCGCATTGGTCGAAGAAAAATTAGTGGCATGTGCTAATATTATATCACCCATACGTTCCATATACCGTTGGCAGGGAAAGATATGCGATGATAAAGAAGTCTTGATAATACTAAAGACAAAGAAAAAGCTATTTAAGCAAATTGAGAAAAGGGTAAAAGCACTACACAGCTATGAGGTACCCGAGGTAATAAGTATACCGATAATTGAAGGGTCTAATAAATATCTATCCTGGCTCGAAAATGAAACTAAATAAACCTGTATTTCCATCCCACTAATTCTTTTACACCCCCCCCCCTACCCACGCACCATTCATCCACGGATGTGAACCCATGGATGAATGGATTTCGGTGCGGGGTTTCGCTCTATGAAACCCCGTAACACAAGCCGCCTGAGGCGCCCCTAGGAGTAGTCACGCCGAAGGCGGATCTGCCTAAGGCACGACTTCTAGGTCCGACACAGTCGGGAAGCCACGGCTGTAAAGCTATGGAGCTTCACAAGTAGAGCGAAACAAATCAATCGAATAGTTCATTTTCTATTATAGAACACAGGATATGACCAACGGTTATATGGCATTCCTGTATGCGAGGTGTGTCTGACGATGGAATCATAAGACATACATCTACAATACCCTTAATCATCCCACCGTCTCTTCCTGTAAAACCTATAGTCTTAGCCCCTATCTTTCCGGCCAACTTTAAAGCATTTATAATGTTTGTAGAGTTGCCACTTGTACTCAAACCAAATACAACATCACCATTCTTGACAAATGCCTCTACCTGTTTCTCAAAACAATATTCGTATCCAAAATCATTTGAAATTGCTGTTAGTACAGATGTATCGGTAGTTAAGGCAAGAACCGGCAGAGGCTTTCTATCTTTTTTATATCTGCCAACAAGCTCTCCGGAAATATGTTGTGAATCTGCAGCACTGCCGCCATTACCCATGAAGTACAATGAATGACCATCTCTGAGTGCATCTACAGCCATTGTTGCAATCCTGGCAATAGTCCCCACACTATTAGAAAGAACCTCTGATTTTACACTTATGCTTTCATTTAAAGACTTTTCGATTTCGTTCTTCATCTTTACTTCGGCCCTTCTGACATCTCTGTGGTTACATTCCCTCCACACAATTCCTCAAAAAACCTATTTACTTCACTTACTCACGGTCTATTGGTTTTCTCCAATACCTTTGAAACAATATCAGTTGTTGAAGCACCTTTTACAAGTGGTGCCAGGAGTACCTTCCCCCCATAAGATTCAACAAACTCACGACCAACTACCCCCTTTTCCCTCCAGTCTTCTCCCTTTACCAGAATATCCGGTTTCATCCTCCTGATAAGGTTTTCAGGTGTCTGCTCGTCGAAAAGCACAACATAGTCTACGTCTTCCAATGCTGAAACCAATCTGGCCCTTTCATCTTCTGCAACGAAAGGTCTACCTTGACCCTTTTGCGCTCTTACGGATTCATCGGTATTCAATCCAACCACCAGTACATCACCCGCACGTCTTGAAAATTTAAGATATTCTACATGACCAATATGAAGTATATCAAAGCAACCATTAGTAAATACAATTTTATCGTTATTTCCCCTATGCTTATCAAGTATCTTCTCCAACTCATCTAAAACTTTTATCTTGGAATATAGTGGATTCGTCCCTCCCATAAGTTCACTCAATATTTCGCTCCTACTAATAGGCATTGCACCAATCTTGCCAACCTCAATCCCTGCTGCAACGTTTGCAATTGCAGCAGCATCTTCAAAACTGTTCCCACCTCCCGCTACAAATCCAAGAACACTCAAGACCATATCACCCGCACCACTAACGTCATAAACGTCCTTGGGCACCGTAGGGATTAGATTGCATTCACCGTTTTTATTGTATAAGAACATCCCATCTTTATCGACCGTTATAATAACGCACTCAAGTGAAAGGTCTTTCAATAATTTCTTACCAGCAGCCTTTAAACTATCAATTCCCGTTATCTTAATCCCCGTTGATAGTTCTGCTTCGTATCGGTTAGGAGCTATTACTGTTACACCTTTATAATTACCATAATCACCACCATACCTCGGATCCACAATAATGGGTACCTTTTGCTTTTTACCATAATTAATAACGGTTTCTACAAATTGTTTAGATACTACACCTTTGTTCATATCTGAAATCAAGATTACATCAAGATGTTGGACTTTATTTTTTATCTTGTTGATAATCTCATCCTGTATTTTCCCCTGTATCTCATCAGTTCTTTCATAATCAATCCTTAAAAGCTGCTGAACACCTCTTCCGGCCGACTGTAGATGCCCCATCATTCTAACCTTCACAGTCGTAGGTCTATTACTATCCTCAACTATGCCATCCGTTTCGACTCTTAAATTATTTAATATTTCCCGTAATCGTTTACCTTCATCATCATTACCGATAACGCCGCAACAATAAACATTTGCACCGAGGTGTGCAAGGTTATTTGCAACGCTTCCAGCTCCACCAGGCCTTACTTCCTCAGACGTTACATTTATCACCGGTATCGGGGCCTCCTGTGATATACGTTTAACTTCACCCCAGACATATTTATCCAGCATGAAGTCCCCTACCAAGAGGACGTTTGGCCTACCGATGGTTGATAAGATGTGTGCCAGGTTATCAGACAATTTATTTCTTTCCTACCAAAACAGAAATAGATCTAGGAAGTTTTATATTCATTCTGGTTAAGTCATGAAAACCAGCTTCTTTAAGCCAGTTTTCTATTTCTTGAAAGGAGTAAGACCTTCCGTTTTCTGTGAACAATAGCATATTAAGTGAAAATAGTGCAGGGAATGTGGGAGAGGTTTTATTACCATCCAGCATAAAGTCCTGAATAATTATCTTCCCGCCGCTGTTTAATGCATTATACACTCTTTTTATTAATGCAATATTCTCTCTCTCTCCTTCACAATGAATAATGTTCGAAAGGAAGGCGGCATCATATTTCCCTTCTATTTGCTTATTAAAATCTCCTTCCATTAACTGTATTCTATGTGAGATATCCAAGTTAGAAATCAACTCCTTTGTAACCTCCAATGTGCCCGGCAGATCCAGTATAACTGCCTCAAGCTCCCTGTTTACTTTACAAAAAAATACTGAATAAGCACCAGACCCACCACCAATATCAATTAAGGTTTTACAATCACTCAAGTCTATCACTTTTGACACCTTAGGAGCTATGCCTATGGCCGTATTGTTCATAGCCAGGATAAAGTTTCTTGTTTCTTCCCTTTCTCCCTGAAACATATCCGGCTTTCGTGCCGGTCTTCCAGAAATTATTGACTCTTCTAATTTGCTCCAGGCATTCCACATAACATCTTGAAGAACAATCATATCCCCCAAACACCTCTCCTTGCTGCTAATAAATACCTCTTTCCCTTTTTCCGTATTAAAATACTGATTACGTGCCTTTTCAAGCAAGCCTAAACTGGCTATTGCATCCAGAAATACCTCCGTCGCCTCTTTGTCAGAGTTTAAGTTTGCCGCTACCTCATCAGCGGACAGGCCAATTTCACCAATTATATCAAAAATATTAAGTCTGACTGCCATCAATAATACCTTTGGCTTGAAGAACGAATAACCAAGTTCAAGGATGTCTTCTCTATATTCTTCAATGGCATCTTTGGTATATTCCATAGCGCAGCAATCTTTTCAACAAATTGTAAAGAGAATATCAGCTTATACTCATGGTGTCAAATGTAAATTAAAGCCAGGCTATATACTAAAAAAATGGTTGACAATTGCCCTAAGTATCACTCGATTTGAAAATCAAATAGGCTAAAAATGCCGATAAAACACCCGAAAAACAAGAATGGGAATGTATATATTTTTTGTTGCAGCAATTTATACAGTTTGATAGTATATGTTGTTAGCTTAAGAACACTTGCAAAATGCCTATCTTAAAGCTAAAATATCTTTAGTAATGATAAAAGTAAGTCTTTTACTGAATAAGGGAGATTAACATCCATGAAGAAAGAAATTCATCCAGAATACGTAGAAACAACCGTTACCTGTGGGTGCGGAGAGACTTTCAAAACAAGGTCAACAAAAAGCAAAATAGCAGTAGAGCTCTGTTCAAAGTGCCACCCATTTTACACCGGTAAACAGAAATTTGTGGATGCCGCAGGAAGGGTTGATAGATTTAGGCGAAAATTTAGCTGGTCTGATGATTCAATAAAAGACAAAGTTTCAACAGCAACTGATGCGGGCGCTTCAGATAAAGAAGAAAAGGCCAAAGAAAATAAATAAAACGGAGATGATTAATGCAGATTAATGAGAAACTATTGAAAAAACTCCGGGAGATTCTCGAGCGCTATAACGAACTTGAAACTCTCCTCTCAGACCCGGAAGTTATTTCTGACAACACCAGATATACATCTTATGTTAAAGAACACGGCAGACTTTCAAAATTCGTTGGCAAATATTCTCAATTAGAAGAGACACTCAAACAAAAAGAGGAAGCCAAGGCCATCCTTTCTGAAAATAACGGCGATGCCGATTTACAAAACCTGGCCAGGGATGAAGTAAATAGCCTTGAAAAAAAAGAAACAGAACTTTTTGAAGAGATCAAGAGTTACTTTTTTACAGAAAGCGATGAATCCCGTAAAAACGTAATAATGGAAATCCGTGCAGGAACTGGTGGTGAAGAGGCGGCTTTGTTTGCTGCTAATCTTTTCAGGATGTACACAAAATATGCTGAGAAACAAAGATGGAAAGTAGAAATGTTAGCCAATAGCCCTACAGAAATGGGTGGATTTAAGGAAATAACATTTTCCATCTCAGGTGAAGCAGTTTATCAGAAGTTCTGCTACGAAAGCGGCACCCACCGCGTACAAAGAGTCCCTGCCACAGAGACAAGTGGAAGAATACATACCTCGGCTGCAACAGTAGCAGTTTTACCGGAAATTGAAGAGGTTGAAATAAAGATTGACCCAAAAGATATCGAAATCGATACATTTCGTGCTTCCGGTCCCGGTGGGCAAAAGGTTAACAAAACCAGCTCTGCAGTCAGAATTACACATATACCAACCGGTCTTGTAGTTAAATGCATGGATGACAAGTCGCAACATAAAAACCGCAGCAAAGCAATGCGTATCTTGCGCAGCCGTCTTTACAGTTTTTTACAGGATCAAAAGAAAGACGAACGTGACAAAACTCGCCGTACACAGATAGGGAGCGGTGATAGAAGTGAAAAGATTCGTACATATAACTACCCGCAAAACAGGGTTACCGACCATCGAATAAACCTCAATCTATACAGTCTGGATAAGATAATGCTTGGAGAGATGGATGAATTGACTGAAGCAATGACAAATCACGGAAAAGAAGAAAAGATGAAGGAACTAGCTGCAACCTTATAATATATGTTCCCATATTCTCCAAATCCCTTATAATTATTTCACACCTTTTAAATTTCATACATCCCATCAAAATTCATGGTAAATATCCGAGAGAAGAATACAATTCGCAATATATTGAGATGGGCAATTAGCACCTTAAAGAATTCTAATATCGAATCTCCCCACATAAACGCAGAAACTCTGCTTGCTCATACATTGTCGTGCGACAGGATAGAGCTTCATACAAATCCAGACAAGATCATTAATGATGGAGATATCAGCAAATACAAAACACTGATCAATAAAAGAGCAAACCATGTCCCCCTGCAATACATTACCGGCCATGTGGAATTTATGTCACTTGACTTCGTCGTAGACGAACGCACCTTAATCCCAAGACAAGATACTGAAATACTCGTGGAAACTGCTTTGAACAAGATAAAGAACAGAACACCTTCAGATAAGACAATAACCATTGTGGACATAGGAACCGGCTGTGGCAACATTGCAATATCATTAGCCACGAATCTCCAGAATGTACAAGTCTATGCAAACGACATCTCAAGAGAAGCTCTTGCCGTAGCAGGGATAAACGTTCGAAGGCTCAGGGTTGCAGACAGGGTTCATCTTTTGCATGGAAATCTCTTTGAGACATTCGATGGGCATCTTAACAGAGGAAACATTGACTTTATTGTTTCAAATCCGCCTTATGTTAAAGAAGCAGATTGGAATAAATTGGAGCCGGAAATAATTGAACATGAACCTCGCGATGCGTTGGTTGGAGGAAAAGACGGATTACGTTTCTACAAACGCATAATCAGGGAGACCCCTGAGTGGTTAAGGCCAGAGGGATTCTTAATCCTGGAAGTTGGTGAAACGCAGGCTAAAACAATCACAAAGCTCATTGAAACGAAAGGACATTTTGAAAATATTGAGATTACTAAGGACCTGCAGAAAATAGATCGCATAGTATCGGCAAGACGAAAATGACACGCTACCCAATACTGTTCAGCACGAAAAATGCACATTTTCAAAAAGTCATTATTTTAGTAGTTTTAGTAGGATTTTAGCGTGTCATTCTGAACCCCTTCGCTTAAGGCAATCTCCGATTGCACAGTCATCTCTGAACCCTTCGCCCTGTGTCATTCTGAACGAAGTGAAGAATCTAATCCTTACCGCTCAGAGCTTGCCCTGAGTGCAACGAAGGGATAAACTCCGTGAAGAATCTCGGCTTTGTAACTATAGATTCTTCAGTCCCTTCCTGCCGTCAGGACAGGCGTAACCTCCTTCAGAATGACAAATTCAAGGATTTCTTGTTACAAACCAACACAGTGCCGAACAGTACTACACGCTACCCTATTTATCCGAATACCTTTTTTGCCTTATGTAAGCCATTAACCAGCCTATCCACTTCTTCCCTGGTGTTATATAAATAAAAGCTTGCCCTTGCTGATGCCTTAATCCCTAACTTCTCATGCAGAGGCTGCGCACAATGGTGCCCTGCCCTGATCGCTATCCCGTCATAATCAAGAGCGGCGGCAATATCGTGCGGTTGTATACCTGCAAGATTAAAAGAAACAAGCCCGCCCCGTTGCTCTGATGACGGACCGTAAATTTCAATGCCATCTATCTCGCTCAGACGTTCCATTGCATAAGCAACAATCTGCCTTTCATAGTTTTCGATCGATTCCATCCCAAGGCCTTCGAGATAATCAATGGCTGTGCCTAATGCAATTCCCTCTTCTATCGCTGGCGTACCTGCTTCAAACCTCCATGGCAACTCGCCCCACTTGCTCTCTCTGAGTTTGACCTCCTGTATCATGTTACCTCCTGTAATGAATGGTTTCATATCTTCAAGGATCTCACTTTTCGCATAGAGCGCTCCGATTCCATTTGGAGCAAGCATCTTATGGCCTGAAAAGACCATAAAATCACAGTCAATTTCCTGCACATCCACTGCATAACGAGGAACCGTCTGTGCAGCATCTACAAGGATTAAGGCTCCATTTTCATGGGCAAATTCCGTGATTAACTTTACAGGATTTATAGTGCCCAATACATTGGACATATGAGTTACGGCAATCAACCTTATTCTGCCATCAATGTTTTCCTTCATCTCCTGCAGATCCAACAGCCCGTCCTTATCCACCGATATAAATTCCAATCTTGCACCCTTTTCCCTGGCAAGCAATTGCCACGGCACAAGATTACTATGATGCTCCATCTCAGTAAGAAGGATTACATCGCCTGCTTTAATATTCGCTCTTCCCCAACTATAAGCAATAAGGTTTATCGCCTCCGTGGCATTTCGTACAAAAACAATTTCTTCATAACTTCTGGCATTTATGAATCGGGCTACTTTTACGTGGGCATCTTTATACCTTGCAGTTGCCTCCTGACTCATCTGATATACCCCGCGATGGACAGTTGCATTGTGAGTACTATAGAACTCATTAATGACGGCAATCACACTTGCAGGTTTCTGCGAGGTAGCAGCACTATCCAGATAAGCAAGATGATTCCCGTGAACCTTTCTTTTTAATATTGGAAAGTCCTCTCTAATCAGCTCAACGTTAATACCATTCAGTGTCTCAATCTTGGCCATGGCCCTTTCTTCCCTTTAACATCTAACCTTTTTCATTTTTTTCTTACGTATTAGTATCATAATAACTTTTCGCTACCTAATATCTGAATGAGGTAACCATCTACATCAAACTGTATAGCGAATAAAATCCATCAGTTACATTATAACTTCCTATTATTTCACCACAACAATTATTATATATCGATAGATATACTTGAAAGGATGTTTTGTTTTATGTACCATCACAAATTGACCTTGAATTTTACTAACGAACACTATATCTAATTTATGTGGAGCAAAGTTCTTAGTGAAACGAAGTGAACTAATTTCTACAACTGATATTGCAGTCCTTGCCAGTGTAGGCATCCTGTTTTTTGCGTGCCTCATTAACATTTATTTGAAGAATTTAGTGCTGGTTTATTCAGGGGTATTCGGATCAATATCTCTCCTAATTATATTTTCAAGCTTATATCCCAATGCCTTATTATTAAGAAATGATCTTGTCCTTGGCTTTATTGTTTGCCTGATTTATCCCCTTGTTGAAAACACCTTTGCCCCGCTAACAGAGTGGGGATCATATTCGACTGCAGATGTAAAGATCATCAACACACCCCTTTACGTACCGTTTTCATTCTGCTTCCTCACAATATTTACAAGCCACTTATCTTCAAGGGTTTTTCATTTTACCGGCAATATTATCTATACTGCCTGCATAGTAGGAATGATAATGTTTGTTATAACCGTAATCATGGAATTTACCGGTTTAAAAGGTGAATTGTGGACCTTTAACAAGGCCAGATTCGAACTCCTCGGCGTCCCGGTTTTCATACCCTTTAGCTATTGTTTGTCCTTTTCTGTGCTTGCATATACACAAAAGATTCTTTTAGTGCTAAGAGGATTCCTTTTCTCTTTATCGATAGGTTTTTCGTGGCTTGTGTCCTACTGGATAATAGAGGTAGCTCCAGGCAAGATTTAAGAAGGAATTTACCCACGCACCATTTATCCACGGCTTTGAACCCGTGGATAAATGGATTTCGGTGCGGGGTTTCGCTCTAAGGAACCCAGTAACACAAGCCACCTGAGACGCCCCTTGGAGTAATCACGCCGAAGGCGGATCTGCCTAAGGCACGACTTCTATGTCCGACACCCGCCAAGAACTATGTCGGGTTGGCAGTCGGGAAGCAACGGCTATAAAGACGTGGAGCTTCACGTTCTATCGTGTATGTCTGATTTTTAAACCCAACCATTATGTTTATTACGCCTTTGTTGGTTCATTCTTGTCCGCCAAAACGGACGATCTGGTTGATATGTCCTTTGGTTATGATTTCAGAACGTTAGTTTCTGTACTTACGTAATATCTTAGATATACCAAAGCGCCCAAATCATATATAAAATGCAATTGGATAGGTATAAGAAGGCTCTCGTAATACTGGAATAAAAACCCCAAATAAAATCCCATAATTGTAGCAATAACACAATAGGCAGGGGTTATAAAATGCAGAAGCCCGAAGATTATGCTCGCTCCAATAATACCTAATTTGACCTGAATCACTCCTCTAAATAATAACTCTTCAGCAAAGCCTGCAAGGATAGAAATCAGGCATAAATCCAGTAATTTAGTCTTAGAAAATATAACACTTATATCATTTATAATTGTCTTTCTAAGGGAACCCATAAAAGGAATCTTTTCTGCCTGTTTTGAAACCAAAAAGATAAATAGAACCAGAGGAAATGATGCCCCAAAAGTACCCAACAGGATGTCACGGAAAAGGTTCTCAGTTAAAGGAAGGAATTTAATACCAAAATACTTTGCCAGAAATAAGGCTAGTATTAAGACTATACCCTCTGTCAGAAGGGTGAGGATTAAAAGTTTGTATCTTGAATAAGCAATAATAAATTATCCTCCTTTTCACCTGTCCAGACTGAATAGGACAAGAAAATTGCGATGCTCAATATGCGAGGCTCTTTTTAAGCCAATTTAAAACCCTGTACGGCGTTCTAGCCTACAGGGCATGTCTCCCGTGCAAAATTATTATATTCAACAAGATAAGATAATATCATATAATCACAAATTTAAAATACTATAACTAAAAGAGGTTTTTTCTTTGGAACATTCAAATAATAAAATAGCCTTATCTACAGGTAGTCTTTATACGTATCCATTCGAGGAAAGCTTCAGGGTTGCAAAAGAATTAGGTTTTGACGGCATAGAGTTACTCTTAGGTCCTCCCAACCAGGAATTCACACCCAGTGACATTCAAGACCTTTCGGAAAAACACAATATTCCAGTATTAAGTATCCATTCTCCCTTTAAACTTAACGGGACAGGCAATTACTGGGATTCAATGATTAAATCATCAAATATTGCTAACATAATAAAACCTCAACTCTTGAATGTCCATCCTCCAATGGCTATATTTTTTAAATCTTATAAGATATATAAATTTAAAAAATGTCTCACAAGATGCAGGAGAATATTAAACGGTATTAATCTCACCGTAGAAAATATGCCGATTCGATTTAGAAACAGAATCCTCAATCATTCTAAATATGCCATTTCTGATCCCGACAAACTATACTATTTTTCCAAAAAGGAAGGAATCCATTTGACATTTGATACTACCCATCTGGGGACTATGAGTCTGGACATAGTACAATATTTCAAGAAGTTAAACGATAGAATACTAAATATCCATATCAGTGATTATGACAGGTATGAACATTTAGAGCCAGGTAAAGGTAATCTACCATTGCCAAAGCTACTTAAGACTATAAAGTCTTACGATTACAAGGGGCTGTTAACTATCGAATTACAACCACTTGACAAACAGGGGAAAAACATGGCTCAGGAAAAGAATAGTATTTACAATAGTTTGATCTTTTGTAAAAAGTTCTTAGAGGCATAATCCCGCATAACGTAATTGCTCATTATCCTGTGAAACGGGAATTCCACAACTTATTAAGCAGTTTCTGCATATCCGTAAACAAAAACGGCAATATTTATCTATACATGGGCATTAAAATTTATCTCAGTTGGATTTTTATTGTTTTATGTATGTACAATACCTTATCATGTCTTGCAGAAGATACTGTTGGAGAAAACCATGCTGGTGAAGTTGTTTTTGAAATATTTAGCAGAGGACAATGGCCTCAAAGGGCAAAGGCAAGCATCTTTATAGAGGAAGAAAGAGATAAAACTGGCAATTACTAACAGATTACAATCATCTCGCTGATTTTACTCCTGATTTATTGGACAGTAAATTAATCAGACGAGAGGATGACACTGCCATCATTGAACAAAAAAACAAGGCAAGCATTCTTATTTTTAGTAAGATCCTATCACAGGAAATGTCTGTTAAACATGAATATCCAGATAAATTAACTTTTAAAGGGACTAAAGGAGATATGGATATTTTCGAAGGGAAGTGGATTTTGAACAAGATTAATGATAAAGGCACACTTTTAACCTATGATTTAAAAGTCAAACCAAATTTTTACGTCCCAAAATGGTTATTCAGGCTTACATTCAAAAAGACCGTATCAAATTCTCTTAATGCAATACGTAACCGTATCATACAAATAAATTAGCTTCTTCCCTGTCTCAAATTTGTCATTTTACCCTGCAAAAGAAAATCCGTTAACTACTAAAAGAAAGGAATTATTATGGATTGGAAAATTCTCATAGCAACATTTTCAACAATCTTTCTTGCAGAACTCGGTGATAAGACACAAATAGCAGCAATTATAATGACGAGTAAGACAAATAAACCACTTACTGTTTTTATAGGGTCTATGATCGCTTTTGCAGTAATAACCATAATAGGCGTGGCATTCGGTGGTGTAATAACAAAGGTGATACCAATATATTTCATAAAGGTCCTATCCGCAGTCGCATTTATCACCGTAGGCATTTTAATATTAATAGGAAAATTATGAGATGAAATAATTAAATATTCCCTTCGCCTTTGACATAAAAGAAATACTTGTTTTTTATAGAAAATTATAAATAAAAAGTCTATATTATGAATAGGAAGCTTGTCAGCTATAATTTATCGTGGGAATCACAAATATAAGGATTAATAACAATGTTTCAAGACAGAAAAGAAGCTGGACTTAAATTAGCGGAAAAATTAACCCAATATAGTGTTGAAAAAGACGTAATCGTAATCGCTTTACCCAGAGGCGGCGTTGTTATTGGTGCGGAGATAGCACAAAAGATTTGTGCGCCTCTGGATATTATTATAACCCACAAGATAGGTTTTCCCGGAGAACCGGAATTTGCAATTGGAGCAATCGCAGAAAACGGCAGGCTGGAACTTAATGAACGTATTGTAGAAAGATACAATATCCCACAAAGTTATCTGGATGAAGAAATAAACAGACAAAAAGCCGAGATTGAAAGACGCATAATTACATATAGAGGTGGGGGAAAGCTGCCTTCAGTTAAGGACAAAACTATTATCCTGGTTGACGATGGGGTTGCAACCGGCTTTACTATGATAGCGGCAATAAAGGCATTAAATGAGGAAGGAATAAAAAAACTGGTGGTGGCCATACCGTTATCCCCGAAGGATACATTTGCAAAACTGAAAACTCTTTCTGATGAAATTATCTGTTTGGAAACACCAGAATTCTTTCTTGCAATTGGAAATTTCTATTACGATTTTGAACAAGTAACAGATGATGAGGTGAAAGAATTAATGCAAAACGTAGAGCTTAAGAGAAAAGCTCCTGACAACAAGACATTTCACTAGCTTAAGGTATTACCACCATTTTCATTTATCCCTCTTAGAATCCAAATCAAAAATCTAATAGTGGCAAAGCTTTCAAGAAGATTTCTAATATCATTAAAACTAAATCATCTCACATAAACCGGAGCGGTAGTTATTTATAAAATCCAGGCAAAATTGGTAAAGGACATAACCCTAAAGGAAAAACTACAAAGATTCAGTAGAGACGAAAATATGCATAAGAATGAACTAAATAAAATTATCGTAAGATACGGAAGTTATCCTTTGCCACTTGAAAAGATCACCAGATTATTTAGTACCATATAGGCTTCTTTAGTGCAATTGGTGGCCAATATACAATATTAAAGACGGACATATACCTTGAAAAGAGTGGTATTTAAACTTATAGAAAACAAAAAGGGGTTCTGCTGGATAAAGTCGATAACTAAACAATTGAAAAATATAATGTATTCATCAAGATGGAAGAAGGCCATTTAAAATGGTTAACTGAATGGGCAAAGAGCAGATTACCTAACACATATAAAAAGAGACTCTAATAGTGAGAAGACAAATAGAACTAATAAGAATATTTAACATCCCAATAAAGCTTGACTTGAGCTGGTTCATAATTGTTGCGTTTATTTCTTGGACCCTGGCATCAGGTTATTTCCCCACGATATATCCCGGGTTTGATAAATCAATATATTGGATGATGGGGATTTTTTCGGCTGTGCTTCTCTTTGTATCTGTTTTACTTCACGAATTGAGTCATTCCCTGGTTGCCAAAAAAAACAATATACCCATAAAGGGTATTACGCTGTTTATTTTTGGCGGTGTAGCAGAAATGACCGAAGAACCCACTACCGCCAAGTCAGAGATTAAAATGGCCGTTGCGGGTCCTATTTGTTCGGGTGCCCTTGCGCTTCTTTTTTTTATAATTAGCAAATTCTTTACAAGTTTTTTACCAATCATCCCGTTAATTGGCATACTAAAATATTGCGTGTTTATAAATCTGGCATTGATGATATTTAATTTACTGCCAGGTTTCCCACTTGATGGAGGAAGAATACTTCGTGCTATCATCTGGAATTCTACAGGTGACATAAAAAAGGCAACGTATACAACAAGCAGAATTGGTTCGTCTTTAGGAGTATTTTTGATAATCTTCGGTTTTTTCAATATCTTTACCGGAAATTTCATCGGTGGACTGTGGTTTGCATTCATTGGAATATTTCTCAAAGGTGCTGCTGAATCGGGTTATCAACAGCTCTTGACAGGAAGACTTTTACACGGCATAAAGATCTCTGAAATTATGACTCGTGATTTAGTAACTATAGAAGATTCTACAACACTTGATAAATTGGTAGATAATTACTTTCTCAAGCACCGATATAACAGCTATCCTGTGGTAAGTAACGGAAACTTTATTGGGATTGTTTCAATCCATGATGTAAAGCAAATTCCCAGAAAAGACTGGGATAAGGTTGATGTTAGGAAGATACTTGATTCAAAAATAATCAGCTTATGCGTAAGCCCTGATGATGATGCTACCAGTGCCATGTCCAAAATGGTCAGGAAAGGTTTGGGAAGAATACCAGTCCTTGACAACGGAAAACTGGTAGGCATTGTTTCTCATCGAGACATAATGCAAATCATAAAACACAAAATGGACCTCAGTGTATAGCTTATGGGTAATTGCACAATATCAAGTGGAATACTAAAATACTTCATTTCCTTCGCAAGATTACCAGCCCTGCTTTCGCAGGGATTCCAGGGTTCAGTGCTGGAATCCCGCCAGGGCGGACGAGGACGTTCGCCACAGCGAATCTGCCTTAGGCACGACCTCCCCCGAAAGTAGGCTCTGTAAGAGCGAAAGGGAGGGTACATGATTCCACTTGATATTGTGCAATTATGATTATGTGAATGTTCATTTTCCTTGAGTTATCCTGATTAAGTTTTCCAGAGACGCCTTGGCCCTGCCTGAATCAATCGCCTCTGAAGCAATTTGTATTCCGTGCCTTAAATCGTTCACACCTTTGTTCCCTGCAACAATGGCAGCAGAAGCATTTAGGAGAACTATATCACGTCTGGGACCTTTAACTCCATTTAACACCTCCCTGATTACATCCGCACTTTCTTCAGGAGAATTAACAACGAAGTCACTTATCTCCGCCTTTGGAATCCCAAAGCTCTCATGTGTGATAAAATAACTCTTAATCTTCCCGTCTTTCAACTCACAAACCTTTGTTTTTTCAGTAGTCGTAATCTCGTCCAAACCATCATAACCATAAACTACGAAGGCATGTTCAGCCCCCAATTTTTTCAGGACCTTTGACACAATATCAGTTAATTTTGCATCATATACACCAATTACCTGCCTTGTAGCCCTTGCTGGATTAGTTAATGGACCAAGGATATTAAAGATAGTCTTTATTCCTATCTCACGTCTTGGAACTACAGCATGTTTCATTGAGCAGTGCAAGAGTGGCGCCAAGAGAAAACCTATATTTGCCTCCTGTATGCACCTTTCAACAGTCTTAGTACTTGCTTCAACATTAACACCTAATACCTTGAGCACATCAGCGCTTCCACAATGGCTTGAAGAAGCCGTATTGCCGTGTTTGGCAACTTTTAAGCCAGCCCCTGCAACAACAAATGCAGCGGCGGTAGATATGTTAAATGTACATTTTGCATCCCCACCGGTACCACACGTATCAACAACGATATCATCACCTACGTCAATATGCGTGGCTTTCTCTCTCATGACGCTTGCACAGCCGGCAATTTCATTGACCGTTTCCCCTTTCATTCGCAGAGCCGTAATAAATGAAGCAATCTGCACATCTGTAGCTTCACCTTCCATTATCTCATTCATTACTACCCTGCTTTCCTCGATTGAAAGGTTTTCACCCTCTACTACTCTTCCAATTATTTCTTTTATCATAAATGTGATTATGGCAAAAACAAGCTAAAGTGTCAAGAAGTAGGATTAACATATATTCCCCTATATTGACAAACTCAAATATTGATTTAAAATGGATTATCATGACTAAACTGTCAAACCACGATTTAAGTAATGAAATGGTTAAAGAAACGATTGTGTCTGCATATAAAATAATGGAGTCTTGCATACTGTGTCCAAGGATGTGCAAAGTTAATCGTTTGAATGAAGAAAAGGGATTTTGCGGCATAGGTGCAAAGGCTGTTGTTTCATCAGCAAGTCCGCATTTTGGTGAGGAGTCTGTATTGGTGGGCCATGGTGGGTCCGGGACAATATTCTTTACAGGATGTAATTTAGGTTGTGTTTTTTGTCAAAATTATGACATCAGTCAACTTCTGTACGGAGACGAGGTAGAAATAGACGACCTGGTAAACATGATGTTACAATTACAAAGACAAGGATGCAGCAATATAAATTTTGTCACACCAACACACGTAGTACCACACATATTAGAATCTGTTTATGCCGCACGGGTAAGGGGCCTTAAGATACCTACCGTATACAATTGTGGAGGCTACGAATCAGTCGAATCATTGCAACTTCTGGAAGGAACAATTGACATCTATATGCCAGATGCCAAATATATGAACCCTGTTTCCTCGAAAAAATATTCTTCCGCGCAGGATTATCCCGAAGTAATGAAGGCAGCCTTAATAGAAATGCATAGACAGGTTGGAGATCTGAAGATCAAGGATGGCCTGGCAACTCAAGGGCTCCTGGTCCGTCATCTGGTAATGCCAAATAATATTGCAGGAAGTATAGAAATAATAGATTTCCTTGCAGATGAAATTTCAAATAACACGTACGTAAATGTTATGGAACAATACAGGCCAACATTTAAGGCTCATAATTATCCTGAGATAAACAGACACATAACTCATGAAGAATTTGATGAGGTTTATCAATATGCAAAAGAACGGGGTTTGAGACTGTCAACATAAGACAGACAGCTAAGAGGCTGTCGACATAAGGCTAACGTGTTTTTATATTATTATAATAAATAGCGAATTTAATACTTGATTATTTCTTTGCCAATCGATTTATCTTTGCTCAGGGTTGTTGGATGCTGAGGGTTTTCATGGTTCTTATATGGAAACCTAAAGGTTTTCCGCTACATAATAGATATGAATAGAATGTTAACCAGGTAGATAACAATTTGTGAGAATAAAACCGGTGGTAATAGTATAAAAACTTTTAAAGTTTTACAGCAGTCTCTTATCTTACTTCCTTGGATTCTACACTCTTTGCTTCTTCCACCTTTTTCCCGGCAGGTTTACCTTCCTTTTCTTTCTTCTCCTGCTCTTTTTCCTGCAACAGTTTTATCCTTTTTTCATCTTTAGTTTGTAATAATTCATCAAGTTCGCTAGTAAGCTTTTCAGGACTAGTTATACTGTCTGGCATACTATCAATAGGAGTCCATCCAAATGTTGTTGTTGTACCTTGCGACCCGCATCCTAAAAGGGTTAATGTTGTAAAAAACATAATCACACTCACACAAATGAAATATTTAAAAGATGTCACGATGTCCTCCTTATTGTTTATTCCCAATTACGTCTCTGATTTTTTTCGCATCGGGATTATTAATTACACCTTTTTCTGTAATAATAGCTGTTATGTTCTTTGCAGGTGTAACGTCAAATGCTGGATTAAATACTTTTATATCATCCGGCGCAATCTTGTTACCCATAATATGAGTGATTTCCTCAGAATTCCTTTCCTCTATAGGAATATCATCACCGGTGCTTATGCTTAAGTCAAAAGTCGAAACTGGAGCTGCAACATAAAATGGGATATTGTGTTCCTTTGCAATTATCGAAAGATTATAAGTGCCTATTTTATTTGCGGCATCACCATTAGCGGCTATCCTATCAGCGCCAACAACTACGCAATCAACCTTTTTTTGCTTCATTGCATGAGCAGCCATATTATCACATATTAATGTAACATCAATACCGGCATTCTTAAGTTCCCACGTTGTGAGTCTGGCACCCTGGAGTAATGGACGGGTTTCATCTGCATATACTCGAATATTCTTTCCATTTTCCACCGCTGCAAAGATTACGGCTAATGCTGTCCCATAATCAGCTGTAGCTAATCCTCCTGCATTACAATGAGTTAATACACAACTACCGTCCTGTAAGAGTGTTTTCCCATTTTCACCTATCTTGCGGCATATGTCCTTATCTTCTTCAAGAATTGTTTTTGCTTCATTAAAAAGGATGTTTTTTATATCTGATATTGGTTTGTCTTTATTCCTTAAAGCGGTATCTTCCATACGCTTCAGCCCCCAGAATAGGTTTACGGCAGTAGGCCTGGAAGAACCCAAATATGCAGTAACTTTTTTCAGTTCTTTGAAGAAATCTTCAAAATTTCCAGAATTTTTTTTCCTGATACCCAATACAGTACCCATTGCGGCAGCTATACCTATTGCTGGTGCCCCTCTAACCATTAGTATCTTTATTGCGTTATTAATGCCTTCTATATCATCACAGAAAACATACTTCAATTCATTGGGCAATAGAGTCTGGTCTACCATCTTTACCCTTCCATCAATTCCACCAACCCATTCTATAGTTGGTACCGGCACAAAAGCCTCCTTTAATATATTGGCAACTTAGAGAAGCACCTCCCCTTAATCCCCCCACTTCTTGCTTTCGCAGCGTGCCGCGGGAGCCGCGACTTTCGCCGCCACGGTGCAAGAAAGCAGTGGGGGGAAAACAGGGAATTCTACTATCTCCTTCTTTTCAGTTTTCTTTTTACGTTCTTATCCTTCTGTATTACTTTTTCTGCTAACTTTTTTTTATAACTAATAACCTTCTTTTTAAGGTTTTTATCTGAAATGCTTAGTATTTGTATTGCCAGGACTGCTGCATTCTTCGCTCCTGCTTTTCCTATCCCAACCGCAGCAACTGGTACACCACCCGGCATCTGTATCGTTGAATAAAGAGAATCTAACCCGCCCAGATCAGGCGTTAACATTGGAACTCCAATAACCGGGATAGGTGTCAACGCCGCTATTATGCCTGCCAGGTGTGCAGCTCCTCCAGCACCACCAATAATAACCTTATAACCTTTCTTCTCAGCTCCCATGGCATACTGATATGCGCGATGCGGTGATCGATGGCAGGAAACCACATCAACGTCATATTTTACTCCGAATTCATTTAGGACGTCAAGCGTCTCTTGCATAGTACTTAAATCAGAATCACTACCCATTACAATTCCAATCCTTTTATCTGGCATATTATCCTCCATAGAGAAGCTAACAATATCCCCTCACCATGTGGGAGAGGCCCGCCTGCCATTCGTCGGGCAGGGAAGGGTGAGGGGTTGCTTTATATTCATCCATACACAAACCCATGGAACTCTATCCTATATGTTTACCACGTCTTGAGTCTAGGTTAATATTTTATCATAAAGGGGGGGAATAAGTTGCAGCATGAAAGAAGATAACTTCTTAACTGCAATTTTAGTTTGTCTATTGAGACGCCTCAAAATGGCTAATTGTCGCGGATCCTTCAAGACCTTTAAAGCTAAGTTTGAAACTCTGACTTTTCCCTCATCAGATATTAGGCTACCATAATCAATCTCCAGATCATCCTCTATATCATCTGAAATTGAACGTATTGCAGCAAACCCGATACCCCTTTCACAAGCAACTTCAGCAACAGCTGCACTTTCCATATCCACGGCTAAAAAAGAGTTTTGTTCGCCAATCTTCTTTTTTATGCCTGCCTGGCCTATGACCTTATCCACCGTTAATATATTACCACAATGCGGCTTCAGTTCCAAGTCACTACTTAGTTGTTTAGCCAACTGAACAATTTCTTTTTTACAGGGAAAATTAGATTCCAACTGTAATTCTCCACTTTTGAAATCACTTTGTTTACTATAGCTAACGTTTTCTGCTATAACCAGATCACCCACACTAATTCCCTGCCTTATTCCACCCGCAATGCCAGAAGAAATTAATAATTTAATCTTCAAAGACCGTAGTAAATAATTGGTCGCCTTAATAGCATTGTTTCTACCAATTCCGGCCTGAACAAGAGTTACTGGTAGACCATTAAGGTCTGCCTGATAAAACAACACTTCTTCCATATTAAACTTTTTTGAAACATGCAAGTGAGCCATTATGGGACGTATTTCCTGTTGTAAAGCACACATAAACGCTATCATCTTTCCTCTTGACAGTAAAATAACAAATATATAGTATTGGAAAAAATCATAAATACCAATTTGGGAATCTATCATAACGAAATATTTATGTCAAATCATTTCACAATAAAACACACAGCAAATAAATAATGAGAAGCTCATTCAAGCAAACTTACTCTCTTACTAAATATTTAATAAAGAATAAAATCTCATCTGTTAAGCGATTTCCGCTTGTATTGATGCTCGAAATCACACACAACTGCAATCTTACATGTGAAGGTTGTGGTAGAATACGGGAATTTAAGGATACTATGGATAGAATGATGAGTGTTGAGGAATGTATGCACGTAGCAGATGAATGCGGGTCACCCGTAATCTCAGTCACCGGGGGAGAACCTTTCCTGCACCCGGATCTTGACAAGATCGTAAATGGATTAATAAGCAAAAAACGGCATATTTATCTTTGTACAAACGGAATCACACTGGGTGATTCATTAAAGAAATTTAAGCCCAGTCCATACTTAAACATAAACGTCCACCTGGATGGACTGGCAGAAACTCATGACAGGATCGTTGGTGCAAAAGGAGTATTTAAGAAGGCAACGGACGCCATTAAAAAGGCTAAACAACTGGGCTTCAAGGTATGCACGAATACAACAATCTATAAGGATACCGATCCAAAAGAGATAGATGAATTGTTCGCATTTCTTACCAAGATGGATATCGATGGTTTGCTTGTCTCACCTGGATTCAGTTTTGAAGACAACTCAAACGACGTTTTCATTCTGAAAGAAGAATTTTACAAAAAATTCAGTTTTATTTATGAACTATCAAAAAAATACAAGATCATGAACACACCCATATATCTAAAATTTCTAAAGGGTGAAAGAGACCTAATGTGCACACCATGGGGTAATCCAACAAGGAACTATCTTGGTTGGAAGGGCCCTTGTTACCTAATCACAGATGCATATTTTGAAACCTTCAAGGAATTTATGGATACCACTGACTGGGACAGGTACGGTACTGGAAAAGACCCGCGCTGTCGCAATTGCATGATGCACTGCGGATTTGAACCCACAGTCGTTTTAGAAACAGGGAAAAGCTTTAAGGACGTATATGAAATGGCAAGATGGAGTCTAAGCTAAATGACTTGAAATTTTATAATGTAATAGAAAATGTTTTACCTGATATATCAATTATTACACAGATTTTTGTAAAAATGAGGTAATCTTATCTTTGAGGCAGAATATTGTAGAATTCCTTCAGTGTTTGTACCTGTTTAATGAACTCTTTGTAAGAAACACGTTTTGTAATAAAACCGTTTGCACCATTTTTATACGCTTCTGCAATGGTTCTGTCATCAGAACTTGTTGACAGAATGATTACATGAATCGAACGATATTTCGTGTTCTCCTTAATAAACTTAAGAACATTCATTCCGTCAATCTTAGGCAAATTAAGGTCCAATATAACTAAACTAATCTGAGTCTTTATCTCATTATCAACGCCGTCAAGATCTGTTTTCTGAAAATAGTCCATGACTTCCTTCCCATCCTTCATTAGGATGACCTTTTTCTTGACATCCCCCAACTCAAGTACGTCAATAATTAACTCCGCATGATCTGGATCATTCTCAACAAGTAGAATCTTTTTTTCACTCAAAGAAATATCCCCTTAAAAAAGGTGTGAATCAAACGTTCGTATTCTCACACCATTATTTGAGATAAATTATTGAATGCTGAAGTTTGGCTTACCTCTGTATGTATATAAATTGCAATTACTTATAGAAAGAGCGAAGGCCATTAACTTTCACAGCCTTCTCATAAGTTATTGAGAAAATACCAGTTCTCTTTCTCAAATTCGTAATCTGAATTTCAATCGCGGAGCTAAATCCGATTAGGTTATTAGTGAGAGGTGTGGATAGCGAAATATGTGCGTAGCCATATTTCTAATGATAAATACATTTTTTAAACCAATTTTCCAACGGACATTGATTGCAATACTCGATACAGATAGGGTTATCATCTTATTTAACTGTATTTCTATATCTACTCAATGCTAAAAGTGGAAAATAACTCCTATACATATGATATCTGAGATAAAATACCTTTGGAAACCCTGTTCCCGTAAATTCTTCTTCATCCCAGGTTCCATCTTCTTTTTGATTCTCTGTCAAAAATTTTATGCCATTTTTTACAGATTCGGAGTTCCTTTCATCCGTACTCAAAAGCCCCAATATAGCCCATGATGTTTGAGAGGCCGTACTCTTCCCAATCGCCTTAAACGACTCATTCCAATAGGATTTGATTGTCTCTCCCCAACCACCATCTCTGTTCTGCACACTCTTTAACCATGATGCTGCTTTTCTAACATAATCCTGAGTCATATCTTCTTTAATTAAATGAAGACCAGATAATGCTGACCACGTACCATATATGTAATTGACCCCCCAACGACCAAACCATGAACCGTCTTCTTCCTGTTCCTTTTTAAGAAATTCAATAGCCTTTCCCGCAGGTGGATAATCTTTATCATATCCAAGCCCAGCCATTAAATCTAATACACGTGCAGTAAGGTCACCGGTGCTTGGGTCAAGGAGTGCATTCCAATCTACAAATGGTATGCGATTTAGAATCTCTTTATTGTTGTCTCGATCAAAAGAGCCCCAACCTCCGTCTCTACACTGCATACCCAAAAGCCACTTAAACCCTCTGAGAATCGCTTCTCTTTTTTTGTATTTATCAGGCAAATCAATAAGTAGTAACGCCATCAGTACGACTGTAGTATCATCACTATCAGGGTAAAATTCATTTGCAAACTGGAAATACCATCCGCTTGGCTCTTCAACAGGATTCTTTAAACTCCAATCCCCAAAGCTCCTTACTTCCCTCTTTAAAAGCCACTGCCCTGCCTTAATCAGCGCAGGATGATCGTTTGATAAACCAGATTCTGAAAGGGCCATGATTGACCATGGCGTATCCCATACAGGCGATACACATGGTTGCATATGTAATGTTTCCTTATCATGTACTTCAAGTTTTTCAATCTCAAGCAAGGCCCTTCTATAATCAGGATGTTCGTCCCTATAGCCAAGACATTTCATGGCCATTACTGAGTTGACCATAGCAGGCCATATCGCACCCAAACCTCCGGATTTCTCTAAACGCTGCAAAATCCACTTTTCAGCCTTTTCTATTGCAAGCTTCCTTAAAGGCCTAAAAGGATTCTTTTCATAACGTCTGAGGACTGAATCTATATTAATAAAAACATTCTTTAACGAAAACTTATCTTGATCTCTGGCCATCCGGTAACTAACCTTGTTTCTAGGTATTATGTACAACTCATCCAATGCTGCGTTTCCACCAACACTATGTTTTGGTTTCATTGCCATTATTATGCCAAGAGGAACCACTATGCACCTTGACCAATAAGAAAACTCATAAATGTTAAAGTAAAACGAATTAGGCAGAAGAATTACTTCTATTGGTAGTGCCGGTATCCCCTGCCAATCAAATTGCCCAAAAATGGCGAGGTATATCTTTGTAAATGTGTTTGATTCCATTATACCACCCATGTTTAGAATGCAATCTCTGGCCTTTTTCATAAATGGTTTTTCTTTGGAATAACCTGCTAATTTCAGGGCAAAATAGCATTTTACTGAGACGCTTAAGTTACTCGGACCTTTGTAGTAAATGTTCCATCCACCGTCCTTTTGCTGCGTTTCCACCAAATATTTAGCCGCCTTCTTCTGTTTTACTATGTCAACCCGATCTATAAAATGCATTAGCATCATATATTCCGCAGTTAATGCAACATCACCCTCCAGCTCACCAACCCAGAAACCTTCACTCTTATCCTGCTCTTTGAGCAAGTGAGATCGGGCCTTTCTAATGGCTGAAGCTAATTCGGTATCATAAGATAATTCGCCTTTTATTTCCCGAAGCGTTTTCCCAAAACAAAGGTCATCAGGAAGAACTTCAGGCAGATTACGTCCATTCCGGCCGTTAAGAAACTTGTAACTAACCTTGTCTATCTTTTCAATAAAATCCAGTAATAGATTAGTCATTTCGATTGTCCACCTTAAAAATATCGCCCAAAATTCTATTATTGGTCAAAAATTGTATAGTTATATATAGAATTTACACTCTTTTTGCAAGGAAAATTTTAAGTATTATATCAGCTTGATATATTATATCTTGACATATGATCCTGCTCAATTACAATATCTTGTATATCCATGGACAATTGCGGAACTGTGAAAGCAACCCGATAGACACTTATCGCCACAAAGGCATCACACAGGCTTGGCACCCTCCAATATCTCAACTGTGGAACCGGACAGATGGAAGCATAAGTAAGTCATTCCAATATCACATGTTAAGGTAAAATATGGGTAAAATAAAAGTACACAATTTCAATCTAGAACATACGCTGGAAAGTGGCCAAATATTTAGAATAAACAAAGATAATGGTTGGTATTATGTAAATGCACAAAATAAATTTTTCAGAATAAAACAGGCTAGCAATGAAGTAGAATTTAATGGTGTCGACGAAGAATTTATCATTTATTTCTTCTCCCTGAATGAAAATCTTCCAAAAATACTCAAGGAAATAAACAGGGATAAATACATAGGAAAAGCAATTACCAGATACAGAGGATTAAGGCTCATCAAACAAGAACCCTGGGAATGTTTGATATCTTTTATCTGCTCCTCCGCATCAAATATTCCAAGGATAAAATCAAAGCTTAATACCCTTTCCAAAAGTTTTGGCAAAAAACTTTTATTGGATAATCACCAAAGCTATGCATTTCCATTACCCGGTAAAATCAATGACTATAAAAAAATCAGGGATGCAAAAACCGGCTTTCGTGCCAGATACATCCTTGAGACAAATAATAACATAGATATTACGCACCTTAATTCATTAAGAAATAAATCATATAAATATGCAAAGGATGAATTAAAGAAGGCAAAGGGAGTTGGAGATAAGGTAGCCGATTGCATTTTACTTTTCTCTCTTGGTTTTAATCAGGCGTTTCCAGTAGATACCTGGATAAAGAAGGTAATACAATTGCTGTATTTTAACAATAATGTTGTTTCAAACGACAGGATCAGGGAATTCGGAATGGATTATTTCAACAGGTATGCTGGTTATGCCCAACAGTATTTATACTTACTTTCAAGGAACAGATTACTATAGGCTAAGACTGGCAGTAGTTTAACCTTACATATTCCATCAAGCCTCCTGCTCTGATTATGTCCTTCATCTCATCTGCAAAGGGTGTAAACGAATACTCCTTTTTCGCTGTCAGATTAATTATTTTACCTAAATTCATATCTACCTGAACTTCATCACCCTCATTTATCTCCATAGATGCCTCTTTACTTTCAAATATTGGCAAGCCAATATTTATAGCATTTCTAAAGAATATCCGAGCAAAGCTCTTTGCTATAACACAAGAAATGCCAAACGCCTTGATAGATAATGGCGCATGTTCCCGTGAAGACCCGCAACCAAAGTTTTCTCCTGCTACTATAATATCACCTTTCTTCGCCTTCTTAACAAAATCCGGATCTATATCCTCCATACAGTGAGATGCTAATTCTTTCTCGTCTGTCGTATTCAAGTATCTGGCAGGAATAATTCCGTCTGTATTAACATTATCCCCGTATTTCCAACTCTTACCATTCATAAATTAATTAGCTGTTTTCCGTAGATTCACAAGTGGAAGGCTATCCGCCAAAAGCCACGTCGGATAAGAAGTCATGCCGTTAGGCAGATCTGTCACGCCATAGGCGGATCTGCCTCGAGCACGACCTTCCGCTACATTTGTTTTTTTCGTACAGGGCAGTGAGAAATTCGATTATTAACGAATAAGTTAATTCACGTTTGCATAGTTCCCAACCGCCTCAAGTTTACTTTCCATTCTCTGATGTGCCTGATGCAAGAATGCTTCTATACGTGTCTCTTCATTGGTTTCTTCCTGTCCATCAAAGGTTAACTTTAAGCATGGAATACCACCATGATCTCTTTGGAATTTTTCCAATACTGCATTAACTGTTGTTCCTGGCATGCAGTGGAAAGGAATGATATTTATAATACCATCAAAATTTTCCTCTATATATTCTACCGCCCTCCCCATACTGAGAACCGGATCGCCTTTATACGAATCATGGATATATGGCCTTCCCTTCAAAATCAACTTTTTAATGGAGCTTTCTTTAAATAGATTAGTTGAGCATTTCTTAAATGGACGAGATATCTTGTATTCATTATACCTCTGTATTATTTCAGTAATTATCTCTATCGTATATGCACTAATATTTCTTTCTCTTTTACAATCTTCTCGGCGGCAGTGAGCAATATAGTTGATCCACTCACCAAAAGGTGGAATCACTGCCTTTCCACCAAGTTTTTCTATCCTTCTTACGATGAAGTTATTGGAAAACTCGTTACCGCGAACATAGGTTTCGCCAATGATACCTATTAAGGGTTTCCGTACACTCTTGTCTACTGCAATCCTATGAAATGCATCTCTTGCGTCCTTGGCAACCTGCAAAAGGTCATATCCATATTCTATTGCATGCACTGCTTTTCTGAGATGTTGTTTGTATACAACATCTGTCTCACCTTTATGTATTTCATACGGCCTTATTTCATGCAATAATTTCTGCATAAAATCCACAAGGACAAATCCATTCCATGTGAGTTTGCGGAAACTTGTTCCTAATTTGCTTGTGTCCTCCTGGTAATCATCTCCCTGATCTAATGTATAGATTGGAACATGAGGAAATCCAATATCGTCCAGAACCATGCGGTGCATCTTATTATACTGGCCAAATCTGCAGGGGCCGGATGCAGTTGCCATAAAGAAAACACTCTTTTCCGGATCAAAATCAGTGCTTAATGCCCTTTTTACAATGTCCCCAGTTGTAAGGATCGCTGGATAACACTCTTTTCCTGAGGTATATTTTCTTCCCAGATCTAAACTCTCTTTATCTGACATTGGCAATGCTTCAGCTGCAACATCATTAGCCCTCATCGCAGCAGCAGCCATGCTTCCACAATCATTCATATAAGGGATATACATAGTTCTCTTTTTATCTTTAGAAATCAAACTTTTCCTGTCTATTTTTCCATTAAAGTCTTTAGTTCTTGCATTTTTCAAACTATCCAAAAACGCCTCGCAACGCGTCATCACCCCGGCATCGGCACTGTGTTCATCTATATCTATCATCAAATATGGTTTCCCTCCAACTTCCTTCGGAAAGAATTTAGAAATAAAAGAGTCTGGCCCACATCCAAAGTTGGTTATGTAAAGGGCATATAACCTCTTATCACGTGCTACTACCCTCGCAGCTGCAAGTATCTTTTGCCCATACTTCCAATACATGTTTGGATAATCTTTAGCTATATCATCTATATCCACGGTTAGGAAATCCATCGGAATTGCCAATATCCCCAAATCCCTGAGCTTTTCGGGGAGGTCCATATTAACACCAGAATCACAACCGTTATAGGGACGACTGATAATTACTAATGCGATCTCATCTTCACCTAAGCTATCCAGTACCTCTTTACCCCTCTCCTCCATGCGCTTGTAAAAGTTCTTTTGTGATTCTTTGGCCTTCCTTATAGCATTCCCCACCTTTTTACCTCTCTTACCGACATCCCTGGCAATCTTACGTAAAGTCTTATCTACAAATGATTCTCCATACTCAAAGTGAATTATAGGTTGCAAAACCTTAAAGCCCCGTGAATCCAAATCTACAGCAGAACGAACTATGTATGGAAGACATTGTATATACGGACACGCGTAAGAATGGGTCAACTTAGAAGACGCATGAGACAAATTTATAACACTAGGCAAGAATAAATAGTCAATGTCCTTATCTAACATGTCAATAACGTGTCCATGCGCGACCTTTATCGGGAAACAGGTCTCCGCATTAACAGTCTCTATTCCATTATTAATTATCTCACGATTTGTATGCCTTGAAGTAATTACTTCAAAACCCAATTCCGTGAAAAATGCCTTCCACATAGGAAAAAATTCAAAAAAAGTAGACGCTTGAGGAATACCTATACGTCCTTTTAATGAGCCTTTGCTTTTATTTTCGGGATAGGTGTTATATAGATGTTTTTTTCTTTCATTAAATAGTCTGGGTAAATTCTTAGTCTTTTTGACATTTTTCTCATCATCATACTTACCGCAACGGCTCCCATAGTGAAGAGGCGATTCTCCGCTTATTGTTACCTTCCTTATTTCGCATATGTTTGAACAATCCCTGCATACAAAAGATGTTGATTCATACTTCCTATTCCTTAAATCAAAACCTTTGAATCTTGATTTGTCCCATGTCTTTTCCTCCATTGATATTATGGCAGAACCAATCGCTCCCATAACATCATGATGTTGCGGTACTATTATCTTTTTACCAGTTACCTTCTCGAAAGCAGCCTTGACTCCACGATTTGCCGCAACTCCACCCTGCAAAAATATGGTATCTCCGATTTTCCTCTTCTCAACGACACGGTTAATATAATTTAATACTATAGAATAACTCAGCCCCGCTAATAGATCATCTTTAGGCACACCTAGTTGTTGATTATGAACGAGGTCTGATTCCATAAATACCGTACACCTTTCTCCAAGAGAAGATGGACAACAAGAGCTTAATGCCCGTTTACCGAATTCCTTCTTTATATTAACGTTTAGTTTCTCAGATTGCTCTTCAAGAAATGATCCCGTGCCTGCAGCGCATACCTTGTTCATTGTAAAATCGATTATTGCTCCGTTCTCCAAACTTATGTATTTAGAATCTTGTCCTCCAATCTCAAAGATTGTATCTACATCCTTATCAACCACTGCAGCCGCCGTTGCATGAGCCGTTATTTCATTCTTAACAATATCAGCACCAATAAACTCACCCGTCAGATATCTACCAGAACCCGTTACTCCTACACCTCCTACTATGACCTTATTTTGTACCTCCTCACCTACCTCAAACAACCCTTGCTTAACTGCCTCCAGAGGTCTACCTGCCGTCATCAGATAACGCCTGGACAATACATTTTTATCCTTATCTATGACCACAACGTTAGTACTTATAGACCCAACATCAACCCCAACATAGGCCTCTACCTTTTTATTCGTGCTGAGCTTGTGACTTTTGACATTAATTGCGTAGTTGTTGCAAGTTAGTTTTTGCAGGTTTGTGTCTTTCCCTTTGCGGTTCTTTAAATATTCATCAATCGCTTTAAAGCCCTTAAATGGAGAATAAGTGCCTTTATCAATTAAGGTTAACGCACAACCTATCGCGCCCATAGTATTAAAGTACTTTGGAATAACAAGTTCACCCTCAGACAATCCCAGTATGTCTTCAAATGCCTTCACTATACCTATATTTGCTGCAACACCACCCTGAAATGCTATTGGTTTTACAAATTCCTTGCCCTTTCCTATATTACTCTTAAAATTTCTAGTCAATGCATAACACAAACCAGCTACTATGTCATGCATCTCTGTTCCTACCTGTTGAAGATGTATCATATCTGATTTTGCAAAAACACTGCATCTACCAGCTATCCTCGGCGGATTCTTTGACTTTAAAGCCAATCTGCCAAATTCTTCCTCTATAGATACACCTATTCTCGTTGCCTGCTGATCTAAAAATGATCCTGTCCCGGCAGCACACATCGTGTTCATAGCAAAGTCAGATACCTTCAAACCGACTCCCCCATTGTTGCCCTTCTTTCCTGAAGACTCGTCATACTCTAACAATATAAGCTTTGAATCCTCTCCACCAATCTCTATTACGGTCCTTACTTCAGGATGGAACACAGACGTTGCCTTACTCTGTGCCACAACCTCATTAATAAAACTTATACCCGTTATTCCCGCCAACAGCTTCCCCCCGGACCCTGTAGCTGCCATTCCATATACATCATCAATTGAAATTCTATTAAAGATATCTTTCAGTACAATTAACACCGTCTCTATTGATTGACCATGCGATCTCACATAGTGATTTTCCAGAACCCCCTTAGCTTCGTCTATTACTACTGCTTTTACACTCACAGAACCAATATCTATGCCAATATATTTTTTTTGTTCTTTTTGGGATTCCCTCTCTATCCTTCTTATCATCTATCTTCCTTTCAACACTTTTTACCTACATGACTAAAAAACAACGTTTCATAATTCTAGACTATAGCAATGATAAGTCTTTTTTCATAAAAGTATGTAAAGACAACGTACGATTAAATCTTAGTCAATATATTCAGGATGAGTGATTTTTCCTGTAATAGCTGAAGCTGCTGCCACAGCGGGGCTGCAGAGGTATATTTCGGCTTTTGGATGCCCCATCCTACCCGCAAAATTTCTATTTGTAGTAGATAGCGCACGTTCCCCTTCCGCCAAAACACCCATATGTCCGCCAAGGCAAGGTCCGCAGGTTGGTGTAGATACAACGCCCTCTGCATTTACAAAAATCTCTATTAACCCTTCTTTCACCGCTTCAAGATATATATCCTGTGTAGCTGGT
This sequence comes from Candidatus Scalindua sediminis, assembly GCA_008636105.1. GTDB lineage: Bacteria > Planctomycetota > Brocadiia > Brocadiales > Scalinduaceae > Scalindua_A > Scalindua_A sediminis. The sequence goes on along the minus strand of VSDH01000002.1, from coordinate 63,989 downwards.
ATCACAATCAATCGTACTGAGGGGTGGATTTTTTTATCTTTAATAATTTGTGCGGCTATCCTTAGATCAGAAATTCTGCCATTAGTGCATGAACCTATTACAACCTGATCAATCCCTATATCAGATAGGTCTTCAACTGGACGTGTATTTTCGGGTGAACTGGGTAATGCCACCTGTGGAGATATGTTATTTACATCATACTCGTAAATATCACAATACTTACAATCATCATCACTTGAATAGAGTTTATATTTCCTTCGCGCTCTACTACTTATATATTCCTCTGTACAGTCGTCTGGTTCAATTATCCCGTTTTTTGCACCAGCCTCAACCGTCATATTACATATTGTAAGGCGATCATCCATCGATAAAGCCGTAATAACAGGCCCCGTAAATTCCATTGATTTGTATCTAGCGCCATCTACTCCTATTTTTCCTATGACGTAAAGAATCAAATCTTTGCCGGATACCCATTTATTCAGCTTACCATTGAAAACAAACTTTATTGCCTCTGGTACCTTTAACCATACCTTACCAGTCGCAAAACATGCCGCTAAATCCGTACTACCAACGCCCGTAGAAAAGATTCCCAAGGCCCCGTACGTACACGTGTGTGAATCCGCACCAATAACCAAATCACCCGGAACAACTATACCTTTTTCGGGTAACAAGGCATGTTCAATTCCTACCCGACCTATTTCAAAATAGTTTTTTATTTGATGCTTTCGTGCAAATTCTCTTAGAGTTTTGGTGTTTTGAGCTGATTTAATATCCTTGTTCGGAGTGAAATGATCGGGAACTAATACAACCGCTTCAGGGTTAAAAATACCGTTTATACCAAGCCTTTCAAATTGTTTAATTGCAATCGGTGCGGTTATATCGTTTCCAAGACATATGTCTACATCTGCATAAACAAATTGACCAGCATGAACTTCTTCAAGGCCAGAATGCGCAGCTATAATCTTCTCAGTAATTGTCATACCCATACTGGCTTAAACAATAATAATTATTTCGTTACCAAAAATTTGTTTTGTCTAATTTTCAGAAAAACGGCCTCTCCTTATAGATTTAATTGTAAGGGGATCTTCTAAATATTTATTATGACATTTACTGCATAAATCAAAACGAAAGGTCTTATACTCAACATCATCTATGTCATCATCTATGTCATCATCTGAATCGATTTTATCCATTTCATCTTCTTCTTCGTCATAATCATCCGTCAATTCTTCATCAAAATCGTTGTCAACTTCCATAGAGTCACATGCCGCATAAATCTCTATTTTCACCACATATCTAACATCTTCTTCAGGTATTATTGACCTTCCGCACATGTCACAACTGTATCGGATCATTAACAATTCCTCCTTTTACTATAAGGTACTTTAAAACCCAACCCTTTTGGCTATGCCACAAGTCGAAAAAACCTGTCACCGAGTTCATTAATTAAGATAGCATATCTGTGATAAATCTTATTTTCGTGAATAATTATACGCAAATGTTATGTTTTGTCAAGAACATTAGAATCTGCAGGAACCATGTTTAATACATTGAAAACAGTTAACCCTGTTTGGAACATAGACCACGAACCATAGACAGTTAACCCCATTTAGAATTCATGGTGTTATGTTGGGACCACGAAAAATATGAAACTTGACAACCTCTTGATATATTACTACTTATGATTATTTAGAAATAATAAAACGACGTTGTTGCGGGTGATTTTTAACTAGAAAATTGACCGACCTTAAGTATTAATATTAAAGCTAAAACTTTTATTTGCATAAAACAAAAAAAAATTATCATATCGTAAAAATAGTATTGATATACTATTAAGAGGCTTATATAAACATTCTTTAATCTAACGTGGCATACAATTTGCTAACATACTACTTATTTTTATCATAATCAAACTATCTGGTATTTAATATCAATACTTTTTTTTAACTTTACAAATTTATTCCACTCCGAATTCTTCGATCAACTTGACTTATAATAAACTATCCATTAGAATAGATACGTAATTAACTTGACCAAAAAGGAAATTCACTAATACGTATTCATTATTTAAGAAAGGAGACATTGTGAACAGAAAGGGTAAAACTGTACGAAAATGTTATGGTTGTATCCTAAATTTAGGTGATCACTGTGCTATTTACGAAGATCCGCATGGAAAATGGCAGCATTCGAAGTGTTCGAGCTTTAATGATAAGGATCTTTACAATAAATACCTTGAGAATTTAGAAAAACATCCTCCAAATAAGCCCAAAGAGCAAAGAAAGGCAACGGCCAAGCTTCGACATACAGGGGAACACCGCCAGGGTATGAAATCTAAGAGGTGAGTATAACATCTCCAATACAATATACTACGGTAGTAATTTAGTTTTATAATTTATTTACGGTTTCTAATTTCTCAAAAATCGTTTTTTTCACTACCTCATATTCAGGAGGAAGCTCAACAGGCAAATTAACATACTTTGGGTTAACTTCATCCAATTTATTTTCATGATATCTTATCTTAAAATCTGTAAATTTTAATCCATGTGCTGTTGAAATAATCACGATTTGTTCATTCTTCTTTATTTCATTCTTCTTAACAAGCTTTGATAATGCCGCCAATGCAACTCCGGTATGCGGGCAATTAAAAAGTCCTGTTCTATCTGCTAATGCTGCTGCATTGGCAAGCTCATCTTCTGTAGCTTCTTCCACAATACCATTAAACATCTTCAGTATTTTTATTGCTTTGTTAATACTGACGGGATTTCCTATTTGAATTGCGCTTGCAAGTGTTTTTTGAGCCTTTACCGGTTTAAATTCCTTAAACCCTTTCAGATAACTCTGGTATAACGGATTTGCCTTTGAGGCCTGTACGCATACAATCCTGGGAAGTTTATTAATTATGCCAATATCCTTCATCAGGATAAAGCCCTTGCCCAAGGCACTAACATTCCCCAAATTACCACCAGGAACTATAATTACATCAGGTACTTCCCAATCAAATTGCTGTACCAATTCAATGCTTACGGTCTTTTGACCCTCAATCCTTAAAGAATTCATTGAATTAGCAAGGTAAATTTTGTTCTTGCTACAAATTTCTCTTACGATTTCCATACAACCATCAAAGTCAGTATCTAATGAAAGTGTTAATGCTCCATTGGCTATGGGTTGGATTAATTGTGCGGTTGAAACCTTGTCTTTTGGCAAGAATACTATTGCAGGAATCCCTGCTGCTGCACAATAAGCAGCAAGAGCTGCAGAGGTATCACCAGTAGAGGCACATGCCACACCCAGTATCTCCTTCCCCTCAGAAATCATCTGCTTAACCATGGATACCAAGACAGTCATCCCGAGGTCTTTAAACGACCCTGTATGGGCATTACCACATTGTTTAATCCATAAGTCTTCTACACCCATAATCTTGCCAAGACGTTCAGCCCAAAAAAGATTGCTTCCTCCTTCATATAGGGATACCACATTATCATCCGACACATTGGGACAAACCATTTCCTTTTTTCCCCAAACAGAGCTACCGTATGGCCATTTGGTCCTCCTATAACGTTCATCAAGAAGCCTCATCCATGATTTAGGGCTACGATGTTTCAGTTTTTCAATGTCATGCTTGACCTCAAGCAAGTTGCCACATTTTTTACACTTGTATATAACTTCGTTCAACTCATATCGTTCATCGCATCCGGAAGCACACTGAAACCAGGCTTTATGACTCATATGTATCAACCTTCTATAAATTTGCTTTTTTAGGAAACTTTTTGACTTACATAGTTGAAGGATATGTGCAAAGATAATCTGATACGGGTTTATTGTATATATTGTTAGATATTATACTGGACAGCGTAATTATAAAATGCCAAATACTTATTACAAGTAAAATATACCTCCTTTCACCTTGACAATCACAACTACACAAAGTATCTTTTGAAAAATGAAAAATATATGTATTTTTGAAGACAGCGAATATCAAAATTTCCTTCCTCTTGTATATAGCAGGCCCGTTTACGACCTGAGATGTGGTATCTTTTCCCTTCTCGAAAGAATAGTTCTCCAATACCCCGACACAAAGGTTAAGTTATACTGTAGAGAATATCTCAAGAAATTAACAAATGAAAACCATCCATATAACGTAAACGAAACAAACTTTGATGATGGAGACTGCTTATTCATAAACGGCAGATTACTGACATCCAAACCAATTCCAATCTCGGGAAAAGAAGAGGTTGGGATAAATGATGATTCTATCGTTTACGCCAGATTACTCAGGAAAAATTGCCTTTTAATCAACCCAGAAAAATTTTTGGATAAGGGCTTTATAAATACATTAAAAGAGAAGTTTGAAGTTAGGATAGTTGACACTGAATTGCTAAGATATCCGTGGGATCTGATTAGTAATAACCAAGAGCAGATTACGACTGATCTTACATCATACAATAACATTCAAGAGAGACACTTACAGAGTAAAATATATGAAGGGGTGCACTTGATTAAAGGTTCTCAAATATTCACTGGTAAAAATGCAGTAATTAAACCGGGATGTGTCCTCGATGCGGAGAATGGCCCAATATACATAGGTAATAATGTTAACATATCTCCAAATTCTGTTATCGAAGGGCCTGTTTACATAAGAGACAATGTTATAATCAAGGCTGTTTCAAGAATCCGTGCTGGATCAAATATAGGCAAGGCTTGCAAAGTGGGTGGAGAAATCTCAAACACAATTATTCAGGATTACTCAAACAAACAACATGATGGTTTCCTTGGTGATTCGTATATCGGTTCGTGGGTTAATCTAGGAGCAGATACAGTAAACAGCAATCTTACAAATACATACGGCACGGTTAAGGTGCAAATGGTCGATAAAATAATTGATACTGGCCAGATGTTCTTTGGGATGATTATGGGTGACCACACAAAAACAGCCATAAGCACAAGATTTACCACAGGAAGTAACATAGGATTTGCTTGTAATATACTCTTCACAAGCATACCTCCAAAGTTTATACCATCCTTCTCATGGTGTTCTGACAACAACACAATGACTTATGACGTAAACAGAGAACTGCAAGTAGCAAAACGTATGATGGAAAGGCGCAATAAGATAATGATGCAGAACGAGGAAGAAGTCTTTAAGACTATTTTTGATTTATCAGAAAAGGAAAGAAAACTACACTATAAGAAAAACTAGTTACTATCATTCCACAGTAACACTCTTGGCCAGGTTTCGAGGCTTATCTACATCACACCCTCTCATCACCGCCATGTGATATGCTAATAACTGGAGTGGAATTACAGATAGAATTGGTGTTAATGCATCTATTGTCTCTGGAATATAAAAAACATGATTAACCATTTCAGAAATTTCATTATCACCCTCACTCGCTATAGCTATTACCTTACCGCCACGTGTACGAATTTCCTCAATATTGCTTAAAATCTTTGTATAAACCTTATCCCTGGTAGCGATAAAGACTACTGGCATATCCTTATCTACAAGTGCGATAGGTCCATGTTTCATCTCTGCAGCAGGATAACCCTCCGCGTGTATATACGATATCTCCTTTAACTTTAGTGCGCCTTCCAAAGCAACGGGATAATTATAGCCTCTACCTAAATAAAGGAAATTTTCATTATCTTTATAACGTCGTGCAATTTCTGCTATTTGATCTTCTTTCTCAAGAACCTTTTTTACTTGTCCCGGAACCTCTCTCAACTTACTTACTATATCCTTACTCAAGATTTCTTTCTGACCCTTCATTCGTGCCATGAAAAGGGTCAGGAGAAACAGGGCAGTAATTTGAGAGGTAAATGCCTTTGTTGATGCTACTCCTATTTCGGGACCGGCATGAAGAAACATACCGCAATCTGATTCTCTTGCAATACTACTGCCAACAACGTTACAGATTGCAAGGACCGTTGCACCCCTCTTTTTAGCCTCATTAACCGCAGCAAGTGTATCTGCTGTTTCACCTGACTGACTTATTGATATCACCAACGTCCCTTCTTCAATGATGGGATTTCTATATCTGAATTCTGAAGCATATTCAACCTCAACAGGTATGGCTAAAAGATCCTCAATCATATATTCCCCGATAAGTCCAGCATGCCATGATGTACCGCAGGCTACTATTATGATACGCTTAATATCATGGAGATTCTTCTCCTTCTCCTTTAAACCTCCCAGACGCACAAGGGTGTTATCTTTCTCAAATCTTCCCAGCATCGCATCACGTAAGGTCTGAGGTTGTTCATGTATCTCCTTAAGCATAAAATGCTTGTAGCCACCCTTTTCTACCTTATCAACATTCCATTGCACCTCATCAATCCTCTTAGATATTGGCACATTATTAATATCAGTGGTTACCATATCATCCCTTGTTAAAACGGCAATCTCATTATCCTCCAAATAAACAACATTTTTGGTATATTCCAGAATAGCAGCAACATCGGAAGTAATAAAATACTCTCCCTTGCCTATACCAACGATTAGTGGACTCCCATGCCTTGCAGCAATCAATTTCTCTGGTTCATCCAAACTAATAATAGCTAACCCATAAGCTCCTTCAATTTCCTTCAATGCACACCTCACAGCATTTTCTATATTACCGCTGAAATAACTCTCGATAAGATGGGCAATCACCTCAGAATCGGTTTCACTCCTAAATTTATGCCCTCCTTCCTGAAGTTTGGACTTCAGGTAGTTAGAATTTTCAATAATACCATTATGAACTACAGCAATCTTTTTCGAACAATCAACATGAGGGTGAGCATTTTCCACTGTCGGTGCTCCATGTGTGGCCCATCGTGTATGAACGATGCCAATAGTACTTCCATTACATTTACTTTCTATCCTTTTTTCCAATTCACAAATTCGCCCCACAGATCTTTCATAAATCATTTGATCGCCTTCAATGACAGCAATCCCTGCGGAATCATATCCTCTGTATTCCAGTCTTTTTATTCCTTCAATAAGTACGGCTTTTGCTTCTTTCTCTCCAATATAACCAACGATGCCACACATATTCCAGAACCTCAAATATTATTTTAAAAATTGGTTAAAACTGCAAAATTATAGAGCAAATATTTTGCCTAAAATCTGATATTTTTGTTAAATTAAATTGTAAAGGATATAAGTTCTGTGCAAACAACGCATTATGAGTATGAGAGAAAATACTGGTTGCTTATTCAAAGTCATCCCACGTTTATAAAAATCAACACTTATTTCTTTAATATCTGTAGCGCATTGATTTTCAAGCAAATAAGATTACTCAAAGGAACTGGCCACATGTTGACATTTAATCAATTAAAAGTAAACCAAAATATTTAACATATTCGTTTCTATGTTCAAGAAACTCTATTTCAAAGCCGTTATTACGGACGGTCTTAAATACATCAATGCCGCATGCTTCCATAGAGGGTCTCGCATCCTTCGGCTTAACACAAGATTCATCGATATCACATTCAATACATAGCGGACACGGACCTGCACTAAGGACAAAGGCCTTATAAAATCCTGCAAAGTTTGCCTTATGCTCAACACTGAGAAGCATTTCTTTAAATTCTCTTCCTGGTGGTTGCCCTTCTATCAGAATAGCAGTCTCATAGCAATCTAATAACTCCCGAGTCTCTTTGTATGAAGGTGTAAATGGCGGGCACGTCTTGTATTTACCGTATTTTGGACAACCAAAGCGGCATTTCAGTTGAACCCATGGCTCTACTATGATACTTTTTGTAGAAATCACCCTGGAAACTGTAGCACCTAACTTGGTCGCTTCACTGCATAATAATTCTATGTTATTCATGCCGCAATTATCTTACACTACTTTAAAATACTATTCTCGTGCTAAACAAAAGTCAACTTGAAAGTTCCAGTTTGACAGTACCATATTCTTGTGATATAAATTAGCGGCTGAAAGGAATTATTTTATATATATAATGAAATTTACCTTAAAGCAAATCAACAAAATCATTGATGGCAAACTACATGGAAATGGCAATCTACTTATCACAGGTGTTTCGAGTATTGAGAATTCAAAAAAGGGCGATATAACCTTTATCAAGGATGAAAGATTTGTAGACAAAATACTCAAGACAGAAGCTTCTGCAATCGTTGTACACAGAGCGATAGAACAAACCAAAAAACCACTAATTATAGTCAGCCACCCCTTTCTGGCATTTATCAAGTTACTAAAGCTTGTTTCAGACCAGAAACAGTCACAACCACGCATTATTCATCAAACTGCAATAGTAGCAAAAACCGCTTCCCTTGGAAATGAAATATCAATAGGCGCAAATGTCGTAATCGATGAGAATACGAAGATAGGTAATAATGTCACGATACGTCCAAATGCCTTTATAGGAAAGAATTGCAATATCGGGGATTGTTCAACTATATATCCAAATGTAACAATCAGAGAAGAAGTTACAATAGGCAAACGAGTAATAATCCATTCTGGAACAACGATCGGTGATGACGGATTCGGATATCTTCAAATAAAAGGCAAACACGTAAAGATTCCACAAGTCGGAACTGTTGAGATTGGCGACGACGTTGAAATTGGTTCAAATGTTACGATTGCTCGTGCAGCGCTTGACAAGACTATCATAAGCAACGGAGTTAAAATAGACAATCATTCCCACATAGCACACAATGTCTTCATTGGAGAAGACACTATGCTTATTGCATACGCAAAGATTGCTGGAGGTGCAGAGGTTGGCAAAAATGTCATGATCGCAGAAGATGTGGGCATTACTGATCACGCAGTTATTGGAGATAATTGTATTATTGGCGGTGGTTCTAAAGTATATAAAAGTTTAAAACCAGGTTCAGTAGTATGGGGTTCTCCAGCGAAACCAATCACCTTAGAAAAGAGAATACAGGTATTAATAAAAAAACTTCCAGATGTCTATGATAAGTTAAAAAACATCTCTTAATAAATTCTATAAGAACACTTCAATTTCTGCTTTTTCAATCAAGCCTTCCAGAAGAGTTTCGGTCTTTATCTGCATATATACAAAATCAACCATGTCTGACACATCTTCATAACTAACATCTTTTCCTTCTTCCCTATCAGTTACCTTTATTATATGGTACCCGAATGGTGTTTTAACAGGTTCGCTTACCTCTCCAACTTCCATCGAAAAAGCAACTTTAGCAAACTCTTCTACCATAGAGCCTTTTCTTTGAAAGAAGTCAATGTCACCTCCTTTTTCCGCAGAAGGACAGTCAGAGTATTTCTTTGCCATTTCAGCAAAATCTGCACCATTATCTATTTCCTTCTTTATATCTCCAATCTTCTGTTTTGCACCCTCAAGTTCAGCGTCTGTTTTCATTTTTCTGGTATCAATTAAGACATGACTTGCCCTTACCCTCTCACCATTAAAAGCGTTCTTATTCGCATCAAAATAACTTCTTTTTTCATCATCACTAACTTCTTTATCCAAATATTTACTTAAAGCAAGCGTTCTTGTTACCTCGGCTTCCAATTCCGAGATACTAGAACCCCGAGATTCCAATATCTCTTCCAACGGCTTTTCAGAATTATTCGGACCGGATTTCAAAAAAAACTTAATCTTTTCCACCTCTCCTTGTATCTCTTCATTGCTCACCTCGATATTCTGTCCCTCAACAAATTGCTTAAGTAATACTTTCTTTGTTAACTGATTTACCACCAACATTTGAGTAGAACGTGTCACCTCCTGATTCATACGCTTGAGTACACTTAATCTCCTATCAAGGTCTTTACGAAAAACCTTTTCACCATTAACTGTGGCAACAATATCTTCCCCTTTTTTCTCTACTTCTTTCTCGCCCCCTGTTTTTTTCTCTGTCTTTACCTCTGCCACTGCCCTTGTACTTTCCTCTGTTTTTGGTTCTGTTTTTGTCTTTTCATTTGCTAAGAGCAAGCCCTTAAATTGAAAAACAAAAAGGCTGCATATGATTATTAATAGAGTTTTCCTAAACATCACTTTTTCCTTTCATTTCATCGAGTTAGATTCTTCGCTCCGCTCAGAATGACATTTTTAGCGCCTCGATGTCATTCTGAGGAACGAAGTGACGAAGAATCTCACATTGAAATTCCTAAACATTAAAATAATACCTGAGTTACTTGTAACCAACAATTAAGCCGGAATCCAAGCTTAAGTTGATTTTTTTTAAATTTTTGAATCCGATCTTCTTAAGCCATCCTTTCATATCTCTTTCAGTATACGACGAGCCTCCGCTTGTTCCTATCAACATGTTTAGACTGAAAAGTGTACCAAACAGAGGTCTTGTCTTTGATGAATTTAAGATAAATTCCTGAATAACGACTATACCCTTTTTTTTCAAAGAATCCCAACACTTTTTCAATATCCTCTGGTTTTCAACAGGCTTATAAATATGCAATAAATTTGACACAAAAACGATATCATATAATTCTTTGCCAAGACCGTCCTTGAGACAATCTCCTGCTTGTACCATGACACCTTCTTTCAGCCCTGATTTTCTAATATACCTTTTGGTAATCTTGATAACATCAGGAAGGTCAAAGACCACTGCCGTCATCTTTGGATTTCCCTTAACAAACCTCACAGCATATGTGCCCTGCCCCCCACCAAGGTCTAAAAGCTTATGGCAATTTTTAAGGTCCAGTCTCTTGCATACCTCTTCCGCTTGTATTATGCCTATATTATGCATAGCCTTGATGAATTCATTCAATTTACGCTCATCCACTTCTTCTTCTGCGTTATCATATGCGGTAGGTTTACCAGTCTTTATGGCTACACCTAATCCTGACCAGTTATCCCACAAATTGTGAAAATGATGTATCCTATCACCCTGATATAGAGAATTACCTTTCACTAAATATCGATTGGATATGGCGGTGTTCTTATAAACTCCCTTAACCTTGCTCAAAAGACCGAGAGAAATAAGCGCATTTAGTATCATCTCTGTTGCCCTGAGATTGGTCCCAAGTCTTTTAGAGATTGCCTTACAACTCTTACCTTTACCTTCAAGCAATGTAAATAAATCCATTTCGACAGCTACAAAAAGCACCTGTGCCTTCCAATAGCTATAACTTATTTCATTAAGATACTGAATATCTCTGCATTTTGAAGATAAAGGGGACAGGCTACTTTTTGACATATTTTCTCTTATTCTTCCTCGGCCTTCCCCGTGGTCTAATAGAAGATTCCAATCCGAGCTTTCTACTAATCTGCTTTTGCCATTCGGAATTTCCATAGGGTGATTGACGATTAACACTCTGATGCAATCTTTCCAATTCCTTTCCTGTGATCGATTCATTCACATACCTATCCCATCCGTCTGGTAACTCTAAGGAAACTTCATCTACTAATAATCGTGACCGCTCACCTATTACCTCTCCATGGGATGACCATGGCCAATCCTTTGCTGACCTTACCAATCCAGCTCTTACTGGATTTCCTTCAACATATCTTAACACCATTAATAAATGAATATCTTCCAGTATTACGAAGCTCTTAAATCGCCCCTGCCATATATGACCACTGGTTCCATAATATCTGTGATAGCGTCTAACATGGCTTGTCATCAACCACTGCATCCATTTACTTAGATCTTCAGCTTGAGCAGGCATTAAAATTATGTGAAAATGATTTGGCAATAAACAATAAGCAAATAACTTTACAAAATAACGTCTCTTCGCCTCTTTCATTAAATCAATAAACGATTTATAATCTCTATCTTTGTGAAACACACACTGCTTGCCATTCCCACGATTCAACACATGGTATACAAGGCCATTAGATAAACCTCTTGGAATTCTTGGCATTTTTAACACCTTTACAAGCAAAAAGTAGCCTGTCCCCTTTATTTTCGGGGGTTTCCTCAAATGTGGACAAAGTCTTTTCGAAATGTTCGATTAGTTTTTCATTTAACTTTTTAGAAAACGAATCGGTTTCATCATAAAGACATGAATCATGTTCTTTTTTTAAATCTCTGTTTCTTGACAAATCTTTTAACACCTTGGAACAGAATAATTTTACATCTTTAGCCAAAGCCTCTACTCTTTCATCCTTAAAATTATATATATATTCATAATTAAACCTGCAAATCGATTCTATAACATCTTTTCTCTTTTCATAATCAGGAGTCCCTTTGAAAATCGTTTGTCTGTGATGCATAAGGTGTGCAGTAATGCCTGGAGAGCTAAACATCTTCATCTCCCTAAGAAATTCAAAATTCTCTCTCACCTCTTCTAGGGTAGAATCCGGATCAAATATAATGAATCCGTAATTCGGTTCTATGTTGTACCGTCTGAGTATATTTATGGCCTTCTTGTTTTGCTCAACTGTCGTATTCTTCCTGAATCTATCGAGTGAATTTTGACTACCACTTTCAACACCCAGAAAAACATCTCTTAGTCCTGCTTTAACCAACAAACCAAATAGTTTTTCTTCAACATCACTAACCCTGCATTCGATCCCGAAATTTATCTTCATATCTTGTTCTATAATCATACGTGCTAATTTATCTGCCCGTTCTTTGCCTTTTCTTCCCGGGCCAAAGAAATTTGCATCAGCAAAATAAAAATATCTTTCTCCATATTCTCTATATAGATGACAAATCTCATCCATGACATTTCCAGGACTTCTCCCTCTCCAAAGTGATTCTTCTGCATAAAATTGGTTTAAGTAGCAAAAAGTGCATTTCCCATAACATCCTCTACTTGCTAAGACATAGGTAGCAATCCCCCTTCCCTTGAATATTTCGAAGCAATGACGATAAGGGAATGGAAGGTTGTCAATACTTGAAATAGGTTCCCTCGGTTTATTCTTTATTATTCCAGTTTCGCCTGACAAAGAATTGAAGGCAAGGCCATTAATTGAAAATAGCGCAGAACTATCTTTGTTATTTATAACTGCTTCTGCAAGTTCCAGGAAAGTATACTCCGGCTCACCTATAGTAATAGAATCTACAAACGAATAATTAGACAATATTTCTTCAAATGCAAATGTTGGGAAGTGCCCATATAGATTTATGTGTGCATTAACACCATTTCTACGAAGCTCTTTGATTACTTCAAATACATCTTCTGTGTTATCCCATATATAAACAAGATGTATACCTAAGAGCTTAATTTTCTTCTTTTTTAGCTCTTGTACTGTTTTATAGAAAGACCATTCATAAAGATTTGCATCAACAACTTCCACGTCAAGGTTTTTGGACTTTAGTACTGAAACGATGTATCCGGTCATCAGGCATGATGAGAGAGGTGTGTTTACGACATCTTCAAATCTTTTAGGGGTTAAGGGTCTTGGATGTTCTAATAAGATAATAGACATGTTTCTACATTTTTATTGCATATTGAGAATAAATGGTTTTCGTAATTGCTCGATAACTTGTGGAAGTCAAACATTCATACACATGGCAAACCTTGCTTTCCCGTCCGACCGAGTCATCCGGGCGGGCGCAAGGAATCCCGTACTGGAATCCTCCCGAAAGGGAGGGAATATTGAAAAATACGGCTGGTAGGATAAATTTGGTTAATGACCATTATTAGTCAAGGTAGCCGCAACCTTTAGGTTGCGTAATTTCAAAGGATTTTTAATTAACCCATAAGTAGTAAACGCAGGCTAAAGCCTGCGGCTACAACAAATTATCCATATAAATCTCTCAACTTAGGTTTAAGAGACATTACAATGCCGTCAAAACGCTTTTCTTCCTGCTATCTTTCAGATCGTCTTCGTAGTATTCTCTCACACCCTTCAAAGAACAAACACTACCACACATTGTGCATGTATCATCTTCTAAAGGTGGCCTGCTATTCCTTATCTGTTGTGCTCTGTCAGATGTAATTGCCGTTTCATACTGCGTTTTCCAATCAAGATCCCTCCTCGCAATACCCATCTTAAGATCCTGATTCTTCACTTTATCCTTTAGTTTCACCATATCACCAACGTGAACGGCCACCTTGGCAGCCATAACACCCTCCCTGACATCATCAGGTGTGGGAAGCGCCAGATGCTCCGGTGGTGTTACATAGCAAATAAAGTCAGCCCCGTATCTTGAAGATAAAGCTGCTCCAATCGCGGCCGAAATATGGTCATACCCGGGAGCAACGTCAGTCGTAATAGGTCCAAGCATATAGAATGGGGCGTCATTGCTCAATCTCTTCTGTATAATGACGTTTGCTTCTATTTCGTCTATTGGTATATGTCCGGGACCTTCGACAATTATCTGGACACCCTTCTTTTGGGCATATTCAGCAATCTCTGAGTTAATGATTAGTTCCTGAATTTGCGCCCTATCTGTACTATCATGTACGGCTCCAGCCCTTAATCCATTTCCAAGGCTCAGGATTACGTCATATTTCTTCATAATATCTATAAGCCTATCAATTTGTTCATACAAAGGATTCTCCTTTTTATTGTGATTCATCCATGCCGTTAAAAAGGACCCCCCCCTACTTACAAGGCCACCAAATCTATACCCCTGTTTCCTTAAACGTTCCAGCGTAATCAAATTAATTCCACAATGTATTGCCATAAAGCCGATTCCGTCCTCTGCCTGTTTCTCTATAGTATCAAACAGGAAATTAGCATCCATATGAACTACAGAACCTTTTTTATGAATGGTTTCCATTGCTGCCTGATAAAGAGGCACATTCCCAACGGTTAAATCGACTGCATCAAGTACCGTCCTCCTAATCTTGTCCAGGTCACCTCCTGTTGATAATTCCATTAGTGTATCAGCGCCATACTTTTCTGCAACCTGTGCTTTTTCGACTTCCATATCGATATTAATAATATCCGGGGAAGTCCCAATACTCGCATTTATCTTTGTCCTGAGACCTTTACCGATACCTACAACTCTCGATTTCCTTTGAGGATTACCATTTATTACGATATGACCTTTTGCTATACCTTCACGAATAAATTCCGGACTCACATCGTCATATTCTGCAGCCTCTCTCATTTCGCGTGTAATTTCGCCTTCCCTTGCCCTATCAAGCTGAGTCTTCATGATATTCTCCCCTTTCAGATTTATATAATACTTCTATTACAAATGTGAAAATTCTAGGATAATAAGTAATAATTGTCAAAAGATATTTGATCCCCGTATCTTTGGAGGTTTATTTGTTCTTATCTTTAAGGTTCTTCCACCACTCATTTGGATCGGAGCGTTCTATTGTTGATAGCAGTCTCTTTGCTGATTCACTTCTTAATGTACTTTTAGCTCTCTCAAGCCAATCTATAGCCGCCTCATACCCCTGGGCCTGATACTCTCTTGCCTGCATTGCACATTCCAAAATATCAGCATCCCTGGCCACTATGCTCTCCTTACTTTTTTGATTTAAAAACTCTTCTAACGTATTTTCGATTTCTTTCCTCTCAGGATTATTTAAAGATTTTATCTGTTCCTGTGATGCCTTTTTCTCCGCCTCCTTAAAGTTCATATAATTTTGTGCTATTTTATGGAGGTCGTTTAACCTGGTTTCATGTACGTCGTGAAATAAACACATAATAACTACTTTAAATGTATCCAGTCCTTCAGATTTCGCCAGGAAATACCCTAATATTGCACATCGAAACGAATGCTCAGCCACACTCTCTGGCATCTTGTTCCCAAGTAACCACCATCCACTTCTATCTACGTTTTTTAAATGACCCACCTCAAATAGAAATTTCATTAGTTCCTGCATTAAATTGATCTCCTAAAAATTCCCCTTTTTTCACCATGCATATTATACGTTTGTAACCAATCTCAGTCCATTACAAATGGAATATAACATTTGACAAATTAGTTTTACACTATAAACTATCTCCTAATCCGCTTTAAATAAGTAAAAATCTCTTTTATACTTCAATTGATTACGTCAGCATTTATCTTAAGGAAGTCATGTAATGCGTTTTCCAAAATATAGACCCCGCAGATTAAGAAGTAATGAACTCTTAAGATCGCTCATTCGTGAAACACACTTATCCGTAAAAGATTTAATTATGCCACTATTCGTACGTCCTGGAAGCGGTATCAAGAATGAGATATCTTCAATGCCTGGAAATTATCAGTTTTCTACTGATACTTTAGTCGAAGAGGTCAGAGAAATTGCTAATCTTGGAATACCGGGCGTAATCTTATTTGGTATTCCTGAAAAAAAAGATGAGTTAGGCACTGAGGCATACGCCGATGATGGCATAATACAAAAGGCGATCAAGACAATTAAGGAGAACGTTTCTAATATACTGGTCATAACCGATGTCTGCATGTGCGAGTATACCGATCACGGACATTGCGGCTATGTAAAGAAAGATGAAAAAACAGGCGATCACATTATAGACAATGATGAGACGCTTAAGCTTTTATCCAAAGAGGCACTATCCCACGCTAAGGCTGGCGCTGATATAGTTGCCCCGAGCGACATGATGGATGGCCGCGTGGGTGCAATCAGAAAAATCCTTGACGAAAATGGTTATGAGAATACTCCCATAATGTCGTATGCCGCTAAATATGCCTCAGCATTTTATGGCCCATTCAGGGATGCTGCCGAATCACCACCCAGTTTTGGAGATAGGAAATCATATCAGATGGATGCTTCAAACTCAAATGAAGCACTTCGCGAAGTATCTCTGGATATAGAAGAAGGCGCTGACATTGTAATGGTAAAACCTGCACTTCCGTACCTTGATATCATCAGGCTCATAAAAGATAAATTTGGATACCCGGTAGCTGCCTATAGCGTTAGTGGTGAATTTTCCATGGTAAAGGCTGCCCATGAAAAAGGATGGCTGGATGAAAAGGCTATTATTATGGAATCTCTCACAGGGATTAAAAGGGCGGGAGCAGACATTATACTCACATACTGGGCGAAAGATGCTGCGCGCTGGCTATCGTCAAGTTAGGTTTCATGAAAACCTGAAAGGTTACTTTGCCAGGACCTTGGTCTCAGTTCCTGCAATAATTCGCTTTATATTAGATATGTGTCTAACAATTATTAGAATAGCAACTGCTATGGACAGCGCTGTAAGATATTTTTCACTCCCAAACGGTGCCCTTCCCAGTCCAATAATACCTCCCACAATGGCAATAGTACCTACCATTGACCCCAGAGATACATAACGAGATATTGCGACTGTTAAAATCCAAACACCAAATGCTATTGCTACAGGTATTGGAGCCAACCATATAAATACTCCAAAACTTGTAGCAACCGCCTTACCACCTTTAAATCCTAAATAGACCGGAAATGCGTGACCATAAATTACACATAATCCACAAAGAATCACCAGTAGATTGTCAGATGTCGTTGGAAATTCTATATCGCTGATGAATATTGGTACGACAAGCACAACAACAAAGCCCTTAAGCAAATCCAGAACAAATATTATAGCTCCGAATTTTCGCCCGAGTACTCTACCTACATTCGTTGCACCTATATTCCCGCTGCCTTCTTTCCGAACATCTACCCCCTTCGCAATGGCTATAACATAACCAAAAGGAATACTCCCTACTAAATAAGATATAACGAGTCCAAAGATATATGATATTATCACAAACAAGTCTCCCTTAACTCAAGTGAACTATGCCCCTCACCTTAATCCTCTCCCCTCGCGGCAGCCGCGACTTTCGCGGAGGGGAGAGGCCCGCCTGCCATTCGTCGGGCAGGGGCAGACAGGTATTTCACTGTGGCTTCTAGCACCTACCCATCACAAGCCACCAGAATCTATGTAGCTTGTGAGTCGTCTGATATGTCTTAAGGTAAGATTTTAGTGTTTTTTTGGATTCACTGTCTGTTCCTATATATTCCCTTAAAAACCTCATTTTGTCTGTGTTGGTTACCGGCAAGGCTTTTCTGTCAGAAGCATTTCTCTTAAACTTTTCCAATGACCTGTCAAGACGCAATATATTCTTCCTTCTTCTATTAAGACCAATTTCGCCAAACTGTCTTGATTTATCCAAATCTATTATATATACCTTAAACGTACCATTGCCTGTGGGCTGTATAAGAATGTTTTTTAGATGCAGATCCGCATGATAAATTCCGACATCGTGCATCTCTTTTATGGCCTTTGCCACTTCACTAATAATCTGTCTTTTCCTTGCAAGAAGGGAGTTTTTATCAGAACGCAGAAGCAATTCCATTAAGTCGACGGTATCTGTAATTTCCTTTGAAACTAGCTTGCATTTATATAATGGTCCAACAATATTTTTCATAACAATCGCTATTATCTCTGTAGTCAGTATGTGCCTTTCATTTGCAATCTCGCATACGGATAATTCCCTGAATGGGCGTAACCTTTGCCACAAATAATCTCTTAATATTTTCCCGAAAAACCCACCATGCCAATAATCTCTTACCACCAACACTTCATTTTCAAGACTATCCATCAAAAGACTCTTGCAAGGTGACCTTCCATGGTAAACTGTATTCGATTCGTCTGAATTTTTATATAAATCAAACAATATGTTTATGTCTTGTTTTGACAATTTCTCTTCGTATTCCTTTCTGATATATAAAGTTATTTTCCCCTTATTCCGTGTGGAAAAATAAGCGGGCAATATCTCCTTTTTCATCGCTTGCGGATTATACAAAAATGACCTGAAAATGTCAAAATAGAGTTAAAAAGAAATATTTCCATTCACTACTGAAAATATGTAAAATAACGTTTATGTCCTCCAAAGGTAATGCCATGGAATTAAGCTATTTTAATAAATGTCACCATAAACTAGCAGACTGTAGTAGCGGAAACCTTCAGGTTTCCATTTCTATGATTGCAATATTATAATGGAAGGCTAAGTCGTACCACTAGGCAGATCTGCCTCTGGCATGACCTTCCGCTACGGCTTAATCAATGACATTGCATCTTGAGGAGAATCCAACCTTGATTGACTTTTATCTGTTAATAATAGCCATGGGCATATGTTAATGATCAAGAAACCCAAAAAGATACTGATTGTTCGTCTCAGCGCTATAGGTGATGTTGTACACGTTCTCCCCGCACTAAGGTCTTTACGTTCTAATTTCCCGGATTCAAAGATAACATGGTTGGTAGAAGATAAAGCGAGTGACATTCTTACGGGCCATCCGGATATTGATGAAGTTATCACATTTCCAAGAAGGAAGTGGCAACGGAATATCCTGAAGATTAACAAGATTACCAACACAGTGTTTGAGATTTTCTCCTTTTATAAAAAACTCCGTAAAGATTGTTACGACATAGTAATTGACTTTCAGGGAAATCTTAAAAGTGGAGTAATGACCATAATGACGGGATCAGAAAACAGGATTGGATTTGGAAAAGGTTATTGCAAGGAATTCAATTATTTGTTCACAAAATATCGGATTCGTCCTCCACGTAAAAGGATGCATAAGATAGATAAAAATCTTGCACTGCTTGGGGGCCTTGGCATTGAAACCAACTTCCATAGACCCGAACTCCCTGTATCAAAAGCGGACGAGAAGTATATATCCAAATTTCTTCGTACTAACATTAATGATTCCTTCCCCATAATTGTTGTGCAGCCCTGTGCAAGCAGGTTCGGTTCATACAAGCAATGGCCTGTTTCAAATTATGCCTTGTTGGCCGATAAGATACTGGAGAGTTATGAGGCCAACGTTATTCTTTCATGGGGACCTGGTGAGATTGATGTAGTTAACGAAATAGTAATGAATATGAAACATAAGGCGCTTGTTGCGTGCGAGACCAAATCCATAAAACAACTCATAGAACTGATACGTCGTGCAGACCTCTTTATTGGCGGAGATACCGGTCCGCTACATATTGCCTCCATCCTTGGTATTCCCACGGTTGGAATTTACGGTCCGAAAGACCCCGTCATCTATGGCCCCTATAACGGTAAAGCAGTGGTTGTAAGAAAGGAATTATGGTGCAGTCCATGCAAGAAAAGAACGTGCTCTGACCCGGAATGTATGACATCCATCTTACCGGAAGACGTATTTCACGCAGTAAATAAGTTGATGGGACGATAAAGGGAATTTATTTTTATGGGTATTTCTAGTCTTGTATCTTTTCCCTTATCATAAAGTATTTCTCAACAGGTCTTTCAGGAACAACATATATCCTTTGGCCGGGATGTGCCTCCTTAATCGGCTCCATCTCCTGATTGAACATTTCTTTTATGTTTTGCACAAAATCCTGATTCGTATTCTTCCCCATTATTTCAACATCCCTCCCTGCCCCCCTCTTTCCCAAAAGAGTAACGATTGAGGGGTCACCTCTATTAACGTGGTGTTTTTTTACCACATTTACGTTTATGGAAAGGAACACTCCCATCACATTGCGTACGTCTTTTTCCTTTCTATGTTCAACTAAAGCGAATTTGGGATTTTAACGATAGATATCTTTTCGGTGTCCGACCCGAATGATATGAATAATCTTTCTAGAAACGTAAACCTCGTAAATAATACGGTAATCTCCTGATCGCAAGGAATAACAACCTCGCTTATGACCTTTGAGTGGTTTTCCTAAAGATGGATTTGAAGGGATGGATTCAATAAGTTTGATAATTCGTTTGGTAAGAGCAAAATTAGTACGACGGAGCTTTTTAAGATCTCTGGCTGCCTTTGGATCAACTTCAATTATATATTTACTTGAGTTCACGCTTCAAAGATTTCCATGGTATGGTTTTACCATTGCGGAAACGAGCTCTGGCCTGAGTGATCTCGCGATCTAATTTTGGGGTAGGTTTATACCCTGCCTCTTCAAGTAGAATAAGATATTCTTCAACTGGAATCAATACCATAGGTTTGTCAATGGTAACAGGGTGTATCGTATTTGTAAGTTTTGCCATTATTTTTTATCTCCTTTTAGGTATTAGGATAATCTTAATTAAGAATGTAACAAATAAACTAGTTTAGGTCAAATATGAATTTTGCGGATTATGTCAGATGGTTTCAGCACAGGAAGGCTACATCCTTTTTCTCATCATAAAGTATTTTTCCACAGGTCTTTCGGGGATGATAAATACCCTCTGCCCTGGATTTGCCTTTTCGATTGGCTCCATTTCTTGATTATACATCTCTTTAATATTTTGAACAAAGTCCTGTTCCGGTCTCTTTCCCATCACTTCAATGTCGTCACCCACTTCAAACTTGTTCTTGACTATTACTTCAGCAAATTTCTTCTCTTTTGGTCTGTCAAACAAACCAACAAATTTATAGTCCTGAGTATATCCACTTTCTTCACCCACCCTTTGTCCGTTCTCGCCCGGATTGCCAAGGAAGAATCCTGTGTTGTAACCTCTATTACTGATCTTTCCCAATTCTTCCAACCACTTATCCTGATATCCATATACACCATTTCCAAAAAAGGTATCAATTGCTTCACGATATATCCTTGTCACAGTAGCAACATAATATTGACTCTTCATTCTACCCTCGATCTTCCACGCATCAACACCGACAGATATTAATTCAGGAATATGTTGAATCATGCATAAGTCCCGAGAGCTCATGACAGACGTAAACTCCCCATCTTCAAAAACCGGGAAATATTCATTTGGACGCTCTTCTTCCACAAGAGAATATTTCCAGCGGCATGATTGCGCACAATCCCCAAGATTTGCACCACGACCTGCCATGTACGCACTTAAATAACACCTTCCTGAATAGGAAAGACACATGGCACCATGAACGAATACTTCAGTCTTACAATCGCTATGTGTACTTATTTCGGAAATCTCATTGAGGGACAATTCTCTTGCCAGGACAATTCTCTTAACACCCTGTTTGTACCAGAAGTTGGCAGATTTACTGTTTGTACAGTTAGCCTGAGTACTGAGATGAATGGGTATTTCAGGCAGGATATCTTTAACAATCTCCAGTATCCCGGGGTCAGATATAATTAATGCATCGACAGGATACCTTGCTAATTCCTTTAGATATTGTTCTATCTTAGGAATGTGGTAGTTATGGGCAAAAATATTAAGAGCTATATATATCTTTTTATCTTCCTTATGTACATAATCAGCAGCCAATCCAATATCATCCAATGTGAAATTCGATGCGGCATTTCTCAAATTGAATTCTTTACCACCTGCATAAACCGCATCCGCACCGTACGCAATAGCTGTCTTTAACTTGTCCATGTCTCCGGCAGGTGCAATCAGCTCGGGCTTTTTGTGTTTTAGTTGAGAATTATTTGTCCCGTCCATTTAGTATCTTATTTCCTGAACTACAAGAAAACTTATATGGTATCTAAATTGAGCAATTTTATAATATATGCCATTGTCGCCGAATGCATTAGCTTGCGTTTCTCAGCATTTAATGGGTCTACGTAAGTCACGCCCCCATAGCTTCCTTGCGTAAGCTAGGAATGGGGGCGGCTACACAAATCACTCAATTTAGGTTTAAATAAAAGACTATGCTGTAAGGGCGTATTGCCATACGCCCCTACATTAAGCTGGTTCAGGTTTGTAGCCTGAATCTAAACTTTTCGGTTCAATCTATAAGATTGAACCAGCGGAGTGATTGTTTTTTACCACAACTTTAGTTCACTTCAAATTTCAGGCACTTCAAACTGTTTCTTATCCAGATAGCTCTGAAGGATAAATTGTGCGGAAATCATGTCAACCCTCTTTTGCTTTTTCCTTAATGACATCTTAGTTTCTGACATAGCCTTGTAAGCCCTTACGGTAGTCAGTCGTTCGTCGACAGTTACAACTGGAAGATTAAGATTTGATTTAAGTACTTCAACAAATTCAAGAACCTCCTCAGCCTTCTTCCCTATAGTATTATTCATGCTTTTTGGAAGGCCAACGATTATCCTGCTTACGCCCTTTTCCTTTATTACGTCAGCTAATTTCTGTAAATAATCTTCAGCGGTTACGCGTTCAATTGTTGGGAGCCCCTGGGCAGTTAAGCCCAACGGATCGCTGATGGCCAGCCCAATCCTTTTTTCACCATAATCAATCCCCAATATTCTCATGGCTCATACTCTTTCAGGTAAAATAAGCTAACCCACCCGCCAGAACGACATGGTCGGGCTGGTTATCATTTCCAAGAAAAATCCTGTCCCCAAAGGGACCGATATGTTATCTATTTTGAAAGGTAAAGACTCAATTATACATGAAACAAAAGACACTATCAATGCAATCCCTAAAGGCACAAAAAAAATAGAGCACATAAAGGCAGAGACAAAAAAAGCCATTGAACCTTCCACGGTTTTTCCATGATTATAGGGTATTCTAATCCTTCCATAAAATCTTCCAGTTACGGTTGCTATGCTATCCGATAAAGCCACTATAATTATGACAACACAAGCTATTAATTTTGGAAAAAGTAGCAGGGAAAGTATTATACCCAGGGATAATGTAACAGGGGCTAAGGTAAAACGCCTTTGTTCGCCGGTGCGTATGCATAATCTCGTAATAAGGTTCATAATAGGAAGTGAAATCCCATTAAGCCTTAGCAATTCAGAAAACATAAATAACACCGTAATTATTATCATCAGATCTAGTGTAAGTGTAAAGTTAACACCTGCAAAAAATGGAACCAACACAGCGCCAAAGTGAATTCCTTTGCGTCTAAATTCCTGGCGCCATGAATGGGTAAACTCCTGACTCAATTTTGAGCTTAATTCTGAGAAAGACGGATCTTCCTCAAGCTCAATATAGTTTAGAACCTGTTTCAAGTCATTGCCATCAGCCAGGTATTTTGCTTTTTTACGAACAGAATAATTTGAGTTAAAACCAATACTGGCCTTTGCAAGGGCCATAATATCAAGATTATTACGATCATCCCCTACTATAATTACATCATTCCAGGTAATATTACTTTCTTTTAGTATCTGCTCAACAACTTGAACCTTCCCCTCATGAAAAGAAAGAGAACCGTTAATTTCACCAGTAAAGATATTGTTATCCATCTTTGTATCTATTCCATATCCATAACTTGCATGTAATCTTTTTGCCAGGTGTCTCATTAAAAAATCAGGTACACCACTGCTTATTAAGGCAACGTAATGACCATTGTTCCTAATACAGCGAATTGCCTCTTCAGCGCTTCTTACCAGCTTCATTTTATAATACACTCGCCAGAATTCTTCTTCCTTTATCCCTTTTAGTTTATCATATACCCTTTCAAGCAATGCCCGCATAGTTAAACGATTAATACCAAACAATAAACATAGAAACAGCGCACGTAAGTAAATAATAATACCTGAATGCCAGGAAAGGCGTAACAACAATTGGCTTTTGAAGATTACGCCATCAGTATCAAAAACTATTAATTTTTTATTTATATCAGTCATAAATATATTTAATTAAACCCTTTCGGGATATTTGATTTTTTTATCATAACGCGGCATAGCTACAACAAAAAGAAAAAAACTGAAAATGTTTATTTTTCAGATAATTGACTCTATTCTCATACCAATACTACAAAACGTCTTCTTTTTTTGTCGTAACAATAAACATTTGACACATAATTATTTTAAAGTATAATTTATTGTTTTGCACTTTACTACTCGTTTATTAGGTAATAATCAAATGAAAATAGCAGTCTCAGGCAAAGGTGGTGTGGGAAAGACTACGTTAGTCGCTGCCCTATCAAAGCTCTTTGTTGATGAAGGGCGTAAAGTTATAGCCATAGATGCAGATACTGATACTAATTTAGCTTCAGCGTTGGGAATTAGGGATGCTGATAAAATAACACCGCTGGTTGAATTAAAAGACCTAATAAAGGAACGCACCGGAGCAACTTCAGACGAATACGGCAAGTTTTTCAAAATGAATCCAACTGTCAATGACCTCCCAGAAAAATATTCTATCTCTAACAATGGTTTGAAACTAATGACCCTTGGAACAATCAAGCGTGGTGGTAGCGGATGTGCCTGTCCTGAGGGTGTCATGTTAAAGGCATTATTAAATCATTTAATATTACAAAGAGATGAAGTAGTTATCGTGGATATGGAGGCAGGTATTGAACATTTGGGACGAGCATCGATAAGGGCTGTCACCGCATTGATTGTAGTTGTAGAACCAGGTAAAAGAAGTATCCATACAGCTTTTCAGATCAAAAAACTTGCTGGTGACTTAGGAATAAAAACTGTCTATGCAGTTGGAAATAAAGTAATGAATGACACTCACGAGGAATTTTTAAAGAATGAACTTGACGATATACCTTTACTGGGGACGATTTCATATAACAGTAAATTAATCGAATCTGACTTAAAAGGAGAAGCTGCATTTAGTAATAATGAACAGTTATTATCGGAAGTTAAAGATGTAATAACTAAATTAAAGGAGTGTGTAAAATGAAAAGGGAATTTAAAGGAGCCGACCAGGAATCCTTAGACTTACTTAAAAAGATGGAAGAGAGAGGTATAGAGAGTTCGTATGACAGGTACGATGCACAACAGCCGCAATGTGGATTTGGTAAGCTTGGGCTTTGCTGTAGACACTGTCAGATGGGGCCATGTAACGTTGATCCGTTTGGCAGAGGACCTCAGAGAGGTGTATGTGGAGCGGACGCGAACACGATTGCGGCAAGGCATTTTGTCCGTTATGTTGCTGCCGGTACTGCTGCACATTCTGATCATGGCAGGTCAGTTGCCGAGCTTCTAATCGCAACGGCAAGGGGCGAGGCTCCGGGATACAAGATAACAGACACAAAAAAACTATTTGAGGTAGCAAAGGTATTTGATGTTTCAACAAAGGATCGCAAGGTTGAAGAGATAGCTGAGGAAGTCGGAGAGATGGCGCTTGCGGAGTTTGGCAAGGCTTATGGAACCCAGAAATTTACGACCCGTGCTCCTATTAACAGACAGAAGGTATGGGAAAAACTGGATGTAACACCCAGGGCTATAGACAGAGAGGTTACTGAATCCATGCATCGTACAGGTATGGGTACTGACCAGGATTACAAGAATCTAATAATGCAGGCATGCAGGACGTCATTAGCAGATGGCTGGGGTGGAGCGATGATAGCCACCGAGCTACAGGACATACTCTTTGGGACTCCGAAGCCCACGCGGGGAACTGCAAATCTCGGGGTGATAAAGGAAGATGAAGTAAACATACTCGTACACGGTCATGAGCCGCAGATGTCTGAGATGGTTGCAGTGGCGGCTTCTGATCCTGAGCTGGTCGAAGAGGCCAAGGCGACAGGGGCAAAAGGGATCAGTATTGCGGGTATCTGCTGTACGGCGGCTGAGATGTTGATGAGGCATGGAATACCGCTGGCAGGCCATATGAAGATGCAGGAGATGGCTATTGCTACAGGCGCTATAGAGGTTATTGCAGTGGATATACAGTGTGTCATGCAGGGAGATGAAGAGTTATCCCGATATTATCACACAAAGTTTGTTACGACTTCTTCCAAGGCGAAGATAGATGGGGCAGAACATATAGAGATAAATGACGAAAATGCCTATGAGAAGGGGAAGGAAATTGTAAGGATGGCGATAAAGAACTATCCTAACCGAGACAAGTCAAAGGTATATATCCCGAAGGGTAAGAAGTCTGACGTGGTGGTTGGCTTTACTCATGAGACTATAAAATATATGCTTGGAGGTAAATTCAGGGCATCATACAGGCCGCTTAATGACAATATCATGAATGGCAGGATACGGGGAGTAGCCGGAGTGGTAGGCTGTACCAGTTCAATATCATGGCCTAGTCAACTGCCGTATATGGACCTGGTAAGTGCATTGATAGCTAATAATATTCTGGTAGTACAGACAGGTTGTGCGGCGGCTGAGTGTGCAAGAGAGGGTATGATGGTGCCTGAGTTTATGGAAAAAGCCGGAGATGGGTTGAGAGAGGTATGCGAGGCTGTGGGTATGCCTCCTGTGCTTCATGCTGGCTCATGTGTGGACAACAGCAGGATACTCATAGCATGTTCAGAGATGGTCAAGGAAGGCGGTCTTGGTAATGATATCAGTGAGCTGCCGGTAGCAGGTGTTTGTCTTGATTGGATGCATGAGAAGGCGTTGGCGATAGGTCAGTACTTTGTTACCAGTGGAGTCTTTACGATATTTGGGACGAAGTCCCCGGCAGCCGGAGCGCCGGAAGTAGATAAATTCTTGTGTGAGGGGCTGGAAGATATTGTGGGTGGGAAATGGGCGTTTGAACCGGACGTTGATAAGGTAGTGAAACTCGTAATAGATCACATAGAGAAGAAACGGGATGCGTTGGGCATAAACGTGAAGAAGGAGAGAAAACTTTATGACATGGCTGACAGACGTGCACTTGAGGTTGAGGGTTCAGGAGCACAAGCCGGATGTGAACCAGGCATTACTCATTCTCATCAGAAAAAAGATTAAATTTTAACCCGATAATTAAACTTACATGCTTAGTTATGCCACAAAGTGGCACACAAAGTAGTGTGAGTTTTTTAAATGAACAGGAGTAGTTAAAGATGTCCAGGATAATATGTACCGCTGCGATAAGAGGCGCACACAAAATAGTAAAGGATGCAGAAGAATTCTTAAGAAAAGCAATAGATTCAAAGGGTAAAGATACTAAGGTAGAGTTTCCAAACACCGGTTATTATCTACCAATAATATACTCGGCAACAGGACTTGCTGTAAAAACACTGGAGGATTGCGAAGAAGCACTCGGACATGCAAGAGCTCTGTTACCACCAATACCAGAAGAAAAGGTGTATCTGCCGTATCTTGGCTGGGCACTTGATGCCGGTATGGCAACCCTTTATGCAGAAGAGGTAATAGAAGCATGTAAATACCTGATTGGCCCGAACCCAGTCGAAGGTATATGGTTAGGTGCTGCAAGTGACGTTATATTGCGTGAACGAGGTATAGAGTTCGTTGATGGTACTGCACCTGGATTTGCAGCAGTCGTAGGTGCTGCACCCACCAACGAGATTGCCGTAAAAATAGCGCGCGAACTGCAGGAAAAAAACTTATACATTTTTATGTCTGCAAGCACTAACGGAAAATCATTTGCCGAACAACTGGATGAAGAAGGCGTACAGCTTGGATGGGAGACAAGACTAGTGCCATTCGGGAAGAGTATAACGGCTACTATTTATTCGCTCGGCTTTGCGAACAAAGCCGCCTTATCTTTTGGAGGTATAGCACCAGCCGATTTTACAAGGAATTTAATTTATAATAAAAACAGAATTTTTGCATTCGTAATGGCGTTGGGAGAAGTAGATGATGAAAAGTATGCCAATGCAGCAGGCGCTATAAATTATGGCTTCCCAACAATCGCAGATACAGACATTCCAGCGATATTGCCAACAGGGGTTTGTACATACGAGCATGTTGTACCACTTGTGCCTCATGACAAGATAGTGGAAAAATGTATAGAAGTAAGAGGTCTTAAAGTGGCTGCTGCCAAGGTGGACATTCCAGTGTCATATGGTCCTGCTTTTGAAGGTGAAAGGATAAGAAAGGATGACATGCAAATAGAGGTAGGTGGCCCGGGTACACCAGCATTTGAGTATGTTGTAATGAGAGATAATAATGAAATTGAAGATGGTAAAATAGAAGTCATCGGCCCTGATATGGATGAAATGGAACAGGGTCCCGGCAAACCATTAGGAGTATATGTCGAGGTATCAGGACGCAAGATGCAGACTGAGTTTGAGCCGATCTTTGAGCGAAGAACGCATCATTTTCTGGGAGAAGCACAGGGGTTTTTCCATATGGGCCAGAGAGACATCATCAGGCACAGAATCAGCAAGGATGCTTTTAAGAGTGGATTTAAAATACTCCACATAGGCAAGATAATTCATTCTAAATATCATGAAGAATATGGTGCATTATTAGATAAAGTTCAGGTTACATTGTATACAAATAAAGAGGATGTCGAGGGTAAATTGGATGAAGTTAAGGCGGCATTTACTGAACGTGACGAAAGGGCTCTTGGAATGACAGATGCATCCGTAAATTTATTTTACAGTTGTACATTATGCCAGAGCTTTGCACCCAGCCACGTATGCATAATATCACCCGAACGCTCGGGGTTATGTGGTGCCGTAAGCTGGTTGGACGGAAAGGCTGGTTATGAAATAACACCAACAGGCCCTAACCAACCGATTGAGAAAGGTAAATTAATAGATGAAAAACTGGGGCTGTGGGAAGGGACAAATAATTTCCTGTATCAAAGCTCTAACAGAGAATTTGAACGAGTAAGCATGTACAGTATGGTCACTGACCCCATGACAAGCTGCGGCTGCTTTGAATGTATATCAGCGATATTACCAATGACAAATGGTATAATGACAGTAGATAGAGATTACACAGGGATGACTCCATGCGGAATGAAGTTTTCAACGCTTGCAGGAACAGTAGGTGGTGGTGTGCAAACACCCGGATTTGTAGGACACAGTAAATTTTATATGGGCAGCAATAAATTCATATCAGGCGATGGAGGGCTTGCAAGGCTGGTGTGGATGCCAAAACAACTTAAAGAGGAGATAGGAGATGCAATCAGCGAAGCTGCAAAAGAAGCAGGGTTAGACGATTTTCTTAATAAGATTGCTGACGAAACAATAGCTCAAACAGAAGAAGAAGTATTAGAATATTTGCAAAAAGTAAATCATCCAGCGCTCGCAATGGACCCAATGTTTTAGAAAAAGGAATAAAATCTATCTATAGGAAAAAGAAGAATATGGATTATATACATTTACAAGAAGAAGACGAAGAGGAAGAAGAAGAAGAGGAGGAAGAAATGGACATTCAACGTTTTGACATCTTATCACAAAAGCTCATGAAGAGCCGAACTATAGTAATTGCAGACGAAATCACTAAGCGATTGGCTCAAAGGGTGATTTCTCAACTTTTAATACTTGAACAGGAAAGCCCTAAGGAAGATATTAAAATCTTTATAAATTCTCCCGGTGGAGATGCGGATGCAGGATTTGCCATATACGATATGATGAGATTTGTTAAACCAAAAGTAAAGGCTATTTGTTCCGGTGTCGCTGCCAGTGCAGCCGTAATAATCCTTATCGGTGCAAAAAAGGAGAATAGATTCAGCCTGGAAAATTCCCGAATACTTATTCATCAACCATCCGCAGGAGTTCATGGCACAGCATCTGATATCCAAATAGAAGCAAGTGAGATACTGAAATGCCGTGAGAAGATTAATAAATTATTATCTGTAGAAACAGGTCAGGAGGTTGAAAAGGTTGAAAACGATACTAAGAGAAATTATTGGATGTCTGCCGAAGAGGGAATTAAATACGGATTAATAAGCAAAATTGTTAAGACACTAGATGATATTAAGTAAGTATATCCTAAATTAAGCGATTTTATACCTTATATACCTTATATATACCTTATATTATAGTAGCCGCAGGCTTTAGCCTGCGTTTCTCATCATCTAATGGGTATATGATAATCTCACGTAAGTTACGCAACCTGAAGGTTGCGGCTACACAAATCGCTCAATTTAGGTATATATATACATTAATAAAGGATTAAATATATGGCACTGACAGGCCTTGAGATCTTTAAACTTCTCCCAAAAACAAACTGCAAGAAATGCGGTAGACCAACATGCTTAGCATTTGCAATGCAACTGGCACAAAAGAAAGCTGAACTGAAAGATTGCCCGGACGTAAGCGAAGAAGCAAAAGCCAAGCTTGGCGCAGCTTCAGCGCCACCGATTAAGCTAGTAACCATAGGAACAGGTGAAAAACAATTAAAAATAGGCGAAGAAAACGTGCTCTTCAGACATGACGAAAAGTTCTATAATCCAACCGGAGTCGCAATAACCTTAAGTGACGACCTTGACGATGGAGCATTTAAAGAAAGGTTAAACAAAATAAACAGTCTCAAATTTACGCGTGTGGGAACTGAGATTGAAATAGACCTTATTGCATTGCAAAATAATAGCGGAGATGCGTCTAAATTTTCTGAAAGGGCAAAGGAGGTAGGCGGTAACACACATTTGTCTATGATACTGGTGAGCAAATCAGCTGATAATGTGAAGGCTGCTTTAGAGACCTGCGCAGACAAAAAACCCTTAATTCATGGAGCAAATGCAGAAAACTGGGAATCAATGGCAAATATTGCAAAGGAAAAGAATTGTCCTTTAACCGTAAGCTCCCCTACCTTAGAAGAACTAGCAGACCTGACTGAGAAAATCAAGGGAACAGGCGTTACAGAAATGGTCTTGCACCAAAACTCTGAAAATACAAAAGAAATTTTACAGGGACTCACCAAAATAAGAAGGTCTGCATTAAAAAAGGCATTTCGTCCGCTTGGCTTCCCGGCTTTAACGTATATACCAAATGGTGACCCCAGCCAGGAGATTGCAAGCGCAAGCGCTTTTTTAGCGAAATATGCTGGAATAGTGGTAGTAGACGCTTGTGAACCATGGCAGATTATGCCATTATTGACTGTTCGCCAAAACATATTTACTGACCCACAAAAACCTGTGCAGGTAGAACCCAAACTTTATGAAGTCGGGCAAGTTAATGAAAATTCACCTGTCATGTTTACGACAAATTTCTCGCTTACTTACTATACCGTAGAAGGAGAGGTGGAAGCGAGCCGTATGCCGGCTTACATTCTGGCCGTTGAAACGGAAGGAACCTCAGTACTAACAGCATATTCCGGTGACAAGCTAAATGAAAGTGTTGTTGCAAAGGCCATGGCTGATACAAAAATAGAAGAAAAAGTAAAACATAAAAAACTCATTATTCCCGGTCTTGTAGCAGTACTTTCGGCCAAGATACAGGAAACTACGAAATGGGAAGTACTGGTAGGCCCAAAAGAGGCATCCGGATTACCAACATATTTAAAATCTACCTGGCATTAGGATCCTATACCTTCATGCCTTTTTGAGCAAACATGTCTGAGAACGATACTTTCAAAATCCATTTCCTTCCTAATGATAAGATTGTAGAAATCGAGAAGGGAAATACTGTCCTCGATGCTGCACACAAGTCAAATATTTACATTAATAGTATTTGTGGAGGAGATGGTATATGTGGAAAATGCAGGGTTATCCTTTCGAGTGGCAAGATTGATGCGCCGGCAACAAAATTATTAAGTAGTGAGGAAGCAGAAAAGGATTATATACTTGCATGTGAGGCACGGGTTACCAGTGATTTGCAAATTCTGATCCCCAAGGAAACCAGACTTGAGGGGAAGAAGATACTTTTCGACCAGAACGAACAGCATTCGTTAACATGGAATGCTATACTAAATAAAGCACAGTTCAAACATGACTCGTTAGTAAAAAAGGTGTTTCTCAAACTGGAACCTCCCACTATGGACGATAACGTTGCTGACCACGAACGCCTTTGTCAAGCAATCATGATGAAGGAGGGAGTAGACTTAAACATTATGCAAACCGGTTATCGTATATTAAAACAACTGCCTGAAGTATTAAGGCAAAATGACTGGGCTGTAACTGTAACACTGGGACATCGAGGCCGTACACTGGAAGTAGTTGAGGTTCAACCCGGTGATACCAGCCAGAGAAATTATGGTATTGCAGTTGACGTAGGAACTACTACTGTCGTTGCAAGCCTGCTCGAACTTGAGTCCTCGAAGGTTATTGATTCCGAAGCTATTTATAATACACAAATGAAATTTGGGGAAGACTATATCCAGAGAATAATATACGTAATACAGAATGAAGCCCTGGATGAAATGCAAAGGACGATAGTATCGGACATAAACAACCTTATTTCAACGTTAGTCAAGAGAAACGATATAAATCTTGATGATGTAACGTCTATTGTGTGTGCTGGTAATACAACAATGATTCATTTCATGCTTGGTTTAGATCCCGAAAATATAAGGAGAGAGCCATACCTTCCTGCTGCAAATTTTATCCCGCCAATAAGGGCGGCGCAAGTTGGAATAGACATAAACAGACGTGGACTCCTTTACGCACTTCCAAGTGTAGCAGCTTATGTGGGTGCAGATATAACTTCAGGAGCCACTGCCATCAGGCTTGACAAAGAGGAAATGCCCTCACTTTTTATAGACATTGGTACTAACGGTGAAGTGGTACTTGGTAACAAGGAGTGGATGGTCTGTTGCTCGGCCTCGGCAGGACCAGCCTTTGAGGGTAGTGGTGTTCGACACGGAATGAGGGCTGCAAAAGGAGCCATAGAAATTATTAATATTTCAAAGGATTATGATGTAAACTATTCTACTATTGGAAACATACCACCAAGGGGAATATGCGGCTCTGGATTATTAGATTGTATTGCCGAAATGCTGCGAAGTGGAATTATTGACAGGTCTGGAAAATTTCAAAAAGGTATAGAAACCGATAGGCTGAGAAAAAAAGAAGATGAATTTGAATTTGTTCTGGTTGAAAAGGAAGAGACGGGCATTGACAGTGAAATAGTGATAACACAAGCCGATATATCAAATCTGGTGCGTTCAAAGGGTGCGATTTATGCGGCAGTTTCTATCCTTATAGAATCTATGAGCTTAAGCATAAATGACATACATTGTGTTTATCTTGCCGGAGGATTTGGAAACTATTTAAATGTTAGAAACGCTATAACGATAGGTATGCTGCCGGACATGCCAACGTCACGGATAAAATTTGTTGGCAATACGTCTCTCACTGGTGCAAAGATGGCTTTATTATCAGAAGAGGCATTTGAAACAGTTCAAAAAATTGCTTCTCAAATGACTTATTTCGATCTTATGGGAAATCCAAAGTATATGGAAGAGTTTATGTCTGCAAACTTCCTTCCACATACAAACCTTGAGGAATTCCCATCGGTACAAAAAGAATTATCATCACAAAATACATAATTACTCTCTTAAAAATATTATGATCAATTTTGATAAAATTATAATAAAGTTTTTAAGATAACTGATAAGCACTAAATTACAATATACAACCTACAAATTATTCACCCCGTTAGATAAACTTTATTCTCTTCACTGATAAAAGTTGCCGTCTTTCTTCTTTCGGTAACATATAAATACGAATATTTTAACTATCTAGCGGGGCAGGCAATATACAATATATTATAAAATTACAATAACAAAACCTAACCCGAACGAGTCAGAATTTGTAAATATTAAGAAATTGAGGGGTTTCCCAATTCTTGCCTGCCCGACAGCAGGCGGGAATTCCTAAATTTCTAAATCCTTAAATTGCAAATTGAAATTTTTTGCCAAAATTGGTCAAATAATTTTATTAAGAGACTATATCCAAAGCATTTTGGGGGTTCTTAGTTTTGAACATTTGGCATTGTAATTTGTTTGGGATTTGTTATTTGAGATTTGTAATTTACCAAACTAATGTCCAGAGATATATTAGTCTGCACTGGCATGCTTACATATATTACTCAATTTAGCTAAAAGGAAGTATATAATGTCATATACAATTGCGATGGCAGGAAAAGGCGGCACAGGTAAGTCAACCATTGCCACCTTAATAATACGTTATATAACAGAGGAGCTTGGAAAGGCTGTTTTGGCAGTTGATGCAGATCCAAACTCATCCCTCGGCATATCATTAGGCGTAAATGTAGAAGGTACGATCGCTGATATCCGTGATGATGTAGTTGAAAGAAGAGCGAAAATCCCGGCAGGTATGTCTAAAGACAGGTACATAGAATACTGTATTGAAGAGAGTATAGTTGAAGAAAACAAGTTTGATTTACTAACCATGGGAAGGCCTGAAGGCCCAAAATGTTATTGCTATGCCAATAACCTTCTTCGTAAGTACCTTGACAACGCAGAAAAAAGTTACCCTTATATAGTTATTGATAATGAAGCAGGCATGGAGCACCTATCACGCAGAACCACGAATGATGTTGACTTGCTCGTAATAGCATTTGAATCAACTATCATTGGTGTACACACGGCAAAAAGAATAACAACATTAATAGAAAGTCTGCCGATTAGGATAAAAGATAAAATATACGTTATTTGTAAGGTTCCGGAAATTGGAATAAGCGAAAAGGTTGGATCTGAAATCGCAAAGGCAGGGTTTGAGGTATCAGTCAGAATACCTTTTAACAATGAAATATATGATAATATAACATCAGGAGAATCATTATTACAAATAAGCAAGGAAAATATTGTTTATAACGAGATCAAGAATTTAATGAATAAGTATGTAATGGCTTCAGCGGAAAAGTGATCTAGACTCTCAGAGCGACATGATGAGATCCTTTGTTGCCTTCCCGTCTGAAAGACATGCAAACTGTGTCACAATCGTCATCCCGCCCCCATTCCTAGCTTACGCAAGGAAGCTATGGGGGTCGGGATCTCTAAGGTACCTAACCTATTGAAATCATTAGATTCTGAATCAATACTGAAACAAGTTCAGCACAGGATTCAGAATGACAAAACAGGCGCAACCTTTATTGTGACACAGCCTGATAGCAGGCGGGGAAGAATCTTAGTTATAGAATTTACAAAACGTCGTTTTAGTTTGGAGAGGAAACAATGCAGATTGCAAATGTAGTAGATAAATGGACAGGAGCCGTAAAAGAAGTAACTATTGGAGCGACAAAAGATCAGGGTGGTACAAGAGAAAAAACCGTAACTGTTGGTGGTGCAAAAAGTATTCCCTTTATGGATTTTGATGGAGATCAGGGAAAAAGGATAGTAATTGCAATGGATGTATATGATATACCTCCTGAAGATTGGCCGGAATCACTTTTAAAGAACTATGAAGACGTAGTAAATGACCCGGCAAGTTGGGCAAAGAAATGTGCCGAGGAATATGGTGCTGATTTAATTTGTCTGAAGCTTGATGGTATACATCCTGACAAGGGAAATAAAAGTGCCGATGATGCAGTTAATACGGTCAAATCCGTCTTAGAGGCAGTCAATATACCCTTAATAATCTGGGGATGTGAAAATAATGAAAGGGACAACGAGGTAATGCCAAAGGTTAGTCAGGCAGCAGCAGGAGAAAGATGTCTCCTGGGGGGAGCTACACAAGATAATTACAAGACAATAACTGCTGTATGCCTTGCAGACGGACACAATCTGATAACGCAAGCTCCAGTAGACATAAACATTGGAAAGCAGGTCAATATCCTGGTAACAGATTTGGGGTTTCCTCTTGATAGAATAGTAATGTTCCAAACAACAGGTGCCCTGGGATACGGTATCGAATATTGCTATTCAATTCACGAGAGAGGAAGGATAGCTGCGCTGTCAGGTGATAACCAAATGGCTGTTCCTGTTATCTGTGATGTTGGTCATGAGGCCTGGCGTGCAAAGGAGGCAAAGGCCACTGACAGTGAAGCTCCACAATGGGGATCGTTCGCTGAAAGAGGAATCATGTGGGAAGCAATTACCGCTGTTTCTCTGATACAATCCGGCGTTGACATAATCAGGATGTACCATCCTAAAGCTGTTTCAATAACCAAAGAACATATTGATAAACTTACATAAAAGGAGAAGGAAGGGAAATGATAACTATAGGAGAAAGAATTAATGGAATGTTCAGAGATGTAAAGAACGCTATCAAAGACAAGAATGCTTCAGTAATCCAGGAAATAGCAAAAAAGCAAACTGAGGCCGGAGCAACTTATTTAGATATCAATGTTGGCACGGCTGCTGCTGATCAACTTGATGCTATGAGATGGTTGGTCGAGGTAACACAAGAAGCCGTTAAGACTCCTCTTGCCCTGGATAGCCAGAAACTAGAAGTAATCAAAGCAGGTCTGGAAGTAGTCAAAAACGAAGTTATGATAAACTCTGCACAGGGTGAACCTGAAGCCCTCGATGAATACATGCCGCTTGCAAAGGAACATAATGCAGCATTAATATGCCTGGCTATGAACAAGGCAGGTGTCCCTCAAAATGTCGACACTCGAATTGAGATAGCGGCAACAATTGTAGAAAAGGCAATTGAACACGGCATGGATATGGAAAAGATCTTTATTGATCCAATCATCCTGCCAGTTAACGTAGACCAAAAGCAGCCAGCTTATATGCTGGAAGTCTTCAGCCAGGTAAAACTTCTCTCAGATCCCCCACCACACATAACAGTTGGCCTGAGTAATTTCTCACAGGGCACAAAGGAGAAATCCTTATTAAACAGGACTATGTTAATTATGGCAATAGCGGCAGGTTTAGATACAGCCCTGATGGACGTTCTTGATAAAGACTTGATGGATACAGCAATTTGTGCTGAAATGATCCTGAACAAGCAGATTTACAGTGATTCATTCCTTAAGGCTGCAAGGTAATAGTACTATCGCCTAACACGAACCCGTTCAAGGATTTTCCTGCAAATCGTTAAAAAGAATAGATGAAACACGTAGAAATAACAGTTAGGGTAAGATACCAGGAAACAGATCAGATGGGCTTTGTATATTACTCAAATTACCTTGTTTATTTCGAGATGGGCAGGATAGAATACTTACGCAACCTTGGACTTCCTTATTCAGAACTTGAGAAGGAAAGTATTTTTCTGGCTGTGGTGGAATCCCATTGTAAATACAGATCACCAGCGAGGTTTGACGACCTTCTCATCATAAAAACATGGTTGTCAAAAATGAAAAATGCTAGTGTTGAATTCTGCTATGAAATTAGGCGTAGAGACGAAGAAAATTTAATTGCAGAAGGTTCTACTATCCTCGCATGCCTGGATGAAAATAGAAGGCCGAGGACCATACCAGATAAAATCAAAACAGCGGTAAAGGGGTCAGGTCTCAACACTTGACATTATTTCTTTTTTCTTCAAATTCTCTTCTGCAACAATCTTCATTTTTAATGCTTTTCCATCCTTTTTGGTTTTCTCTTCATATCTCTTACATGCTTGTGATACAGCTGCGTAGTCCATCATAAACAAATCCCCTATATCCTTTAGACTTAAGCTCGTGTATTTCTTCATGAAATATAATGCAAGCTGACGATACATATTCCCTTTTTGTTTCTGAAATATGTCTTTTTTCCCAATTGCAAATTCTTCCTGAATCACAGTAAGAATTTCTTCCGGGGTACGTGACACCGAAAGCTTTGTCACTCCAATTTCTCTTTTTCTACCCACACGCTTTATTTTTTCCTTTATCTTTTCTATAAATACCTTGCCTCCAAGGGCTATTCCTTTATACGATTCTTTAAGTGGATTGTCCATAAGAACATTTTCAAGGACATATCTTTCGTACTCCCTTTTAGCCTTGTTTATATTATTGTCAAAATTACTCAAGATATATTCTGTATCAAGTCTCTCTACTGACTTTTTTCTTCCAATATAATCTAAAAAACTACTCCACTTATAATTTTTAACATTGTCTACTATATGCGCACGTATGGGATTTAAATGAATGTATGTTGAAAGCCACATTCCGTATGCAACCTCATCCACAAGTATTGACTTATATCTGCCCTGAAATATTACTCCCACAATCTTATGTCTTGCCTTAAACCAGTTGGAGTAAGAAGTGTTAAGATAATGCATTCCTTCTGTAATATTGGGAAGGAGCGTTTTTACAAAGAGATGATAGTGATTGTCCATGAGACAATAGGCGTAACAGAGAAAAGAATATTTCTCAAATGTTTCATTAAGTTTGTCTAAAAATATGCCTTTGTCTTGATCTGAAAAGAAGATATTTTCCCTTCTATTTCCTCGTGCAGTTATATGGTAAACTGCATGTTCAAAGGAGAGTCTAAGAGGTCTAGCCATGCGCAAACTGTATCATAAACGGGTTACACTGTCAAATGTTGAGACCTGACCCCATTTATTTCATTTCACTGAACTTCAAAGCCACACCAAACCTTTTACCCTTATAGCGGGCATCTATTTTGTCTATCCTGATAATCATTCCAATTCCAGTAAGCTCGACTATTTTACTAGGTAGCCCGGGAGTAGAAACGCTTGTAACAATTCTAATCATGGTTGTTTTCCCTAGAGAATACTCTTCGATATTATCCGCTGTCACTTCAAAATAAACACCACCCGGGCTAATATTTTTTGATTTGACTTCTTGGTTAAGTAACGTTATTGGCAGTGAAAGCTCTAATCTTTTATCAACTCGTCTCTCAATCCCTCTTGAAGAAACTGTCACAGTTTTTTTATCCTCAAAATATTGCTAATACACCATGAAAAAGTTAGTAATAATTATTCCTCTTCAAGTAGGCCTTTAAAATAAGCTATCGTCTTTTTAAGACCTTTGTCTAGAGCGTCATTGGGTTCCCATTTTAGTATCTTTCTTGCAAGAGATATATCAGGGCTTCGCTGCTTTGGGTCATCCTGAGGTAAAGGCTTAAAGACTATCTTAGATCTTGAGCCAGTCTGTTCAATTATCATCTTTGCAAGTTCAAGGATAGAAAATTCTGTAGGATTTCCTAAATTCACAGGTCCTGTAAAGTCATCAGGGCTATTCATAAGCATGATCAGACCATTTATAAGATCATCAACATAGCAAAAACTCCTTGTCTGGCCCCCATCACCATAAACCGTGATGGCCTCACCTCTTAGCGCCTGCATTATGAAATTGCTTACAACACGGCCATCATTGGGGTGCATCCTTGGCCCATAGGTATTAAAGATCCTTGCTACCTTTATCCTTAAATTATGTTGTCGGTAATAGTCAAAAAAAAGGGTCTCTGCGCAGCGTTTACCCTCATCGTAACATGACCTTGGTCCGATAGGATTTACGTTACCACAGTAGGTCTCAGCCTGAGGATGGACCTTAGGGTCTCCGTACACCTCACTGGTCGATGCCTGTAATATCTTAACTTTTATGCGTTTTGCCAGTCCAAGCATGTTGATACTTCCATGAACCGAAGTTTTCGTTGTCTGCACAGGATCGAACTGGTAATGGATAGGAGATGCTGGACATGCAAGGTTATAAATCTCGTCAACTTCTGCATACAATGGAAAACAAATATCATGTCGCATGACCTCAAAATAGGGATTTTCCATCAAATGAGCAATGTTCGCCTTTCGTCCCGTATAGAAATTGTCCACACAGAATACTTCATCTCCACTATTCAAGAGTCTTTCGCACAAATGCGAGCCAAGAAAACCCGCACCACCGGTAATGAGTATTCTTTTATTTGTGAAGTTTTTCATCAACTTAATACACAACCCAAAATAGAAGGATAATGTCTCCAGGCCAAAACAGCGAAGATGGCAGAAAAGATTTGGAAGATTATCCGTATATCATGTTTCACCTTTTTTGTGTCTGATTTCGTAGCGCTTGTCATAAACGAATTAGTCCGTCTAGCAATTTCTGTAATTTATAAGAAAAATATTATACATTAAAAGAATACCGACACACGATTTATTCTTTATGTTGTTTAACTTTGGATGAACGTAGTTATCTTTGTACCCCATGAAAATTTCCTCTCTACCGCAAAACTTCTTTAGCCCTTTATTCGTTTTTAAAAATCGCGGCTCTCGAAAATGTTAAATTTCCATCCACACGTTCGCATGGTGTCTGCATTTTGTCAGCACCAGTTTTTCAAATCACGTTTGAGGATTCTAGAGAGTTTCTGAATATCCTCTCGGAATTCTTCGGCCAATTCCCTTCGAAACTTAACACTCAAGGGCTGACGTCGCTCTTGGTTGGCAAAGCATCTTCCGATGACGGCAACTAAACCAAATTGCTCAATACCCAATATTCTTTTGATCAATGCTTCGATACGAGAAACAATACTGGGGGGACTAAATACCAATTTAGTAAGCCAATTCATACGGTATGAACCGACGTTATCGTTTATGATCGGGAAATCAATCCTGCCGTCAGAAGGCACATCAAGGAAAGCCAAAATCTCTTCATAAACCAACTGTGGCGACCTCAAAAAATCATCAAAAAAAACGACGCGTACCTGATCTCGTGGGAATATGTCCAAAACTCGCTGCACCTGTGCACCAAGTTTGCCTATCTCTGAATATAGCAGAAGGGCGGGTTTACGGCAATGCTTCGGCAGGGACTTGCCTTGTTGTCGAGCTGGTTGTAGTCGCCATGCCTTCTCAAAATCCCGTTTCTCCTCAGTGAATATTGCCAGCAGATGAGAGTGAAAGGAGTGCACCATGTCAATAGGGTTACGGAGCATTATGAGGATCTTTGCAGTCGGGTTGAATCGGTGAATGTTCTCGACTGCTACTGAGGAATACATATATAAGACCGATGCGTCACATACGACCTTATGGCACTGCTTGGTGGACTTAAATAATCGCATATAACGTGTCAGGCTGTCCAGTCGTTTAAGGCCGGTAAGATCATCTGCAAAATAATATGGCTCTTTACGTTTAGGGATATAAATGTTTGGATGGTCTCGCAAAAATGTGCTCATTGCAGTTGTGCCAGATCTTGGTGCTCCAACAATAAAGAAATTTGGTCCTCTCATGATATCGTTGTTTATGCGCTGCAAATCAGACCATTTCGTTTTGAAACAAACGAGTTATTCTTCATGTTCGCATAAGTACGGACTTTATCCTTTTGATCCAATCAAGCATATTGGGTCTTTTGTAATCAACATCTCAATGGTACCAGCCATTGTATATTAGTAAACAATATTGATATGCTAAAAAGGTCTTAAAAAAGACTGCCTACCATTCGCCAGACCGACGAGCATTCTGGCGGGCAGGCATGTAGACCGCTACGAAGAAACTTAATTCCTTCCAACAGATGTGTACGAGAATCCAAGCTTCTTAACGTAGCTTGGATCGTAAACGTTCCTCAAATCTATTAAGATGGGCTCTTTCAGGAGCCTCTTAATTCTTTTCATATCCAGCATTCTGAACTGGTTCCATTCCGTAGCAATAACCAGCGCATTTGACCCCTTGGCTACCTCGTAAGCATCTTTGCAATAAGTCACTTTACTACTATTGAATATCGCCTTTGCCGTCTCCAATGCCTCCGGATCGTATGTCCTTATCTTGGAACCACGCTTTATGAGGATTTTAGCCATTTCAATCGCAGGTGATTCCCGAGTATCATCTGTATTTGGTTTAAAGGAGAGGCCTAGAATGCCTATTGTCTTACCATTAAGCTTACCAACCAACTTCTTTATTTTGTCTATCATTACAGTTCTTTGTCGCTGATTGACTTCGATTGCTGATTCGACAATTTTCAGTTCACAATTATTA
The DNA here is from genome assembly GCA_008636105.1 of Candidatus Scalindua sediminis. Lineage (GTDB taxonomy): Bacteria > Planctomycetota > Brocadiia > Brocadiales > Scalinduaceae > Scalindua_A > Scalindua_A sediminis. The sequence goes on along the minus strand of VSDH01000002.1, from coordinate 22,030 downwards.
TTCTTTGCCATCTGGGATAAGGCTCTTGTGTCTTTGGGAAAACATGAACCTCCAAAACCAGGGCCAGGATGCAAAAATTTAGAACCTATTCGCTTGTCCAATCCCATCCCCTTTGCCACCCCGTGTACATCTGCACCAACCTTCTCACACAAGTTCGCAATCTCGTTGATAAATGATATCTTTGTTGCCAGGAATGCATTGGATGCATACTTAATCATTTCTGCAGTTTCTACATTTGTTATCAAAAATGGTGTTTCAATTAGATAGAGTGGTCTGTACAAATCTTTCAGTATGGCGATTGCCTGCTCACTTGAAGCACCAATCACGACCCTGTTGGGCCTCAAAAAATCTTCAATCGCGGAACCCTCTCTAAGGAATTCGGGGTTTGATGCAATATCAAAATTCATTTTTACCTTTTGATGTCTCTTTATAATATCCGCAATCATTTTCCCCGTGCCAACCGGAACCGTGCTCTTGGTAACGATCACCTTATAACCATCCATGGTTTTTGCAGTCTGTTTTGACACTTCTTTGATATATCGTAGATCTGAATCTCCTTCTTGTTTTGGAGGTGTTCCCACTGCAATGAATATAACCAGTGCGTTCTTAACCCCTTCTTCTACATGCGTGGTAAATGAAAGCCTTCCATGCTTTGCGTTTCTCTGAATCAACTCTTGTAATCCAGGCTCGTAGATTGGAGTTTCTCCTCTACTTAGTTTTTTTATCTTATCTTTATCCTTATCGACGCAAGTAACGTTAAGACCGAATTCAGCAAAACAGGCACCCGTTACAAGGCCTACATATCCAGTTCCAATCACACAAATGTTCATTAGTAGTATAGTAATATAGTGAACAAACAAACGATATACAATAAAATATCCCAGCTGTTAGTTACCAGATGGAGAACCTAGAATACATAACACTTATAACAGACTGACTATTATGTAAAGTATCAGTATCAGAACTTGGCTTAATTGCTGATTATGTTTGTTTGAGTCAAGATTTTCATAAAAACTCTATTTTTTCTTATAATCTATATTGTACTTTTTCAACATTTCATAAACATATGCCCTTGTTACTCCAGCAATCTTTGATGCTTTTGCTATGTCGTATGAGGTTTTTTCCAATAGTTTTTTAAGATAGGTCTTTTCGAATTCAGCTTTAGCCTGTTTAAAAGGCTTGTCATAAGTTTCACCACCATACAACGTTGAATCATCAGAATATCTAACTTCGACAGGTAAGTAATCTACTTCAATATCCTTACCCGGACTAAGAATAGCAGCACGTTCTATTACATTTTCAAGTTCTCTGATATTTCCGGGCCAACTATACTTACTCAATGCCTCAAGTACATCATCTGAGACTCTCACGTTCTTTTCTGTTAATTTGTGCTTTTTGAGAAACCATTCCACTAGTAAGGGAATATCTTCCTTACGTTCTCTGAGGGGAGGAAGGTCAATCGGAAATACATTTAGCCTGTAGTAAAGATCTTCTCGAAATTCTTTCTTTTTCACTGCACTCTTCAAAACTCTATTAGTAGCTGCAATAACCCTTACGTTAACACTTAGATCCTTGGTATCACCAATGCGTCTAAAAGCCCCGGTTTCTAATATCCTTAACAATTTTACCTGAAGGAAGAAACTCATTTCTCCAATCTCATCCAGGAAAATAGTACCGTCATTTGCAATTTCAAATAAACCATGTTTTCTTACTATCGCTCCGGTGAAAGCACCCTTTTCATGCCCAAATAATTCACTCTCCAATAACGTTTCCGGAATAGCACCACAATTTACAGGTATAAGAGCGTGACTACTCCTTGGACTCCTATCATGGATTGCCCTGGCGACAAGCTCTTTTCCCGTCCCACTCTCTCCTTGAATCAAAACAGTAGCATCCGTTTTTGCAACCTTCTTCATCATTTCGAATATAAACTGCAATGCTCCTCCTTTGCCAATTATTTCTGGAAAAGTGTCTGGTTTTTCAAGAATTTCTTCGAACCCCTCACTGTCTTTAAGGAACTTCCTACGCCTCAAAGCCTTTTCAATTACAAGTAACATGTCATCATTATCAAAAGGTTTGTTAAAATAATCATCAGCACCCATCTTAACAAGTTCTACGGCTTGTTTTAAAGTTGAATAACCTGTAATAACAATTACAGAAGTATCAGGACTCTTTTCTTTAACATATCTCAGAACTTCAACCCCATCGACTTCCGGCATAACAACGTCAGTTATTACTATATCGTACGACTTACGTTCTACCTTTTTCTTTGCATCAGCTCCATGAATAGACCAATCAACTTTATACCCCTCACTAGTAAGGAGATCACTTAAGAATTCTCTCATACTTACATCATCTTCAACAATTAATATATTAGATTGCTTCTTCATCATCAATTAAACCCGGAAAAGATAATATAACACTGGTACCTTGATTAACTTTGCTCAAGACATCTATATCACCTTTATGTATCTTAATTATTCTCTTAACTATCGGAAGTCCTAAACCTGTCCCTTTACCTTCATCTTTAGTTGTATAGAAAGGGGTGAATATCTTTTCTATATTTTGTTCACTAATTCCATGACCAGTATCCATTATCGTGATACGAACTTTACTTACTGAAGAATTTTTAGGATCCTTGACAACGTCAGTTATGACTTCCAGTCTACCACCTTTATCCATCGCATCAATAGCATTAGACATAATACTTACGAAGACGTGAATTAGTTCACTGCCAACTTCCATAATCTCAGGAAGATTTTTTGTTAAAGATTTGTGCACGCTTATCTTTTTCAGCATTAATCTAGTTGACATCATTATTAAGGCATCTTCGATGACAGTATTTATATCAACCGGTTTTCTTCCCGCAACTCTTCTTGAATAATCTAATAGACTTCCTATAGCAGTCTGAATGTGATCACAACCAGTCATCATCTGTTTCAAATTATTTCTAAGCATTTCCTTATCAAACTTGTCTATGTTCTTTAAGATCAACTGAATTCGTCCTACGACTGCGCCTAATGGACTATTAACCTGATGGGCAAGCTCCGCAGCTAATTTTCCCACGGAAATTAACTTATCAAACTGAGTAATTCTTTTCCTCATGAATTCTTCCTCTGTCAAGGTTCTGAATATCCCTGAAGCACCAACTACACTACCAGACTTATCCCTAATCGGAGATATTGTTACATTAACAGCGACTTTCTTTCCATCCTTCCTTATTCTCTCCGTTTCAAAACCGCGTATTACCTCACCATTCGAGATCACCTTACCAAGCAATAGTTCCTTTACATCCACCAACTTATCCTGAGGCACAATAATATCTATGTCTTGACCAATAGCTTCGGACCTGCTATATCCGAAGATATCTTCAGCACTCCGATTCATGGACATTATTGTCCCGTCCCTTGAGATACTAATTATTCCATCTCCCGCATTTTCTACCAGATCATCCATGTATTCATTCATATACGACGGTTTATCTAAATTTTCTGTCTTGATAAGTTCTTTTGCTTTGAAATCTGTTTGATGTGTTATGACGCACCCAATAGAAAGGCCTATATTTGCTTGTGATATTTATCTAACGTGCACGGCTACTATAACTTGAAGCCTACTGGTTGTCAACCGATACTTTTGAAGTTGACAAGTATTTCATTTTCTGCTAAATTTAATTATATAAAGCGGTTACGTTAAAGGTAAATATTTAAAATGAAGAAACTCATAAGCATTATATTTTCACTTCTGCTAACTTCCTCCATGTTTACACAACTGTTACTAGCTGATTCAGAAGAACAAAAAAGGAAGACAGATACGAAAGAAGATACTTACTATAATAATGTATCTATCATCCCGTTGAGTGGGATGATTGATGGAGGACTTCACAATTCTCTAGAAAGAAGAGCTGATATTGCTAAAGAAAATGGCTCAGACCTGATAATTTTTGAGATTGATACATATGGTGGCCGTTTAGAACCCGCCTTCGAAATATCTGAGTATATAAGCAATATCAAGTATGCGAAAACGATAGCCTTTATCCCCACAAAGGCAATTTCCGCCGGAGCACTTATAGCAATTTCGTGTAATGATATTTACATGGCTCCTCAGGCTGAATTAGGCGATTGCGAACCAATTGTCCCTTCATCTGAGGGTGGTTATAAAACAGTAGGTGAAAAGATACAAACCGTATTGAGAACAAAGTTTAGGAAGTTTGCCGAAAAAAATGGTTACCCTGTTCTACTTTCCGAGGCAATGGTGACCAAAGAGATAGAAGTTTATTATATAACTACTGAAGACAGGCCTGAGGGATATTATATATCAAGCAGAGGGCTTAAAGAAATGATTGAAGAGGAAAAAAAGAAGATAAAGTCCAAAAAGTTAATAATAGAAGAAGGGCAGCTTCTCACCATGTATGCAAAGGAAGCTCACGAATACCAATTTGCAAAAGAAATCGTTGAAGATCGCGATAGCTTGTTAAAATCACTTAATTTAGATAAGGTTGTGACAACCTTACTGGATACAAACTGGTCTGAGGAAATGGTACGATTTTTGGAAAGTATAGCACCTGTTTTGCTTGGTATCGGATTGGTTGCCCTATGGATAGAATTCAAAGCACCGGGCTTTGGACTGCCCGGAATAATTGGAATTCTGTGCCTTGCAACCGTTTTCTTAAGCAAGCATCTTGTTGGTCTGGCAGAGACACCGGAAATTATCATCTTTTTCGTAGGTATCGCCTTGCTCGCTGTAGAGATACTCGTAATACCAGGTTTCGGTATCGCAGGTATATCCGGAATAATTATGGTATTAATAGGTTTGATCTTATCATTTCAAGATTTTACCATCCCAATAACACCATACGATGTTGAGACATTTATAAAAAACATATTTACAATTATGTGCAGTCTTCTGGGTAGTGGGATTGCAATTTTCCTGTTAATTAAATATATGCCGGGCATACCGATTTTCCACCGTTTAATCTTAACTGCTGCAGAAACCACACAAGGTGGTTATGTTATTCCCTCTCAACCGGAAGGAGGGGACGATTTAACAGGTAGAAAGGGTAAGGCCGTAACAATATTACATCCTACAGGAAAGATCGAAGTGAATAATCACACACTGGATGTAGTAACAGACGGAGAATATATTGAAAAAGGTCAAGCCGTGGAGATAGTAGAAGTTAGAGGAAACAGAATAGTAGTGAAGGCGTTATAAAGCTTTAATGAAACGCAACAAAGCTACAGGCGAAAATGAGTATAACAGGAATAATAACGCTGTTTATAATTGGTTTAATTGCGATAGCGGTCGAACTCTTTATACCGGGGGCAATAATCGGTCTTTGCGGTGCAGGATGCGTTGTTACGAGTATAATATTCGCTTACTTATACGTATCAAATTTATTAGGCCATATACTACTCGGTTTAGGGATTTGCTTTATACCAATTTTTTTTGTATCATGGTACAAACTCCTGTCGAAGACATTTTCAGTAAAGGCTTCAGAAAAAGACTTCTCTTCCGCAAGGGATAGATTAGATGACTTATTGTCAGAAGAGGGTATCGCTCTAACGACATTAAGACCCTCAGGCATCGCAAATATTAAAGGTAACAAAATAGACGTTATTTCAGAAGGCGAGATGATTTCAAAAAATACAAGGATTAAGGTAATAGACGTAAAGGGAAACAGGATAATTGTAAAACCAGTTAAATTATAAGGAATTAAAGGAGGAAAAACATGAATTATTTACCTATGCTTGCCGTTTCCAAGGAGATATTGACAATTGCAATCGTCATTGGCGGTATTTTTTCATTATTAATTCTTATCTTACTATTTAAATACGGTTGGTTATATATACAGGCGTTAGCATCAGATGCTCATGTCGGGCTTTTACAATTAATTGGAATGACATTCAGACGTGTCCATGCAAGGGTTATTGTTGAGGCTCGCATAATGTCAAAAAAGGCAGGACTGGATTATGATACTCCGCAACTTGAAGCACACTATCTGGCAAGAGGAAATGTACCAAACGTTGTCAGGGCTTTAATTGCTGCTGATAAGGCAAAGATTGAACTGGGCTTTGACAGGGCATGTGCAATAGACCTGGCAGGTCGGGACGTTCTCGATGCTGTCAGAACAAGTGTCAATCCAAAGGTTATTGATTGTCCTGACCCAACCAAAGGTAGACTGACAATTGATGCAGTTGCAATGGATGGCATACAGCTTAAGGCAAAGGCAAGGGTAACGGTAAGGGCGAATATAGAGAGATTGGTTGGAGGTGCTACTGAGGAGACTATCATTGCACGTGTTGGTGAGGGTATTGTAACAACAATTGGTTCTGCCGAAACACACAAGAAGGTATTAGAAAACCCTGACTCAATATCAAAAATGGTTTTAGCAAAAGGATTGGATTCAGGAACTGCATTTGAGATATTATCTATCGACATCGCCGATATCGATGTAGGCCATAATATCGGTGCAAAACTTCAAACTGACCAGGCAGAAGCCGACAAAAGAGTTGCACAGGCAGAGGCAGAGAAACGCAGGGCAATGGCTATTGCCAGAGAACAGGAAATGACGGCCCTTGTGGAGGAAAATAGAGCAAAGGTAGTGCTGGCAGAAGCAGAGATTCCAAAGGCAATATCACAGGCCTTCAGGGAGGGCAACCTCGGAATAATGGATTATTATCATCTTAGAAATATCCAGGCAGATACAGAAATGAGGACCTCTATTTCTAAGACTAGTGGAGATGCTTCTAAAAAATAGCATTTGCAAAAATTACAAATTAACAAGCTGCCAGCTCGATCAGTCCGAAAAGCGTAGAGGCTGTGCCACAATGTCATCCCCCCCCACAGCTTGCTCGCTTGCGCTTCGTAAGCTAGCAGTGGGGGCGGGATCTCTAAGGTTGCTAACCTGTTGAAATCATTAGATTCTGAATCAATACTGAAACAAGTTCAGCACAGGATTCAGAATGACAAAATAGGCATTTCCTTTATTACGACACAGCCTCGTGCCGGGCAGGCAAAGTCATTCTGGCGGGCATCACTCGGGTGGGCTGAAGGGGGATTAATTCATGAATATAGGAATGGAACAATTAGTCTGGGCTATAATCTTAGTTATCTTTATCATAATTACGGTTCTCAAAGGCAGGGCTAGAAGGAAAGCCCTCACCACTACTGAAAAACCAATGGAGGTAAAGAAGAAGGTAGAGGAACGGCAAACAGGGTTTGGCAAATACCTTGAAGAGATTCTTGGCATAGAAAGACCGGAGCCCGAACCACAGAGAATAACAATTGAGGAAGAAAAACCAGGACCCTTAAAGGAAATAGTTAAACCTATAACAAGACCAGAAAGAGAAGAAGGCCTTCGTGAATTTGAATCTCCCTTAATGAAAGAACTCAGAGAGAGAGAGAAGGCTGTTATTCCTGAAAAGAAGGAACGTTACCAGGTAAAATTTCCATGGGGTACCATTTCAAAGAAAGACCTTCGAAGTGCCATAATATTTGCAGAGATAATTGGCCCACCAATTTCCAAAAGAAAGACCCATAGATTGTTTTAATTAAGAAGACATGCCTGCCTGCCCTGTCCGTCCAACAGGCGGCATTTGTCTGGCAGGGATTTCCGCAGATAAAAACTTTTTTTCAACCTTCATTTGAGTAGTAGCGGAAACCTTTAGGTTTCCAACTTCATGGGTTGGTTGGCAATGTTAGCTATGTAAATGTTTAAATTAGGACTAATCCCATGACGGGAGGAGGTCTGAAGACCTCCGCTACGCAGGAAATAAAAGGCCAAAGCTTAACTCCCGAAGATTTAAATCGGTAGCCAGAGTGGCGGAATTGGCAGACGCGCCGGATTCAAAATCCGGTCCTCGATAAGGGGGTGTGGGTTCGACTCCCACCTTTGGCACCATAGTCTAGAGAAGCCCTGTCCTCTCTCCAGGTAACTTCTTTACCCTGACGAGATAATAGCCGCTGTTGTACTGGCTCAATAATTCGGTAATTTTTTTAAGTTTACTAATTATTTTCGGAGATGTGGTAGAAGCAAGCCTGAAAATTAAAATATTGTTTTCTCTTGCTTTAATGAGTAATGTGTGATATTATTTTGTTTCGTTGGACGTTGAGTTGTTCAGTATATATATGTATATATAAAGGCTACAAGGTTTCCAATCTTGTGGCCTTTTTTTATTTTTTTACCTTTTTACTATTTAAAGGGGGTGATTTTCAGTATGCCAAAAGGAACAGTTAAGTGGTTTAACGACTCAAAGGGCTTTGGCTTTATTTCTCAGGAAAACGGAGACGATGTCTTTGTTCACCATACCGCAATCCAGTCTGAGGGCTTTAAAAGCCTTTCAGAAGGGGACCAGGTAGAGTTTGAAGTCGAACAGGGCGAAAAGGGTAGCAAGGCCTCAAATGTTGTCAAAATATAAAAATATTGTAAAGCATACTCATATATTTTTTGCTGTATAATCTATCGAAAGAGAGTTGTATATAATAATTAATATAGAGTAGTTGTAAAATATTATTATAATGATAACGTATAAGTCCCCCATATCCATGAAAGGGTATCGGGGGCTTTGTTTATATATGCAGGGAATAAAGAAAACTGGTAGAATACACTAAAAGTAATGTCAGTTTAAGTGCAACTTTATTATTAGAAAGGAAAACAGGATGAAGATCTATGTAGGAAATATGTCATACGACACTACCGAAGAGGATTTACGGCTCGCTTGCGAAGCATTCGGTAAGGTTGAATCTGCCACAGTCATAAAAGACAAGTTTAGTGGTGAGTCAAAGGGATTTGGATTCGTGGAGATGTCCTCTAAAGCTGAAGGACAGGCTGCAATTGATGGACTGAATGGTAAAGAGTTAAAGGGAAGAACACTTAACGTGAATGAAGCACGTCCTCGCACCGAAAAATTTGGAGGCAGCACAGGCGGATACGGCGGCGACAAGGGAGGCGGATACGGCGGCGACAAGGGAGGCGGATACGGCGGCGGCAAGGGAGGATATGGCGGCGGCAAGGGAGGATATGGCGGCGGCAAGGGAGGATATGGCGGCGACAAGGGAGGATATGGCGGCGACAAGGGAGGATATGGCGGCAGCGGTAAAGGGGGCTATGGCGGTGGCAAGGGAGGATATGGCGGCGGCAGAGGAGGAGGACGGGGAAGGTAACAGATTATGATAAATAGCTGAGTCAACAGCAGACTTGACCCTTTTCCTTTTCAAACCTTTATCTCCAATCAACTTCTTTACCCTGACGAGACAATAGTCGCTGCTTGCCCCCATTCATAGGGCAACAGCCCGTAAAATAGTAAATATTGGCCCCCAAGCTTTTCATTTCAAAAATTTCATTGTTAAGGTCATAATGTGAAGTTGTCAATTTATTTGATTTATCCTCAAATACACAAATCCACGTTCTAATTTTGCATTTCGTGCATTATTTGTGATGTAATGTTATTTCACTTCATCAGGGGTTTGAACACAACTTAATGTAAGGATTAATTCTTTGGATCAATTTTAACGAAAAGAGAAGGTTATGCTAAAGACAAACAATATAAGTTTACGATACGGAAAACGGGTACTATTTGAAGATGTAAATGCAAAGTTCAGTCCGGGTAACTGTTATGGAGTTATCGGCGCCAATGGCTCTGGTAAATCAACTCTCCTTAAAATCATGTCAGGCGATCTTGAGCCCTCATCAGGAACCATAAGCATAGCGCCCGGAAAAAGAATTGCGGTTTTAAAACAGAACCAGTTTGAGTTTGATGAATTTGAAGTACGTAAGACAGTGATAATGGGGCACAAAAAGCTTTTTTCGATTATGGTTGAAAAGGATGCCATTTACGCAAAGAGTGATTTTAGCAGTGAAGATGGTATGAAAGCTTCTGAACTTGAAGATGATTTTGGTGAACTCAATGGATGGGAGTCTGAAAGCGAGGCATCTACTCTTTTAAGTTGTCTCGGCATAGCAGATGAGCTCCATGAAAAGAAAATGGCTGAACTCTCAGGTAATGAAAAGGTAAAAGTCCTTTTGGCTCAGGCGATTTTCGGTAATCCTGACATTTTATTACTTGATGAACCTACAAACCATCTGGATATTCAATCCATTAACTGGCTCGAAGAGTTTCTGATCAATTTTAAGAATACAGTAATTGTTGTTTCACATGACAGGCATCTTCTTAATAACGTATGTACTCATATAGCAGATATAGATTACGGGAAAGTTAGCGTCTACACCGGTAACTATGATTTCTGGCTAGAGTCAAGCCAATTGGCTTTGCAGCAGACAAAAAACGCGAATAAAAAGACAGAGGCTAAACGAAAAGAGCTTGAGGCCTTTGTTGCCCGGTTCGGCGCAAATGCATCCAAAGCAAAACAGGCCACTTCAAGAAAGAAGACGCTCGAAAAGATGGTACTTGAGGAGATAAAACCTTCATCAAGAAAGTTGCCATTTATCAATTTTACACCCGAAAAAGAGTTAGGAAACAATGTACTCTCAATAACAAATATCTCAAAAAAAGTGAACGATGAAGAAGCCTTTAATGATATAACATTAACATTTGACAATGACGATAAGATAGCCTTTGTCGGCACGCATGATTTAGCAAAAACCGCGCTATTTGAAATATTAATGGATGAGATTAAAGCAGACAGTGGTGATTACACCTGGGGTTCATCTGCAATTCTGTCATACCTGCCAAAAGATAACTCAGCATACTTTAATGAAGATGTTAATTTAATTGACTGGCTTCGTCAATACTCCAAAGAGAAGGATGTCACGTTTATAAGAGGTTTTTTGGGTAAAATGCTTTTTAGTGGTGAGGAAGCATTAAAAAAGGTTAATGTATTATCCGGTGGTGAAAAAGTGCGCTGTATGCTGGCAAAGATGATGTTAAGTGGAGCCAATGTGCTGCTTTTAAATGAACCCACTAATCATCTGGATCTTGAGGCAATCACCTCGTTAAACAACGCGTTGGTCAAATTTAAGGGTGCTGTTATGTTTGTCTCTCACGACCATCAGTTTATGCAGACAATAGCAAACAGAATAATTGAGATAACTCCTTACGGAGTTATAGATAAAAAGATGAGCTTTGATGAATACCTGGAAAATTCTGACGTTAAAAAGCTGCGTGAAGAGATGCATGAGAATATAATAGTTTAGGTAAGTTTGAGCAACCTGCCTATAGACTTTTCAAGACGAGTTAAAAATCCATCAATTCTATATAGGTTGTGTAGTCTTCATTATTAAAAACGTCTTTTTTCTACGGTTTCCCCTTTAGGTTATACTAAAATATTTAGCTTTTGTATCCTCATAAGTCAATTAAATATGTATGGTGTCCCCCGGTTTTAGTTGCTCCTTGTTTTCTACGGCTTCTTGGCGACAACTGCGAATTCTGTGGTTTCAGGGTTGTATGTTGAACCTGCAACATCTGAGTATATTTCTTCAACCTTAAAACCATTTTCTTCAAATTCTTTTCTAAGTGAATCTTTGCTGAAATACTGTTGCCAGTTGTATACTACACGCTTTCGTGACTCTTCGATTATTGTGTATTTATCAAGTATTACTTTTTCTTTCTCGTATTTGAATGTGTTAACATAACAATAATAATCCTCAGGTGACCAAAACCCATTTAACTGATTGAGTTCGTAGGTTGCTGATTCTTCTTTTTGGTTAAAACTATTCAAAGAATACACATCAAGCAACACAGAGCCGTCTGGCTTCAATAGTGAATAGAATTTTGAGAGCATTATTTTTCTTTGCTCTGGACTTAAAGCGCAGAAATCACACATGATCATTGTGAGGAGATCGAAACTGTTTGTTGTCTCAAAATCTAAATAATTTGTCAGAACATAATTTATTTTTAAGTCTTTTTTAGCAGCTACTTGTTTTGCATACTTTAGGGAGTTTTCTGAAAAATCAATGCCGGTAACAATTGCATCTCGTTCTGCTAGTCTAGTTGTGTATAGCCCTGGGCCACAGCCAAAGTCTGCAATTTCAGTATTTTTATCCACTCCAAAATGAGAAACAATCCACTCCAAAGAGCGCTCAATAAAGTCCTTGTTTCGAGATGAAACATCAATGGTTTCATTTAAGTGGTATTCAAGCATTTGTTTTGCTGTATGCTCATTTGCCCACAGTTCATCTGCTGTATAAAATTGAAAAGGTGCAGGGCGTGTATTAAATTCTTTTAGTTCTTTAAACATTAATGACTCCATTATTGATTCCTCACATAACGACTAAGCTCACCTGCCACTATGGATCGTGGCGGAATTGGCAGACGCGCCGGATTCAAAATCCGGTCCTCGATAAGGGGGTGTGGGTTCGACTCCCACCTTTGGCACCATAGTCTAGAGAAGCCCTGTCCTCTCTCCAACTAACTTCTTTACCCTGACGAGATAATAGTCGTTGCTTGCCCGACAGGTTGTTTGGCGGGTCTCTATTTATTCCTATTTATTTAATTATCCTATTATATTTTTTTGTCAGGACCCCATACGGGAAACTGAAATCTGGTTTTTAAAGATTCCCATACTCGTTCTAAAGGGAGTCCCGCCACATTGCTGTAACTGCCATTGATGCCGTCAATCAAAATGACCCCTTGCCCTTGAATGCCATAAGCTCCGGCTTTTCCTATTGGTTCGCCTGTGCTGATATAACAAGCGATGGTCTCTTGCGAAAGCTTCTTAAATCTTACTTCTGTTGATAAAGAGTCCACAAAATGCTCTTTTGTATTTGGATCCACAATCGCAAAACCCGTAATTACCTCATGGCTTCTTCCGGAAAGTGAAGAAAGCATAGTTTCAGCCTCCAAATCGTCATGCGGTTTGCCCAGCGACTTGCCGTCTAAAACAATCTCTGTGTCTGCGCCGATTACCAACGCGCCAGAGTGGTCATCATCGTGTTGCAAAGAGACGTCCATAGCTTTAGCCAGCGCAAGCCGTAATACTCGTTCAACCGGGTCCTCGTTTTCCTTGAATGACTCATCCAGTTTGCTGACTACAACTTCGATTGGGATTGTTGGGAATATTTGCAGTAGCAACTCAAGCCGTCGCGGAGACACAGAAGCAATAATCAATTTAGAATAATTGTTCATTAAGAAAAGGATTTAATGGTTCAGACGCATATTTCCCTCACTCTCCCAACTTCGCCGCTTTCCAAACGGACTTTAATTCCGTGGGAGTGATGGGAAGATTTTGTCAAAATGTCTTTTACAATACCTTTCGTGAGATTTCCCGATCGTTGGTCTTTCTTTAATACAATTAAGACCGGCAACCCCGCTTTTATATTCACACGATTTGTACCAATCATAATTCCCCTATCCTATAATCACTAATCAAGACGCGATCCCAGTTTATTATATGTAGTCAAGAAAGGACTTGACCCCTCTTCTTCCTTTTCCTTTCGTTTCTGAGCGGCAGGCGTGGCTCGCCGCCGCCGGGGGGCAGGATAATCTTGTCCTCCGAAGCGACCCATACAAAACGTGACTGCGATTTACTCCCCTTGTAGGCGGGGACCCGGAAACGCCGCACATGAAAGCTGCAGCTCATCAAGAGCTGCTCGAATTTTTTACTTGGCTCAGCCGACCATACACCCAGACACCCCTGTTCGCGCAGCGCGTGGCGACAGGCCTGAAGTCCTTCATAACCGTACAGACGGCGGTTCCCTGAATTGTTCATCTCGCTGGGACCATTATCGATATCCAGCAGGATCGCATCGAATCTGCTCTTGGAACGTGAGATAAGCTCCACGATATCTCCCGTCTTGATGTCAACTCGTTCGTCCTCCAGCGACTGGCCGTTGAGCTCCCCGAGAAACTCACGATTCCATTCGACTACAGCACTCGCCAGTTCACTTACCACCACTTGGGCGTGGGGGCTGAACATATCGAGAACCTGGCGTAAGGTATAGCCCAAACCCAAGCCGCCGATGAGTATGCTTGGCGCCTTGCTACCAGCCAGGTGCGCACAACCCAACCGCGCGAGCTCCAGTTCCGACTCATGCTGGCGACTGTGCATCAAATCCTGACCGTTGAGCATGATCGAGAAATCACGATCATGCTGGTAAAGCTCCATCTCGCCTCCGTCCGGGGTCTGGGTTGTAGCTATTCTTACTGTCGGTTTCATGATTCAAATCGTATTAATAAAAGTAAGTCGGCTATTTTATCATATTTTTCATAACTGGACTATCGGTAAACAGAAAACTATGCAGGCCATCGACAGCCAGAGTGGCGGCAGGGGAGGACGGGGAAGGTAACAGATTATGATAAATAGCTGAGTTAACAGCAGACTTGACCCTTTTCCTTTTCAAACCTTTATCTCCAGGTAACTTCTTTACCCTGACGAGATAATAGTCGCTGTTGTACTAGCTCAATAATTCGGTAACTTTTTTAAGTTTATCAAAAGGTGTTTCATAGTTTAAACCACCATGTCTTTTCCAATTATCAGTTTCGGTTCTAAAGAAAAATGATTATTGTAAAGCTTCTTTAGCCTTTCCATCCAGAAAATTTCCGTTTCTGATTGCGTCGCCTGCTGTATTTATTGCCCGTAGCATTGCTCTCTCTCGTTGATGTTTTGGTGGCAGGTTGCCGCCTGCGAGGGCCGCGTGCCTGGCGTGCGGCTTCTTTACGCACCGCAGCGACTTTTTGCACTTCGCTGGTAGTTGGGGCCTTTCCAGGCCAGATGGCTGGCTCAAAGCCAGGCACATCCGATAGCTTAATCGGCTGACCAATCAGTTTTTCGATACTGCTCAGAAAAGGGCGTTCGTCATTGCAGACCAGGGAAATGGCTTCGCCTTCCATGCCGGCGCGACCTGTCCGGCCAATGCGGTGGACATAATCCTCCGGCACATTGCCCAATTCATAATTGATAACATGCGGCAACTGGGCAATATCCAGACCGCGGGCGGCAATATCTGTGGCCACAAGGACACGAATCTTGCGTTTTTTAAAACCCTCCAGGGCCTTGGTGCGCGAGGCCTGCATCTTGTCGCCATGAATGGCACTGGTCTGAATGCCCGCCTTTGCAAGTTTACCGCTCAGGCGATTGGCACCATGTTTGGTGCGTGTGAAAATCAGCACATGTTCCCAGTTGCCTTCCTTGATCAGATGGATCGCAAGGTTGGTCTTTGCCTTGGAGTCACATCGATAAGCCCTTTGGGCGACCGTCTGTGCCGCCATCTTTTCAGGGTTGACTTCAATCGTGATGGGTTTGACAAGAAATTCGCGTGTCAAGGCACGAATCTCTTTTGAAAAGGTGGCTGAAAGCATTAGATTTTGCCGCTTTGGTGGCAACAGTTTGATAATTCTGCGGATGTCATGAATGAAACCCATGTCCAGCATGCGGTCTGCTTCATCAAGGACCAGCATGTTAACCTGGTTCAATCTGCATACCCGCTGGTTACATAGGTCCAGTAATCGGCCAGGTGTGGCAACCAGAATATCCACACCTTTTTTCAATTGATCAATCTGCGGTTTGATATTCACGCCGCCATAAACAACCATGCTTTTGAGGGGCAGGTATTTGCCATAAGTCATGATACTGTCCTGGACCTGCGCCGCCAGCTCGCGGGTCGGGGTCAAAACAAGTGCCCGGATCGGACGCCCCCCTGCCGACCCTGTCTGATCAAGGATGTGTATCATCGGAAGAGTGAAACCTGCTGTTTTACCAGTACCCGTCTGTGCCGCAGCCAGCATATCTCTACCGCTCAATACGGCAGGGATGGCGCGAGCCTGAATGGGAAAAGGTGTCTGATAGCCTTTGTCTTTAACGGCACGCAGTATGTTTTTAGATAAGCCAAAAGTGGCAAATGTTTTCATGATTCAAATCGTATTAATAAAAGTAAGTCGGCTATTTTAGCATATTTTTCATAACTGGGCTATCGGTAAACAGAAAACTATGCAGGCCATCGACAGCCAGAGTGGCGGCAGGGGAGGACGGGGAAGGTAACAGATTATGATAAATAGCTGAGTCAACAGCAGACTTGACCAGTTTCCTTTTCAAGCCTTTATCTCCAAGCAACTTCTTTACCCTGACTAGATAATAGTGGCTGCTTGCCCGACAGGTTGTTTGGCGGGTCCCTATTTTAATAATCAGGAAAATAATCCTCAGAACTTTTCTCGCTCCAACATGTCGTCCGTGATGGTCGAGAAGGCCGCGATTCCCTAGAAGAACGTGAAGGTCGACTTCTACGAGAGCTTCTTGAAGGACGAGACTTTCTACTAGGTCGAGAGACTCCCCCTGATGCATGAGGGGAGAAGAAGGCATAGCTTCCATCTGAATAATCTATTATCCAACCGTTGTATACCCAGCCAAGATACTCACCCGAAAAAGAAACAATATATTCATTATTGTGCAAATAAGCCAACGGAGTGCCATCATAGTGATAGAAGTATTGTCCATCGCTGTATAGGTAAAATACAGCTCTTCCTTCGTGGTTATAAAAAGGTACAATCTCATCTTCTGGAAAAGGTAATTCGTCATTCATTGTTGATGTCTCCTCAATGATATTTTTATTTTTCTTGGGTTTTCATCCTGGTTTTTTAGGTTTCAGAAACCTTCTCCGATTTGTTATGCATTTGTTTTTTGTGATTCTGAAAGCATTTGATCTAATTGGACATATAGCTGCCTCAAGTGCTCATCTGACATATCTAAAATTGGCTCATACATAAAAGAATTAAAATGGATGTTCTCAGGTGTCATCAAATTAACCTGTTCCATAAGCTTTATTTTCTCATCCTCAGCATTTGGTTCATTTCTATAAAGTTCAAATAACTTAAAAGTCTGATGCTCTTTGATTCCAGCTACACTTGCTTGATTGATTATTTGACTTATCATGAACAACTCAGCCTTTAGACGTATTGCAATTGACAGAACGATTTTATTTTCTAAGCTGACCTGAACATCTGTGTTTTGTGAGAGATTTTCTCCGAGTTCAAAAATCAAGTCGATTACTCTTTTCGTTGGGTTGTTTAAAGGTCTTCGATAGTTGATAACATTATTGAAAATAGTATCTAAGTCTCCCACTGTGATATTATTAGTATCTTGCGTAATATGTAAAATTGATGTCAATCTCACAAAATCAACATCTTGTGAATTCTTTGTATATTCAACTAAATTCCTTACAAAAGGGATAGAGGCAATTAATATGCAATCATTGGAATGGAGATTAGATTTAAAATAAGAAAATGGTTTTAAATACTCTGCATCTATCAACTCAATTTTTTCATCCGTTTTGACTATCATACAAGATTGTTTTCTTCCTACAAATCTACTTTCAAGTGTTCTGAAGAAATCAAAATTATGGGTAAGTATTATTTGATAAAAATTGTCTTCATCCGCAATCTCTTTGAGATATTCGATAATCGCATATTTATTTTTATAATCAAAAGAATCAGCAATATCATCAATGACAAAAAGAGTTTTCTGATTAACCTCTTTTCTTGCTTCAAATTCAAAGATTATATTCAAGATATATAATGCTCTTTTCTCGCCACTGCTTAAGGCTTCCAACAACTCTGTCTTTTCAACAACTGCCTGATCTTGATTGTCTTTAAAAATAAATTTAATACTTGGAACTTCACTTTTTAATATAACATCATTTTGATTCTCAACCTCAAGATGAAAAGGAACGGAAAATCTTCTTTTAAATATTTCAAGAACTTTCATCCAGCTGGTTTTTTCTTTTTCAGCCTGTTCTATTATTTTTTCCAGTTCTTTTTTCCCTGTTTGATAAACCTCAAGAAAACTTTTATAAGCATCTTGAGTAGATTTCAAATAAGATATCCATAATTTTTGTTTAAAACTTGCTGTATTTCCCAATTCAGGGAGAATTTTCATATTCTCTAATAAATAATCCCTAAAATCTCTGAGCTCCTTATTAGCTTTTAACTTATCATCGATTTCATCAAAAGCTTTCACTAAGTCTGGATTATTTAAAATTGAATCTTTTTCTTTCTCAATAACCTCTTCAAGCTCCTTTTGCCCAGTTATCTCTTTTTTATTTGTCTCGGTATTAAGGGATACCGAATGTTTTGCTTTAAAAAAACCATTGTCCGCAAGATTTTTTGCAATAGTTGTGGCATTATTATGATTAAATACGCCTTTCTTAAAATACGCCGAAGAATCTATTAGTTCATCATATTTCTTTATATATTCGGTTATTTTTACTTTAAAATCTTTCGTGTCCAGAAACTTTATAACTTTATCATTGAATATATTTTTATAGGATATATCACTAAATTCAGGTTCAGTTTTATTCAAAACCTCTTTTTCAATTCTTTCAAGGGATTTAAATAATTCGCCTGTTGTATAAGTAAATAATGTAGAAATTTCATCCTCAATACCATTTTTTAGACCAGATAGTGGTTTCAGCTCTTGCACAAGTAATTCTTTTTTTTCATCAATTTTTAAATGAACATTATCAAATTTTTCTCTTAGTTCTTTGTTGACCAGTAAAGTAGACATTTTTTCTGATTTAAATTCTGCGTCAATTGGATCAATAACAAAAACAGAATCCTTTTCAAGAGGCGTGTTGTTCTCATCTACAATAACACGCACTGTATTCCTTTCAGGAAACATTAAATCTTTAGTGCTACAATCATTACTTATATCTCTAAAAGCTTTAGCAAATGATGTTTTCATCGCACCATTTGGAGCATAAATTGAGAACGTTTTCTTTTCAAAATCAAAATCATGCTTTAATTTATTAATTCCGTAACAATGTTCAAAGTTAACAGATATTTTTTTCATAGATTTCCTTTTTTATGCATAACATTGAGCTAAGCTAACCCGTTTGGCAGAGAGATCATGAAAAACAATAAAATATCAAAGGATATCAAAAAACAATCTAACCGCTAGTGATAAAGGGGTTAGCTTGAGAGATTTGTTATGCAGATATTAAAACTCACTTGCCATCTCCTGTTTTATTTTCTTTATTTTTTTATCTATTGATTGTCTTCTGGGGTCATTTTCATAATATTTATATTTCACTCTTTCATACAGCTTAATAGCTCTTTCATACTCTTTCTTCTTATAATTTTCACCCGCAATAATCATAATTTCATTTATAGAAAACTCTGAATCTGCATTATGGTCTCCTGTTGAAATTCCTAAAGCTATTATAATAAAAACAAGCACTATTATTCCAACTATTAAAGCATTCCATAACTCTTGCCTTTTTGGTTTGTCATTTATGCGTATTGCAATGAAGGATAATATTGATAAAACTACAACTATAATTAACAAAACAATAATTAGTGCAATCTGAATTAAGCCATAACTTTTCGCAATTGTAATATTTATCGAATTAAGAGCACCGAATAAACTCCCTATAAATATACCAAACGAAATGTATAACACTGCTTTTCTCACTTCACGATGGGCAGGAAAAACATCACGGATTTGCATAATAAAACTTAAAACCGCTACAATTCCACTAATATACGTAAAGTAATTTGACATGAAATGTTATCCTAAGAAATCTATACGTTTAACGACCGAGTTCACGGGCGCGCTTTAGCGCGTCCCGTGCTTCTTTGAAAAAATCACTATTTTTCTTGTGTTCTTCCACTAACCATTTTGCGAATGCATCGCTGTACTGTGGGCTCCCGAATTTGGGTGTATGGCAATAACGTGCGTCGTCGCCAATTCCATGCGTACGGCGAACGGCCAGAATATCGTAAGTGTTTACTACTATCCCTTCGGGTAGCATTCTGTTAAGAACATCAATCAATTCGGTTTGTCGGTGCGGATATGTGGTGTCTTGGTCTATTAGCCGGTAGCCGGGGGCGTCCGGATCGGCGACAAGCCTTATAGGGGTTGCGCCTGGGGATTTGCTTTCTTTTACCTCGCCACTAAATACCGTTACCGCGGAACCTTGTGGTGCGGTAACAACTTTTCGAACACCATCAAGCCACTCGCTACGGATGGTTTCTAGTTGTCGTTCGATTACTTTCCTAATGTCTTCGGTCGTTCCAGGCTCGCTTTTTGCGCCATGGCGAAAATATACAGTCCCGCGAGAGAATGCCGTTTTTTGTTTTCCAGGCGAAACCTCATACGTGCCGACCTTTTGAAACACCAATGGCACTTTGACTCCTGATATTTTGAATACGGCTACTTGTTCACCTTGCTTCTTTGCCTCGTGTATCTCGATATCGCTAAATTGGTATTCGGTGTACTTCTGAATCTTATCGACTAGCGTCGCGTGGTCGATATAAAGCACTGGCTGAACGTCTTTTTTCGACGGTATCCCTCCGTTATCCAGCCCTATCAAAATAACCCCGCCTCCGCTATTGGCCATTGCGACGATATCTTTGATTAATTCACACCACTCGCCGGTGGATCCAGGATTGAAAGAGCGTTTAAAATCTACGTATTTTGATTCGCGCTTCGCCTTTAACCCTTTGTCGACGAGTTCTGACATGTCTATCGATAGCTAACATAGATTATACAGCCTAAACACTGTAATATAATACAGATGTTCGACAAATTATTATTGTAAACATATGATTGTTCAATTATTATGTCAACATAAATATAATATTGAAATAGAGAAATAAGGCAAAAAATTAAAATTTAATAATTGGGGAATTCAGGGATTAAGGAATTAAGAGGATTCCTCAATACACAATTCCTAAATTCGCAATCCCTCAATATTATAATTCCCCGCCCGGCTGGGCCGTTCGGACGGGCGACTCGTTCGGGTTAGGAGTATTTGTATATGAAACTATTTGATAAATAGGTATGGTGTCCCCAGATTTCTATCCCTTTCTAAATAAACCATGTAGCGTAATTTCTCGGATAGAGGGCCATGGGGAGGATAAAAGGGTCTTCGCATATCTATCGTATGCTTGAGTCATTTCAGTATTTGTGCGTCCGGCTGACTGCTCGAAGAGGCACTCAAGCAACATTGATAGGCGATCACATTCCTTAACCAATTTCCCAACCAGATCATCATTTCCGCTCGGTAGATCTTTGAGCAACTCAAATTCCTGCATATCAGCCCTAACGTTCTTCGGTGTGGCGTCCATGAGCGGCTTTAACCTACGCATTTCTATTTCGCCCCATTCTTCTCCAGCTTGTTCTTTTATTCGGGTCTTAGCAGGCGTTATGATATCACCAGTAAACGCTTCTGGCACATCGTGGAATAGGGCACGAAGAATAGCCCGGTAAGTGAAGTTTTTAGGCAGGCCACTTTCTGGTTTATTTACCTCTATGCAGGAGGTTACCAAGGCAAGTGCAGCGACCACGAATGTGTGGCTCATAACGCTCGTCTCTACAGAACGATTTATTCGATTCCATCGCCTTAAGTATTTCATGTTTTTGATATATTCCACATATTTTTTAAGATGAGACTTTGAGGTACGGAGGTTGTCTACTTCACGAAGCCGTTGAACGTCACTATCCAACACATTGACTAGGTCAAGATAATATGGGTTTTCAGGATAAGCCATTTTATTCGTATCGCATTCACTCTTGGCAACATCCATTTGGACAAAACGTAGGAGTTTTCCTTCGATTGTATTTTCGTCTTCTGGATCTGATAATGGCGCAATCATATTATCACTAATATAGCGGTGAACCTCTTTTGGGAACAAAGCCAAAGTCTCTTTGCTCACATCTTTCTCAATCTCTGCCCATGAACCAGGTTTCACATCGTTAATTGCCTTTCTTGTGTAATGGGATATATCAGAAAGATGATGTTTGTTAAAAGATTTAATAATTGTACGGGCAAGAGTCTTCTCAATCTGTTTGCTGTTGAGACCTGCGTTACGTCCGACAGCGTAGATGAGGTGTGATACGTAAGCGACGTTTTCCGCCTCCACCCAAGTTTCAACTCGTGGAACAAAATTCCAACGCTGAAGGCTGAAAAGAGTAGAAATTGCATCGATAAACTGGACGTTCATTTTTTAACTCCTTACTTGGTTTACGCTAACATAGAGTATACAGCCTAAACGCTGTAATATAATATAGATGTTTGATAAATTATTATTGTAAACATATGATTGTTCAATTATTATGTCAACATAAATATAATATTGAAGATCGG
>VSDH01000028.1:446-43210 GCA_008636105.1 Candidatus Scalindua sediminis | reverse complement strand
AATTTTTCCCTGGAGATACCCTATTTGCTAATATGCACGTCATAAGACGCATTATAGAGATCAAGGGTATCTTCATGTCTCTTTACGTCGATAAAGCAAGCCATTTTAAGACTACGAGACACGGAGGATTGCATTATAATATTGCCCAAGAACAAGAAGATACACAGATAGAGCGTGCACTGAAGGAGCTGGACATAAACATTATCACTGCAAATTCTCCACAAGCCAAAGGAAGAATCGCGGGAGCCGCGACTTTCGCCGGAAGTCACCTTTAGATTCCTTCAAGATCGACTCATTAAGGAAATGAGACTTGCCAAGATCAAGAACTATCAACAGGCAAACAGGTTCTTAATAAACAAGTTTCTACCCTGGTATAATGCTAAATATACTCACCAGGCAGAATCTGTTTATGTATCTTTGCCTGCTGATAAGGATTTAGATCTTGTTTTCTGTGTTAAGAAAGAACGAACTGTTAGCAACGACAATACTATACAGATATATGGGCAAACTATACAAATACCCCCTTCAGAAATGGCAATTTCATTGGCTAAAAGGAAGGTAGATGTTTGCATACTAGAGGACAATCGAATCTTTGTCTTGTACAAAAGCAAACTTATTGTTGAGTCTAAAATCTCTAAGAATAATAAAATCCTCAAGAAGGAAAAGATTATAGAAAAACAACTTAATCAGAGACAATACATTGCTGCTATGTAAGCAATTTTAAAAGACCATTAAGTACTTTATTAAAGCTAAAAAACTTAACATTTCAAAATAGTAAAAAATTAACATTTTGACTTAGTAACAACAAGTAAATAAGCAAATCGTCGTAGTAAACAAGCTTCCAATTGCTGTGCCTCTTAATTATTGACAAAAATAATTAGGTTGCTAAAATCCTTTTTAGCTTGCCTTTTATAAATACCTGAGCAATAGTTAGATACCGACTATCGCTTTGAAATAGTTTGTTATATAGTGTAAACAATAAGGTTTTTTAAATCAATGGCTTATGGTTGACTTCTTATAAAGGACTTATTTTTTAGTTTGTTCCTGTAATCTTATAATCGGGGCGTAGCGCAGTTTGGTTTAGCGCACTTGAATGGGGTTCAAGAGGTCGCTGGTTCGAATCCAGTCGCCCCGACCATTACTATAAAAAGGGTTAGGCCAATTTGGGTCATGTTTTAAACTCCCTTTTTTTCTCCATTGTAGTCAAATTGTAGTCAGACTCCAAGACCCTTACTCCCACCCTCAAACTTTCAGGGCAATGATGTGCGTATCTCTGTGTCATCCTAATGTCTTTATGTCCGAGTAGTTTGGATATCATGTAAAGGTCTACCCCTTTCTGCGCTAACCGAGTTGCAAAGGTATGACGAAGATCGTGGAACTTAAAATCCTTAATCCCCGCTTTCTCTCTGGCATTATTAAAGGCTCTCCTTAAATTGTGCCTATCAATCTTTGACCCATGACTGCTAATAAATACAAAATCGCCTTTAAGGATCCTCACTTTTTCTTTTGACTTCTGCTCAAGCACATCCATTGCAATCTGATTCAATGGAATAGTTTTAGGCTTATCATTCTTTGTTTTCTGAATAAGAATGGTTTTGCGGAATAGATTGGCCCTCGACCATTCAAGAGAGAGCAACTCATCTTGTCTTAAGCCCGTGTTCAAAGCAAAAACGACTATCTCTCTAAGCCACTTAGGACAGTTTTCAAGAAGTATCCTTTCTTCATCTTCTGTCAACCATCTGGTCCGTTCATTGCCCTCTTTCTCTTTTGGTATTTTAGAAAAAGGTTTATTTTTAAGCCACTCCCATTCATCGACTGCCAGATTGAAAGCCTTTGAAAACATTGCCAATTCACGATTGATGGTGGCCGGCTTTGCTCCTTCATCCGTTCTTAATACCTTATACCTGGATATCTTTTTGCGAGATATTGATGATAAGTTTAAATCACCAAAGGGGGGAATAAGGTGTTTTAAGGATGCAGAATAACTTCTTTGCATACTTATTGATTTTTTGGGAGCATGTTCCTTCATAAACTTATCCATCATATCCCTGAAAGATTTATTACGCCCGACCAGCTTTTCAAAATAAGTCCCTTCAACTATCTCAGTCCTGATTTTAGCCTCTATAGCTTGTGCAAGTTTCCTGTCAGAAGTTTCAAGACTTTTTTGAATCTTCCTACCATTATGCCTAATACAAGTCCACCAGACGCCGCTTCGTTTAAACATTACTTCCTCCTTTCCCGAAGCCTGATTGTGCCGGTATGTCCGCTATCGGGAGTATTATATACTGTTCCTTTTGATATCTTCAACAATTTTATTGGTTACCTTTTCACCTTGGTTGTAAGAGCGTTTTAATTCTGCCATTAATTGATCAATATCGTGTAAATCAAACAGGACCTTACGTCCTATCTTTATCGATGGGATCTTACCTACAGAGGCCCATTCGTAAAGTGTTTTTTTAGGTATAGAAGTATATTCCGAAACTTCTTTAATATTTGCGTATCGTTTCATTGTTTTGTTTCATTAAGCTAAGCGGCGAGTATGCTTTTTCTTCCGTTTCCGTCTCCTTTTGTCCTTCGTCCCTTCAATGCCTGGGCCCTTAAAGTCTTTTTCATCTCCCTCATATATTTTTGTTATTTTTTTAATCTCTCCCTGCTTGAGTTTTGCCACGGCGGCTCCTCCTTTGCCAATTTCAATTTTCATTAGTTTCCGGATCTACTTTTTCATGTCGTCCCTAATAGATATTCTGCTCCGTCGGCGTTTGCGCGTATCTGTATTCGTTGCAGTATCTGCCACATAAATGCCTCGAGTTCCGGTTCGGGGCCGTCTCCAGATATCGTTATCATTGCATCTCCGGATTGCATCCTGATCAAAGGCATCCGTTAAACGTTTTTTATCTGCCGACCGTTCTTGCTCCGGAAAGAACTGGGCAAGGCCCGTCATGGTGGTACCAGTCTTCGATTATAACGTCTTTAAAGTCTTTCATTATCATCATCAGGGGAGATATCGACGATATCGCCTTTTGGAACGATCGACATTTTTCCCGGAATTAACGTATTGCCTTTTTCATCCTTTGGTACGATCGACATTTTTCCCGGAATTAACGTATTGCCTTTTTCATCCTTTGGTACTATCGACATTTTTTCCAGGTCTACGCTGCCGTCATCTTCGAATGATTTTTGAAGAGTAGCTCCGGGTTGGGCGCCGAGGTAAACGATCGATCCCTCACGGGCCTCGCCAGGGCCGATGTACTCATAATATAATATTTGATCGAATTCCCCTTTGACCGGCTTCAGATCGCTTGCACTAAAGCCGATTGATATATAACGGTATATGCCGGCTTCGAGGTTTACTATCAACTTTTCATTGAAGTCGCTCTTGACCAGATAAAGCCATCCCCAGAGAACTTTGGCATCCGTAATATACCCGGGTAGTTTTATTTCTTCGCCGGTGAGTTGCAGGAATTTTTCGGGTGAGAGCTCTTCTGTGGATGCGTCAAAAAACAAACCAAGGGGCAGCCGGGACTTATCGTGCACCTCTAAAAAGGACCGACCCGGAAGTGTGCGGGCAAAATCATCAAGGAGTTTTTCGGGAAAGCGTTCACGATCCCTATCAATTCCGTTATTCGCCAGGACGTATTTGCGAACGTAAACATCCTCAGCGGTTAAAGTCTTCATTGAGTAGCCGTTAATCTTTGCCAGCATGGCGGGTGTGACATCTGCACCTTTAGCGGCCTTAATGTTAAAATTTTTTGTTTTATACATTTCTCTTTCCTCCTTTTTTTAAGGGTTTTTAAGTTTATTGTACCTAGCCAAAATACCAAAATTAAAATATTATATATAATAAGTATTTTATTTATAAAGACTTAACA
The DNA here is from genome assembly GCA_008636105.1 of Candidatus Scalindua sediminis. Taxonomy (GTDB): domain Bacteria; phylum Planctomycetota; class Brocadiia; order Brocadiales; family Scalinduaceae; genus Scalindua_A; species Scalindua_A sediminis. The sequence goes on along the minus strand of VSDH01000028.1, from coordinate 39,341 downwards.
GCACTTTTTGTCTAGCCAAAATACAGCCAAAATACAGCCAAAATAGCCAAAGCTCAAATAATGTCCTGTATTTTGGAATGTCTTTTGGCTGTATTTTTCCAAAGCACAAGTATATATAAAACCGTAAGTTAAGTGCTTATTTTGGCTTTTGGCTATTTTGGCTAATAGAGACATGCTAGATAGCTCTCAGGGTTTTCTTTTTTCTAGGCCCCTCAATTAAGATTTCGATCCGTTGAAGGCTCGCTAAACCCTCTAAAATCCTCTTCAGTCGTTCGGAGCTGATACGACTTCCAAAGTGCTGATGGAGCTTGCTTTGCTCAATGCTGCCAGCTTTTTTTATAATAGTTAATATTTTTTGTTCTTCCTGGATCGCTTCCTTTTGCCCAACATTAGAAAACAGGTACACTATACACCCCTCTAAATGTTTACCAACCTTGATTGCCATATCCAGATGACCGGCTTCAATTGCTGTGCACCCATTTATGACTGCGTATACCAGAGCAATCTTGTATACTTTCTCCGTTAGTCGTTCGGCCAGCAGTGACATTTCGTGAGATGACCATTTTCTTTCGTAGCAGTGCTTATAATAAGTAACCCATAACTGCTTAGCTTCATCCGTGAGATTCAAACAAAAGTCTTTTTTATCCCTTAAAGACATATCCAGAACGTGGATCTTTTGCACGAGATTGTTCCATAAACGTTGATCGTACGGCACAGGCAAGGGAATCGGCTTCTTCAGCTTTCCGACAACGAACCCGAATCGATTCGCAAAACCTCCATGAATATCACGGATATTCAAAGTGTCGGTTAACCACTCACGCGTAGACCCGGCAACGAAACTTAGCAGGAAATCTTTCGCCAGTGCCGGCTCAACTTTTGTTGGGTTTTCTATTTCATCAGGGACATCATAAATTTCCGTCAATCTCGGAATAGTGTTATTCGCCTCCTGGTTGGCCTTTTTTAAAATCGTAGCGAACTCTTCTTGGTATACGAGAGATATAAAGCCTGATCCGTGTAATGTTCTCACGAGGCTTTCCCCGGACGGAACACCTGTGATGATTTTCACGTTTGGTTTCAGAGCTTTTAAGAGTTCCTTCGCGAATCGCATGGCCGTTGTCTTACGGGCCTTCCCTGAAGGCCCAATCAAAACAAAGTAAAAATTGGGGTACACTCTCCTTCCGTAAAAGACATGGGCCCTCTTGCCGATGATCAGTCCCAAAACTGTTAACAAAAAGTAAAAATGATACTCATCGGGAGCTTCAGTACTCCCGTGCAAAATATCTATGTAAGACTTAAAAATACCTGTGTAAACACTCTTGTCTAACGTCGGGATATTGCCATAACAAGCCTCGAAATCTATAGCCTTTGTGGCCGTATTTGCTTCCTTTCCTTCGCCACCAAGGACAGGTAATGCCTCCTTTACGAGCCTGTTGAACGTCTCAATTGAACCGCCCTCCAACCAGTAATCATCCGCAAGATCAGCCTTGCCATATCCCTTCCTTTTGAATGCCTGTATTATTTCCTCTGAGGGTTTAATGTTTTTAATCTTCCTGGCTACATCTCTTATTTTCTCTTCATCTATCTCAACCCCTTTTTGTCCTGGGTTGTTTTTTTTGAAGTCGAAGTCGTAGCAAAAGAGTACAACCTTATCATTGAATATTTGCCGTTGGTCTTCCGGTAAATGGCCCGCTCCAATTACCCCTACTGCCAGGGTGCCATTTGCACCATCAAATCCTTGCAATTGCATATGTAGTGCCTTTATGGGCGATTCGCACGCGATCACTGAATGAATGACAGAATGATTGATCAGCTCCCGGCATCCAAATATACCTACCTGGTGCCCATACATCATTGCCGCTGTGGCCTTCATCTTTGTTGTTTCACCATTTTTTATGGTCGTAGCCACTCCCTCATGGTTGTATCGTTGCAGTCCCCGCACGGAGCCATTTATATTTAGGAGTGGGAATATCCAATTGCCCAGGTGGTCAATCGATACCTTATGTTTTCTCATAAGGTTAATTGCCCTTAATTTATCTTTAAATTTTCTTACCTCGGCCAGTTTCATTAATCTGTCTGGCTTTTCTTGAATTAATTTTTGGCATTGTTCGTATTTTTTTTCAATTTCCTTTTGTGGGGTTTTGGGTTTTGTTGTTTTTTGACGAGCTGGATTGCCACTTATCGCTCCAGGTATCCTTTCGATGTAGCTTATTGCTGTAACAAAGGAAGCGTTTTCGCTCCTCATATACAACTTAAAAACATCACCTCCGCCGCAACCGGCACGGCAAATCCAGAGTCCCGTGTCGAGGGTAACGTCCAGGCTTGGGTCGTGGTCGTCATGAAAAGGGCACAACCCGGCTGCCGTGCCATTACCATTAAGCCGAAGGCTAGGGATGAGGTCCCCATAAACAACTTCATAGTTTAATACTTTTTTAAGATCTTCCGCATTCATCTTCATTGGCGTTGAAATGTATGCCCCCTCTCCCTCTCGTTATTTTAACCTTGCCGAATAATGCCGTTAAGGGATCTCGTTCGGCTGCCTATAATTTCCCCAATGAATTTTTTGACGGTTTTATCATCAGCGCCGGCAACAAAAAACTTCACCACCTTGGTCGCCTCCCTGACCCCGAGGCGCTCCATCCTCATGACCAGGGAGATGCTCCCGCCGTAAAATGCACATTGTGGGAACTCGCACGCCAGCATGTAAAGGCCCTCCTGCAGCCCCCCAGGCAATTCCCATACCCGTGCATACAACTCGTGTAAGCAGATCGGGCATTTCAGCTCCCGCGCCACGTTATTTTTGTTCATCTTAAAATTACCAAGATAATACTGAAACACACGCACTCCCACCCTCTCTTCGAAATATTTACTATGTATCATTTTTCGTCCTCCTTAAATTGTTGGTTTATATTTTTTTCGGTTGTCCTTAATGCGCTTCTCGATGACAATCCTAGTTCTTTCGTCTAAGCAAAAAAGAAAACATTCTTTCGAAAAGGTCGTAATCTCCCACAGGTCGTAGCGCTTGCCGGACGTCATCGATCGCGCTTCTCTAAAAGTCATCGCTATAATTCTCTTTGCCTGCTTAGTTTTTACGCTGGTTGTCATCTTTTTGCCTTTACATTTATGGACTTCAATGCTCTTTTCACTTTTTCCACACCTGTGGCATTGAAGGCGCGCCTCCCTGCGTGGATATCGAAATCTTCATGCCGAAGTTTTTCCGATTCGAATAAATATGAGAGCTTCCGATATGGAATCTTAAGGCGTTTTGTTAGCTCGCCAGCGCCGAGTATCTTCGTCATTTTGAATCCCCCTTATCAAAATTGTTGTAATTATCACACTCACTTTAACAGAAAGTTTGAACATTGTCTGTCAGGTGACTTTAAAATCTTCGGGGTTAGAATAACACCACATTTGGAAATTGTCTGGCAGGTGAGGTGAAAACTTTTCTTATGGAATTTACCCTTCCGGGTTTTAATTGACATTGATTCTTTTCCAGAGCTGGAATCAACAAAACAAAAAATTTTTATTTCCTTTGTAATTTAGTGTTGCACTCTACCGTGAGGTTGTCCAGCTTCCGGCGTTGTGTCTTTATGTCGTTCTGTAAAGCTAAAAGGCACTGTACCATTGGTTTTTGTTTTTCCTGCTTTTCTTTGTGCATGATAAATTTATTAAAATCGTGGAGCGCATCGTCTACATCGTCAACCCTGTCTATAACATACATCAAAACTGCTGATTCAATTTCAGAATCAGCCCACCAGAATTTAACTCGCCTTAATATTTGATTTTCGCGGTCCCTTCTAATATCACTTAAGCATCCTTGAGGGTTTTCAACTTTCTTCTCTTTTAAAGTTTTCATATACATATCTACATTTAGGGGTACGCCCATCAGCTGCTGCGTGGTTAACTCAAACATGTCGTTGATGCCTATCTCACGCAGAGTTTCATAACAGAGATTCAGCATACGCGCACTGAGGGCTTTCTTAATTTTTGGCACCGTGAGCCCTTCAGCCTTTAATTTTAACACCATCTTGGCCGCCCTGGTGAACTCTTTGGGGTTATAACCATATAACCCATGTCCACGCCCGCCAACACGTTTAGCCGGTCTTGGTAATAATCTGTGCTTCTGGTAATAATCAACCTGGTTACGGTTGAGATCGATCCCTTCTTTCCCGAGTGCGTCCTGTATCTCCTTTAATGTTTTTTCCCGTTTCATTTAAAATACTCAAGGACATAGTAATTTCCAGTACTGGAATAGTCAAGGGAAATAAGGTTAGATAAGTATTATTAGATATACCTGTGTATTGGGGAAAATTTACCTTTATTTTACGGGCAACCAGTGGTATTTTTTGGAATGAAAAGAGGCTATATGAAGAAAAGCAAAGACTTGTTCAGTATAGACGCTGCGGCAGCCGAATTGGAAATGTCCCGCGATACACTGATGAAGGAATTCGAGGCGGGGAAAATCAAAGCCAGAAAGAGGAAGATGATTTAAAGAAAGAAATCATAAGGGTCGAGATTGAGGAAATCGAACATAAAATAAATTCTGCTATGTATTATTTTGAAGGTGCCGTGAAAAAGATACAGCACAATTATGACTGTATACAGCAGATTATGGACTCAAACAATTATAAGACTTTTGACGAGATTGATTTTGAAAAGGAAGAGGAGGAATACCATATTAAAACGGCAATGAATCAATCTGTACGATGTGTCCGGCAGACAGGCAGGATAGACGCCGGTAATCAAGAATATCTTGAACAATGCGGAATAAACCCGGGCATTGCACAGGCAAACATTGCAGGATATTTAATAATTGAGGGTAAGCAGATGCAGGACGGGGATTATGATAAAACAACAGGCAGACTGTACGATTTCCTGGAAAGATTTTACCAGGAATTCAAAGGACTCTCAAAGAAAAGGCTGGAGAAGTTGGGCGTTAAAAACGGATTTATGGAAGATGTAATGTATAAAACGTCAGACGAAGACAAAAAAACCTTGCTCTACTGAGCCGGCCTCCAGCTCAGTGAGCCTACTGGCTCGGAGAGCAGTAGGCAGCTGTAGGGTGCACGGCGTCGCCGTGCCTTTCTATTTACGTTTTTTTATCTGGATAATTTCAATATACCAATGGCGGGTAGCTGTAACATCGAGATAATATGTTCCGCCTTTCTCTTGATAATATAACCCTTTCTTTGGACCTATAATGTTTACTGCTAAATTAATATATTTTCCATATTCATCGCGTACGACAACTGAAAAGTGAACTTCTTCCCTTGCCCGATACTTGATTTGCCAGCTGGGTTTAACTTTAAATGTTGGTGTCATTTTATTTCTAGAGCCTTTAAACTTTACTATGATTTTATCTGCATAAGCTGAAATGCTTATCAACATCAGCTGAGCTGAGCTTAACAGAACAAATATAAAGAGAATTACTATTAATTTCTTCATCACTATCCTCCTGCTAACTTAAGGTCCCTTAATATGAATGTATTCTCTTACGTCTTTCGTGCCGGCCAGCGTGAAGAGGTGATGGCTTCTTTTTACGCCGTTCCGGCCTGCCGGCATTTATCCATTCCTTGTTGGAGGCTATTGTATCCAGGAAGCATGTAATCAGTTCCTTGATCGCCTCGTTCTTTCCCTGCAAGATAGCCATAAGTTTGCTGATATACCTCTCTTCTTCAGGCTCAGGCTTTTTTATGTACTCTCCCTGCTCCTCAGCAAGCTTCCCATGTGTCCCTTCTTTAAGGTATGGTAGGCCAACACCTGTGAGCAGCCAATTTATGTTGGCTCCGATATTTTCCCTGATATTTCTATAATGTTCATGTGATGGCAGACTGCCCTTTTTAAACCATGAATTTACCGTCGTATACTTCACGTCAATAATTCTTGCAAATTTTTTCTGATTACCCCCAGAGACATCATCTATTAGCGATAACATCCTATCAGTAAAGGACTTATTGCTCATTATAATGGGGTTCCCTTCATTGATAATACGATATACCGTATTTTTTTACTTGACAAAAGTAGGATATATCGTATACTTTGGTTTGTATAGCGATTTTGTAGCACATAAAGGGGCGTCAATTATGGTCGAATTAAAAAAGTATCTTGAGATAAACGACAAAACATTGCCACCTGTCCGGGTACCAAAAAGCCTCTTGAAAAGGATAGCGACAAGGGCAAAGGCACATAACTTAACTAGTAGTAAATATATAAAGGCTGCAATCCTGAAGATATTAAGCGAAGACGAACCCCAAACCAAGCAAGTATCCTCCAATCAGGATAACTAATGTAGCACATTAAGTAAAGAAAAAATCTATTATTTTCTTTAAAGAAAGATTGAATAATTTGCCTCCCACTGCCCCGTACGGCGTTCTAGCCTACAGGGCAATCTGTGGGGGTGGACAATTTTGAAAGCCCGCCATACAGATCGGAGATCTGACTCGGCGAGGCTCGGAAAGGGGTAAGCAAAATGTATAACTATTTAGCCTTATGCGTAGTGATAGTCTTTTATACTTTGTTTGTATTTTTTGCAATTTAAATCATCATCATATCTCCGATATGCCGGAGGCATAGAGAAAGTGGACGGACGGAATAATTACAGAGTATTATGTTGGGGAAAGGAGGCAAAATTATGGATACTACAAAAACAACCCGCCAGAATAACCTTGTTGAGGCAATTAAGAATATTACAAAAGTAACCCGCCAGAATAACCTTGTTAGACTGGCAATGGTTCATAAACATGATTCAGGCGGAGTCCCGCCCCGGCGGGGGAGATGGGTGCCGGCATTAACTATCGGTATGTCTTTTGGTTTTCCTCGTCTTCGTAGCTATTTGGTGCGAAAACGTATTTTCTCCAACAACGAATTCAAATCTCGGCGTAATGTTAGCAAGCTAATAATACCCGTATTTATTACGCTTGGCGCCGGCGAAAGTCGCGGCTACCGCGAGTAGGCTCTGGTGAGACTGGCCATGAATGTATTAGCTGGTGTATAGCCTCTTGTACGGTCCGCATTCCATCTTAATCATGCTGTTGGTGGGTGCTAATTGTTTTATATAGCAGTGGACCTTGTAGGGCAGTTTCCATCGAGGGGGATATAGCGAGATACCGACAGGGATTATGTCTTTCATCTTTGCGATTTCTTTATTACCGTATCGGCTTGTGTATATTTTCATGTTTATGCTCTTTTGTGTTCCACCCCCCTTTCTATATTCTAGGTAAGTCTTTTTCATGTTCAATCCAGTAATCATAATCAACCTCATCGGTAAAAACGTATTTACCTGACAGATTTTTACATGAATATGCATTGTCTGGCAAAAAGCGAATTTTCCGTGATGGAAATATAGCATAATATACATTTTTGTTTTCATCATCAATTGTAACTTCAACATTAAGGGCATTTAGAAAATCGTCGGAAACAACAAGCCCTGGATTTTTCTCCCGCCATATTTTATACACTTCCTGTTCTTCCCAAAATGCAACTTCCTCATAATAATCATCAATACTTGCAAAACAAAACCCCATTACTTTTTTAAATTCCAATGCAGTACCTTCCCACATTCTAAGTGCACTACTAAATATACCAGCCAATGCTACCTTTAGTTCGTTCTCATTCATAATCCAATCATCATAATCAGCCTCGTCCCAATGATAACAATTGATGTCACGGTCAGGATCGTCATGGTCAAGCAATTCCAAGATGTTATTTGAAGGATATATTTTATATCTTACCGTTCTGGCTTCATCATTAATTAAGACGATTGCATTCAGTTCATCCAAAAAATCATCTAATTTTCGTAGGCGCATTGAATATTCGTCTTGAGCCATGTTGCCAGTGTATAAATCGGAATGTTTCTCAAGCCATAACAGATACCACCCATGATTTTCCCATTGACTTTTAGTCCCAATATCTGGGTAGAGGTCGTGTGCCAGCTCTAATACAGTACCTTTCCATATCCTCGTTTCCTTTCTAGACATTTCTCAATCACGCCCCGTCTCTACAAAAGCACCATACAAAGACATGCCAGGCACAATTAAAACCTCTTAGGATCAATTCTACAAGCCCCTTTTTATGAAAATTCTTGATACCCGCCTGTGGTGAATGAATAACAACTATTTCTGCCGATAATAATATGATCAAGTAACTTTATGCCAATCATTTCCCCTGCATTCTCCAGCGCCACAGTCAATACTTTGTCTTCCTCACTTGGCTTTGCGTTCCCGGACGGGTGGTTGTGTACACAGATTATTCTGTCAGCATTGGCAAGCAGTGCCCCGTGAAATACTTCACGTGGGCTCAAGTAGCCACTCCTTATCGTGCCTATAGAAATAAGTTGAAAGGACTCGATTATACGTTGGGTATTCAGGTGTAATACGTACCCTTTTTCAACTGTTTCCATTTGCATATTCTTAAAAAGGCTGGCTACCTTGCCAGGGCCGGAGGCATCTTGCCCGATACAATGATATGTTTTTTTTGGCACCCTTCGTTTCCTGTATCTAACTGTGGCCTCCCTTATATAAACACTACGATTTTCTTTGGCTGTCATGACTCATTTCCTCCAATAAAAAACCCCTGATCACCTGTCTCAGAAAACATCAGCTTTCTCGTGGGGATTTCTCCTACCACCAGGTTCAGGGGCGACTTGATAACAAAAAAAGGCCAACTCTCAGAAAGAATCGGCCTATTTGTTATCAAATACATTTCATTGCTGACGATTCTGAGATACCCTAGTATACCCCTTTTTGGAATGAAATCAAGGGGGGAAATGGATATTTTTGCCGCCGGCCTCCGGCCTGTCGGAGACGGCATCCGGCGAAAGTCGCGGCTCCCGCGATGACGGGGAAAACGGCGGAGTCCCGCCCCGGCGGGAGGGGAGGGGAGAGACATAAAAACAGCCCGTGGCACTTGTAAACAGGAGATAAAGGAACTCCCCCTGTGGGCCTCACGGTAGCCACCAAGTGTCACGGGCGTCATTGAAGATAGAGGGGGCATGCGGGAAGCACTGTTGGGGAGATGTCTAGAAACCCCAATAAACACATGTTGTCCCCCCTCTTTCAGGGAAAGATTAAGCCGCCGGCTCAGAGAGCCTTCTGGCTCGGAGAGGGGCGTGGCAGGAGGCTACCGGAACCACGAAGGCGGGGATGGAAGATGGATGCCCCCTCCCCATTTTCTTACCGGCAGCTCCTGCCCGCCACGGCGAAAGTCGCGGCCTCCGGCCTGTCGGAGACGGCTACCGCGATAACTAATGTTCAATTTGTTCATCCCATAGATGGCCAAATTCCCGCCAGTATGCGGCGAGGCTCGAATATTCTTTACTTTTCCGCCCTCGCGAAGAGACGTATCTCGCTGTCGTTTCGATATTTTTGTGTCCCAGGTGGTCTGCAACTGAAAAGACATCGTGGCCTTTGATGTGCCGGAGATCCGAGGCGTGGGTCGCCCTGAGCATGTGCATGTAGATATCCGCTTTTCGGATACCTGCCGCGGCGGCGAGCTTTTTGATATGCCGGTCAATCCCTGCGGATGTTGGCCTCCTGAGACGGGGTCGGTCTCCCTTCCTGTATGCGATCAGGAACGGTGCCTCTTTGTTTGCTCCCTGGGACAGCCTGGTGGCCAGCCATTGACGGACAAATAACAAAGGCGCCTTCCAGAGAGTTTCTATCGTCCGGTTGGCGCCATGTTTTGTTTCTATTATGTTTACATCGATGGTTTTACCATCATCAATGATATCACTTATATTCAACCGGAGGATCTCGCCAATGCGAAGGCCGCAGAATACGCCCAGGATAAGGATGACAGTGTCACGTATGCCTTTTTCAGTAGTTATGTCTATCTGGCCAAAGAGCCGGAGGATTTCCTTCTTTGTGAATTTTGGGATGATGCCCTTTCTGGTCTTCAGGCTGGGTATGTGGGCGGTGGGATCTTCTTTAATGATTTTTAAGTAAACGAGGTACCTGAAAAACTTCCTCAGGGCTATAAGCTTTGTGAGCCTGGTCGGGTTTTTATTGCCGCGATAGAAGCACTGTTCGAGATAGTCTTCGACATCTTGACGGATAACGTTACCAACATCCCCGGCGGGCTGTCCTGGGCGGCCTGTGACGGAAAGAAAGAACTCCTTGATGTTGCTGCGGTAGTGCTTGGCCGTTAAAGGTGACAGGCCCTGTAGAATGAGCATGTGCCGTTCAAAGCCAGGTATATAATGACTGTATTCTTTCATTTCATGAAACATAAAATATAATTCCCCCCAGACCCCCCTGTCAAAAAAACCTTTCAAATATACCCTAATTTATAAGGACTATTGGGGTGCGCCGCCGCCGATCGATCACCAATCTTTTCATAGGGGGGGTAGTTACTGAGGGCATATAAACAACGTCTCCCTTTAGGGCCAGCCCTACAATATATTGATCGGAGACAACAAAACATAAGTGTAACTATAATAACCACATACAGTTAAACACAACATAACTATACATTACCGGACGTTCACTACATCCGCAACATATGGTACTCATTTCCATTTTGCATATTCTGCTAAACCAACCCCACATAGAAAACCTCACAACAGAAACAAGAAACACCCGGAACATAACCCAAAACCAACAAAACAACTTAAGTACCAAAATTAAGCAAATAATATAAGTAAATAGAATGTGTTTTAGTTCAACTTATCTTATGAAAATTATATAGACAAATATAATAACCAAAATATAATGTAGTCAAAACGTAGTCAAAACGTAGTCAACTCCAGCGCAATTGACAGGAAACCACAAGGATCACCAGAATTGAAAAAGAGTTGTAACCTATTACAAAATAAGTGATAGCGACATAACAGACACTAAATCAGGCAGTTACTGATAAATGTTAAAATTGCCTTTTTACGAATGGGGTTCAAGAGGTCGCTGGTTCGAATCCAGTCGCCCCGATATTGCAATTAAAACATATTCAGTCATAATAGACTTAAAACTATTTTTGACACATAAACAATTCAATACAAGAGGTATTACCATGGGAAAAAGAGGTATGAATGTACAAAGACATATTATTGAACAAGAAAGACAATATCCTCAAGCTACAGGTAGCCTTACCGGGTTATTGATGGACTTAATATACGCAGCAAAGGTAATTTCGAGGGAAGTAAACAAGGCAGGCCTTGTAAATATTTTAGGCCTAACAGGTGATAAGAACATTCATGGTGAGGAAGTGAAGAAGCTGGATGAATATGCCAACGACAAACTGTATAATGCTATGGATCATGGGGGGCATCTTTGTATAATGGCCTCAGAGGAAAGGGATCAAGTCATTCCCATTCCAGACGAGTTTCCCAAAGGTAAATATGTGCTACTCTTCGACCCGCTTGACGGCTCGTCTAATATCGATGCCAATGTGAGCATTGGGACTATATTTTCCATACATCGTAAAAAAACAGATGGTGAAAACGGAAAACTTGAAGACTGCCTTCAAAAGGGTTGTGATCAGGTGGCAGCAGGTTACATAGTTTATGGTTCCAGTACAATGTTGGTTTATACAACCGGTCAGGGTGTAAATGGTTATACGTTAGACCCAAGCGTAGGTGAATTCCTTTTGTCACATGAGGACATAAAAATACCAACAAAAGGTAAAATTTATAGTATCAATGAAGGAAATACTAATTTTTGGGACGAAGGAACAAAAAAATATATCAGTTATCTTAAAGAAAAAGATCCTGCAACAGGCAGGCCATATTCTTTACGTTATATTGGTTCTCTTGTGGCAGATTTTCATAGAAATCTACTTTATGGTGGTATATTCTTATATCCAACCGATTATAAAGACTTGAAGAAACCCAAAGGTAAATTGCGTTTATTATATGAAGCATCTCCATTAGCTTTTATTGTAGAACAGGCAGGCGGATTGGCGACTACTGGTAAAGAAAATATAATGGATATACAGCCAACTGAACTCCATCAAAAAGTGCCTTTGATTATAGGAAGTAAGGAAGATGTGCTTACTTATCAAAAATTTGTGGCGGATTATGCAACATAGTAAAAGTTGAAAAGGAGACAGGAAATTATGTTTAAACAGATTTCAGAAATAAGAGAATATATTAAAGGCGTTCTTGAGATTCATTTAGGAGGCAAAATAAATATTGTAAACGAAACCCTTTATCGGAATGAAAAATTGGATCGCTTGGTGCGTAATGCCGTCTTTAATGAAAAAAGTGATTTGAAAGATATATCAAGGTGGATAATAAGGCAAAGTGGTTGTGCTCTGGGTATAATACCGGCTTCAATTCAAGGGTTGTACGAAAGGATGGGCAAAGGTGAATATACAGGCTTTACAGTACCTGCTATTAACATAAGAGGTTTAACTTATGATGTGGCCAGGGCAATCATAAAGGCTGCGAAAAAAAACGATGTGGGGGCATTCATCTTTGAGATAGCAAAATCTGAAATAGGATATACAGAACAGAGACCATCCGAGTATGCAGCAGTAGTACATGCTGCTGCAATTAGAGAGTGGTATAAAGGCCCACTATTTATTCAGGGTGATCATTTCCAGGTAAACGCAAAGAAATACGCTAAAGATCCTGATAAGGAATATAACACGGTGAGAGATTTAATTAAGGAGGCATTAGAAGCAGATTTCTACAATATTGATATAGATACCTCTACATTAGTTGATTTGAGTAAACCTGATATAGTAGAGCAACAAAGACTTAATTTTGAGTTGGCGGCGAAGCTTACCTCGTACATTCGCGAAAACCAGCCTAACGGCATTATGGTCTCGGTTGGTGGAGAGATAGGGGAGGTTGGTGGGAAAAATAGTACCGAGGAAGAACTGAGAGTGTATATGGATAACTATCTTAAAGCAATTAAAGATAAAAAAGGGATTAGCAAAATAAGTATACAGACCGGTACCACACATGGAGGTGTTCCATTACCGGATGGAAGCGTTGCAAAAGTAAAACTGGACTTTAATACCTTAGAAAGGCTTTCAAAGGTGGCAAGGGAGGAGTATGGACTAAGTGGGGCTGTGCAGCATGGTGCATCCACGTTACCTGGAGATGCATTTGATAAATTTCCACAAACAGGAACTGCAGAAGTACACCTGGCTACTGAATTTCAGAATATGATTTATGAAAATGGGCAATTTCCCAAAGATTTAAGGGAAGAGATATATGATTATTTAAAAAAGAATTGTGCCGATGAAAGGAAGGAGGGACAAACAGACAAACAATTTATATATAAGACAAGAAAAAAGGCCTTTGGTCCCTTTAAAGAGAAGATTTGGAATTTGCCAGGTAATATTAGGGAGAATATTAGTGCAACACTTGAGGATAAGTTTGTTTTTCTCTTTGAAAAATTGAATGTAGGTAATACAAAAAAGATTATTGATGAAACGATCAAGCCTGTAGAAATTATGCGAAGCCCGCCATTACCAATTGATTGATTAGTACTAAATTTTCAATTCAGGGTAGATATTCTATTTCTGATTTTGGATCACGAACCATAAGCTCATTCACGGCTTTCATTGGATCCTTATCTTCAAAGAGCACATTATAGATTTCCCTTGTAATAGGCATTTCAGCGTTAAATTTATTCGCTAGTTTATATACCGACTTGGTTGTCAATATTCCTTCTGCGACTTGATCCATTTCTTCCAATATTTGTGTTAATTTTTTACCTTTGGCAATTTGTTCACCTACCGAACGATTTCTACCGTATGGACTGACACAAGTAGTTATTAAGTCTCCGAGTCCGGTAAGTCCAGAGAATGTATCTCTCTGTCCACCCATTGCTACACCCAGACGGATTATTTCTGCCAGCCCCCTTGTTATCAGGGCTGATTTTGAATTGTTCCCGAAACCAAGTCCATCACAGATTCCAGCCGCAATTGCTATAACATTTTTAACGGAAGCCCCGAGTTCAACACCTGTCACATCGGTATTAGTATAAACCCGAAAACGGTTCGTCATAAAGATATTTTGAACTTCTTTTGCCAGTTTCATATCTTCGGATGCAACAACAACGGTAGTCGGCAGTCTTTTTGCAACTTCTTCTGCATGACTTGGACCTAATAGTAATGCAATGGGCTGTTTACCTAAAATATCTCTAATTATTTCGCTACCCCTCATGAGTGTTTCGTTTTCTATACCTTTTGTTACGCTTACAATGGGTGTCCCTGGGATATAGTGATTTTTTAAGTTTTTGATAATTTTTCTGACATAGGGTGTTGGTATTGCGGCTACGATAAGATTTACTTTATTTTGTGCATCGTCTATATTTGAGGTTATATTTAAATCTGTTGGAATTTGAATGCCTTGAAGGTATTTTGTGTTTTCTCTATGTTTTTTTAAAAACTCAACATAGTCAGGGGTTGACCCCCAAAGCGTTACCTTGAACCCCTTATTATGTAATAAAATAGAGAGTGCAGTTCCCCATCCACCTGTACCTAAAATTAATATTTTTTCTTGTTTATTCATAGAAAGTTTAGTTTATGTATCTTGAAGTGCTTTATAATGAACTGTTGTTTTTTTTGGCAGGGTTTCTTTCCTAAAGATATTTTTAATTTACTAAAACTGTATCAGTATTGTAGATTGGGAAAGTAGCACATAGTTCCGTGACTTTACTCTTAATTGTTTTTAGGTTGTTGTCGTCTTCATGGTTACTGAGTGCAAGATCGATCCAGTCAGCAATTTGGGACATTTCGGATTCTTTCATACCGCGTGTTGTGACTGCTGGAGTACCTATCCTTATTCCACTTGGGTCGTTTGCAGTTCTTTTATCAAATGGGATCATATTTCTATTAATGATGATACCTGCTTTTTCTAAAACTCCTTGTGCCGTTCCCCCGGAGATATCTTTGTTTGTAAGATCTACGAGGAAAAGATGATTATCAGTGCCCCCGGAAACTATCTTATAGTCCTTTTCTTTTAGCTCATTTGCTAATGTCTTTGCATTTTTGATAGTTTGTTTTTGACATTCTTTAAATTCCTTGGTTTTAGCTTCCTTAAATGCTACGGCCTTTGCGGCGATTACGTGCATTAATGGTCCACCCTGAATACCAGGGAAGACAAACTGGTCTATCCTTGAAGCATATTTAGCCTTACAGAGTATTAATCCTCCCCTTGGGCCTCTGAGTGTTTTGTGTGTTGAAGTAGTTACAAAGTCTGCATAAGGAATTGGATCTTGATGTAAGCCCGCTACAATCAGACCTGCAATGTGAGCAATGTCTGCTAAAAATAGTGCACCTACTTCGTCAGCAATTTCCTTAAATTTTGCAAAATCTATTTCTCTTGAATAAGAGCTTGCGCCTGCTATTATAAGGTCAGGATTATTTTTTTTTGCAATCCCCCTTAGTTCTTCATAATCAATATATCCGGTTTCTTTATCCACTCCGTATGTTATCTTTTCGTATAATTGACCTGAAAAGTTCTTTTTGAAACCGTGTGTAAGATGTCCGCCATGTGAAAGATCCATACTTAATAACTTATCTCCAGGATTAAGTGATGAGAAGAAAACGGCCATGTTAGCCTGTGAACCTGAGTGTGGTTGAACATTAGCATGTTCTGCTCCAAAAATTTCCTTTGCACGTTCAATGGCAAGTTTTTCTGCTATATCTATTTTTCCACATCCTGCATACCAACGCTTATCAGGATAACCCTCGGCGTATTTGTTAGTCATTACGGAACCCTGAGCTTGTAATACTGCAGTGCTGCAATAATTTTCCGAGGCTATCAATTCAATATGATTTTCCTGTCTCTCTGTTTCTTCCTGAATTGCCTGGAATACTTCAGGATCGGTTTGTTTTAAGTTGTCCATAATATAAGCAACGAATTCTTATTTTCCAATTTTCCATTTTAGATATGCTGTAATGAAATCATCAATTTCGCCGTCAAGAAACGACTGCGTCTTAGCTGTCTCTTTTCCTGTTCGTAAATCCTTTATCATAGTATAAGGTTGGAGGACATAAGACCTTATTTGATGACCCCATGCAATCTCCCCCTTTTCATCATATGCATTGGCAAGTTCCTTCTCGCGCTCCTTCTCTTTAAGTTGGTACAATTTTGATTTTAACATCTTTAAGGCCATAGCTTTATTTTTGTGTTGAGACCTATCATTCTGACATTGTACTATTATGCCGGTCGGTATATGCGTAATTCTAACTGCAGAAGAGGTTTTATTGACGTGTTGTCCTCCAGCACCAGAAGCACGATAAGTATCCAGTTTCAAATCCTTTTCGTTAACTTCTATTTCTATGTCTGTATCTAACTCGGGGATTACGTCAACTGCAGCAAACGAAGTGTGCCGTCTGCTATTAGAATCAAATGGCGATATACGAACCAGGCGATGAACACCAATTTCTGACTTTAAATAGCCGTATGCAAAACTACCCTTAACAAGAATCGTTACACTTTTGATCCCTGCTTCTTCGCCCGGCAAAAGGTCTATCTGTCCAATGGAATATTTATTTCTTTCTGCCCATCTACTATACATCCTCAATAACATTGATGTCCAATCACATGATTCTGTACCACCAGCACCGGCATGGATGTTAAGGTATGCATTTTTACAGTCATTCTTCCCGCTTAACATCATGCGAATTTCTAGCTTTTCTAACTTCTGTGTGAATGACTGCAGGTCTTTTGCAATCTCAGTTTCTAATTCTTCGTCTTCTTCACCCTCTGCAAGTTCCGATAAATCTGTAATGTCGTCTAATGCTTTTTGTAACTCCCGAAACGGAGACGTTAATTCCTTTAATGTCTTAAGTCTTTGTATTGTAGATTGTGCCTTTTCTTTATTACTCCAGAAATCTGTATCTGCCAGCTGCTTTTCAAGATTTTCCAGCTCATTTTCTTTAGCAGTCAGGTCAAAGAGAGTCCTTTAAATAAAGTAGCCGGTTCCTTAATGGATTTAATTGTTTTTTAATGTCCTTAAGCATTTTAAAACCTCCGAAAAATAAGTATAGTTCACTTTACATTTCAAATTATAATTTATGTAAATATTAAAGTCAAATTGTTTTTAATAGGGCTGATAATCTTAAAATCACTTGCACTGTGAAGGTCTATATGATAGGATTTTTTTATTTAGGAGTCTTTATGATAGATGGAGTCAAAATAAAAGATTTAAAAATGATCCCTGACGAACGTGGCCGTCTAATGGAGATGTTGCGTGCGGATGACGACCTTTTTATTAAGTTTGGCCAAATATACGCAACTACTGCTTATCCAGGTGTTGTAAAGGCGTGGCACTATCACGAGAAACAAACTGATAATATGGTCGTAATATCCGGAATGATGAAATTGGTACTCTATGATTCCCGTGAAGGTTCACCAACAAAAACTCAAATAGATGAATTATTCATCGGAGTTCACAATCCAAAATTAATTCAGATTCCACCTCTTGTATATCATGGTTTTAAATGCATCAGCGAAACGGAAAGTATAGTAATTAATTGTCCCACAGAGGTATATAATTATAAAGACCCAGATGAGTTTAGAATAGACCCTTATGGCGACAAAATTCCTTACGATTGGCGTAGAAAGGATGGATGATGAAAGGAATTGTTTTAGCTGGTGGCCTCGGCACTCGATTATTACCCCTAACTAAGATTACTAACAAACATCTATTACCTGTGTATGATAAGCCGATGATATACTATCCTTTGCAAACGTTAATTAATGCTGGAATTAAGGATATTATGATTGTTACCGGCGGGAATAATGCGGGTGAATTTCTCAGACTTCTTGGTAATGGAAGGCGATTTGGTTTAAAAGATATAAGCTATACGTATCAAGAAGGTGAGGGCGGAATAGCAGAGGCATTGAGCCTTGCAGAAGATTTTGCAGATGGCGAGAAGGTTTTGATTGTTCTAGGGGATAATGTTATTGGAAAAGACATAATCAGGGAGAAGGAGGAATTTGAGAAGCAGAAGGAAGGTGCTAAGATATTAATAAAAAAGGTTTCACATCCAGAAAATTTTGGTGTTCCTGTACTAAACGGAGACAAAGTAATTGGTATTGAGGAAAAACCTAAAAAGCCTAAATCACAGTATGCGGTTACAGGTATTTATATGTATGACAGCCGTGTATTTGATATTATTAAAACGCTTGAAAGATCGGATAGGGGCGAATTAGAGATTACGGATGTTAACAATGCATATATAAAAGCTGGCACAATGACATGTTCTGAATTAGATGGTTGGTGGATTGATGCAGGTAGCTCACCAGAAAATTTAGCCGAAGCGACACAACTTGTGATGAAGACAGGTGCTAACAATTTAGGTTGAACTTTTATAATTATGCTTGTTTGATAAAAGAGAATTGATATGCGTGTTATTGCAGGTAAAGCAAAGGGTGCACGATTATCAGCTTTAAGTAGCAAACGGACAAGACCGATATTAGATAGGGTAAAGGAATCCTTATTCAATATACTGGGTGATTTTATAGTGGACAGTGTCGTTCTTGACTTATTCGCAGGTACCGGGTCATTGGGAATAGAGGCGCTCAGTCGTGGTGCAAAAAGGTGTTTGTTTGTTGATAATGATATGCACGCCGTTCAGGTTATAAAAAAAAACCTTCAAGACACACGGTTCCTGGAGAGGGCAGTGATTCTTAAGAAAAACGTTTTTGCTTTATCAGCGTTCTTAACTGATAAAAGTATGAAATTTGACCTTATACTGGTAGCGCCTCCATATAAGTTAATAGATTTAGATAGTAAAGCTAGAGAAAAGATCTTTTCTCTTCTTGATGAGTGCGTTTCCGGGCAAATTCTAAATGAAAGAGGAATTGTTGTGCTTCAGCACCATAAGAAACAAATAGTCAGCCAGGAAAATTTCAAACAGTTAAAGGTAGTTGATGGAAGACGGTACGGTAACACACAGCTTACTTTTTTAAGAACAAATTCGGTTTAAAATTGCCAGAGTAAAATTTTTCAGCTAATAAGTTCTGTTCGTGAGGAAAAACAACCAGGAAATTATTAATGGAATAAGCCTTAAAGCTCCAGCCAAGATAAATCTGTTTTTGGAGGTTTTGGGTAAGAGGAACGATGGTTATCATGAACTTGAAACAGTGATGCAGGAGATTGATCTTGTAGACTCCCTCGAGTTTGAAGAAATTGATGAAGGGATAAAACTCGAATGTGAAAACAGCAGTATTCCTTTAAATGAGAACAATCTTGTGTATAAAGCTGCGGAGCTTGTTCTGAGAGAATGTGGCATTAAAAAGGGGGTGGCAATACGGTTAGAGAAAAGAATACCGGTGGGAGCCGGTTTAGGTGGTGGGAGTAGCGATGCCGCAGCAACTCTTAAGGCATTGAACTCGCTATGGGGAATTGGCCTTAATGATGTAGAGCTTATGGAGTTGGCTGCTAAAATAGGTTCAGATGTTGCCTTTTTTATAAAGGGCAAGACATCGTTATGCAGGGGGAGGGGAGAGAAGATATATCCTGTTGAAGTAAAAAGTAAATTGAATTATCTTGTCGTTTTTCCCCACGTGGAAATTAGTACAAAATCGATATATGGTAACCTGAAAATAGACTTGACAAAAAACAGAAAAGATGTTAGCGTTTTTGCGAAAGCAGTGGAGAACTCGGACGTTGCGGAAATCGGTAAGCTGCTATTTAACCGCTTGGAAGAAACTATTTTTTCCCTATATCCTGATTTGCTGCAGACGAAAAATTTATTAGAACGTTTTGGCTTTTGTGGTTTGTTAGTTTCAGGAAGCGGGTCAGCTATCTACGGATTGTGCAGCAATAGAAATCAGGCAGAGATGATCAGGAATCAAATTGAATTAAGAGGCATGGGGAAGGTATTTGTGGCTGCAAATACGATAATACCACAGACAACAAGGTAAGCAAGGGGGAGATTTAGAACTATGAATATTACTGAGGTCAGAGTAAAACTAACAGAGGCAAAAAAGAATCGCTTACAGGCTTTTTGTAGCATTACAATTGACGATGATTTTGTGGTAAGAGATTTGAAGATCATTGAGGGATATAAAGGGGCTTTTGTTGCTATGCCAAGCAGAAAGCTTACCGATAAATGTCCTAAATGTAGTTGTAAAAATCACCTCCGTGCGCGATTTTGTAATGATTGTGGTAGTAAACTAAGCGAAAGACATCCAGTAGGAGATTCAAGCGGGAAATTTAAATTATATGCTGACACGGCCCACCCAATAAATTCTAAATGCCGTGATGAGATTGAACAAAAGGTACTTGTTGCATATAAAGAGGAAACTGAGAAAGCAAAAGAACCAGGATATAAACCTGCCAAGATGGGCGAACCAGATGCAGATGATTATGAAGGTAAAGATAGTAAAGCTGAAGAGAGTAAAGCTGAAGAGGGTAAATTTGGAGAGGAAAGCTTCTAAAAGAGTATAAAAACATTCCTATAAATCAATTCAAATGACCGATCAAGAAGTTGACATATCCTGAATCACACGCTATACTTATTCAATAAAGTATTTTTAAGGAACGTAATGTTTTACTTGCTCAACAACTTGTCGGCTGAAGTAGGTCTTATCTCTTTACCTCAGCGCCTACGTTTCAGAAAGAAGGATTTAGCATCCTGCTACTTCATGAATAAGCTAAGGTATCATTGTGCGTTAGTCTTCAGGCTTGGGTTAGCTTGATACAAATTATTGGATAGGTATTATTTTTATTAGTACCTAAGTTGAGCGATTTCATATTATACGTTACTGTAGCCGAAGGCTTTAGCCTGCGTTTCTTATCATCTGAGGGGTTAATGAGATTCTCGCGTAAGTTACGCCCTCCTAGCTTCCTTGCGTAAGCTAGGAATGGGGGCGGCTACCCGCCCGAACGTACCGTTCGGTACGGGCGGGCAATAATCGCTCAATTTAGGTAGTAAACAAAATCACTTGAAAAGATGTCTAGAACAGGTTCACAAATTTTAATTGATGTATTAAAAAAAGAGGGTGTGGAATACATTTTTGGTATACCGGGTGGTGTCGTTATACCACTTTTCGATACCCTGTTTGATGCTGACTTAAAATTCATACTGACACGTCATGAACAAGCGGCAGGTCATGCGGCTGATGGTTATGCTCGGGCTACGGGTAAAGTAGGTGTTTGCATCGTTACATCTGGTCCTGGTGCAACAAACTTAACAACTGCGATCGCTACAGCCAGTATGGACTCTATACCTCTGGTAGCTATAACTGGTCAGGTTAAAACACATCTTATAGGCAGTGACGCTTTCCAGGAAGCTGACGTAACCGGTATAACACGCCCTATAACAAAGCATAATTATCTGGTAAAAGATATAAAAGAACTAGCAAGGGTAGTTAAAGAGGCATTTTATATTGCCTCAACAGGCAGGCCGGGTCCTGTTGTTATTGACCTGCCTGTGGACGTAACAACAGATACATGGGATGGAGACATTCCTGAAAAGGTAGATCTACCTGGATATAAGCCAGCGTATGAAGGTAACATGCGACAGATAAAAATAACAGCAGAGGCAATAAACAGGTCAAAAAGACCCGTAGTTTATGCAGGTGGTGGAGTTATAAGTTCAAATAGTTCAAAACAGCTTATTGAGCTTGCAGAAAAGGCCAATTTGCCAGTAAACACTACACTGTTGGCACTCGGAGCTTTTCCTGAGGACAACGAACTGGCGCTGGGGATGTTAGGAATGCATGGAACAGTTCCTGCTAACTATGCCGTTCATGAATCAGATTTATTAATTGCAATTGGAGCAAGATTTGATGATAGGATTACGGGTAAGATAGATGAGTTTGCTCCTCATGCAAGGATTATTCATATAGATATAGACCCAACTTCTATAAGTAAGAATATCAGGGTTGATATTCCGGTTGTTGGCGATGCAAAACACATCTTAACAGAATTAATAAAGCATGTTAATTATGTTGACCGAAAAGAGTGGTTTGAGAAGATTTCGGAATGGAAGAAGAAATATCGCTTGTCTTATAATAGTACAAATGATGTTGTAAAACCTCAATACGTAGTTGAACAAATTTGTCAAGCCACCAAAGGTAAGGCGATTATCACTACTGAAGTTGGCCAGAACCAGATGTGGGCAGCCCAATATTATACCTATACAGAACCCAGAAGTTTTTTATCTTCTGGTGGTTTAGGAACTATGGGATTCGGTTTTCCGGCAGCAATAGGTGCCCAACTTGGATGTCCGGATAAAATCGTTATTGACATTGCAGGTGATGGTAGTTTTCAAATGAATATTCAGGAACTCAGTACTGCTGTGAATTATAAGTTACCCGTTAAGGTTGCTATACTGAACAATGGCTACCTCGGGATGGTAAGGCAGTGGCAGGAGATGTTTCATGACAAAAGGTATTCACATACACGACTGGATGGTAATCCCGACTTTGTACGGGTAGCAGAAGCCTATGGTGCTGCCGGTTTTCTGGTTGAGAAAAAGGAAGATGTCAGGCCCGTAATTGAAAAAGCAATTTCAATAAATGGTCCTGTCGTAATCGATTTTAGAGTAGATCCAGAAGAAAATGTATTTCCAATGATCCCGGCAGGGCAAGCCATTAGTCAGATTAAGGGAGTTGAATTAATCTGAGGAATGACATAAGTGTCATTAGGTTTTTAAAAAATCACGATCTATTCAAACAGTCTGCATTTCCAAATTCATCAAACCATAACTAAGAGTTGTTTTTGTTGATTTCCCTCTTATAAAGGATTGAAGAGTGAGTGTTAGTCGTTTTTGTGTCCCATTTCATGCCGGTGTGAAAGACATATGGATAGATGGTTCAGAGACTCATCATATGCTGCGTGTTAAAAGGTCTAGAATCGGTGATCGGATTGTCTTATTTAATGGCATGGGAGATGAATGCAGTGCCGAGATCATCGAAGTAAAAGGAAGTAGAGTTAAAGTAAAGATTGGTCAAATCAAAACCGTAAGCAAGGAAAGTAATGTAGGAATAGACATAGCATTCGCAATTCCTAAAGGGAGACGGTCTCATTTCCTGATTCAGAAATGTGCTGAATTAGGAGTTCAAAAGTTATTTCCGTTACATTACGAACGTAGCATTGTGAAGTTTAAGGATGGTTGTTCTGAAAAGATTGAGAGATGGAGAAAAATTGCTGTTGAGGCATCAAAACAATGTGGCCGTAATACGATAACAGAGATCAATGATGTTATGGATTTCGGGAATATCCTCAAGAGTGTGGGAAGTTATGATATTTCTCTTTTTGCATGCAGTCAATCTGTTTCGAATAATTTAAAAAATATATTGAAAGAACATCAAAGAGTAAATAAGATAATTAGTTTTATTGGCCCTGAGGGGGGATTTACGCCGAAAGAGATAGGAATGGCAAAGGAAGCCGGGTGTGAATTTGTTAGTTTAGGCCAGCGTATCCTTCGAGTGGAAACGTCTGCGATTTCCATTTCCGCAATCCTTTCCTATCGCTATTCAGCATGAGTTTATAGTATTACCCTGTAAAAACTTATTTTTTTAGGAAGTTTTTTTCGTGTCATAAAAAGTTAAAAGTGCCTAAAGTTTAAAGTGAGCTAAAGTTATGGATAACAAAGAACTTTCTAAAGAGCTTGAAAAACGCACGCGAAAATTAGCAGTGAGATATTATATTAACTTTAGGCATTTTAGATCACTTTAGTCACTTCAAACTTGGTTGCGGCTTTGCCGCACTATGAGGTTATCTATGTTATATGCCGTAATTATGGCAGGCGGTTCAGGTACTAGGTTTTGGCCCTGGAGTCGAAAGGAGAGGCCAAAACAACTCTTAAAGATTACGGGAGAGGACACTATGGTTAAGCAAACTATTGACCGCATTGTGACTGAAATCTCTCCCAACAACATTTACATTGTAACGACATCTTTACAGGCTGATGGCATAAAAGGGGAATTACCGCAGATACCGGCAAAGAATATTATTTCGGAACCTTTTGGTCGAAACACGGCTGCATGTATTGGTCTTGCTGCAACCATAATTTCTAAAAAAGATGCCAACGCAATAATGGCCGTAATGACTGCTGACCACATAATCGAACCTTCCGACCTTTTTTTAAAGGCATTACATTGTGCTGAAAGATTAGCTGTAGAAACAAGTGCACTGGTTACATTTGGAATTAAGCCGAAGGAACCTTCTGTAAATTATGGTTACATTCAAAGAAGTAAAGAGGCGATTAATTACGATGGTTTCCTGGTTTATGATGCAATATGTTTTAAGGAAAAACCGGATCATACCACAGCAGAGGACTTTGTCCAAAGCGGTGAATATTACTGGAATAGCGGCATTTTCGTATGGTCTGTGAAAACTATACTGGAAAACATAAAGACCCTTATGCCACAATTGGCATTGGGATTAGCAAAGATTGGAGAATCAGTTGGTACATCTGATGAGTCAAGTGTGATTAGCGATGAATATGAGAAGTTTGAAAGTGTATCAATAGATTGTGGAGTGATGGAAAAAGTATCAAATGTGAAAATAGTTGAAGCAAATTTCAGGTGGGACGATGTTGGTTCATGGCTTGCAGTGGAAAGATTGAATAAATCGGACCAAAATAATAATACGATATTGGGTAAGCATTGTGGGATTAATACGAATGGGAGCATTATAGTTGGAGATGAGGAACATTTGATAACAACTATAAATGTGTCTAATATGATTATAGTAAGTACAAAGGATGTTACTATGGTTTGCAACAAAGATAATGCAGAAGATATTAAAAAGTTAACTGATGTCTTAAAGGAAAGGGGTTTCAATAGTTATCTGTAGGATGCGAAATTAGAACTACTCAAAACCCTTCAGTTTTTTGGGATTTCCATTTTATGCTGTATAAAATGTAGCGGAAACCTTTAGGTTTCCACCTTTATGAGTTAACCGGCAATGTTGGATATATAAACGTTTACATTGGGATTGGTTCCATGACGGGTAGAGGTATACCCACCCGTACCGAACGGGTACGTTCGGGCGGGAAGACATCCGCTACAGATATTTGCCATATTTTCATTACACGAAAAACTCCGGATGATTTTGTACAATCATGCTAGAGGAGGTTAAATTTTAAAGCGCTATGGAAATAAACAGGAATACTATAATTAAAAACCTGGTAAAAAAACACCCCGAAACACTTTCGGTATTCAGAAAATACAATTTGGTTATTGCCGGAGGCGTAAGAGGCCCTAACGAACCTTTGGCTTTTTTCTCAAAGGCACACGAGGTTGATTATGAGGAAATAGCTAAAGAATTGAGAGAGGCTATTGAAAAAGGAGTAGATGATAATGCTGAACCCATAGTGTTAGTGGAAGATAAGGTTTATGCAAGATTTGTTAAAACAGCCATTTTAATAACATTAACAGTAGGTGTTACCTTCGGTGCAGCGATATTAACATATATTGGCGCAAAAGGAAGTTTTCAATCTGCTATTGCTTTCCACCCAATTGTTCAGGCACATGGACATGCCCAATTGTTTGGATGGGTTGGTCTTTGTATTATTGGTTTTGCATACTACATCGTGCCCAGGATTAAGAACACAGAGCTTAAACATCGTGAATTAACAACTACCAGCTACTGGTTGATGGTGACAGGAATTGTCATAAGGATTTTTGCACAACCATATGCAAATGAAATGACAAATATTCTTCTCCCTATTTCAGGGATGTTTGAATTTGCAGGAGTCATCACGTTTGCTTACATTATATTCAGTACAGTATTCTCAAGTAAGGAAGAGATTGCAATATACGATAAGTTCATTAAGGTCGGAGTATTATGGTTTGTAGTCTGTAGCCTTATAAATTTCTTTATGGATGTGTATATGTTTTTTACAAATTCACATGAGATTCCCAGGGCATTTTACAGTTCCTTTGTACACATGTTCTTACTTGGTTTTGTTTTCATGTTCATTTTTGCCGTAAATATCAGGACTGTGTATGCCTTCCTTGATGTAAAGAAACCCAGCCCCACCGCTGTCAATACTACATTCTGGTTGTTAAATTTAATTATCCCTTTTTATTTTATTACGAATATCTTAAGTTATCAATTCCCGTTTTTGTTGAAGGCTTCTTATTTTACAATTTATGTAGTAGCCTTCAGTATCCTGACATTTGTTTACGGCATCAGGATTTTTGAAAGATCAACCAGGGAACTGGATGATGTTGTCATGGACAGGAGCTATGCAAAAACTATCAGGGCGGCTTATGTATGGCTGATTATTGGTGTACTTATCCTTGGGGCCAAGCCTTTTTTAGGGGCATTTTCAGAAGCGCAGTATTTATTTCATGGCGCGGCGAATCATGCACTTGCGGTTGGATTCGTAACTATGATGATTATAGGATATGCTTCAAAATTGGTTCCAACGTTTAGGGGTGTTAATATGTACAGTGTAAGGCTTTCAGATATGACCTTTATTCTCATAAACCTGGGTTGTTTTTTAAGAGTATCTACTCAAATAATGATTGGGCTGTCAGGAGATTTTTATTATTCTCTTATCGGATTTTCAGGTTGGATCGAGTTTGCGGCGATCGGGATGTTCGGATACAACATATGGAAGTCCATAAATGCGGAGGAAGAGGATGAAGAAGAGCCAAAGGAAAGATTAAGGGAGATAACAAAAGACACAAAAATTTATGATGCGATTGATCAGTATCCTGAGACATTAGATGTGTTTTTAGAGTTTGGCTTTAAACAACTTAGTAATCCTGTTGCAAGGAAGACGATTGCCAAAGTATTTACAATTGAACAGGCAACGAAAATGCACCCGGTTGAAATAAGTGATCTGCTTAAGGCCCTGAACGAGAAGATTCCAAAAGTTTGAATGTGAATGTCATTCAGGCGGGTAGCCTTTTATTTCCTGCAGATAAATTAGTGAACAGAGTGAGTTAATTTATGAAAGTATTAAAAATAACCTTGATTTTTCTGGTGCTTAGCTTTGTGTTGTCTGAATCTTGTATTGCTCAAAAGGCCGAGGAATATTTCCAGAGAGGGATTGGTTATCTTGAAACAAGACTTATAAATGAGGCAATTGCCGAATTTAAGAAGGCTTTACCTTTGTTTGAAGAAGGGCAAAGTCAAGAAAAGGCGGAGGTATACATTGCCCTTGCAAATGCATACAATTGGAGAGGGATATACAAAGCTGCAATTGCTGCGTGTAAAAAAGCTATAGAAACTAATCCTGACCTTATTTATGCACATTATAATCTAGGATTTGCTTACAGGGAAGAGGGGAAGGACAAGCTGTCAGCAAAAGAATTTGCGATCTATAACAAATTATTAAAGCAAGAGGGTGAATACATTGAAATTCCTGAGAAATCAACTTTGGATGATATTAATAAGTATATCACTCTCGGAGATAACTATTTTAAGGAAGGCAAGCTTGATGAAGCAATATCCGAATATAAAAAGGCATTAGAAATAAGACCTCGTGACGACATCCTTAATAAACTTAGCCAGGTATATCGAGAAAAAAGATTGGCAGGCAAAACTGAAGATAAATCTGCAATAATGGATACAGCGACTGCAGACACAAAGACGCTCAAAATTGATTCTTTTGCTGATGAAAAACTTTCAGACAAAATACCCGGGCTGGGAGGATCTGGCAAGATGTCTCAAGAAACATCGGTAGATGATCTCTTGATCACAGGTACTGAATATTACGATAAAGGAATGCTTGCTGAGGCAATCGAAGAATTTAAAGAAGTGCTTGAGATTGATCCGGATGATGCAGAAACCCGTTACAATCTTGGGAACGCTTACGTAGATAAGGAGATGTTTGACGAAGCCGTATCTGCATATAAAAAGGCGATAGAACTTAATCCAGGATTTATAGATGCTTATATTAATCTTGGGACAGTCTATCTGGATAGAGGTTTAATTGACGATGCGATTGCTTTATATCAACAAGGCGCAAAGCTTAATCCGGACGACGCATATTTATGCTATTATCTTGGAGAGGCATATTGCGATAAGCAACGGTATGAAAAAGCCATAATAAAGTTTGAAAAAGCTGTATCCATAAACCCTATGGATGCGGAGATTCAATATCGCTTAGCAGAAACGTATTATGAGACCGAACAATTTGACCTCGCCTTAGAGCATATGAGGAGTGCTGAAGAATTGGGACATCCAGTTGACCAGGAGTTTATTGATAATCTGGAGAAAAAAACCAGGTGAAATTTAGTTCTTTAGTAAAAATATTTTGACCATTTATAGAGTTTTTAAAAGGTTATCTGACCCGCCCGACGAACATTCTGGCGGATGCGTTCTCAGCGACTTCCTGCCCGACGTGCTGTTTGGCGGGTGCGGTGAATAATCTTTTATATTGCAAAACAAACCCACTCTTTTATAATAACCACCAATAAACAGAAGTTACAAATCACTTTTACCACATTCTAATATATCGCGGGAGAGTTGTCATTTTTACCCGCCCCCAATGCTTCCTTGCGGAAGCAAGGAATGGGGGTTGTCAGGATACTTTAATTCTATACTTATTTTGATAATATCTTGAAACATTTTTAAGGAGGATAATAAGTGAACACTGACATCTTAGCAATTATAATAATGTTATTTATAGCTGGTATTGTAACTGCAGCATGGCGTATTCGGGCTGCAAGGGATAAAAGAAACGAAGGACTGAAGGAGCAACCTGCAGTTTCCAAAAAAGTCGAAAAAAGTCAAAAGCAAATCGAAATAGAAAGACTCGAAAATAAGCAAGCAGAGCTTTCCAAAAGACGTGGCAAAATTTTAGAAGCAAAGTCAAAGGTAGCTAAACCAAAAGCTGTGAAAAAGAAAATACAAAAAACAAGTCCCAGGAAAACTATCAGTAAACCCAAAAAGAAGAAACCTTAAAGGGGCAGGCAAATGACGTAATAACGCGAGTTAGCCAATAACGAATAACGAATAAAGAATAACAAATAACCAACAGCATCCTGACTGCCGCCAGGCAGGGAAGTTGCTCCGAGGGGTGCCTCTGGCGGCTTGTCTCTAATATCTTAAATGCGGGTACTGCCTGCCCCCGTCCGAACGCCCGCCTGCCATTCGTCGGGCAGGGATTCATCCGGGCGGGCGCCGTCTTGCTTGGCGGGATTACCCGACGTGTCTTATGGCGGGTTCCTATTAAGTGGGAACATATCGAAAAATTATTATTGCTTTTTCTCTTCAATTTGTATACATTTTGGTCTTTAATGTTATAAATGTAATATATAGAAGTTATAATTTGTTAAGCTGAACTAACTAAATAGTCAGTAATATCCTGCAAAATGATAGAAATGACATTCTGAGCCCTTCGCCCCTTGTCATTCTGACCCCCTCTGCTAGCTTGCGAAGCGTAAGCGAGCAAGATGAGGGGGGAAGAATCTCGTAAGCCATTTCTATTAGTGAAAACCCACTCAAAGTTTATCCTGAAATCCAGTCAACCAAGATCACCCACAAACTCCTTCCTGGACGGTATTTTAGACAAGGCAAATTTACTTTGTGGGCTGGTGGCATACCTTCCAGACACCGGCTAAACTTATTCGACATCTATCCCCTTCCAGGATCCCATTGAACTAAGGACTCTAAATGACAAGGTGCAACATTGGATTAATTTTGTAGAACTCCGTAATTACGTTTTTTAACAAAAAAGAGGAGAAAGCAAAATGGACAGACAATTAGTACCATTGTTTTTTATGGCAACACTTCTATTAACAGTTTTCGGTCTTTATCCTACGGCAAGTGGCAACGGAAGAGACGATTACGATAGGATAATTTGTTGAAATGACACATATCCCAATAATTCAGGCAACGTTTTGACATACACAAGTAACCAGAATTTATCAAAACCTAGTTATAAACCTGTACCGGACACATACCTTTACATTGAGGATGAAGAAAAATCAAAAGATAATTTTTTATATAAGGAGTGGTGTGAGGAAACGTTTGATAATGGCACTTATATATATGAAGCATACAAGAATATAGCCTTCAATATCGAATATACACCAGAGCCAAATAAGACTGATTTCTGGCAAACACCTTTGGAAACCATCAGGTTAAAGAAGGGAGACTGTGAGGATGCAGTATTTCATTTCTTTTCACAACTTCCCCCAAACCAAAGAAATGCCGAAATCACATGGGGATGGGTAATTGACAAGCGGGATGCGGTTGGAAAGGCACATGTGTGGTATCAACTAATAGATAAGGCAGGGAGACAATACATTGTAGAAGGTTTTAGTAAAGACTGGGATGGAATAATACCAATGGAAATTGTGGAAAAAACTGAAATAAGAAGACCCTTAATCACAATCGTTCATTCCTCAGTTAGTAGATTGGCCCATTTGCCTTTAGAAACAGATGATGAAGAGATATGGGAATTTTTTCCGGACTTTATGGATACACAATATTACAGTTCTGACCGCATCCTGACCGAACACCAATTGGCTGTGCAAGAAAGGTTATGGGGGCATCGAAAATATCCTACAAGGGCCATGATATCTCCGAATGTGGGCAAAGAAATATGTAATATTTTGAAGAAACTTCATGAGCTTTTTTCCAGATATGAGAGTCAAAGAGAAGATTTGGAATCAGATATACTAGTTCCTATTATAAGTAAAACAAAAGATAAATATCCCGAATAAGAAAATAGGGACCCGCCCCCCAATGCTTCCTTGCCGTTAAGTCCCGCTTTTGCGGGAGGAAGCAGCGTGCCGCGGGAGCCGCGACTTTCGCCGCCACGGTGCAAGGAATGGGGGTGAGACAAATAGATAGGGGACAGTCAATATTATAATCAGACTTTCTAAAAATAGAAAGATGAAAGGAAAGATGTCTTGATGAAAAAGATTATCAGTCTTATTTGCTTCTTAATAGTAATTCCTACTCTCACTGTTTCGATGAAAGGATGTGAAGATGAAAAAGTTCCTGATGGGCATTATATCCATTTGAGTGAAGGTAAGCTTACAGATAATACTACAAGAGAAGATATTAGTAATATATTTAACAAGATAGAAAGTGAAAATGTGCAAATAGTCGTAGCGCATTTTCATGGCGGTCTGGTATCTAGTAATGCTGCATATAAAAACCCAATGAAAAAGATTGACCCAGCCGGATTCAACAAAAGTATGTTTGAAGTATATGAAGATTTAGATGTAGATACAGGTAAAAAAAGAGCATACCCCATCTTTTTTATCTGGGAGTCAGACTTCCTTACAACCCTTGTGTCTATGCTGGGGGATCTTGATGAAGCTAAAATAAGAGAAATATATAAAAAAATAAAAAACAAAATTTTAAGGGTAAAGGAGGCAAAGAGCATAATTGAAGAGTTTTTAAATGAAGTTGGTCCTCTGCCTTTGAAAGATCCATTGAATGCTTATACCGAGAAATATAGAACGTGGTCTTCTACCAAGCAAAGAGAACTGAAAGAAGAGATAGAGAGAGAAATAGAAAATGCAACAAATGAATTAAATAATTGTCAGAGAGAAAACCCTGGAGCAGTGTGTCCAGATGAAGTTGTTTCAGTGGTTTATTACCGTGTACTTCAAAGAAGCATTATGGGAAGACATCATCGTTTAACAGTAACTATGCAGGAAGAAATCTGGAATAGTGTTAAAGATGCCAGCAAGGTGGCAAAAGATGGTTGGGGGACAATGAAATGTAATACTGTTTTTCCCTTTGATAACGATGGAACCCCAAAGGAAGAAACATATGGCGGGACGGCATTTTTAATAGAACTTAACGACCTGGTAAACAAAAGACAACAACAACAACAAGACATAAGGGTTATCCTTGTAGGACATAGTACAGGTGTCGTTTTTATATGTAATTTATTGGAGGAAGCAGCCAAAGAGGACAAGTATCCTTCATTGGCTAACTTCGAGTTTGATGTGATCTTTGAAGCGCCTGCTTGTACATTCGAAAGGTTCAGCCATACAATAGATGTTGCGGGGTGACAAAATAGGAAAATTCAGGATGTTTACTTTGGGCAAAAAGTATGAGAGAAAAGATAAATTAGCATCTTTCGCTTATTCCAGCTCTTTGTTATATCTGGTTTCTTCTATTGCAGAGCCAACACGCTATTATTCCGAACAACAACCTAATTGCAAACCTGAAAATGAACCTCCATACGAATATCACGATAAGCCTCTTGTAGGGATGCAAATGTATTTATTGGATGAACGCTTTGATTATGGCAGGGAATATGTTGAAGTCAGAAATGTAGAGAGTTTCCTGGGGTACGAAAACCCAACAGGAAAGGTTAAAATAGCATTCTCGCCGGCTGGACAAGAAGCAGCACAAGGTTGGAGAATAACGGCCAGGACGCATGAAGACTGTGATGATAATGTAGAGGTGTTAAAAAGTATCAAAGAAATCATTGAGAATGGATTTAGAGATAATTAAGGACATTTTTCTAATGCATAAGGAAAAATGAGATGTGTCCCTGATAAACTAACCACACCCAGTTTACCCCCGCTTCTTGTTTACTCCCGTAAAGCGGGACTTAACGGTGCAAGAAAGCAGCGGGGGCCCATGATTTCCATTGCAATCCAAACCCACTCTTTTATAATATCAGGCGGAAAGGAACATCAAGCCTCTTTCATCACATTTTAATACCATCAAATCAAATATAACTTGCTTGTATAAACAAGTAAGTCTTTTCACATAAATTTATATTTACAAAAAGTGTCTACTCAACTAGCAATCCTATTAGAAATTTTTGTTTGGATATAAATTGCAGTGTCATGGGTATACTTGCATGAATCAATAATGGTCGCTGTCCTTCTTATGCCCTATTATGTTCGTTGGGGTAAAATATGATAAAAAGTTTGTATTTTGGTGATATTTTGTTTTAATATTTTTACCAATTCAAAAGTAATTTCTTATCATTTCCATGCCTAATCAACAAGAAGAACCAATGGAACCATTTGGAACCAGTAGCGACAGCAAAATTAGGGAAAAGGCTATCTGCCTTTTTACTTTCCTTAAAGAGTTATCGGAATCCCGCTAAAAGATGGCGTGATAATCGTCAAGATGGTGGTGGTAGTCTAATTAGTTTAGGACGCAGCCATCTTATTATTACTATGATCGTCTTCTTTTTTATTGGAATCTATGGCGGGTTTATTCAGGTTGGTGTTGGTTTTATAATTATTGCTGCCCTGACCACGATTACGGGATTAAATCTTGTGGATACTAATAGTCACAAGGTATTTATTGTAGGTATGTATACCATATTTGCATTAATTGTGTTTGTTTTCTATGATAAGGTATATTGGACTGTGGGATTAGGCCTGGCTGCAGGGATGGGTCTTGGGGGTTGGATTGGCAGCCATTGGGCTGTTGCCAAGGGTGAGCGATGGATACGTTTAGTACTTACAATCTGTGTTATTGCAATGGTAATAAAACTTTTTATTTGATACTTCGACGGCGCTCAAACCCCGCCTTTTCAAGGCGGGGATAAAAAAACGCCGCTTAGTATCAACCCTGAGCAAACCCCGTCCATGAGTTCGGGGAAAGTCGAAGAGTTGATTCCATAATTTTCCTAACGCCGAGTCGGAAATGGATTAATGTCATGCCTGAAGCGGACATGCCTTTGGCACGATTTTTGCCCTCATTATTGAAAAATTACTTTTTTGCCAAAATTGGTCAAAAATTTTTTGCTTTGTGATTGAAAGATATAACTGTAAATAAAATTTATTAAAAATCCTGTAACTGTTTTAGTTGTTAAAAAAAATAACTAATTTAATTATATAGGAATTTCCATTTTAAGTCTATGATAGTTAAGTCCTTAGATTATTCTAAGAGACTCAAACCTAAAGATATGAGTTACATTCCGTAATTATGGTGCATCGGCTTCGAATCAACTGGTTGGTATGTAACTCATGGCTTTAGCCTTGATGATGCGAAGGGTCGACAATGCCCACCCTTCGCATCAAAGTCCGCCGTAGGCGCTAATTAAAAAATAAATTTCAATGCATATTCCACAAATTTTTCACTCTTAGAAATGTAGACGTGTCTGTCTGACGGTAGGCTGGGACAGGCAGTTATTAACCCACCAAAAGCAAAGTTGTTGCGTAACCTCGCCATGGCGAGAAAAGTAGTTCTCTTTTATTTTCCCCCTGGAGGTGGGAATCCGGAATACTTATAAATATAGATTCCCACCTGCCTGTCCTCAGAGCTAAGTCAAAGCTGAGCTTAGCTTAGTCAGCTTTGTCGGATGGAACTTCCGCTGTTGCGGAATTGCCAATGACTGTTTGTGCCAACTAATTTCGGCAAGAAAATATGGATATGGAAGAAAATAATTCCACGGAAATGGCAAATTCAGCAAACAAAAAAAATTCTTGGGAATTTATTTTGTATGTTGTAACGTGTATGCACGTATTTACAATAACACAGCAAAGTATTACAAAGGGAAATGTCCTCGCTGTCTTCGCAACTTGATTAAATTTCAATAGGTTATAGAATTTTCGAGAGGTATAAATAGGTTTTTCATAAAAAAAGAATATTGCATTTTGGACGTTATATATTATTATGGTATTCGGGAATGAAAAAGCTTTTTTATAATTTTAATTGAAAAGAGATACTATACATAAACTCATCAATGAAAACCTAATTTTTGGAAGGCAATCCAATGGAAAGTATTGATTTGGCAATACATTCCCGTGCCCAGAAACGTATTTATTTTATAGTGTTAGGTGTAATGATAGCGTTTTTTGGCTCTACTTATCCTTTACTGATAGTATCGAAATATAAGGGGAGCGCTGATATTCACGCAACGATTGAGGTGGTGGGTGCCTTATTCGGTCTTGTTGCGGGTTTTGTCTTTATTGTACACTTTTGGGCACTTTTTAATCGATTCCACCTGTTCCTTGGCCTTGCTTTTTTCATCAATGGCGCTGAGGATCTTGTCCACGGTGTGTTGTCTTTCTCCATTGAGCGAGACTGGACAGGGTTGCCAGCCTCTTCGCTTGATCGGTTCGTCCCAGGCACCTATGTGGCCGGTCGGTTCATGCATGCGTTGATTCCCGCCGTCATTATATTCATTCCTGCCTTTCTGATGGATACTCGAAACTCTAAGAGGGAGACGTTGTTGATTTGCCCTATTATGTTTGTGATTACGATCATAATCACAACAGTAGCTTTCCACATCCCTTTGCCTTCATTCATCTATCCAGAGAAATTCATATCCAGACCCGTAGATTTTATATCTGCCATAATTTTCGCTATCGCCCTTGGCGGTTTTCTCTGGAAGTACAACCGGGACCGAACTACACTTACATGGTGGATATCTCTTTCGATTGGCATAAACATGGTAGGCCAGGTGTTGATGTCGTTCTCTAAACTGCTCTACGATCCATTCTTCGACATCGCTCACTTATACAAAGTTTTAGGTTATCTCATCCCCTTGTTGGGTTTTTCCCTCTACCAGATTACTGTCATCACCGAGCGCAAGCGGGCAGAGATGGAGCTGCGTGAAAGTGAAAGTAAATTCCGAGGGCTTTCACGAGAATTTCACATCATTCTGGATGCCATAGACGAACCATTAATTAAGCTATCTCCTGAACTGAAAATATTATGGACAAATCATAGCACTACAGACATGTTTGGAAAGGAAATTTCTGACATCAAAGGCCAATACTGTTATAAAGTGTTGTTTAACCGTTCTATTCCCTGTTACGACTGTCCGACATTAAAATGTTTTCAAACAGGAAAAACGGAAAATATTCAATTCTCAACCTCAGATGACCGATTTTGGGATTTATATGCTTTTCCTACAAAAGATGAAAATGGTAAAGCGAACAACGTAATAGAGATATGCAAAGACATAACAGAAGAAACGGCCTTACAGACTGAATCAATGCGGACGTGTCAAACGGTACAAATGGGATTACTATCGGCAAGTGTGGCTCATGAAATCAACAACCCCATATATGGAATTATCAATTGTGCCCAATTATTACTTGAGGAGTCTAAAGATATTAAAGAAGTGGACCACAGTATTATCAATATGATTTTAAAGGAATCTAACCGCGTTGCTGATGTAACAAGAAGTCTTCTTTCTTTCTCCAGGGATAAAGAAGATGTTAAGAGTAGTTGCAATATACATGAAATAATATCTGACACGCTTACGTTAACTAGGGCTATGATGCGGAAAGAAGGTATTAATGTAAAGGCATATATACCCACAAACCTACCAGAAATCATTGTATACCCACAACAGATACAGCAGGTCTTTTTGAATATCATAAATAATGCACGATATACATTAAACGAAAAATATTCTGGCGCACATAAGAATAATATAATTGAGATAATAGTCGGAGAGGTAATGATTAATGATTGTCCACATATTCAGGTCATATTTTATGATAGAGGTAAGGGAATACCTAATGATAACATAGATAGGGTAATGAATCCATTTTTTACTACTAAACCGAAAAGCAAGGGAACCGGCCTGGGCTTGAGTATCTGTAATAATATAATTAAGGATAATGATGGTAAGATAGAGATAGATAGTGCTGAAGGAGAGTTTACGAAGATGATTATCAGTCTTCCGGTAAACAAATTATAGATTTAAGAGTTTCTCGTTCCCAAGCTTTGCTTGGGAACGTAGATGTGTTGAAAGCTTTGAGTCAATCCTTATGCTTTGTGCCCTGTATTTCGGGAGCCCGCCCGGACGCGGTCGCCTGCCCGACGTGCATTTTCGTGGGGACAGGTAATCCACCCTACTTGTTACATTTTGATGCTTCGGTGTGTTCTCACAACGAAACATCCTGAAATTCAGAAAATTGTTCTCAAATGGGATTAAAAGCAAAAATCCTCATAATCGATGATGAACCAACGATTACATTTACGTTGGGAAGACTTTTTTCAAATGAGGGATATGAGGTTTCTACTAGTAATGACATCAAAGAGGCTAAGCATAAAATAGCCCATGAGGATTTTGATCTGATAGTTACAGATATTATCATGGGTGGTGATACAGGAATTGATGTCTTGCGAGAAATAAAGGAAAAGAAACTAGCCTGTCCCGTGATTTTTATCACAGGCTACCCTACTATTGAGACTGCATCTGAGGCTGTTCGCCTGGATGCGTACGATTACCTAGCCAAACCGGTAAAAAACGAAATCCTAATACGTACTGTCAAAAAGGCATTACAACACAAGACACTTGTTGAAGAAAATGTCAAATACAAATCAAATCTCGAGGCTATCTTCAAGAGCGTTAAGGATGGAATTATAACGGTAGATAAGGAGCTTAGAATACTCGAACTCAATAAGGCTGCCGAACATATATGTGGACTTCCAAATAGTAAAGAGGCCAAAGGGAATAAGTTTGAATCTTTTATAAAAGGATGCAGTGGAAAGTGCCTTGAAGCCCTTAAGGAGACCAACAATACAAAACTCCCCGCAGAAAGAAGCCGTTTTGAATGTAATAATCAAAGTCGAGAGAGACGTGTTGTTAGTATAAACACCTACCCACTTCTTGATTCTCAGGAGAAAATCAACGGTTGTGTCATGGTTGT
The DNA here is from genome assembly GCA_008636105.1 of Candidatus Scalindua sediminis. Taxonomy (GTDB): domain Bacteria; phylum Planctomycetota; class Brocadiia; order Brocadiales; family Scalinduaceae; genus Scalindua_A; species Scalindua_A sediminis. Next base: position 1,918 of record VSDH01000028.1, on the reverse strand, counting down.
TAAGGATGAAACTCGGTTGGTTGATCTTGAGAGTAATCTACATGAACGCCAGCAGTTCCATAATATGGTAAGCAAGAGTGATAAGATGCAAAAGATTTATTCTTTCATTGAGATTCTGGCTAACACCAAGACTACGGTCTTGATTACGGGTGAAAGCGGTACGGGAAAGGAGCTGGTGGCTAAAGCATTGCATTACTATAAAAAGGATATTAGAAATCCTTTTGTTGTGGTAAATTGTGCCACTTTGTCTGACAATCTTTTAGAAAGTGAACTATTTGGACATGTTAAAGGCGCATATACCGGAGCTGTTGGAGATAGGATAGGTAGATTTCAAAAGGCTGATGGTGGCACCATTTTTTTAGATGAAATAGGAGCCATATCGAGCACGATGCAATTACGTTTATTAAGGGTGCTTCAAGAGATGGAGTTTGAATGTGTTGGTGATTCAACTCCAATTAAAGTAGATGTTAGGGTGATAGCAGCCACGAATCAGGACCTTCGCAAAATGGTCAGGAATGGGAAAATCCGGGAGGATCTGTATCAACGGTTGAAGGTAGTAGAATTAACTATGCCACCGCTTAGGGATAGGTGTGAAGACATTCCAATTTTGGTGGATCATTTTGTAAAAAGGCTCAACAGGAAATTAAATAAGAATGTTAAATCCATATCTACGGATGTACAAAAGATATTTATGGATTACAAGTGGCCGGGTAATGTCAGGGAACTCCAGCATACGCTGGAGTATGCCTTTGTCCTCTGCAATAAGCCCATCATCACTATAGATAATCTTCCATCAGATTTTGGAGGCGTTAGTCCTGCTAATGTTCAACCCAAAGAAGAAAAGAAACACAATGAACGAGAGGCAATTATTCAGGCATTAGAAAAGACTGATTGGAACAAGGCAAAAGCCGCAAGGCTGCTCGGTATGGGCCGTAGAACAATCTACTTGAAGATTGAAGAGTACAATATAACTAAGAATGAGGATTTATAGTAAAATATAGCTGAAACCAAAGGAACATTTTGCATTAGCAGAGAGAAGAAAGTAGAAAGATGCATAAACTTTTCGCTTTACTCTCTACTTTCTATTAACTACTTTCACTAAAATTGCTTAAAAAACTTGTCCTCATGTAGACAAGAAAAAGAATTCTTTACAGAGTATCCCTAACTGTGCAATTGCACACTTCTGTATAATTGCACACTTCTGTATAATTGCACACTTCTGTATAATTGCACACTTTTTGTATTTAAACCACATATTTCAACTGAACACAGGTGCGAATAAAAAATTTTTTCATGTCTAATTGATGCTTTTGTAAAACAAGATTCCAGCCTTAACCATACCATCAATACATCCTATCTTTATCCTGTCCAGCCTCACATTTATGAATGTTCCAAAAACCTATAACATGTAAAAGTAAAAGAACCTGAACTGCCATACACTTTATTCCTTAGCTGTGATCTTTATGTCATTT
>VSDH01000028.1:0-436 GCA_008636105.1 Candidatus Scalindua sediminis | reverse complement strand
AACAGAGCAAGCTGTCATTAAGTCGATGACCTGATAACCAAATAACGGCTAGCAAGATCAGCAAAATGACGGAGAAACTACCTTGTGTTATAGGGTTTTTGTAAAAATGAAGGGAGGAATAAGAATGGAAGCAGTAGCAACAGGAAGTGATATATTACGCAAAGTTTACCTTTGCAACAAATTTTGGGTAATTATTTAAAGGAGGAATTATTAAATGATAGCAACAATAGAAAATTTTGCTGCCGTAGCGGTTGCGAAAGAAAATATGATTAGAAACAAATTCGGGCAGTATTGGGTCCTCTCGATGCTGGCAGGTATGTATATCGGATTTGGGATAATCCTTATATTTACCGTTGGGTCGCAGTTTGCAAATGTTAGTTCTCCAGCCGTTAAGATTGTTATGGGAATATCTTTTGGAATTGCATTGACGCTCGTT
>VSDH01000027.1 GCA_008636105.1 Candidatus Scalindua sediminis | reverse complement strand
TATATTAATGTTTTTTTAAAGGATAACGTTTCATCCCCGCCATAAATGGCGGGGTATTCACGTTATGTTTTCATAAATTGTTAAAATATGGTTCCCGCTAAAGCGGGAATGACAAAACGGGTGTTCTACATTATTTTTATGTCTACTTACCCGCCAGAACGCTTGCGCCCGCCCGGTCTAGCCGTTCACCTGCCCGTTCTTGGTACCCAGAATGACTTTTTTTGTCGGGCAGGCAGGCGGGGGACGGGTTGGGGGGGGCTGGTTTATAGCGTTCACTATAGTTTGCTAAATATTGTCGTTATAAAAAAACCCACCGATAGGGTGGGATTTTTTATAACGACACCGCTAAAAACAAGGGAGTCGGACAAACGCCCAACTCCCTTATCTGTACTTTACATCTAAAAGAACATCAAATTAATGATGTAATCCATGCTTACCTGCCTGCATACCCAACTCTTTCAGCTTCCTGTTGATGTACTCTACCTCTTCAGCCGGTGCATGATGTGTGTCTAACCAACCTGGTTCCGGGCAAAGATCGAAGATAGTCTTCCCAGGGAATTCCTTCACTATCTTAACACCTGTCAACTCATCCAACCAATCACCCTTCTTCCAGAATTCCTGCGGCACCCAATTGATACCAACCTTCTTTTCTATCTCCGAAAGTCTTATTGCCTCTTCTGCAAATGTCTTTACCTTTACCAGCCATCTGTCCATACCAAAGGATCCATCACAATACGTAGCATCATTCCACGAACCATGTGCCATTCCCTTCATTATGTATGTCTGCCAGTATCCAACACTTTCAAAGCAGATCCTCTCAACAGCTGAACAGTTTGACATCCTGAACTCACCAGATTCACCTGGCTGTCCACCATACTCCGGACCGTCGTGATAAGCACCAATCTTCAAACTCCATATGTGCTGACCACTCCAGTCTGGTGCAAGGTCTTTAGGCATTGGCTCATCCATTCCAGCCAACATCAGGTTCTCTGCTACTTTGAACGTCTCAGTGTATTTTAAACCCGCATCTTTACAAGCCTCATCCATCGCCTGCAGATTCTCTCGGGCAAATCTTGGTGAATGGCAGTCGTCACATACCGATACCCAGGTGTCTCTCTTTTCTTTCCACAGAGGTGCGCCTCTATCAGCATTTGACATACCCATACTTGTATACACAGTTGAAAGTCTCTGAACGTTGTGGTGACCACCCCTCATATGGCAGTATTGACAAGTTGGACCAACGTAATCAGCATCTGAAAGTTTCTTGCTGAAGTCAAATTCAGTTGGATTCCATTTGTTTACCTGATAAACAACACCATGTATTGAGATATCATATGCTTCCCAATCCCTGTGGTCTTTTCCCCAGTGGCATGCCTTACACTGTTCTGAGTGTCTTGCTACTGCAGGATTGAATTGATGTCTCTGATGGCATGTGTTGCATCGTTCTTCTGCACTTGTATGGCAGAATGTACATCCAGCAGTATCTCCTGGTGGCCTTTCAATCGACCATGCACATTCAATCTGTGCAAAGCTGGAACAAGAAGCATGTGAACCTATACCACCCTGACCCTGCTGTACATACTGGTCTTCATGACAATCACTAACACCACAAGCCTTTGAGCTTGGCATTAAGAGCTTTTGGTGATTGTTTCCATGACATGTATCACAGCCTGTTGGGCTTGGTTCTGCCTTTGCATGTGCACTCTTATTGTAGTCTCTTACGATACCAGGTGTAACTACTGAATGGCATCCAAGACATTCTTTAAGCCTGAACTGACCCTTAATCGGGTTTGAGGGCCTGACTTCATCCCTGTTGTACATGTAGTCTGGGATATAGTAACGATATGCAGGGAGTGTTCTCCAAAATCTTGAATATTTACCAGGATATGGAGGAGCTCCTTTTGGATATCCCATATACTTAGCATACAAACCAGAGAAGAAGACCTTACCGGAATTATCAGGGTCTCCAGGCATACCATAAACTTCGTGAGGTACCCAGTGTGTGATAATTTCTACTGCGCCAGCTTCTTTAGTTGCAAAGTTCATACTAAAACAAATTGCAACTAGGAAACCCATCAACGCAACAAATACAGTATTTCTCTTTTTTAGCATATTATCTTTACCTTCTCCTTTCCTTTTTATTAATAAAAAAACTAACTAAGGTTATAAATACACGTTAAATATGAAATATTGAATTGCTTTGGAAAAATATAACACCCCCTTTCGCTTTTGATCACTTCGAAGATTTTTCTGAAGTCCACGAATTATATATTTTTTTTTATATATGTCAATAAAAACTTATTAAAAATATTATTGAAAAATACGCTTTAAGCAAGCTTGATGCCAAAATTAAGTTTTTGATAATATATTACATAAGTGATGAAAAACAAATACTTTATAAAGAGTTTTAGATATTCTAAGTCCTTTTTTAATTCATGAGTAAATGTTTGTTTTCTTTCACTGAAAGATGATTATTATATGCAGCTTTATATAACTACAAAATCCAACACATCTTATGTTGCTGTTAAATTTAAACCACTACTGTTTTTCTAAGACCATATTGTACAAATTTCTTGACCTCTTTTCCAAGTCATTAACTAGCAATAACGTATATTGCATATTATGTATGCCTTTTGCCTTTTCAATAAAATTTAGTATCTTTTCACTACTTTCAATTCCGTCTTCAACTTCTTCCCTGTTTATATTATTCTTGTTATTCAATTCTATTGTATCGGATAAAAGTCTTTTTATTTCGTCAATTGACTGGTTTAAAGATATTTGAAACTCGTCAACTAGTCCTCCATATTCTTCTCCATGACAGGTAATACACGCCTGTTTTACAGACTTAAAGCTATGACCGCTCTTCAAGTCCACATGGCATCCAATATTGCATGACATACCAGCGGTTGCCATTACATCTGGATAATGCCATTCTTCGTTCTCCCTTATTCCGAAATATAATTTATTCTGCAGGGGATGACAATCAATGCACACCTTTTCAGTTTTTTCATGATGACAGCTACCACAATCATTATCCTCGATAATCGATAAAGGGTGTTGTAAATTAACATCATGACAAGTATTACATTCTAATAAGCTAGTTAAATGTTTTTTATGTAAGAAACCTTCTTTTCTGCTAGATTCCTTTCTCAAGAAATCCATATGACATCTACTGCATGCCATTACAGAGATATCCTCCATTTCAGAATCGAATTTTACAAAACCTAGGGGATGGCACGTTTCACAACCCTCTTCCCTAGACACATGACATTCAAAGCATTTTGCCATGTGCGGTCTATTAGTAGGATTTGGAGAACTATCATGGGCTACGTTATTGTGACAATCAATACAATTTAAACCAACTTTTTTTAAGTGTTTTTCGTGTTCTATCCGTATCTCCTGCGCGTTGGTCTTTAGTGTTTTCCACTCGTTTGTAAATTGAATTTCTGCATGGCACCTGATGCAATTTTCATTCACTAATTCAGGAGAAGCATTAAATCCTGTTGGAATTATTTCGGAATTATCTGCATGGCACTCATCACAAGAAACATATTTCGGATGTATGGCAGATTGCTTTGAAAAATCAGAATCACCCTGATTCCAATGGCACGACATACAGAAATGCTTAACAGAGGTTGTGTATTTAACCAGAGAAAAAGCTCCTGCACCGGCAAATACGGCACTTACAGAAGCAATTATAATTATCAACTTTATATATTTCTTTTTGAATTCCATATTTGAACTTATTGTAAACGAATTAAATAAATCCCCCTTAATCCCCCTTTAGAAAAGGGGGAATGGGGGATTTGTTAACTTATTTTTTTAATCTTTTATCAAAAAACTCAAATCTTTCGTATTTCGACCACGGTATCCATCCACCCCTGTCCCCTGCCAACCGTATCCATTGAAGTAGGAATTATTCGATTAATGTGAATACCGTTGCCCTCCTTTTCCCACCAGACGAGAGACGTTTGAGGGTCGCTACTCTTAAAACCTTTGGCCTGTGCAATATGTCCAAATTGCCAGTGGCCACAGTTTGTGGCTATTGCAACTACACCAGGATGTATTCCCTGCGTGATATTTACCTCGGTTTCTATTCTTCCTAATTTAGAGACAACTTCTACTTTATCACCATCTCGCAAGTCATACTTCCTTGCAATGCTCGCATTAATCCAGAGAGGGTTATTATGGAGTATTTCAGAGAGTAATATACTATTTGCTGTTCTATCAGCCGTATGCACATTCGTCTTGAATGGTACAAGGACAAAAGTATTTTCCTCCTTTACTGAAAGTTCTTCTATAGGCATATATGTAGGCATAGGATTATGACCCTTTTCCCTTAAACGTTCGGAATATATCTCGAACTTTCCTGATGGTGTATTAAATCCCTTTTTTTCAAAAAGTTTATATGGAGGTTGTTCCTTCTTAGTATCAAACCAATAACCATGTTCCATTAGAGAGTAAATACCACCTGCTTCGGACAGTTTCTTAATATGAGATATTGATGCTTGTAAGTAATTGTCTTCACTCATCTTAAAATATTTTCCAATATCCGGGCCTAGTTTTTTTGACACATCTTTAACTATATTAAAGATAGATTTGCTTTCACCAAGTGGTTTAATAACCGGTTGGCTATAACTAATAAAGGGTTCCATTGAAAAACTTGGAGGAGAGAACAATTCACTTCTCTCAAGATATGTTGCTGAGGGAAGGACAATATCCGCCAGTGCAGCTGTTTCTGTCATGAATGAGTCAATGGCAACGAAGAATGGAATAGTATCTTCATCTTTAAACAAAAGAGATGTACCTTCACAATCGGGACTGGAATATACCGGATTGTGCTCGTATGAAATATATACGCCTATCTTTTGTCTTCCATTCTTAATCGCATCAATAACCTCTCCCCTGCTTGCATGTTCCAGGACTGAATCGTTATCTTGATAGTATATTTGTGAACCTTTTACCAGCCCGCTGGGCTGCGGTTCTGGTTCTTGCAAAGCAAATCTTCTAGGGACACAATAGCCGCCCTTTGCATCAATATTTCCCGTAATAGCATTTAAGAGCATTATACATCGTTCTGAATATACGCCATTTCTGTGTTTTGTAATACCACCTCCACTGATTGCAACTGAGGGTTTAGATGTGGCAAATTCTCTTGCAACCTTAATGACATCTATTGCAGGAATTCCACTGATTTGTTCTGCCATTTCTGGCGTATATTCACTCAAATACCTGGCTAACATTTCAGCCGATACGTTGGTGTAGTTCTCAATAAAATTTATATCAGCCATTCCCTCTCTCATTATCACATCACACATTGCAAGCACAACAACTGCATCAGTGCCAGGTTTTACAGGATACCACTCATCACTTTTGCCTGATGTCTGTGTCATCCTTACATCAAAGGTAACAAGCTTTGCAAAATTTTCTGTTCTTGCAGTAACAATTCTTTTTGCAAGGTTTATAAAAAAAGTATGTGATTCATATGGATTTGCACCAAAAAGCAATATATATTTGGAGTGTTCTACGTCAGGCACTTCTAAACCTTCACCCCATGTTAGCCGTTGTGCCATCATCTTATTTTCATTACCATATTTCGAATGAGTTATAGCATTGGGAGAACCGTATGCCTTCATGAAACGCTTAACAATTAATTCTGTTGTTAAAGAAGCTTCACATTCAAAAACCAATTGTTCTTGTGCCTCATTTACCTCTAAGTCTCTTAATCTAGAAGCTATTTCTTCAATAGCCTCCTTCCATGAAATGCTCTTCCATTTCCCTTCACCTCGTGTACCAGTCCGTTTAAGGGGTGTGAGAATCCTTTCCTCATCATATAACATATCAAGACCAGCTTCCCCTTTTGAACATGTTTTACCCATATTATTTGGATTACCATCAACTCCTTCTATCTTCACTAGGCGCCCATAATCGGTAAATCCGTATATCCCACATTCAGCAGGACAGTTTGAACACGTAGTAGGTATGCCATTACGCATTCTTCTCGAAGTTCTGGCTATATTAATCCTGGGAGTCAGTTTTTCTATTACACTGCCCATACCTATTTTTGCGCCAATACTAAGAGCCAAACCTGCCAGACCGCCCTTTAAAATTGTTCTTCTTGAAAATCTTGCCACTACAGTTTAACTCCTATTACGTTTAAAAAATATAAGTTGATAATTAAACCACAAAACCTAACTAAGCGGTAGACTCTGACCACCAACAACCATAACAAAACGCATAGTAAATATACCAATCATAACTAATACAGATGCAACAGCATGAGATATAAGGCTTTTTCTTGAATAAGGCACTAATAAAAGTATGAGAGGTATTATACTACCAAGAATGATTTCAACACCCAAAAACAATGGTGCAAAACTTCCTTTTAATATTAGCATGGCAGCATGATATGCGTCATGATGAGAAGTAAGTAGTATTACAATATCGCATCCCATAAGCGCCAAATCCACAATTATCGTAAATACTAACAACTTTCCCAAATCAAGTGCCAATTCCTTAAGTTTATTACGCTGGTCGACCTTGAATATAGACATAATCAATACAACCAATATCATTAATGCGAGACCAGAGACCATTGCCGAGACGAGAAATATCGTAGGCATTAAGGCCGTATTCCAGAGTATGCGTGCCTTACCAAGGGCCATTATAAACCCTGTATACCCATGCACTAAAAGGGCCAAAGGTATTCCTATCAAACCACAAATTTTAGCCCATTTCAAATTTTCCTTGAACATAAAATAAGCGTATACTATGCAGCATACCGGATAAATAGTAAGAAGGAATGAGCCGTATGTAATAGGTGAGGTAAAATTGAAGTAAATAAAAAGGTGATAGAATCTAAATGGTTGTTCAAGATCAACTACCAAATTTATAGGTGCAACTAATAATAGTAATGTGGCAAGAATAATTGCACTCTTGGAAATAGGTTTGTATTTTTGCATACCAAATCCATAAGCTAGGGTTGATAGGATAAATGACCCAGCACTCAATCCAGTAAAGTAGAAATAATTTGCAATTAATATTCCAAGTGGCATTTCGTGATGTACGTTATATATTTCTCTTACTTCAACCATTGTTTAACTATTTACTGCAAAAGGATCCATTGCATCCTTATCGGCTGCAATATAAAAGACTCTGGGATCTGTTCCCATTTCCGGTTTTAGTACCTGTGTGGCATTCTCTGCCAGGAGTTTAGATATTTCACTATCTGGATCATTTAAATCTCCAAATATTCTTGCTCCTGGTGGACAACTTTCGACACATGCAGGCTGTAATCCCGCATCTACCCTATGATGACAAAATGTGCATTTCTGTACGATCTTCATGATAGGATTTATGTGTCTTACATTATACGGGCAAGAGGCAATACAATATTTACACCCAATACAACGATGTGGATCAACTATAACAATACCATCTTCCCTTTGCCAGGTTGCATTCACAGGACAGTTTTGAAGACAAATGGGGTTTTCACAATTATTGCACAAGATTGGTAAAAATGATCTTCTTACATTGGGATAAGTCCCCTTCTCGACAACCTTTACCCAGCTCCTAAAAACCCCTGGCGGAACATCGTTTTCTACCTTACAGCTTACAGAACATGTATTGCAACCCATACATTTACGAAGGTCTATCACCATTCCGTATCTAACTTTGTTCTTTTTATCTTTCATATTTAATGATTTTACATTATTAAGAACACAACTTTTAACACATTTTTATATACGGCAAAATTTATGTCGTTATGCACAAATTACTTAATTTTCTGTTTTTCTGCCCAAAAAAAAATCCTGCCAATGCGGTAGGATACTTAAAAGAAACCTAAATTTAAAATGAACACTTTTTTTATTCTTCTAAAAAATAGGCTAAAATCTAATTACGCACACTAACCTCAATGTTTGGTGCTTGTTACTAATTCACCAACAAACTGCCCTACCCTATTAACCAGTATATTGTCATCCTGGTTTCTAAATTTTTCTATCTCCCTCATGATAGCACTTCCTACGATTACGCCATCAGCGATTTTCCCAGCCATACCGGCTTGCTCAGGCGTTGAAATCCCAAAACCCAGAGCTACTGGTAAGTTTGTTTTCCTTTTTATGTTTTGAATATTTTTAGTTATATCATCAGATAAATCATTTCTTGCTCCTGTTATACCTACAATGGATATATAATAAATAAAACCCTGTGATCTTTTCACAATCAACTCCATTCTATCGTTTGTTGTTGTAGGCGCAACAAAACAGATTATCTTAAAATCTTCCTTTTTGGCAGTTTCAATTATATCCTCGGCTTCTTCTATTGGAAGGTCAGGTATTGTGGCACCATCAAATCCTGCTTTTACTGCATTTCTTATAAAGTTTTCACACCCATTTTTATAAAGGATGCTATATGAAATCATAGAAACAATCGGAATCTCCGATTCCCTTCGAATCTCTTTTACAATTTCTAAGATATTAGATACCTTTATACCACCTGAAAGCGCCCTGTAATAAGATGACTGAATTACAGGTCCATCTGCAATTGGATCAGAAAAAGGTATGCCCAATTCTATCATATCCGAACCTTTTTTGTCAAATTCCAATATCAATGACCTTGTTACCGATAGATTTGGGTCTCCCGCCGTTATAAATGGAATAAATGCAGTTTCATTCCTCTCCTTTAACTCTTTAAACTTGGCATCTATCCTATTCATTTAAATTAGCTCCTTTTCAGCCCGCCCGAATGACGAAGTCGGGCAGGTTGCTAATTGGTACGGAAAACTAAATTTATAGAAGAACCATATTTAAATTTGCAAAGCAGTATACTTATTTAAATGGTTATTTTTACGTTAAGCAACTAATTTATTACCTTATCTTTTGTGCAATCATGCTTACTATTGACTTGTTATCTTCTCTCTCACCCTCTCGATAATAAAGGATGTAAAAATCCCTGAAGATATTAAGAAGTTCATTATATAAATAATAAGGGAGTTCATTATGTTTTACTGAATACTCTGGGTTCTTAGAGCCAGGTGAACCACTTCCATATTTTGACTGGCCAATGGCATATTCCTCAAACACAACCATACCACCTATCTTCAAGCGATCCTTGATTTGGGGAATAAGACTCCTTTGCATATAATAAATACAAGTTATAAGGTCATACTTATTGTTTGGTATTCTATATTCCTCCAGATCCGCTACAAAGGCATTTAATTTTACATTATGCTCCTTTTGCTAAAATCTTGGTCTTCTCGATAGCTATCTCAGAGATATCACAACCATCCACGTCAAATCCATTCTTGGCCAGAAATACCGCATTTCTTCCTTCTCCCATGGCTAAAACCAGAGCCTTACCTTTAGTCAAAAGATTGATATTTTCTTTTAGAAGCTTTATCGGCTCTTTCCCATACATATATTCTTTAGTGTCATATCGTTTGTTCCATCTCTTTCTGTCTTCTTCATTGGCATTGACAACCTGACCAATATGGAAGAGTAAGAGATAGAAAAATATTATAAATGTTAGTGCCATCTTCATACTAATATCCTTTGTAAAAGTAGATCTCAACGAGGTGAAACTTCGTTGGCTGCCCGAGGTTCGCTTTTATGGTAGACAACGAGGTTTATGTCCCGTTGAATATATAGTACGTTGATTTCAACGAGGTAAAACCTCGTTGGCTACCGTCTTCGTTTAATGGTAGGCAACGAACTTTATGTCCGTTGAATTACATCAAATGCGCATTCTTTAATTCCTCAAAATAAAGACCACCCATGCATTTATATTCCATAAAATCTATAACAAGACCCTTACGCACCGGGTTTTCCAAAATATATCTTGCTTGTTTATAAATATCTTCGTCCTTTCGCAAAACATGGTCGTAAAATCTATCCTGCCATAATTGTTTTGCAGTACACCTTCCCTTTAATTCAAATGAGACCTTACTTTTGAAATGTTTGACTATATCCAATATATTACGTTTATCATCTTTAAGACTAACTAATAAATGCAAATGGTCAGGCATTAAACAATAGGCATAGATATCAAGATCGTATTTGCCTTTAACATAATTTATAACTTCTAAGACTTTATCAGATAAATCCGCCTCGATAACATCTATACCTTTGTGAAAGCAAAGGGTCAGGGCTATTGTAAGAGGTCCTTGATATGCCATTTTATTGAGTCTTATATTTCTTCTTTTTGTGTATATTGGCATTGAAAAATCCGTATTAACAAATATGTCAACGAGGTAAAACCTCGTTGTCTACCGTCTTCATTTAATGGTAGACAACGAACTTTATGTTCGTTGAATTTACTTAGAAATCTGAGGCATGTTAAACGTAATTGCGCAACACCAAGTGGAATTCCGTTGGATTTTATAGCCATAAGCTAGATTTTCATTTCCAACTTTTTTGCAACCTCAAAGGAATCCTTGTCTCCACTTCCAGAGAGATTTACCACAATAATCTTATCTTTGGCAACCGACGGTGCAAACTTGACCGTATACGCTATTGCATGCGCTGCTTCAAGTGCGGGGATTATACCTTCTAAATGTGCACATAAATTGAATGCATCTACTGCCTCATCATCTGTGACTGAGACATATTCTGCTCTTTTCGTATCTTTTAAATAGCTATGTTCCGGCCCGACTCCCGGATAATCCAAACCTGCAGAGATTGAGTGTACCTCTGACGTTTGTCCATCGTCATCCTGTAAAACATAACTCAAGCTTCCATGAAGTATTCCACTTTCACCCTTTGAAAGCGTTGCTGCATGTTGTCCAGCATCAAAGCCGAGCCCGCCAGCCTCTACACCTATTAACTTCACTCCTGTATCTTCAATAAAAGGATAAAAAATCCCTATTGAGTTACTACCACCACCAACACATGCTATTATGTAATCTGGCAACTGACCTTCTGCCTTCTGGATTTGTTCCTTTGCTTCCCGACCAATTATGGTCTGGAAATCCCTGACCATCATCGGATACGGATGAGGACCCACAACAGAACCAATTATATAGTGCGTATTTTTTACAGATGCCATCCAATCTCGGAGTGCCTCATTGGTTGCATCCTTAAGCGTTTTTGAACCTGTTTTTACGGGAATTACATTCGCCCCCAGCAATTTCATTCTAAATACATTTAAAGACTGGCGTCGCATGTCTTCTTCACCCATATACACATCACATTTCATACCAAACATAGCGGCTGCCGTTGCTGTAGCAACACCGTGTTGCCCGGCACCAGTTTCAGCAATAATTCGTTCCTTTCCCATTCTGATAGCAAGTAATATTTGTCCTAATGTATTATTAATCTTGTGAGCACCAGTATGATTCAAGTCTTCTCTCTTTAGATAGATTTTTGCACCATTTAATTTCTCTGTTAACCTTTTTGCGAAATATAGAGGAGATGGTCTACCTACATACTCTCTTAAATAATACTTTAATTCATCATTGAACTTCGAATCCTCTTTAGCCTTAAGATACTCCCTCTCAAGTTGTTCCAGGGCTGGTATTAAGGTTTCTGGTACGAATCTTCCGCCATATTTTCCAAAGTGTCCGCTTTTGTCTGGAAGACTTTTCTCACATGATTCTTCTTTAAGCTGTTTTTCCTTTGTTGTTATAGTACTCATAACTTAAAACTCCCTCTAATATAAAAAGGGTAGCACAGATTAGAAATATCCGTGCTACCCTCCTTAATACTACTAGGTTACTCACAACAAATTAATGATGCTCACCTGCAGCACCAGGATCACTTTCATCATAATCACCTTCTTTTCTCTTATAACCAGTAAGCAAATCAGTGTATTCACCATGTTTCCAGAAATCATAGGCCTTATGTTCTATACCGACCTCTTTCTCAAGTGTTGCAAATCTTCTTAATTTAGAAGCCTCAGATTTAATTTCAATGAGTTTTCTATCCTGAGGGAAAGCGCCTCTGTTATACGTAACATCATCAATTGAGAAATGCGCTGCGGCCTTGTATACTGCAGTCACCTGGTAAACAATCATCTCTACACACATTCTCTCTATATCTGATACGTTATAGAACCTTGGTGCGCCGCCTGGTAACAGGTTCATCGTGTGACCGCCAGTCCAGTCAGGTGCAAGGTCAGCCGGCATTGGATCGAGCAATCCTTCCAGATACAATCCAACAAGTATATTAACCGCCTCACGCCATTTTGTGAAGCTGATATTTATCTGTTCATCCATAGCTTCTAGATGCAACTTCGCCCAGCGCGGAGAATGACATCCCTGACATTTCTTTACCCAGGCATCTCTCTTTGCCTTATGCTTTGGCGCACCTCTATTAAGCTGAAACATACCCATGTGTGCATATTCAGTTGAAGCATTCTGTACATTGTGATTGCCATTTTCTCCCATATGGCAGTATGCACAGGTTGGTGTTCGGTAATTCTGTGGTTTCATCTTCTTATCCCAATCCCATGTATCACCTTCCATCATATATATCTTTCCATGATATGAGTTGTACCAGAACTCATATTCATAATGGTCAACACCCATATGGCAGACACCACAGGTATCAGGTTTCCTGGCCTCTGAAGGTTTAAATTGGTGCCTGGTATGACAACCATCACACCTATTTCCAGCAATACCATGACATTGTGCACATCCGGCTACCTCTTCACCTGGTTTTCCTATCTGCCATGCAAATTCAGTAACCGAAACGTCCCATATATGAGTAGGAGAATGTGATCCCTGTCCGCCAGCTATATGCTCGCCGTGCTCCTTTTTATGACATTCGCCGCAAACTCCGTGGGTAGGCATTCTTAATTCCATATGATTTTTACCATGGCAGGCATCACAACCAACTACCTGTTCCTTTTCCATCGCATCCGTCTTTCCAGTCTTTGAATGCTTACTCGCTTTCCAATCGACTACGATGCGAGGTGTCTGCACGGTATGACACAAAACACATTCATCTGTCTTGAATTCACCCTCAACCGCCTGAGTTGATACATAGTAATCATCAGGATTATAGTACATCGCCGTTATTGGTAAGTAATAAAATATGTTCTTAAACTTACCTTCACCTGGTAGTGTTTTATCTGGCCCTGTATATCGCGCAGTCAAACCAAACACATAATTTACACCTGAGTCATCATCACCAACATCTTGACCATAAATCGAAGATGCCACATCCTGAAACGTAGGAGCAGCTTCCTCTTGAGCATATGCGTTTTTACAGAAATTTGCAGAAATCAACGTACATGTTGCAGCCATCGCTAGTATGCTAACACATGCACTAAATCTTCGTACTAAATGCGTCATACTTTATTCTCCTTTCCATTCCAATATTAACCGGTTGAAATTTATCTATAACACTACAAACCTATGGTTTATAAAAAACACATCACCCCCCCCTTCATTGACTGAGGCTGCGTTATTATACTTATACGCGTTTACTTGTCAATAGGATTTTAAACAAAGGATTAAAAAAAAAGCTGGCATAGTTTTAATACCCTATGCCAGCTTAAAAACGAACTTAAGCAGAAAGAAATCTATAATAACGATTCCCTTTATCTGCGATAACCCGGGTAAGGGTCTGGACCCTGTATGTTATCCCATTGTGCACCCAGATCTACCCATTCAACAAACATGAACCTTTCTTCTGGTGTCAACAACTTGTTGTGCATAACCCTTCCTTCTACCGGGATAGGACTCGTTCTTGGCTCAAACTGTGACAAAGGTTCCTCATATAAACGCCATATAAGCAAACTATTGATTGCTGAACTTGGATTTACATATCTACCGCCAAGGTTTCTATCCTTCTCTCTCTGAGGTGCCAGTAAACTGTTATAAGACTTGCTGAAAGCAGCTATGCCATTAACAGATACCAGATCTGTACTACCACTCAGATTAGGTCCCTGACTTGAACCATGGCAGCTAGCACACTTCGCGTCTATTAATGGTTGTATGTCCCTTCTGAAATCAATTGTTCTCAGTTTGTCTATGTAAAGACCTTCAACTGTAGCTGAGGTTGTTCCTGAAGGACCACCATAATAAACGTCAGATGGAACCATAACGCTATCTCCATGCTTTACTCCGGCATATTTCCCTTTTTTGTCAATATTCAAATATCCCCACATGAACGGAGAATCGTAATGGCTCAAGTCACTGTACCACCAGTTATAAAGCGCTTTTGTATGAAGGTTTTTGTAACCTTTCTTATCATAAGAACCCCAGTGACAGCCTGTACAAATTCTTCCACCATAAGGCCTTACATATGCCCATGCCAGTTGAGTCTGTACTGACATACCTCTGTCGTCCAGAATCTGAGCACAATAAGGCTCGTCACCTGGATGTGAGCTTACAACAGAACCATCATCCTCAACATACTGATAACCAAACATACGTCTTTGTGAGAAAGATGTACCAGAGTTTGAGCTTGATTTTGCGCCACCAAGAAGATGGCTACCAGCACCCTGTATATACCTGCTGGAATCCGGCTCTTTAGTCTGTATCCCATTAAGGACCCTTATGGCCTTAATGTCGCCATGCTGCATTACCTTTGTTCTCTGCTGAGGATAAGGTCCAATTGGCATATTCGTCAGGGTCGTATCGAAGCATATGGTTGTACTCCATGAGTGAGGATATCCTTCAACCCTAACCTGGTCAAACGGCTGATAGGTCACTGTTGTAACACCAAACTCATTTCCTGCTGTAAATGCATTTATCCATCTTGGTTTATAACGTGTATATACAGGCTCTGGCTGATGATCATTCCACTCTGGATCATCATAAACTAGTTTACCCACTGTGCCATTATCCTTATCGAACCAATATATCCCGAAATCACGTCTTTCAGCAGAAGAAACCATTAAACGTCCATCAGGCACTGGATGCGGACTTCTATAGAGTCTTCCATCATTGCTCAGTCTGGAGTGTGTCTTCGCATGAGGAGTTGTCCAGCTTACCCTGGCAAGATTACCTATACCAGAATTACTGTCCAGAGCCTCAATGTAATAAATGTAACCATCTACAGCCTCTTTTGCCTGAATCTTTGGAGTATCAGGCTGCTCACTGGTCTCATTACCATAGATGTGTCTTGGTAAAGCGCCAGTCCAGTTGTTAACTAACAGGCATATGCTACCATTAGAATTATTATGAGTACCATTTGCCTGTGTACTGCTGTACAAGATGTTTCCATCACGAGTCAGTGCAGGATCAAAATTTGAACTTAAATTGTAAGTGATCTGGTCAATAACAGTGTTAAGATTTTTCATCTCGAGACCTACTAATACATGACCACAGATACGTTCCATTGACTTTCCACCCTGCGGATCAAGCCTGTATACGTCAAAAGCGAATGGTCTGCCAAACTCATCCATTTCTCCCTCAGGAGAATAAATACACATCAGGAAACCCATCTTTTCAACCTCACCACGTACAGCCCAATCACCTTCGAAGTATCTGTCTCTTGAGATTACCCTACCTTTACCTTCCTCTATAGCACCGGCAGCATAGTAGAGAGGGCTCCTGAATATACCAGGCGCATCAGTCAACTGTCTTAGGTTTGAACCATCAATATTCATCTCCCATAACTGACTGCCACCACCTTTTTTGTGAACACCCGCAAATGCAATCTTTGTACCATCCCAGAAAAGGCAAGGATCATAAGCGCTCTGGAAATCCTTAGTTAATACGTTTAATTTCCTTGACTTCATGTTATATGAGACAATTCTGCTATCGTTTGAAACATAAGCCGGGTATTGATGGTATGGGTCGCCTTTCAATGTAGGTTTTGATTGGGTAAAAACTACTGTGTCAATAGCTCCCTGAACCTCTTTTGCCATGCCCCAATAATCACCCCATATGGCCTTACCGGGCTTATGACCGCCAGTCATAACCTGCGCCTGGCAATTACTAAAAAGCCCCCCTATAACCATAATACCAACTAGAGTCATTGATGCTAAAAATCTCTTCTTCATAAGTTGGTTTACTCCTTTCCTTTTTTCTAAATAAATTAAAGCGTAATAAAACTTTCTTTCTTAATTGTAGAGAGTAGTCCCCATTTAATGGAGACTATTTCTCTGCAAAAAAACCTTTATAAAGCCTTCATGAACTCAACAAGGTCTTGTAACTGGCTTTCACTTAAATGTGACGTAACTCCATGCATGTCCATGGTGTTTGTAGTATTATCTATCGTAGACATCAAAGTCTGTGCACTCCCATCATGGAAATACGTACCTGATGCATAGATGTCCCTCAACGTAGGTGTATCAAATTCCTTCACGAGATCCAGGCCTATAATAGGTACATCGTATTCCTCACCATATGGGTCAACTCCCGCTTCCAGTGCCGTCGTGTTAAATACTGCTCCTGGTGTTGTCCTGAATCCATCCTTACCAACTCTACCTGTCCCTACATCATGTGTCTGTGCATCGCTAAAC
Organism: Candidatus Scalindua sediminis; assembly: GCA_008636105.1. GTDB lineage: Bacteria > Planctomycetota > Brocadiia > Brocadiales > Scalinduaceae > Scalindua_A > Scalindua_A sediminis. The sequence continues at coordinate 28,012 of VSDH01000027.1, read as the reverse complement.
AATGCCCTTGGATTCTTTGGATCTCCAGGATGACACTCTATACATCCAACCTTCGTATCACTAAATACCTTCCAGCCTCTCTGCGCTGCTGCCGTCAATGATCCATCTTCATTCCTGAACGGACTACCAGTAAACTCCAATGACCTTATGTATGCAATCAAAGCCTCTAACCTCTCAGGAGAGAAATTCTCACTCCTGAATACGAACCCAGGGTCACGTCCACATACCCTGTCAATCGATGAAGCTGCTCCAACTATCTCATCCGGATGACCCGTAAATCCCTCATGCCTGAATGGAGGCAGATACCTTCCACCACGAATATACTTCACATTCTTCCAGCTGCCCCAGCCTTCATCTCCAAGATCCCATATCAATCCTGTTGTCTGGCCTCTTTCATAGTGGCAGCTTGCACATGAATATTCGCCCTGCAGTGTCCATGATGCCTCGTTAAATATAAACTGCCCGTATCTTACCAATTCGCTCTTATATGGTGAGTGTTTTACCCTGTAGTGTACTTCAGGGACTGTCAACGGCTCACCCCTTTCGAGCGGTTCCCACTCAGGGCCTGTCTGGATAGTGGCTATAACCTTCGCCTCTCCTGCACCTGCCATATCCATCGGCGCTGAAGCGCCTATTAAACACAGCCCAGCAATTAAACCAAATAAAAATGCTTTCTTCATTACTGACCTCCTTCTTATTAAAGGTTATTTCCTTTACTAAATGTGGAAAGACAACTTGCTAATTAATCAGTAGGAGTACTGATAACTGAAACGCTATTTGAAAAATAGTTTGCAGCATAGAGAGTTTTACCATCAGGTGACAGGCAAACTGAACTTGGCCCCAGACCTACATTCACTCTCTGAACCAGGTAGTCAACCATAAGCGTCAAGTCATTCTTTAAATCATCCAATTCTTCCTGCGGGCTAGAAACAACGATATCAGTCATCTTTGCCAGATCAAGAATCGTTACTCTATGCATACTCCTTATCCCGATATAGACATACTTGCCACCTGGATCAACTGCTAAACCATAAGGATTTCCATCATAGTTGTTATGCTCATCCAAAGGCATACAGGCAACTTTTCCACCTGGCTTGGTTTCTAACACAGCAAGATTGTTTGAAAATATCTGAGCGTTTTCTGCTTCGCACACAGGTAACCAGTTCTTAGGTTGCTCCATCGTTACAAGCACAAAAGCCCCATCTGGTGTGTATGCTACTCCTCTCAAGTTAGCACTCCCATGTATAGGCCTTGTTTCGGTAATCCTTCCTGAAGCAAGGTCAACGAAATCAACCGTCCTATTAATGCTACCAACAGAATCATTAATTATAGCACCTGTTTTCCCATCAGGCGAAATAGCGATGTCTCGAGGGCCGTAATGTGACGTCTTGATCTCACCAACCTTTTCATTCTTAGACGTATCAATAATATCAACGGAGTTCCACATGTTACCGGAACAGACTACATAAGCCTTACTTCCATCTTTTGATAACTTGACACTACATGGCCAATCGCCTACTTTTATGGTTTTCTTTACTGACTTGCCACCAATGTCTATCACTGATACATTATCGCTCTCAGCATTACAAACATATAAAGTACGGCCATCACGTGATACTACCGAAGCCTCAGGCTGTACCTCAACTGCTATCTCTCCAATGATCTTTTTTGTCTGTGCGTTTATTAAGGTTACACTATGACCTGATTGGTTTGTTACAACTAAGAGTTTCCCATCTGGCGATGTCGTGACGTGAAATGGGGAAGGATTATCTGTTCTTACCCTTGTACCCTGTATAAAACCGGCATTGCTGCTTTGAGCCAACACCAAACTAATCAACCCTGCACCTAAGATACTCCATAACAACGCTTTTTTCTTCATTCTTCACCTCCTCAAAAATTTGTAAATTTACAAAAAGTTAAAAACTAGGTACATGCGGGCATGTACCCGACTTCTCACAAACTGTTTCTAATGGCTTTCCACAATCGCTGCATTTTCCAGGTTCTTTTAATGTTGGGATATACTCAAGACGTTCATCAAGCTTATACCCTACACCGGGGTCGTCAAATGTCTTACCACAGCCTGTACATTTAAAATTAATCTTTGACCAGATCTTCTTGCTGGTAATATCGTCCATGCAGGTCTCACAGATACCCGGATGCGGAATGCATTTCTCATAATCTACACAATCTTTGTTTATGCAACTGTATGCAATCCTCTGACATCCCCATCCCTCCGGTAAGTCTTGATGTACCTTAGCATCTGCATATTTCCCGGCCCCCGCTTTATATTTCTGGAAGTCCCATATATAATCGGCTGTGTCACAATCCTTGAATTCTCTAATCTCCTTGCATGTTTCACACCAGAATTGCAATTGGATTTTCTTTTTAGGGCAAGGACGTCCTTCTCCCCTAACGTCGTAGTTAACATAGCTTGTAAAAAAAGATACTATGCAGAAAAAGGTGCAGACATAAAAAAGTTTGCCAATAAAACTCCTTGTATTACTCACCTTTCCACCCCACCTCCAAAAAAAAATATAAAATTACAACATCATTTAAAATGATGGAACATGTGGGCATGTGCCAGACTGCTTGCAAACGCTGTCAAGTGGTCCACCACAATCCTTACAATTACCAAAACTTAATAAATGCTCCGCATATTCCTTCTTTTTATCAATCTCATGCCCTACTCCCGGTTCGTCAAACTCCTTGCCACATTTTGTACACTTGAAATTGAGCTTTGCCCTGCTTTTTTTGGGTGCCAGGTCATCATTACAAATTTCGCATGAACCTGGATTATAAGGCAAACATATCTTAGATCCTTCACAAAAAATACCATCCGGATTTGAGGACCATTTTTTCCCATCACGTATGCAGTGATACTCAGTCCTCAAACATGCCCAAGACCGTACAATTTTATGCTTAGCAAGTTCGTCACTATGCTGTTTTCCCTTGAATTCCCAGATGTATTTCAAGTTACCACATTCATTCCAGGTGAAAATCTCCTTACACTCCATACACCAAAACAGTTTTTCATTCTGTTTCTTCGGGCAAGCACCTCCTTCTGCAGCAACGGCACTGTTAACTTGACTAACCAAAAGAGATATTATAAACAAAAAGGCACATAAACCTACCAAAGACTTACAGATAGTCCTTTTTAAATTGCTCAACTTCCACCCCCTTTCACTTGATTTTCAATAAAATTTACAAGCCGTGCTTATTTAGCATATTATGGCACATAATATTTCAAACTTATATACCTAACGTAAGTCCTTTCATATAATGACATAGTATACTTTTCTTCCCTTTTCCCCGAAGATAGATTTGGCTTATTTACACCGATATAGTTCTTTAGGTGTCAAATATCGAGATATTATCAAATATCCTTCTAATTGTCAAATTCTTTTATATGTATTTTTTGGCTTAATTACTCATATTTCTCTAGCCTGTACCTAAAGGTTCCTCTGCTAAGGCCGAGTAATTTTGCTGCTTTAGTCTTATTGTTTTTACTTTTTTTCAATGCCTGCAATACAAGGTGTTTTTCAAGTTCATCTAAAGATATTCCTTCTGGAGGTAAACTGATATCCATCATCTTCACTATTTTGTACATACCGTTATCATAATTAGAAAGAGATTCTTTGACCAGAACAGAAGGAAGATGTTCTTCGGTTATCAAGTCTCCTTTACATAATATAACCGCTCTTTCTATGCAATTCTTCAATTCCCTTACATTACCATCCCACTTGCAAGAAACAAGGATCTTTTCTACATTTTTTGACATTTTTAAAGAGAATTTGCCCATTTTAACCGAATAATGCTCAAGGAAATGTCTTGCTAAGCTCAAAATATCTTCAGGCCTTTCTCTGAGCGGAGGAAAATTAATAGGAAATACGTTAATACGATAGTATAAATCTTCTCTGAATCGCCCGTTTTTAACATACTCTTCAAGATTCTTATTGCTGGCACATATAATTCTTACGTCTACTTTTATTGTTTCTGTTCCTCCAAGCCGCTCTAATTCTTTTTCTTCAACAACCCTTAACACCTTAGCCTGGATAATAGGATTCATTTCCGATATCTCATCAAGAAACAAAGTACCTCCGTTGGCCAGTTCGAAACGACCTTTTTTGCTTCTTTCTGCCCCCGTAAACGCACCTCTTTCGTAGCCAAATAGCTCACTTTCCAATAGATTCTCAGGTAACGCAGCGCAATTAATCGTAATCAATGGGGCGCTCTTCCTCAAGCTATTAAAATGTATAGCTCTGGCCACAAGCTCTTTACCTGTTCCACTTTCTCCAGAAATAAATACCGTTGAATCCGTTCTTGAAACATCACCGGCCAATAAAAGCACTTCCAACGTCTTAGGCGAATTACCAATGATATTTCCAAAATTATAATGCGATTCTAGTTCCTTCCGAAGATACCTGTTCTCCATTGTCAGAGACCTCATTTTAAGAGCTTTTTTTACTGCAATCGTGAGCGTGTCCTCTTCAAATGGGTTTGTGATATAATCAAAAGCGCCTTCTTTCATAGCCTCTACTGCAGTTTCAATGGAATCATCACCCGTAATAACTATGATTGGCAAGTCTGTATCTTTCGATTTAATGTACTTCAAAAATTCCAGCCTCCCCATTTTTGGGACTCTCAGGTCAGTAATAATTAAATGAAGCCTCTCACGATCAATAAAATCAACTATTGAAGAAATATCCTGCGCCTTAATAATTTCGATATTCTCCATTTCTTCGAAAATCGCTTTTATATTACGCATTATGCGCTCTTCATCATCAGCAATTAATACCCTACTAACCATAAAGATACCTTTGAAAAATTGAAATTAAAACTTTACGCTTATCAAAATGCAAAAATACTAAAAATATCAAAACCAATATTTAAATCTGTAATAACAGAAACGATAGAACATACCAATGCGGATAGCATAAAACTGACCATAAGTAAACCAACGATAAGAATTGGGATCCCAAATATCTTTGCTACAAACTTGGCCCCGGAAGAGGCTGGTTTTACTTTGCATTCCTCTAACTGATCTTCATTTTTCAATCTTTCGTAATATGCCCCTCTTTCATGCATTATATGATCTTCCGAAACTCTTCCCGTAAACATTGCTTCGTCTACAGGGATATTATCAGGAAGCATATGTGTATGAAAGAAATGGATTGTAAAGATAAAACCAGCTGCCAGTATGGCTTCATACCTATGAGCTACTAGTGCTATACTTGGCAAATCGATAATATTAGCAACACTAGCAGGCACGATGCTTGTGGACTGAACTGGAAACCAAAGGATAAACCCGGTAGCACCCATAACAAATGTGCCCCACATAAGTGATAGATATTCAAATTTTTCCCAATAAATCCATCTATCAAACTTTGGTCTTGGTCCCAACCTGAAGAACCACAAAACATCCCCCAAAATGTTTAATACATCCCTGGGCTGTATTATTAGTGAATCTGGACCCCAGAAAAGCCCTTTAGTTTTCCTTACTGTGGCCTCAAAGGTTAAAAATGCAAAATGTAAAAATGCAGCAAAAAAAGTAACGAGTGCACATATCCTGTGGATATACCCAGCAGTAGGATAACCGCCCAGGAGTTTATACAGCCAAAGAGCCCACCCGTAATCCTTGAAAACAAGTGGCATACCAGTTAACACTAAACCAAAAAAACTAATAATAATAATGAAGTGATTAAATCTGTGAAACAGCTTAAATCTTAGTAAAGTATTATTTTTTGCCATGTCCTGATTCCTTTCCTTCTTTACGCTCGTCTAACACAGTCCCAAACCATATGAGAAGTGAATGCATACCGAAACCGGCAAAAGTCTGGATTAATATACCTATATATAGTATGAATGTAATAGTTATAATTATTTGTGGACTTTTGAAGATGCTCTTGATTTGTTCAGGATCTTTCCTAATGTTCTTGAGGGCAATTAAAGCTGATTTGTAATATTGTAAATTTTTATATTCAGGATGTGCTACATGTTTGACAAAACTATCATTTGCACCAGGGTGGCATCTACCACAAGTCTCAATAACCTTTTCTGGACCCAGGGTAGATTCGGGTTCCGATGAGTGCAATATCGTATGTTGACCATGGCAGTCAACACAAGTCGCTATGTCTGTATCCAGGTGTCCTAATGCAGTAACTTGACCGTGTAAATTATTTCGATACGAGTGCAGAAACTTTTCATGACAACCTCCACACTTCTCTATCGTGTCTTTTCTATGATATAAATCATCGGCTCTAGGCGTATCACGTTTGGATTTTTCACCAGCATGACAGTGTTTACAAGTAGGTGTTTGTACATCATTTTCCTTCATTAAACTTACATGTTTACTCTCCAGAAATTCTTCGGCAGGGTCATCGTGGCAAAACGTTATACAGTCAACAGGTTGCAAATTCGGATAATGTCCTCCTTCTGTTTCTTCCAGGTCAACGTCTTCCAGGTCAGCGTGACAATCAATACAGTAAAAATCCTCTCCACCGTGGGCAGACGCATGAAAGGCATCCTCATCAACGAGCATAGAGACAATCTCTACCTCGCCTGTAACATGATCAACCCTTACCTTAACATCTACCTCTGCCGGGTCAGTATGACATTCTAAACACTCACTATTTTCCTGTGCGAAGAGATTTTTAGAAGAAAAAGTAGAAATGAATAAAAAAAGGAATGAAAGGAGTAATAATTTATGTAATATTTTATTATTGCTAATTGAAGTGATAGAGACTTTTAACAAAGATACCACTTTATGGTTTCCTCCTCTCCATATAAAAGGCAGTACGCTATTTTGTGGGTTTAAGTCCTTACTACTATGCTACGTGCACATGCATCAACAAAGGAACAACATTTAATTCCCCCATTTCTCTCGAGAATGGGGAAGTTAAGTCAATCAAAAAACTACGTCACTTATCCTGATCAAATTTGACTCAGGAACAACTATTACTTTTAATGCTTGACGTTACTTGGCGTTACTTGGTTTTGTTTTAAAAAGAGGGTCTTGCTCCAGGTAACCCTTCCATTTCTTCTTGTCAACTTTGGGTAATACATCATCAATTGTATCATGATCCCTATGATCGTCCAACTTGAAATATTTCTTAAATTTCATTACTATGGGCTTACCCTTTTCGTCTTTGTCGCACTTAGGGCACTTATTCTTGTCATTGACATCTTCCCAATGACACTCTAAGCACTGCTCTTTTATTGTCTTATATTTATTTATGCCAGCAACATATAAGCCTGTATCATATTGAACCTTTCTGGCCATCATCGGGTCTTCTTTTAACAATTTCTTAAAGGCATCTTTACCTTTCTTCTGATAATTTTTCTTTACCTTCACATAAGCCTCACCTGGCCCGTGACATGCCTCGCATGCAACGTCTTCGATAAAATTTTTACTACCTTTTTTAGATTTACCCCTCTTTATTTTCATCTTATATGCCGTTGCGTGGCACCTTAAGCACTCAGGGTCTTTCTTTTCTTCATCGGTTTTCAGTCTTTCATCAAAGGTATGTGAATGTAGCCTTTCCTTATATTCTTCACCCTCAAAACAACCCTTTGACAAGTGACATTTACAACCTGCATTACCCGTGTATTTCCACTTCTGCTTTGCGCCAAAACTTTGGTTGCTTTGGAGGATAATAAGCGATGATATTGAAATGACCACAAAGGCCATAATAAGGTTTCTTAACCTACGACTAAACATATGTATTCGATCTCCTTTCTTTCTTTAAAAATTATACCACGCCAGAATCGCATGATAAATTCCAAAAATGCAGCACATATTTTTACAGATAACCGCTTGCAACCTTTTTACATTAAACAACTTAAACCATTCGGCATATGTCAGAAATTAGATATTCATTAAAGTGCGGAATTTTATCAAGAGCAAAACATCGTGTCAAGAAAAAAGTGTAAATCTGGTGTTACACACGTAGTTACTTTATGCTTATTTATTCCTTCTCATTAATGAGGTTTTCAACAAAGTTGGTATTTACGTCACCACTAATAAATCTTGGGTCCGTTATAATAGCCATATGGATAGGTATTGTCGTTCCCACACCTTCAATCCTATACTCACTTAAGGCCCTTCTCATGCAAGCAATTGAATCTTCTCTTGTTTTTTGATGCACAATCAATTTGCCCAATAGCGAATCATAATATGGTGGAATCTCATATCCGGAATAAATGTGCGAGTCTATCCGCACACCCCTTCCACCAGGCACACTGCACATTGTTATCTTACCAGCATACGGCCTGAAACCATTATTTGGGTCTTCAGCATTAATCCTGCATTCTATCGCAGCACCTTCACTTTTTACCTTTTTCTGTCTCAAGTTTAGTCTTTCACCATAAGCAATTTTCAATTGTTCCTTAACCAGGTCTATTCCCGTAATCATTTCTGTGACAGGGTGTTCAACTTGAAGGCGAGTATTCATTTCAATAAAATAGTATTCCCCATCTTCATCTATCAGAAATTCAACGGTACCAACGTTAGTATAACCAACTGCTTTGGATATCTTCAACGCTGCTTTACAAATTCCGTCACGTAATTGACTGGATATATTAGGAGACGGAGCTTCTTCTAATAATTTTTGATGTCTCCTCTGTATGGTACAATCCCTTTCGCCAAGATGTACCATATTTCCGTATTTGTCCGCCACGATCTGAACCTCAATATGACGTGAAGGTTCTATGTATTTTTCGATATATATAGAAGGGTCTTTAAATGCTGCTTTTGCTTCACGTTGAGCAATTGCAAGCGAATTGACTAAGCTTATATCATTATGCGCCACTCTCATACCTCTACCGCCCCCTCCAAAAGATGCCTTTATCAGGACTGGATAACCTAATTCATGAGCAACCTTCAGGGCATGTTGTTGATTCTCTATAGTTGAATCACTACCAGGGATCACACGAATTTTATTCTCGATTGCTATTTTCCTGGCCTGAATTTTATCACCCATCTTCTTCATAACTCCGGACGATGGTCCAACAAAAACAATATTGGATGACTCGCAAACCTCTGCAAAATGGCTATCTTCCGCCAAGAAACCATATCCGGGATGGATGGCCTCTATATCAGTAATCTCTGCGGCACTAATAATGCTTGGAATATTTAAATAGCTTTCCGATGCTTCTGCCGGTCCTATACACACATGAGCATCTGCATATTGCAAGTATAGTGCATTTTCATCAGCCTTTGAGCATATGGCGACGGTCTCGATGCCCAATTCTTTGCATGCTCTTATTATTCGAAGGGCTATTTCTCCCCTATTCGCAATTAGGATTCTCGAAAACATTTATTTCTTTTATACTCCTAACCTGCCTTTAGAACATTTTTGACTTACATAGCCCCGATGACATATGCAAAATGCAAAAATAGTTTAACAAGGTGCACACCATATATCTATTTATTACTCTCCTTCTTCAGATGCTTCAACGCGAAAAAGAGGTTGCCCAAACTCAACGGCAGCCCCATTCTCCACTATTACCTCGACAATCTTCCCTTCAGTCTCAGCCTTAACTTCATTCATTATCTTCATCGCTTCAATTATACAAACAACGGTCTCTTCATCAACAGTATCTCCTATATTTACATAAGGATCCGCACCCGGTGCACTACTGTAAAATGTACCAACCATAGGAGCTACAATTTCCGATAATTCCTTATCCTGTTTTGACGTCAGATACTTATTAGAACCTTCTTGTAATGATGCCTTTATTGAAGGTAATTGGATGCTTGTTTGTACTGAATCCAGGTTATTTCTTTTCAAGCGTATCTTGGTACCCTCTTCCTCAACCTCGATTTCTGTAAGGTTATTTTCATTCATCAACGATATTAAGTCTTTTACCTTCTTAATTACTTCCATTTTTATAAACTTTTTAAAAGAATCTAATAACTCCAGTAGTTTTACATTGTTTTATTTGGGCAGGAAGTACATATCGTAATGTTTAAATAGTGAAGGATGTATGATATGAAGAACTATAGTAAAAGTTCAGTACATTGCATAGAATGTTTAATTTGGAAAGGTAATATTGTGAAAAACAAAATAGTTCACTAATTTATAGTAAAAATTCTCTCCGTCAGTTTGTGGCCTCTGCAGTGATCTACTTACTGAACACCTTAACGACCAAACAGCGGTATTTTAGCATTTACTGCAATCCTGTCAAGATAGAATATAAAAGATCCATTATTAATGCTTCGCAAAGTTAACAGAAATTTTACAGAATCAATTACGTCCCCGAGCTAGTGTTCTGAAACGTTGTCCTGTCTCTTATGAGAGTAAATGCCTTTTCTACGGCTTCTTTAGCATTTTTACATTTTATTATACCGTATCCATAATCTTCTAACGGCTCCAACTGATTCAAATCCCAAGTACAAATGCCAATTACGGGTTTCTTTCTTATAAGAGCAAAGCTGATTTCAGAAAGGGTTCCAAGTCTACCACTTACGGCAATTACTGCATCACCTGAATAAGCAACCAGAACATTTCTGGCAAAACCCAAACCGGTTGGTATGGGAATATCTATATACGGATTTGCACTGTTTGGATTTTCACCAGGGATAATCCCAATTGTAAGGCCGCCTTTTTCCTTTGCCCCTTTTGCTGCTTCAGTCATCACTCCACCAAGGCCTCCGCATATTAGAACTGCTCCCCGTACCGCAATTTCTCTGCCTACCTCGTTGGCAATTTTGGCTATTTCGGGGCTTAGTGTTCCGTCACTATTACCACTGCCTATTACTGATATACAGACTTTTCTTACCATTGTTTATTATTACTGATAATTTTCTCTTCAAGCTCTACTAAATCAATATCAGTAAGGAGGTCGAGACAAAATTTAACTTCCACATTACTTTCCTTAAGTACCCTTGCTAGTTTGGTGGCTTCCTCTTTTGTTAAACCAATTGTTACTGCGGGTAATAACTTCCTTCTATTCACTACCTGCATTTCTTCCCCCCTTCTTTGTGCTGGAAGCACTACTGAAAATTCTTTATCAAACTTAACGTCTTCATCAAACACTCTTTCATGTGTTGTAACTACTTTATTGGATAATTCTTTTTTCTTATAAGAAACGGCAAGATTATTTTGTAAATCCTTATAAAAAGGATTAATTTTTGCCGCTTTTTCCCACGTATTTATCGCTGTATCAAGGTCGCCTTTAAAATAATATGTTAAACCAAGATTATACAATCCTTCCACATGATCAGGCTCACTCTGCAATACTTCTTTATATACTGAAACCGCATCCTCATATTGGCCTTGTTCAAGGTGAATAGTACCTATGTTATTAAGGGCAAAAGTATTTCCGGGTTGAAGCGCAACAACTTTCTCAAATTCACGAATTGCCTTATCTTTTAAACCATTATTTTTGTAAGCAATACCCAGGCTATAAAGTGTATCCGCATCTTTAGGTTGTCTTATCAAAATTTGTTTATACTCGTTGATTGCCTCTTTGAACATTTTATTTCTATTGTAAACTAATCCAAGATTATAATGTGCGTCTATAATGTCCGGATTAATTTCAAGTGCTTTTTTCCATGCATGAAGAGCCTCGTAAAACATTCCCTTCTCATCGTACGCATTCCCAAGGTTGTAATAAGCATCTGCGTTGTTGGGGTCAATCTCGATCACTTTTTCCCATGCGACAATTGCCTCATTTAACATACCTTTGTCAAAAAAAATGGAACCCAAGTTATTATAGGCATCAGCATAATTACGGTTTATCTTTATTGCCATTTTATATGCTGAAAGTGCTTCATCTAACATGTTTTTATCATAATAAGCATTTCCCAAACTATTGTATGCCTCGGCATAATCAGGTTTCAGTCTTATAGCATTATTATATTCTTCAATTGCGCTATCTATTTCACCTATGTTGATAAATGCAATACCAAGGTAGTAATGTATCTCAGGATCGTAAGGATTGATTTTAATTGCCTTTTCATATATATCTAATGCTTCTTTAAACATGCCGTTCTTAATATATGCAACCCCCATATTAAAATACGCATCTATATCGCGCGGGGCAATTTCTATCACTTTTTCCCATGCAGAAATCGCTTCCTTTAACATACCCTTTTCCTCATAAGCATTTCCCAAATTATAATATGCCACTACATATTCCGGATTAATCTCTATGGTTTTTTCCCATGCAGAAATCGCTTCACCTAGCATACCCTTGTCGTAGTAAGAGACGCCAAGGTTATAATAAAAATCAGGCTCATGCGCACAATAAACTATGTGTTTGGGTAATATGAAAATTGAAGTGATAATCAATAATGGAATTATGTGTTTTCCCATTAATTTGTAAATTTGTCTCGTCATCTTCTACAAAAGTTCATCTCACTGTAGAAAATCGAGGATAGGATTATACTCTGAAACATTTAAGTACCAAGGTTTATCCAAACACTCTTTATCTGCGTATACAGTTCTAAGGAATGAATACCTAATTCCCTGCCAAAACCACTTTGTTTAAATCCGCCAAAAGGTGAGCCGGCATCAAACGTATTATAAGTATTTATCCATATCGTGCCAGCCTTTAGGTCTCTCGCAAGTTTGTGAGCCTTCTTTATGTCCTTAGTCCATACTGCTGCTGCTAAACCGTAGATTGATAAATTGCTTTGTCTTGTCACCTCATTTATATCATCAAATGTAATTGTAGATACTACAGGGCCAAAGATTTCTTCTCTTGCTATCTTCATATTGTTATTTACTTCATCGAATATGGTTGGTCTAATAAAATATCCTTTGTCCCCGAACCTTTCACCGCCTGTTACCAATTTAGCTCCTTCTTGTTTCCCACTATCAATATAGCCCAATATTTTATCAAACTGCTCTTTAGAAACCTGTGCCCCCATTTGAGTACTACTATCTTCCGGGTTTCCGACACGCAGACTAGAAGCCTTGTTTGACAATTTATCTATGAATTCATCATGAATACTTTTTTCAAGGAATAATCGAGAACCAGCACAGCATACCTCCCCCTGATTGAAGAATATGCCTGTCATAGCACCATTCACGGCACTGTCCATATCAGAATCTGCAAATACTATGTTAGGAGATTTTCCTCCTAACTCCAGAGATACCCGTTTTAAATTCCTTGAGGCTGCCTTCATTATGAGGCGTCCTGTAATATATTCACCCGTGAAGGCAATCTTATCAACATCCATGTGTTCAGCAAGTGCTGCTCCAGCCGTAGGACCATAACCAGGAACAATATTCAAAACACCATCCGGCAAGCCGGCCTCCTGGCAGATCTCACCAAACCTTAAAGCAGTCAAGGGAGTCTGTTCAGCAGGTTTTAAAACCATTGTGTTGCCACAAGCTATAGCAGGCGCTATCTTCCACACGGCCATTAGTAAAGGGAAATTCCACGGTATTATCTGGCCAACTACTCCGACAGGTTCCCTGATGGTATAGTTAAGAAATTCACCTCTTACCGGAATTGTCTCTCCATGGATCTTGTCCGGCCATCCTGCATAATACAACAAACAATCTACGATGAGTGGGAGATCAGCAGCTGTTGTTTCACTTATAGGCTTGCCATTATCCAGAGTTTCCAGCCGGGCTAATTCTTCTTTGTTCTTTTCTACTAACTCCATTATTTTCAATAGAATTTTACCTCTGTCTCGCGCATCGGTCTTTCTCCATGGTCCATCCTCAAATGCCTTGCGAGCGGCCACAACAGCAAGGTTAATATCCCCCTTATCTCCTTCTGCAACAGTCGTAATAACCTCTTCTGTAGCAGGATTTATGGTGCTAAATGTCTTACTGGAAACAGAATCAACCCATTTCCCGTCAATAAACAACTTGCCTGGTTTTATTTTTAATTGCTCTTTAGTAATCATCTTATTAACTCCTTAAATAATTCAGCCGCAAAGAACCTTATTGAAAGTAGAGAGTAACAAGTAGAAAGTAGAGAGAGTTATTCCCATTTGTCAATTAAAGATGCTAACATAGCTCTAATCTCATTCAGTTTTAACACACGCTTATTTATTGTTTCTTGAGAAAACAACCTTTTCAATCTTTTATATCTCCCTCTTGCCTCTCCCGCTGAACCTTTAGATATTCTGACCCCACACTTTTATGACAAACAATTTTTTGTGCGTTTTTTTAAAAATAATAAAGCATTACCATATCGTTTTAATTGCTTTTCTCTGTTTTTTTCATCTTCCTTTGATTTGTATGCCTCATAATAAACTAATTCTATAGGCAACATCCTAATAGTGGTATAGTTTTTTCCTTTATTATGTTCTTTCAATCTTCTTTTTAAGTCTGACGTGCAACCAATATAAATTTTTTTGGTTTTAATACTTTTTATAATGTATACGTAATTCATAACTTAAAAAAGTGAGGGGTTGATTTCTTTACCTGATTTGCGTTCGTATCCTTCTTCCATATTCGCACAAATAGAGTCTAAGCATCTTAGTTGATTACCTGCTAATGTTCTACCTGCAAAATCCTTTCTAAGAGCAGGTAAATCCTTTTCTAAAAAGTCATCAAACAACTTCACAGCTTCTTGATATACCTCGAAATCTTCAACGCTTTTTATTTTTTTCTTTTCCATCTCTCTACTTTCTACATTCTACCCTCTACTATTATAACAAAAGGAATATTACCAAAAATAACAATGAACCTCCCAAAAAATGTTGAGAAATATCCTTTACAATATTCCTGGTTTTTAAACCAATGATTTTCCTGTGTTTTTCTATAACTCCTCTGAAAATATTCTTAAGCTCATCTCCTGTTGCATCATGAATATATGTACCACCAGTTAATGTGGCAATTTCTTGTAATAATGCAGGATTTGGTTTTGTCGTGATAGTATCGCCTTCCATATCAACCTCATATCCGATTGTGTGTCCCTCCTTATCTTTTTTGGGGATTGGCGAGGCCTTCAGTGGGTCTCCAATACCAATCAAATAAATTGAAATATCCTTCCTCTCCATCAGCATCTTGACTGCTTCTGCAACCTGGCTTCTCACGGCCAAATGCTCTTCACCATCTGTGAGAAAGATAAGGACCTTTTCTCTTTTAACATTACTGAACGATTCTATTGCAATAAGCAGTGCATTCCCGACATTCGTACCATAAGGTATGAAACGCGCATAGTTCTCATTAATCATATGCAAAATTCTTAGATAAATACTATCATAGTCAGTAGTGAGATAAGGAAGCATGGAAAATGCGTGTCCGGCAAATACTACCAGACCAAGATAATCATTTTCAAGGTCTTTAATTAAATTTTCCATCTCAATCTTTGCCCTTTGCAGTCTGTTAGGCTTGATATCTTCCGCCAACATACTTAATGACACATCTAGAACAAAGACAATTTCCATACCTTCTTTTTCATAATACTCTTCAGTAGTTTGCCACTTTGGCCCCAAAAGTACCATACAAAGACCGCAAAAAGAAGCACTAACCATAAAGCCCTTGATAATATTACGCGCAGTAGGTGGTATTTTGCTAAACCGTTGCAACATACTAAGCCCACCGAAATCCTTCAACCACTTTCTTTTTTTTCCCGATGAATAAAGATATACAAGAAAAATAAGCACAACACTAGAATATATATATGTTAAATACTGCTCATGTGAAAAAAATAGCATCTTTTTTTAAGAAAATGGTTTTATAGTTTGGATTGGATTAAGTGTTTCATGCCAATTGGAACTGCCCTCAATTGCTGGTTCAGGCTTGTAGCCTGAATCGAAATGTTTCCATTCAATAAAACTGTTGGTTCAATCTACAAGATTGAACCAACAGAGTCCCCCTTTATTAAAGGAGGACTAAGGGAATTTATTTATATAAATAACATATAAAATGCAAAAACCTCAAAGTTGGTAATCCCAGCGAAACAAGCTCTTATAAAGTTAAGTAGGAAGGAGGTTTCGTTTAAGAAGAGGTTTTTGCAGTGGACTCGCGTTTGATTTTACCATCTAACCTTTTGGTCGCCACTGTATCTATATTTATTTCCCCATGGAATGAGCTTTAAGGACTGTATTCTTTCTTCCCGTTCTTGCTTTACTGGACTAAACAATGTTGAGAGTTGTTTCTGCCCTAACCGCATTCTTTCAAGATTTTTCTTTGCTTTAAAATCCTCAGAATCTATCTTGAGCGCCTTTGTATATTCGTCTGCAGCAGTAATGAAATCCATATTTGTTGCTATTAAATTCGCCCTGTTATATATTGCACTCTCTTTGATTATTTTATTGTTTGACTTGATGGCCTTCTTGAATTCTATCCCGGCTCTTTTATTATCTCCCATAAGCATCAATACTACTCCCGAGTTGTACACAAGATAAGGGTCTTCCCTACCCAAAAACCTGGAAAGTTTATATAAATTCGAAGTTTTTGCTTCTTCCAAAGACTCAAGGGCCTTGTTGTACCTTCCCATTGATACATCTTTATTAACACTATCGACTAATTTGCACTGATTCCAATATCCCCTTCCATAAGCTATTAAGAGGATAGCCAGGATAAAAAGCGATAATTTGATAATATTGTTTTTACTCATTTATTTCTCCCTAATATTCATCAGGCCCGAAGCGCCAAAGACATGGTTTAAATCACAAATTACAAAATAGATAGTTTGTAGGTCAGGGTAACGATGTTCGCCGAGGCGAATCTGCCCTAGGTACGACCCGTTTCGTCGAACGGTTATGTCTTACACCTTTTTTTACGTTACCTCTCCCGCAAACCTTTTTCGAATAAATATATGTTTTGGTGGGCAATGCCCACCCTACTTCATTAATCAATTTACAAAACTATGTTCTTTTATTGTTATAAATAAACCTTGTTCTTGCATTTTATGGAAACTTCAACCAAATGTTTTCCATTAAGACCATTCCCAATAAAAAGCCGATACTGATGACTGTAGGAAAAAAGAATAAGTCTTTCTTCTTCACGATTTTCTCTGCTACTATCTTGTCCTTCTCAAGTTTGTTTATCTCTTCATAAAATTGCTCTACTTCTTCATAATTCTCTGCTGCAAAGTACTTTCCGCCGGTTGACTCAACACCCTTTCTCAATGACGCTATCCTTTCAGCAGCCTGTTCATGTTCAACACCTGTTTCACCAGATGCAGGTACGGCAACTACATGCACCTTAATTCTTAACCTTTTAGCCAGGCGCAGAGGCCTTATGGGGTTTATGCCTACGTTATATATACCATCAGTAAATAAGATTATTACCTTATTTTTCATTGAGCCTTTTTTCTCAACCTTTTTTGCAAAGTTAAGGGCATATTTTCCAAGTCCCCTCATTTTGTTTATGCTTTTCCTCAAACTATTAATCTCAAATTCGTTCCCCATATCCTTTTCAACCAATGCAAGTATGGAAGTAAAAATCCCTTCACCTATAGCTGTTCGGTAACCTATCTGATGCGGCTTAATGCGTTCCAGCGATTTTTCTAATAACGGAGTCTCCCATGTAGGTAATACTACAAGCGCTGCATCTGTTCCGTAAATAGTTATACCAATCAAATCATTACGTCTTTTTTTTATAAACTCCCCCATAATATCCCTAACTGTTCTCATTGCTTCGCCGGTCATACTAAATGAAGTATCTATCGAAAGTATTATTTCACGTCCCTGGAAAGTTATCTCTGTTTCATGATAATCCGATTGAGGTTTAGAAAAGGCCAGGGTAGCAAAGAATATGGCTATAAAGCATAAAATTTTTGGTAAACGCCTTATAAAGGTTTTAAAACTTTTAGTCCCCTTTAGATGGCTTACACTTGAATAACCTAAATATTTCTTTTCCTTCCTTAAGAAAATTAAAAAAACAAATGGAATCAATGCTAAAAGAAAGATAGGGTCTTCTAATTTCATGCCTTGCAAATTCTACAATTTGTTAAACTAGATTCTTCGGTCGTATCCTCCCTCAGAATGACATGTTGAAACACCTTGTCATTCTGAGCGACCAGAGGAAGCGAAGAATCTGATGCAACAATTGGATAGGACATCGCTCTTAATCTGAAAACCATTCCTTACTTATGTCTTGCCATCCAGGGTTTACTGACTCAATCAGAGCTATTTTCTTTTTTCTCAACCATCCTTTAATTTGTTTCTCTCTAGAAATTGCAGCTTTAATATCACTGCCTACTTCATAATATACCAATTTAGTTAATTTATACTTATTCGTAAATCCTTTAATTATGAGATGCTTATGCTCAAAAATACGACGTTGTAGATTATTAGTAACACCTGTGTAAATGGTTTTTGTCCTATTAGTCAAAATGTATACATAATATTGTTTCACTTCTCTACTTTATGCTAAACAAGTTTCAAACCGCAAAATTTGCTCTAAACTAGATTTTCGCCAAAGACGAATCTGCCACGGGCGCGACTTCGCTTAGCCTTCATAGTCTCCACTGATCGTTAACAATGAGATTCTTCACTCCACTCAGCTCCACTTCGTTCAGAATGACAAAGGGAAGGCCAACTTATCGCTATATAATTGTTAGGCTTACAACACCTCCAAACAAACACTCATAAAAAAGAAAATGCCTATGCTATCTAGTTAATAATATCCACGTTTTTTGGTCTCTTCTAAAAGCTGCTGTACCTCATTCACGGCTTTCTCAATTCCTCCCTTATCAATATCACCAAAAATCACAGTATCAAAAATCCCAAGGGTGTTGTTTGCAGATTCAACTATTTTCCCCGCCATATTCTTGCTTCTAAGTGTATCGACAATTTTGGTCGTGGTGAATGAAAGCACTTCTTCTCTGGATATTTCCGCTAAAGCTCCCAAAAAGACCCTTAAGGCGCAATCAATATTAATAACAGACTTTTTTAATTCATTAACCTCTGCATCAGAATCAAAAACAGCAATTAATTTTTCTAATTTTTCTGCGTGTGCAAGTGGAGCATCTGCTATCTTTTCCTTAACAGCCTTCGTAAACCTGCTTGCATACCTTCTGGTTTCATTTACACCTAAAACAATTATTATTAAGACTCCAAATATTATAGGCAAATGTCCTCTAAGACAAACATCCCTTCTCGCATGTACAACAGGGCCTTTTACGCTTTCAAGCGGCACATCAATTCTCTTTAATAAAGTATTGACTATTACAGGAATAGCAGGAGTGCCTATCTCTTGCGTTTTAATCATATCTTCTTCACCTTCTCGTTTTGTTTCGCCTTCATGCTCCAAATAATACAGCACAGGTAATGAGGGAATCTCAAAACTCTCTTTGTTACCGGGAAAATCATAAACCGAAAGTTCATATTCCATAGTTGTCTTTTTCAATTTACCTTCTGATTTCTCTACAATATTGAAATCTATTACTTGAAATGGACTAAAATCCAGCTTTTCCATATTTTCCTTAAGTATCTTCACATACCTTTCATGCCACATAGTAAGTTCATAGTGAATTCTATCACCAATATCTACTACGTCTCTATCCACTTTCGTATCTAACATAATCGGAACCTTCTTTAATGCTATGGGAGAGGTATTCGCCCGTCCAACTTCTTTGTTCACTTCATCCTTATAAGAAATAGAGAATGATGGTATCGTATACACGCCTCCTTTTGCGTCATCAGATAATGATAAGATATAGGTTATAATTAGAAAATCACAATCATTATTAAATATTTGTCTCTCTCCAATAGTTACCTTTTCTATCTTAAAAGGAGAAAGATCAACATTTCTAAATTCTTCTACGTTTACACTAACACCCAACTTCCATATCATCTGCAAAGTAAAATGAATCCTCTTCCCGGTAACGAATCGATAGTTGCCTACAAATATCCATAACTCAACCGGCGCACTTATTTCGGGAATTAAACTATCTAAATCACCCGTTAGAATACGTGTTTGTGCAGACTCTCCATACTGTGCCTCTTGCCCATAACCTGATTGTTGAGCCTTGCAGATTTCATAACTCAAAATGCATATAAGCGAACACAAAAAGTATATAAATAAGATCCTTTTCATTTTTTTACCCTACTTCTTTTTCTCATTCTTCTATCAAAGTAATCTGATAAGGCCCCTGTCCATTGCTCTTCTCTCTGATCTGTCATTAACGTAAGGTGATCCAGATCAAGTTTGTTAAACAAATTAATATGTTGTAAACCTGTAATCAGGCCTTGTGACAAATCCAGATACTTCACATTATGTGTTTCTAAATCCCTTACTGCCACAAAACCTCTTGCCTTAGGAAACACTTCTTCTCTTATATCAGATATGATTATGGGAATAACATCATGTTTTTTTACAAGATACTTTAATGAATTCTCGTAATTAAATGGCGCAAGGAAATCGGATAGCACAAACACAAGCGAGGGTGTAAACCGCATGTTATTTAAAAACTCAAAAGCACAATTGATGTCGGTAAGCACACCTTTGGCTCTGCCATACATAATGTTTTCTGTATTTCTAATAATCTCTTTTTGGCCTGATTGGGGAGGGATGAATTTTTCTATCCTGTCAGTAAACGTTATGAAACTAACTGGATTACCGGTTTCTGCCGCAGATTGAACTAAAATGGAAACTACAGATGACTGAATATCTTCTTTAGCAAAATTTGTTGAACCAAATTTCTTTGATCCGCTTCTATCTATCAAAAAGAATATATTGGTTCTCCTATCCACCAGTTTTAATCTAACATGTAAGACTCCTGTTCTTGTAGTAGCTTTCCAGTCAATAGCCCTGAATTCATCACCGGGCTGGTACTGTCTCAACTCATCAAGTTCAATCCCCCTTGTTGAGTTTAAATAACTGGAGAAGACACCCTCAAAAAGATTAGCCACTAGTCTTTGTATATGTAATCTTATCTTGCTTCTCAATTACCTCTTACCGCTTCCCATTCTAGTATAGGTACTTTACTCAGTATAGTTTCTATTATATCGTCTGGATCTGTCCCCTGGGATTCTGCTTCATGAGTTAAAATTATTCTATGCCTTAAAACAGGATACGCCATTTTATGTATATGCTCTGGTAGTACCATATTACTCCCTGTTAAAAAAGCATAAACACGCGATGCCTTCGCAAGATAAATAGAAGCACGAGGTGAAGCACCGTACATAATCAAATTACTAATATATCCATTGCCATCCGAATTCGGCCTTGTTGCCCTTACAATGCGTGTTGAGTATTTTAGAATCGCAGATTCCTTATGCAGAGGAATCTTTTCTGCAATGAGATGCCTTAATGAAATTATTTCTTCAGGACTTAAGACAACATCAAGCTTAACATCTTCGTCACGAACCTGCCGCTCGGCAATCTCTCTTTCTTCTGCATAAGAAGGATAAGTAATCTTGATTTTAAACATAAATCTGTCAACTTCAGCTTCTGGCAAGAGATATGTACCTGATATTTCTATCGGGTTTTGAGTGGCGAGAACTGTAAATAATTTTTCCAGCTTAAAAGTTTCTCTGCCTATCGTTACTTGTTTTTCCTGCATACTCTCTAATAAAGCGCTCTGAACCTTTGCTGGAGCCCTGTTAATCTCATCTGCCAGAAGTAAATTAGTAAATACGGGTCCTTTTTGAACCACGCTTTTTCTAGTTTCAGGATCGCACAATTCAAAACCCGTAATATCACTGGGTATCAGGTCAGGAGTAAATTGAACTCTCTGAAATTTCGCATCAATCGCCTTCGACAAGGTCTTGACAGTTATGGTCTTGCCAAGTCCAGGATAGCCTTCTAAAAGAACATGACCATCAGAGAAAAGGGCAATAATAATAGCCTCAATCATATCGTCCTGGCCTACTATTACCTTTTCTACCTCTTTTTTAACCTTATCAAACTTTTCGTTTATGTATTGAATGGCTTCTAAACCTTCAGTCTGAACTGCTTCTGTCACTTTCTATTTCTCCTGTATTGAAAGCAAAAAAACTCTTACAAATATATACTAAGATCAGAGTCTATTTGTTTGTAGAAAAAACACAGTTGCATATTCTTAGCCAATTTTAATAAAAAATAATTCATTAAAATTTAAAACAGGTTATCCTTATCATGAAACAAGTATATTAAGTGCTTAAATAGAAAAGCTTAAAACAAAATCATTACAAGTAAAGGTTCTTATAGAAAACATATAAAGCCTAACTACCAATAGAAATCGTGATTAATTCTACCGTAAAAAAAAGGTTTATTTCAACCAATCCTGCCTTTAAATTAATAAATTAGTGCCAGATAAGTTAATTATATAGAAATTAGTTATACTGTCAATTAAGATTAATTTTGCGCTTGACGGCCTGACAACCATTGCTAAAATATTCGCTCTTTAAACAAACCATTAAAAAGGTTATTGAATATGACTGAGGGAAGAATTGGAATAATTGGTGGAAGTGGTTTATATAACATTGAAGGTATAAAAGATGTTGAAAGTATTAAGGTCGAAACACCTTTTGGAGAACCCTCCGACCAATATACCACTGGAACCCTTGAAGGAAAAAGCGTTGTCTTCCTACCACGCCATGGAAGGTCTCACAACATATTACCAACCGAATTAAACTTCCGCGCAAACGTCTTCGGCATGAAAAAACTGGGAGTGGAACGAATAATTGCCGTCAGTGCTGTGGGAAGTATGAAGGAAGAGATTAAACCACTGGACATAGTCATTCCGGATCAATTTATAGACCGTACAAGGGGGAGAATAGGTACCTTCTTTGGTGATGGCATTGTTGGACATGTTAGTCTTGCTGACCCAATATGTTCAGCCCTAGCCAAAACCCTTTATGAAGCTGCAAAATCTGTTGGAGCCAACGTTCACAAAGGAGGTATTTATGTTTGTATAGAGGGTCCACAATTCTCAACCAGGGCTGAATCTTTAACTTATCGCCAATGGGACGTAAGCGTCATAGGTATGACAAACATACAAGAAGCCAAACTAGCTCGTGAGGCTGAAATATGTTACAGCACACTAGCGCTTTCTACTGATTATGACTGCTGGCATGAAGGGGAGGAAGATGTCACCGCGGACTTGGTTATCCAAAATCTTAAGAAAAATATTGACACAGCCAAAGCCATTATTAAGCGTGCCATCCCTATGATTAAAGGTGAAAGAAAGTGTGGATGTGTAAATGCTTCAAGTAATGCTATTGTGACGCAAAAAGACAAAATTCCGAAAAAAGTAAGAGAGAAATTGAATGTCATCTTCGGAAAATATCTCTAATATTTATACCTTACCCTTAATAAACTTTGTTTTTTTGTTTTAAATATTTATGGCGTAAAATGAGTATAAATGAACTAAATGTCAATGCAACCACATTGGCTCCAATGATTATCACATCCCTCAGGTGCATTCCATAGAAAAGCCACATTATAAATCCAAAGATCATAAGCATATACATAATTGGTGAAACATCTTCTAACCTCTTCGTTCGTATACCTCTTATTAATTGTGGTATAAACCCTGAAGTAGTACTTATGGCAGCAATCACACCTACAATTTTCCATTCCATAATTAATTAGCTCCTTCCAGCCCTCTCTAAAACATTTTATTAATATCCTTCAAAAGTATATAAATTGATACCTTTCTGAATTAATAAGCTCAGGAATTATATAAAACCTTGTCGAGCGCAGCAAGTCTCTAATTTATGCGTTTTGATTTGAAAATAACCCTTTTTTGTCGTTGCTTCGGCTACGCTCGCAAGCTCGCAACGACGTTCTACTTCATATCGTGCCTTTTGCAGCGGAATAGCGGTCAGGTGTAGCATGCCTTGTTAGGGCCGCTTTCATCCTTTTCAGATGTGTTGCAAATAGCTTCTTGCAAAATTTTGACAAGCGAGTGATGTGAATAAGTCATTTTTTGACAAATAGCCTTCATCTTTGGTGAAAGTCGGTGATATCCCCAAATGCAACGTTTTAAGGTTTCTTCATATCCTTCCCTTTGAAAATACAGTAGCATGTTGACCTCAAAGAAAGAAATACTATCTGAGTCTTTCAGCAGATCAGAGCACAGATCGCCACCAGCTTCGTGCCTTTCCACCAACCGGCAGGCTTCATTGATGATGGTTTGTTCCACATGACACCCATTTAAAATTTCCCCCAGAATCCTTGCGCTGTTTTTAGCATGAGCGGCTTTAAATGCGTCATAGTCATTAAAATCAGCACGTAATATTTTTCGTTTTTCAACAGCACGGTCAATATCATGGGCGAGTGCTGCAATTTGCAGCGCCTCATTGGTTTCAGTTTCTAATAGAACCGGCCACTCCAAAGTGTTTTTTTGAATGTACTGGCTCTTCAGACACGAATCTGATATGCTTTAAACAAGTATTAGAGTCTATCTTTTGAAGATATTGTTTTTGTTATTCTAGCTGCTTCATTTTCTAACAATTTAAATCCGAGATTACGAAAAATTTCAGCGGCTTTTAAAATTAGTGAATGAGCCCGTTTGCTATTACCAGTTTCAGCATAAATCAGCTCTCCTTCGAGCATTTTAGTTTCAGCAACTCCATGAGGAATTCTAAACTCTGTGAACTTTTCTCTTGCAATGCGTATAAACTTACTTGCATTTTGATACTCTTTATTCTTCAAGTATATCCTAGCTTTGGTTAATTTAGAGCCGACAACACGAAAGGCCTTTAGGCGATTAAAAATCTCGATAGCTTTGTCAATATATTTCATTGCCTTTTTAAGTTCACCTTTGGTAAAGTGAAGTTTTGAAAGACTATGATATGTAATTGCCTCTCCATGTTTTTCTCCGCAATGTTTTTTAAGTGCTTCTTCAAGCGTTTGTTGACTAATTTCATATTTCCCTTGGAGTAAATAAACACCCCCGATTTTGGTGAGTATTACTGGCGCACGTAATATATCATTTTGTTCTTTTATTGATTTCAAACATTCACTGTAGTTATCTAATGCCGTGTCAAGCAGGTTTTTCTCCTCATATATCTCTCCCATTTTCCAGAAGATACTCGTCTTTTGACGTCCGCTTGCGACCTCTAAAGCCTCCTCATAAAGAGATAAAGCTTTATCGAGTTTACCCTGATAAAAATAAACTTTTCCTATTTCAGTAAGCCACATTTTTCGGGTTTTATCATCCATTTTTGTTTTGAGTTCAATTTCTTTTTCAAAACTCTTTATGGCACTATCAAATTTACCCTGTCTTCTATAAACAAAACCTAAGTCATTGTAAATAGTATGTCTCGGAACTGCCCCCAACTCATCAGCGATCTTAATATACTCTTTACAATAATTGATCGATTCTTCCCATTTACCAATATCTCTATAAAGCAATGCAACGCCTTGCAGTGCTTCCGCTATCTCATGAAGATTACCGGTCTTTTTTGCTATTTTTAAACGTTCTTCAGATATTGCAACTGCTTTGGATAAGTTCCCTAAAAGTCGATTTGCCCATGACTGGCGTTTGAGAGTATGAATTTTTCCGACAATATTGCCAAGTTCTTCATCTATTCGTAAGATCTCATCACAAACTAATAATTCTTCCTCATGATTACCCTGCTCGCCATAAATAACGGCCATTTCTCTTAATGTTTCTGCTTTTTCTTGAACACTATTTGCCTTAGTACAGTATTTTACACTTGCGCTTAGTGCCTTATGAGCTTCTGTAAACTTGTGTTGTCTACGATAAATAAAACCAATAGTCCTTAATGTCCTCGCCATTCCGATATAATCATGCTGTTTTTTGTTTATTGTTAAACAATCTTGCAGCTTCGACAATGCATTTGTAAATTTCTTCTGGCGGGAGTAAATATATCCCAATTCTGATAAGGTCTCTGCCAATCCTTTTCCATCATTGATTTTAGTCTTAATTTCAACAGATTTCTTCAGATTATCGATTGAATCTCTATATTCACCCCTTTTCCTCAAGATTCTTCCTGTTCTTAGAAAGCCCTCACTTATGTAAATTTCAGTGTCAGTTTTTTCAGCGTGTTTCTTCGCTTCTGTATAATGCTCAATTGCTTTATCCCATTCTCCTATAAATTCCTCTCCTCTTCCAAGCTCAAATAGAAGTTCTGTTTTCTTCTTTATATTTTCTTCGATTTCATCTTTTGTTTTTTCTAATAAGGATAGCGCCTTGTTACAATGCGCTATAGCCTCGGTACAGCTATGAATATCATTCGCTTTTATAGCACTTTTTAATCTGTAATCTACGGACTTATTATATACCCGCCCCCTTTCAAAATGAACTGCCAAATCTACAACTATCTCATGAATATCCTCTTTATATAGTTCTTCTAAAATCTCTCCTATCTTTTTATGTAAAAGCTCCTTTTCCCTTTTACCCAAACCATCATAAAATGATTTATGAACAAAGTGCTGAATGAATTCATATTCCCCTCCTTTTTTTCTTGTTAGACCTTCCAATTCCAACTCTTCTATGAGCTTATTAATTTTACCCAAGAGTCTCAGTTCTTGTACTAAAGGAAGTTCATCCCAATTAAGAAGTTTTGAAACAGTAATAGACGCAAAATTTTCACCTTCAATTGACGCATATTCTAAAATGCGTCTACTTTCATCTTTCAAAAGACTTATCCTCTTAGCTATGACACCAGCCACACCACGCGGAATGTCTATATCCTTAATATTTTTGCTGAGTTTCCAAGATTTATCTTCTTTGATGATAGTCTTTTGTTCTTTTAACAATTGAATCGCTTCTATCATGTAGAAGGCATTACCGTCAGTTTTATCATTAAGAACATCAATAAACGGAGCTTCAAATTTGTTATTGGGAAATTCGGCGTTTAAGTATTCAATTAACTTCTCTTTACTTAATCTTTTTAAGGAGAGTTCATTGCAGATTTTGTATCTATCCATTTCTGCTCTGATTTGTTTTATTGGATGTGATGTAGCTTCAATTTCAGATGGACGGTAAATACCTATAATAAAAATTGGATATTCATCGATATTTCTTGCAAGATGAAAAAGCAAACCACAACTTGAATCATCGCTCCATTGTAAATCGTCGACAATAAGTAATAAGGGATTTTTTTTCGATATGTTTTGTAGAGTTTTGGTATACCGTTGAAACATCGTAATTTGATCACTTGCAGAGGAAAATTCTTTCTTAACCAGCATAGCTGTTTTCAACCCCAAAGCTGCAAAACCTCCAACTACCGGAATAACTGACAGCCAATCTGGTCCTAAATCTTCCATAAGTTTGAGAACAACTTTTTTACTTTTTCCCTTAGTCAACAACTGACCAACCAAAACACCAAATGCAGCATAAGGGTTGCCTGTGCCAATACGTTCGTCACATGCAGCATATGCAGAGATCTCATTTTAGATTCCTTGGCTAATGCATTGTCTCTGAACTCCTTAACTAGTCTTGTTTTCCCGCTACCCGCTTCACCAGTGATAAAGGTTACATTCCCTTTCTTATTTTGAAGAACACCGGTGAGATATTCTTCCAGTTTTTCAAACTCAACTTTTCTGCCAACGAAAGTTTTGCTAACCATACATTTTTCTCCTAGCTAATAAGGATTCTGAATTATACAATTCAAAAGGACTGAATTGTACTACGAAACATTCTCTCTTAATTGTATTAACAAGTCTGTTCTATCCGTTGTAATCCGGTCAATACCGAGATTAAGTAGCATCTGCATTTCCTCTTTTTTGTTGACTGTCCAGGCGTCAACCTCTATTCCATTTTCATTAAATATCTCAATCAAATTAAGCTCTTTTTGTCTTCGCAATATCAACCTGTAATCCAGATAAATTGCTTCTGCATTAATTTCCTTAGAACGTGAAATAATCTGTGAGAGAAACTCGTCTCCCATCTTTTCAAAAGTTATGGGACTAAAATCAGTATAGGTTTTATACATATTTTTTAAATTGTTTATCAATTTAGCGTCATACATATCTTGCGGATCATACCCTAACCGAATATTTAAGTCTAATTTTCGGACTTTTTTAAGAAAATTAAGGTTTGTTGCGGTGATAATAGTTTTTTCTATATTACGGTTGCTTTTTATTATTTGTACCAGTGTTTCAGCGATTATATCATGTACTGCACCCCTTTTATCAAGCAGCAAATTTTGTAGTACACAATAGTTGTTCTTTTTCAAATTGTTCTGGTGTTT
>VSDH01000026.1 GCA_008636105.1 Candidatus Scalindua sediminis | reverse complement strand
TACCCCCACAGCTTGCTCGCTTGCGCTTCGCAAGCTAGCAGTGGGGGCTGAGCTCTTCGCTTTCTGTCATGCTGAATTTATTTCAGCATCTTCTTTCAGTACCTCCCCTGCCTGCCCGCCCGGCAACGCCGTTCGCCTGCCCGTTCTGGTACAGGCGGGGACGGGCCGGCAAGGCAGGGATTTCAGGGTCTCTGATCCTGAAACGAGTTCAGGATTGATATATATAGATTCTGAAACCCGACTGCCAGCCCGACGTCGTTCTGGCGGGAGTCCGATCTGATAGTTGCTTCAAGGGGCGCCACAGGCGACAAGTTCAGAATGCCCATAATCTTTGATTCAATTTATTTAGCAGCATCTGTGGTAGGTGCTCCCTATACACTATTTAAGATGCTAACAAGTGAGCGCCATCGCTCCGGATTGTATCAAAGGTTCGGAATGGTATCAGAAAGGACAAGTAAAAAACCTGGTATTTGGATACACGGAGCTTCAGTTGGTGAGGTTATTACGGCGAAAAGCATTATAGAGAAAATAGACCAGGAATTTCCTGAATGGGAAACCTTTATATCGACTTCAACAAATACTGGCTATTCAGTAGCCAAGCAAAATTTTAGCGACAAGCCCGTTTTTTATTTTCCTGTCGATTTAAGCTGGATAACAAAAAAAGTACTTCGCAGGGTCAAACCAAGTTGTATCCTCTTAATCGAACTTGAAATATGGCCCAACTTTTTAGTGTCGGTTTACGAGAAAAATATTCCCTTAATCATAGTTAATGGGCGAATATCCAATAAGTCCTTTAAAACATATCAAATTATCAGTCGCATTTCAGAGGAATTTTATAATAGCCTGACAAATAAAATGAACATATATTGCGCCAGGACAGAGCTTGATGCACAACGGTTCTGCAGTCTGGGCATACCGAGTGAACAGGTCTTTGTTACCGGTACAATGAAATATGACAACATTCCAACTCATATCGATGAAAACAGTAAAAATGAACTGGCTAATTTATTCCATATTAAGGACAATGACTTGGTACTTATAGGTGGAAGTACCCATGAGGGTGAAGAGGAAATCTTGCTCAGGGTATTCGAAAGGCTGAACAAAACTTACTCGAACCTAAGATTAATCATAGCGCCAAGACATATTGAAAGAACAAGGGACATTTCAAGATTGATAGAGAAGATGGGATTTGTCCCATTGTTAAAAACTGAGATAGAAAAGTCAGTTTACAAATGGCGGAATACAAATAAGGAAGTAATCTTAATCGATACCGTGGGTGATTTAGGAAAAATATATTCGTTATCGAATTTTGTTTTTGTCGGGAAGAGTCTTGTACCATTTGGGGGTCAGAATATGATGGAACCGGCAGGCTTGGGGAAACCGGTGTTTTTTGGCCCGCACGTATTTAACTTTAAAGAAGAAGTTGACTTGTTGCTTCGAAATGAGGCAGCCAGATTGGTTGAAACTGAGGATGAGCTCTGGGGGTCAATTGAATTTTTTATTAAAAATCCTGAAGCAGCAAAAGAGATGGGGCTTAGAGCGCAAGAAGTGGTTAATGGAAAAAGAGGTGCGACTGAGAGAAATATGGAAATAATAAGGAAAATATTAGAAAGCAAAAGTAGCTGAAGGTCATGCCAGAGGCAGATCCCGCCACGGCGGATCTTGGAATTGCCCACAGCGTCGTCCTCAGGCGACTACCTATGGTACGACTTTAGCCTTCCATATTATTCTAAATTGAGCGATTTTATATTGTATATCAGTGTAGTCGCAGGCTTTAGCCTGCGTTTCTCATCATCTGATGAGTTTATGACAATTTCATGTAAGTTACGCAACCTGAAGGTTGCGGCTACAAAAATCGCTCAATTTAGGTTATGGCAGTTCAATGAAAATAATTGAATTCTAACAAAAACTTTTAAAAGAAAAAGAGAGGGGTGCATGAAGAAAGGAAGTCATTTATTTACATCTGAATCCGTATCTATGGGGCATCCTGATAAAATCGCAGACCAAATATCCGACTCAATTCTGGATGCAATTTTAGAGCAGGACCCAATGGCGCGTGTAGCATGTGAGACTATGGTTACAACTGGACTGGTTTTTGTTGCCGGTGAAATAACTACCAAGGCTATTATATCAGTACCGGACATTGCCAGAGAGACTATCAAAAGGATAGGTTACAATGATTCGTCAATGGGTTTTGACTACCACACCTGTGCCGTTATGTCTGCACTTGATAAGCAATCTCCGGATATTTCGCAGGGAGTAACTGAAGAGGAGGGTTTACATAAGGAACAGGGTGCCGGTGATCAGGGAATGATGTTTGGATTCGCCTGTAAGGAAACAGAAGAGTTGATGCCTTTTCCTATCTGCATGGCTCATCGTTTAGTAAAGAAACTTGCGGAGCAAAGACAAGCCGGAGACCTTACATACCTTCGGCCTGACGGCAAGTCACAGGTAACGGTTGAATATGAAGACAGTGAACCGGTAAGGGTAGACACTGTTGTTGTCTCCACTCAACACTCCCCGGACGTTTCGCATGAGAAAATTAAAGAAGACGTGATTGAAAAAGTTATAAAAGAAGTTATTCCTTCAAAATATCTGGACGATAAAACTAATTATTATATAAACCCAACAGGCCGTTTTGTAGTGGGAGGTCCCCAGGGAGATTGTGGTTTAACAGGCAGGAAGATAATTGTCGATACTTATGGTGGTAGAGCAAGGCATGGTGGTGGAGCATTTTCCGGAAAAGACCCTTCAAAGGTTGACCGCAGCGCTGCCTATGCTGCCCGTTATGTTGCCAAGAATATAGTGGCCGCAGGACTTGCGGATATCTGTGAAGTCCAATTATCTTATGCTATTGGTGTTGCTAAGCCTGTATCTGTACTGGTTTCAACGGAACATACAGCAAAGATTCCAGAATCAAAGATAGAAGAACTGGTCGATAAGCATTTTGACCTTACACCAAAGGGCATTATCGATCACCTGCAATTACGGCGTCCTATATATAAGATTACAGCCAGTCATGGCCATTTCGGGAGAACAGAAGATACATTCACATGGGAAAAAACAGATAAGGCAGAAATCTTGAGAAAAGAGGCAGGACTGTAATAGAAGCTTTATTTGATACTTTACTGTAGAAGATAATGTTTTACTTTTAATTAAAAATTAAAAAAAGCACAGGAACCGGAGTTTTCCGGAGCTTCTGTGCTTTTTTATTTCTTAGGAAACACCTCCAAGGTGTGTGGCAATATGTCATTCTGAGGGAGGATACGCCTGTCCTGACGACAGGAAGGGACCGAAGAATCTATTTTAAATATTAAGATATACACTTGAAAATAGTCAAATATTTTATAAAATCCATTACCATACAGAAACTATATAATAACTTGTTGGGCGATTAAGGAGATACTGTGTGACAAATCTAAAGGAAAGCGAGATACGCCGTATTTTCTTGGACGAGGATGCAGAACAGACCCGCCTAATGCAGGCTGATGAGAAAATTTTTCGAGATCACTATCCCGAACATTTACGTTGGCTAAACATGGCTCTCCAAGATGTAGTTCAAGGCAAAAGAGTTGCTTTTGGCGCTTACCGATCAGGAATTGACGAACAGCGCCGTCTGACTTTTGAGTTAGTTGGATCTATTATTTTAAAGCCAAATCATTTCACGAAAATAATCGAGTTAAAAAATCTGTTCATTCTTCAGAAAGTACGAAATAAGGGATATGGCAAGGCGCTCTACCAAAAAACTGAAGACTATTGCTCTAAAGCTGGATTTGTTTGCATTGAGACGGAAGTTCCAAGTTCTGAGCAAGGGACAATCAGTTTTCTACACAAAATGGGCTTTAAAATTTCTGAATCATATGAGTCACCTTACAAGTCCAACGATTATTTTTACCGTATGGCCAAACCGCTTCCTCCGTTATATACTGGTGATATTTTTGATTTCACCAGTTTTTCAAAATGGTTGCTGGCAACAGTTTTTGGTTTTACTAATCTTCGGTCAGCAGGTCAACAGTACGCCTATACATTCGAATTTTCCAGCTGGGTGCCGAGTAACAAACCAAAGCAGGAAGTTAAGCTTGGTCTTAACGGGGTAGCTTTCGTGAAGGATGGTCCTGCTGTGCATAGTGAACTTGAAGACATATTTGGCACGAGCAAAATCGTCTTAGGTATTTGTTTTTGTAGAGAATTTAACTCATTTTCAAAAGAAACATGTGTCCGTTTGCGGATTAAGACTTTCGACGAATCAGACGTGCGGATTAGTTTTCAGCATTTTTTTGCGCATAGGCTAATGAACTTTTCACGGGAACAAATTGGCGGTTTTGTTCTAAATATTAATCCACTTATTTTTGCACGAGTTCGGCAGGGGTTACAGAATTTCACGTTATTTAAAAATGGAACTATTGGAAGATATTCGGCGCGAGGGCAGAGTATTTTGCTCATTTCGGAGCCCTCGCCCGACTACCCACTGGGCTGTGTAGGAGGCGTAGGTACAATTGAAGAAGCTGTTGTTGATACTCCATCGGTATTATGGGAAAGATTTGTTCACGATCACCCATTATTCGAGAAGAGTGAATTTGATTCTTATGTTCGAGATATCGAAGGTGTATTAGCAATTAGGGTTTCACAATTCAGACTGATCCATCCAATAGACTATTATGTTTTATTAAGAGATATTATCCGGGAAAACGTCGAT
Source organism: Candidatus Scalindua sediminis (assembly GCA_008636105.1). Classification (GTDB taxonomy): domain Bacteria; phylum Planctomycetota; class Brocadiia; order Brocadiales; family Scalinduaceae; genus Scalindua_A; species Scalindua_A sediminis. The sequence goes on along the minus strand of VSDH01000026.1, from coordinate 40,137 downwards.
ATAGCAGAGCTAGGATGCTGCTATCTAAGCCAAGACATGGCGCGGCGTTTTGAGCAAATAGTGCAACCTGTAACAGGAGAACATTCGATAAAATATGATTTCACATTGTCATTCGCAGGAGAAGACAGGGCGTATGCGGACGCGCTGGCAAAGATATTAAGCATGAGGGGGGCGCGACTATTTTATGACAAATACGAAGAGGCCGATTTGTTAGGAAAAGACCTTTACCAACATCTCCACTTTGTTTATCGAGACAGCGCAAAGTTTTGCGTTATTTTTCTTTCAAAGGATTATGAGCGAAAATTATGGACCAATCATGAGCTTAAACAAGCTCAGGCACGCGCATTTTTACAGCGGGAAGAGTATATTCTTCCAATCAAAATCGATGATACTGAAATTCCAGGCATCAATCCTACTATAGGCTATGTTGACATCCGATCTAAAACAGTTGAAGAAATCGCCGATCTTTTAATGACCAAACTAAAAAAAACATCGTGAGTTAGGAGCATTATCGCCCAACCAGGCACTTTCAGCCGACGCAAAAGGCCGCGCGGCTGAAGCGCAGCGTTAGCTTTCAAATTAAGTAATTCAAAATGAGCAGCTTTTGAGTCAATGAGAAAAATAACTAAAAAAAAGAAGAAAAAAGAAATTAGCATAAATGATGTGAAAAGCAAAATAATGCAGTTTGTAGACAGTCAAGTTAAAGAACCAATTTTAAAAACTGTTGATGAGGAATATTCAGTTCAGAATGAAATAGTTAACACATTAATATTATTTAACATTGTAGAAAGATTAGTTATAGATCATGGGGCAGAACTATATTTAGACAACTTATCATTATTATCAAAAGAAGAACGCCATAATATAGCAAATAAATTAGATCGTTTTATAGAAAATCCTAATGAAAATACATTCTTTCCTGAAGTTCATCAAATAATTGATAATCAAATTAATAAAAAGCATTTATTGTCATACTTAATTAGAGAAATTAATTGGATTTCAATATCAATTCTCTCCACCTCTTATGTAAGCTCTCTCATTCTTATAAGAAGCATTTTTGAATTATTAATTGGCATTGCTACAAATCAGACAGGGAGCATGACTGCAAGAATTGATTCCATGAATTATATGTTAAATGATGAAAAGCAGTTAACAAAAAAATGCTGGAACAAGTTAAATGCGTGGGCTCATCCCTATCAAAAATGGGAAAAAGAAATATGCCCCATTTTTCAGTCTCATAATCCTATCTATCACCCGACACTATATAAAAAATGCATATCTAATTTGAACTTTATTACAGACATTTTCTTAATAATTGCTGTTGAAAAATTCAAAATAAATTCAAATGAAATTAAAGATTCAGCTAATAAAGTTTCCTCTGATATTGTTGAATATTTTGATAAATTCTCTATGTTTATTAAGAGACTGAAATAATAAGTCAGTTATTAAATACAAAAAAGCAAACAAAACCGAAAAAGGTTTCGCTGGTTCGATTTCACTGCACTTATTTGTTAGCTATTTTGTATTTAAATTGTCTTTTAGCATGTTAATATTCTCAAGGGCCCGATTCGCAGACTTTCGCGTTCGGTGAAATAAAATGTCAGACGACAAATCAGTATCTATAGTTAATCTCGGAAAGCTCTCCAAGCCTGCCGATACGCTAATTAAGAAAGTTTCTTCGGCGGTTGGGGGTGTCTTCGAGCCGTGGCAGATAAAGCGCGTTGCTAAAGCTAATGCTGAAGCAGACCTCATTAAAGCAAGATCCGAAATAGAAATAACGGATCTCCATCGCCGGGCTATGCATCGCTTTGTCGAAGAGGAAGCATCGCGGCAGGAAAACATGGAGAGAATAACAGAGAAGGCCTTGCCACAACTAAGCGAAGGTTCTGACCCCAGCACGATGGATGATGACTGGGTAACGAATTTCTTCGATAAGTCGCGAATCGTTTCTGATGAAGAGATGCAAGATCTTTGGTCTAGTGTTTTAGCAGGAGAGGCTAATGTACCTGGAACCTACTCGAAGCGGACAGTCAATTTCCTTGGCGACCTTGATAAGAAGGATGCTGAACTCTTTCAAGCACTGTGTAGCTTCGGCTGGATTATAGGGAATTTTACTCCGTTGGTATTCAGCCCCCAAGATAATGTGTACAATGATCGCGGACTGAACTTTAATACATTGACACACCTCGATAGTATCGGACTGATCCAGTTCAACAGCCTTTCCGGGTTTCGGCGAACAGGCCTGCCTAAGACGTTCACCGTTTGGTATTGTCAGCAGCCCATAGCTTTGACGATGGAAAAAGAGAGCGAAAATCAGCTACCTATCGGAAATATTTTGCTTACCAAAGTTGGTGAGGAACTAGCTACCGTATGTAAAGCGCCAGGAGTGGATGGCTTTGTTGATTACGTTAAAGAGAAGTGGAAGCAGTATCTTCCCGACGCAAACAAAACCGAACAAGACGGTGCAGCCGACGCGGACAAGCCGCGCGGCTGACCTTTGACGTTATAGTAATTGAAAAAGGCAGACCTATTTTCCGACAGAGTTCTTCAGATACTCTTAGTATCGGTAGGCATCAGGCTTATAGGGACCTTCGATGGGAGTACTGATGTACTCAGACTGCTCTTGTGTCATGCGAGTGATCACGCCACCAAATCCTTTAACCATTTCAGTGGCAACTTCTTCGTCCAATTTCTTTGGAAGCACTTTCACGTAGACAGGCTCACGCTCAGACTCGGGTTTATCTGCCCATGCTTCTTTGTAGAGTAACATCTGTGCAAGCACCTGATTTGTGAAAGAACCGTCCATGACGCGGGATGGGTGGCCGGTTGCGTTACCAAGGTTCACAAGACGTCCTTCTGAAAGAAGAATAATGTAATCTTCAGTGTCGTCGGATCGGTAGATCTTGTGAACTTGAGGCTTCACCTCTTCCCACTTCCAGTTGTCACGCATGAATTTAGTGTCGATCTCAAGGTCAAAGTGGCCTATGTTACAAACGATGGCACCGGGTTTAAGGGCGGCCAACATGTGGCGATCACATACGTTCACGTTACCTGAAGCTGTTACGATCAGGTCGGTCTTGGCCAGCAACTGCTTATCGATGCATTCTGCAGAGTTAGTGTTGATGCCGTCTTTGTAAGGAGAGACAACTTCATATCCGTCCATGCATACCTGCATACCACAGATGGGGTCGATCTCAGAAATACTAACGATCATGCCTTCCTGGCGTAAACTCTGGGCAGAACCCTTGCCTACGTCACCGTAGCCGACAACGAGGGCTTTTTTACCGGAAAGAAGGGCGTCAGTGCCACGTTTAATAGCATCATTTAAGCTGTGGCGACAACCGTACTTGTTGTCGTTTTTAGATTTGGTTACAGAGTCGTTGACGTTAATGGCCGGAACCTTAAGCTCGCCTTTTTCCATCATGTCGTACAGACGATGAACACCAGTGGTGGTCTCTTCTGTAATGCCGTGTATTTTCTCGAGTATCTGAGGATACTTTTCATGAGCCATGGAGGTAAGGTCACCACCGTCATCAAGCAACATATTGGCATCCCAGGGTTGACCATCTTTGAGAATGGTCTGCTCAATACACCACATACCTTCTTCTTCTGTCTGGCCCTTCCAGGCGTAAACGGCAACACCGGCAGCAGCCATTGCCGCTGCGGCATGGTCTTGTGTGGAAAAGATGTTACATGAAGACCAGCGAACTTCAGCGCCGAGGGCTTGAAGTGTCTCGATCAATACGGCTGTTTGGATTGTCATGTGGATACAGCCGATGATTTTAGCGTCCTTAAGGGGCTGCTCGTTCTCATATTTTTTTCTGAGGTTCATCAAAGCCGGCATTTCAGCTTCAGCGAGGGTTATCTCACGACGTCCCCAGTCAGCCAGGCTGATGTCGGCTACTTTGTGGTCTTGCTTAGTTATGACACTTTTCTTTTTTCCAAGTGTTTTAAGCTTCATATAGGAGTCCAAAAAAAGTGGGCGCCAAGCTTGCCTGGCGTGATAAGGATTCGTTTTCCTGTCTAAGAGTAAATATTATAGTAATAGCCTTTGAATTTCCAACTTTTTTTTAAAATTTTGCCTATACTTATATTCTAATCCGAGCAATTCCTGAATTAACCTTAAATTTGTTGACTTAAATACTGTACCAATTTATTATCTTTAAATAATAAGAATATCAGATATTATAGTTTGCTTTATAGTTAGTATGAAACAGATAATTAGATTATTAGCAAAAATTTCAGCTACCAGGAGTGTCTTGCAATATGATATACTCTTTAAAGAATGGGTAACAAGAAATATTTAAAACAAATTAGCAGTTTCAATAAGCTTATTGAAGAACATCGTAGCAAGATTGAAGCAGAAAAAACTAAAAATAGTCCCGATTTAAAACTTTTAAATTACTGGGAGAAAGAAATTGATAAGTTTAAAATAGAACTAACTAAATCAGAAAAAAGGATGAAAAGGAGGTGAATATGGCTACGCCAGTTTCCAATAAAATTGAAAGTACTTTAAAGGTAATGCTGAATGAACTAAAGGATGAATGTTTGGCTTGTATCAAATTAATCAATCAGTTGGAGTTAGATAATTTATCCGAAGAACAAGTTGATGAATTGTTAGGGGAATTAACAGCCTCTGTTACTCATTTAAACACTCAATCTAACAATATCAAGGAAGAAATCGAAAAGTAATTATCAAAGAAGGTTTATTAGCTTTTCAAAGTTTTCTAAATAATAAGAAATTCTTATATTAATAGTTAGGCTGTATACTCTATGTTGGGCAGCTCGTGAGATGCTGCACAGGAACTCGACAAGAACGACATGACAAGATATACCTCTTGGTAAGATGAATCACAATCCCCACTCAACTTGGTTGCCGGATCCGTCTGTTCCTGATGATACATACGCACGCAGAGGCGAACATGCATTAGATTGGCTATCGCGGTCTACTATCGTGCGAGCGAAGGAATGTCGCCGCTTTTTGAATGAACATCTCTCTAAACTCCCAGCAAACAATCAAAGTAAGATTTTCCACGGTTTGCGGAATAAATGGCACAGCACCTTCTTTGAGCTAATCGTAGCACGCCTACTTCAAGAGTTAGGAGGTTCTCTCGTCTTTGAAAGCAACAATCGTGATGTTAGGAGGCCGGACTTTAACGCACAATTTTCAGATGTCACGATTATTGTTGAAGCTACAGCACCTATTTTCAATAAGGCTACAGGAGAGCAGTTAAAAAGCCAGGTGCCGCTACTGGAGTTTATTGAATCTAACATTCCCAAAGGCTGGGAAGTCGGCGTTTATCAGCTACCGAATATTGGGCTTACTGACTCCAAAAAGGGGTTCAAACGCACAGTGAAGAACATGCTCCGTATACCACCTCCGAGTGAGGATGATGAAGATAATGAATTAATTGAGGAATTACCAACCGGTATTATTCACCTTCATCTTTGGCCAAAAAACATTACAAGTAAACAACTCATATATGATGCACCGATTGCTTTCAATGATAACTCAGAAGTTCGCATTCGCCACGCAGTCAAAAACAAGAGAGGACAAGTTCGCAGTTCGGAGGAACCTGTGTTTTTAGCCATACAAGCTTCTGGCATCAGCAGTGAATTTGATGATTTCGATATGGCTTTGTTTGGGCGTGGATACGCTCGCTATGACGAGCAACGCAGGTTAACGGGGACAGGATTTGCAGCTGATGGTATTTTCAATGAGCAAAGAGACAAAACACCTACCTATGCCGGTGTCTTAGCATTTTTAACAGTAGGCTTCAATGCCTGTACAGCACCAGTACTGTATCGTCATCCACGCTTTTCAGGAGTACTCCCTGAGGCACTTCTACAGTTAGAGCAGCGCATGTATAATGAGGAATCCAACGAAATTCAAATTCAACCATCAAAGGCACAGGGCTTGGTTGAGCGGCTTAACTTTGTAAACGTCTGACCCAATTATGCTTGTCCAGAAAGCCCTTTAATTTATTCGAGATTGGATAGGCAGAAAAAACGTTTAAGAGGAGGCTCTCTATGGCACGATGTTTATTGTGTGACAAAAAAGGGGTTTTTCTTAAGGTGACCCAGAATGGTCTATGTAAGCCCTGTGATAGGCAGGTGGTATCGAAAACAGAGGATATGCGGGATACCATTAATAGTTGTCGAAGAATTGTCGAATCGTCAAAAAAACAACTGTCTGTCCGGTTATCATGCTACGATAAACTATTGGATGCAGTTAATCATTTGTTAGAGTTTGAAAAGCGCGGTATCCCCACGATCAAGCCGCTGCCTTCTGAGTTTTTATCACATTTTGCTGGCAAACGTGATCAACTCGAAGAGCTCTGCGTTAAAAAAAAGAAAAAAGAGCAAATCCATATTCCACGACAGATAGACCTTGACAGAATACCATACATTCCGCTTCCGCCTTCGCCTGCTACATGGGAAGAATGGAAAGATGGAACTGATGAGCTTAAATCAGAAAAAGATATATTTCAAATAGTTGATTCATCAGGGTGGAAACTGACTGAAAGTAGGAAACTAGAAAAAGAAGAAAAGCCTGGAACATTTTTCAAAGAAATTAGAATAACTTCTGAAGGAAGTCTCTTCATTGACTCAAAAGGGAAAAATGAGAAATATTCTGGTTGTAAATCCTCTCTTATGAAAAGAAATAGAGAAGGGAATGTTGTTAAAGAAGTGGGATTGGACCATGACATTTATAGAATAGCAACTAGCCCGTTGAATGACTATTATGCCTTCATGTCAAGTGGGGGAGCTCTTTATGCCTATAATGGAAAATTAGAAAGAATATTTGAACACCAACTAAGTCAAGACCCAAGAATAGTTGCACACTACGAGTCAACTATACCAACTTGGGGTACAATAAAATCACATATCAGAACTATAGACGTATCTACAGAAGGAAAGGATTATCTGTTTACCATATCTGATACTGCATGGTGTATTAATAGAAACCATGAGAGTAATTGGGGAATTTCTATGCCTCTAAATGAAGGGTGGGAACGAGTAGTAAGCAGAATAACAACAGATGTTCCTAGGGAAGAAATCGTTAACGCCTTTAGCGAATTGGACCTACGAATGCCAGCAACCCAAGAAGCGATAAAGCGCAAATATAGAGAACTCGCATTTAAATGGCATCCAGATAGAAACAAAGACATAAACGCTAAGGAGAGAATGCAAAAAATCAACAACGCGTTCTCTGCATTAACTGGAGTTGATCCGAATAGTCTTGAAATTAGAGAAAAAACAGTCTTTGACTATCGGAAAAGACCAGATTATACCTTTGACATTGTTGACATAGGGGGAACAACGTTAGGTGTTACTATTGCGACTACGATGTTTGGATTTCCAAATGATTGGATATACGCTTCAGGCTTTGCAGACGACCAAGTACACGTATACCTCGGGTCATATGCCGGTAAAATTGTCAAAGTAGACCCGAAAGGAATACCGTTATTGGTTTACGACGTATCAAACACTCCACGCTGGATAATTGATACAAGCGACTATCTGTATATCCAGACTGACACGAGATTGTATATAATTAGAAATAGTGAGGAACTTGTTGATATAAAGGACATTAAAAGAAAAGAAAAACTCATTGTCGGAGATGAAGGATTTGGATTGGTTGGAAACAAATTTTTAAAATGGTTCAACGAGGATGGGCAAACGATAGGAACAATAACAACAAAGGATCCAATAAGAGCTGTTTACCTTTCAAGAAAAAAAGTGACAGTAGAAACCAGACAGCATAGAGCAGTGCTGAAAATATTTGATGCCTAACAATCAATAAAGCAGACATCTGATTCGCTGCACTCATTCACAGCAGCTTATATAAGGTGTTTGTGAATAATGGAAACTAAAATCGAACTTACTGATGGGAATATGAATAATTAGGAATAATTAGGGACAGCGACCGGTTTTATTAAAACTCTAAAACTTTACAAACCCATTTTCTTCAAGGTAATTCAATATCGCTCTCGTTGATTCCTCAACTGACAGCTCTGATGAATCAATCGTTAACTCAGGATCTGAAGGCTCTTCATAGGGCGCTGATATGCCCGTAAATTCCTTAACCTCACCTGCACGGGCCTTTTTGTATAGCCCCTTTGTATCACGCTGTTCACATACATCAAGGGGGCATTTTACATAGACCTCTATAAATTCTCCCTCCTTCTGTAATGCCCTTGCATTGTCTCTGTCTTCTCTATATGGCGATATAAATGCCGTTATTGTTATGATGTTTGCACCCGTAAACAGCTTTGCAACCTCGCCAATGCGGCGAATATTCTCAGAACGATCTTCTGGTGAGAAACCAAGATTTTTATTCAGGCCATGACGTATGTTGTCACCATCAAGTATGTATGCCTGATGTTTGTTCTCGATCAGGGCATGCTCAATTTCAACGGCAATGGTTGACTTTCCTGAACCTGACAGCCCGGTTAGCCATATGGTTACTCCCCTTTGTTTCATCAGTTTAAGCCTGTCTTCTTTTGTAATCTTGCCATGATGCCATTTGATATTGGTAGCCTTTTGATCAGCCATACCATCTCCTTTTAGGGTAGTTGATAAGCAATTGTTTTTTCGAGTTTCGAATACTATAAGAACCCATCTGAAAATGCAATCTTTTTTCTAATTTTACCTCGAAACCCAAAGTTTGAGTCAAGATTTGAAAAAATTGTTGGAATTTTACAGGGTTTCGTTTTAAAATCCAAACCGTTTCAAAAAGTAAATTATCACCACACCTTGCTTAATTGTTACCCGTCCCAGAAGCCGGGGTTAGATAAATGTCATCACCTTTATCCAAGATCGGGAGCCAATATTTCTCAAATGAATCGTAAGAAGAAAAAACATAAATTATCATCTGTTAAAAAGAAATCGAGAAAAAGGGATATTAAGTTTCCATTTGCAATTGATAGTGAAATAACAAAAGCACTCCGATATCATCAATCAGGACAATTGCAGAAGGCTGAAGAAATTTATAAGAAAATACTTCGCATTAACCCAAACCATCCAGATTCTTTACACCTGTTAGGTGTTATTGCCAGTCAAGTTGGTAAAATTGATATAGCCGTAAACCTGATCAATAAAGCCATTCAAAATAACCCTAAAAATCCAGCTTTCTATAACAACCTTGGTAATGTAATTAAAGAGCAGGGTAAGTTAGATGAAGCGATCACATGCTACCAAAAGGCCCTGGAGTTAAAGCCGGATTATGCTGAAGCGTGCAATAACCTGGGTAGTACATTTAAGGAGCAGGGTGAGTTAAATGAAGCGATCACATGCTACCAAAAGGCCCTGGAGTTAAAGCCGGATTATGCTGAAGCGTACAATAACCTGGGTAGTGCATTTAAGGAGCAGGGTGAGTTAAATGAGGCGATCTCCTGTTGTCAAAAGGCCCTGGAGTTAAAACCGGATCTTCCTGAAGCATACAATAACATGGGTAATGCATTTAAAGACCAGAGCAAGTTAACCGATGCGATCCTATGTTACCAAAAGGCCCTGGAGATAAAACCAGACTTCAGTGAGGTGTATAATAACATGGGTACCGCATTTCAAGGCCAGGGAAAATCAACCGATGCGGTCTCCTGCTATAAAAAAGCCTTAGAAATAAAGCCGGACTACGTGAGTGCATACTATAATCTTGGTAATGCATTTCAAGAGCAGGGTGAGTTTAATGAAGCGATCTCATACTACCAAAAGACACTGGAGTTAAGGCCGGATTATGCTGAAGCATATAATAACATTGGGGCCATGTTTCAAGAACAGGGTAAGTTAAGTGAGGCAATCTCCTGTTACCAGAAGGCTCTGGGATTAAAGCCGGATTATGCTGAAGCGTACAATAATCTTTTTCACCAATTCCAACAAACGTGTGCCTGGCAAAAAACAGAAGGTATGGCAGCCAAATTTGATGCCCTGACAAGAGAAGCCCTGGATAGTGGAATAAAAACTACTGAAACGCCTTTTATTAACATTATGAGATACACTGATCCTTCTCGTAATTTTACTGTCGCAAAGTCATGGAGCTGTGATGTTGAAAGAATTACATCAAACTTGAAAAATCACTTTCCGCATGATATTAGAAAATCACGTAAAACAAAAATCACTGTTGGTTACCTCTCAAATGATTTTCGTAATCATCCTATGGCCCATCTCATGCTTAGTCTATTTGGATTGCATAACCGGGATGAATTCAACATCTTTTGTTACTCATACGGAAAGGATGATGTAAGTTCCTATAGGACACGAATACGCCGCGATTGCGACAGATTCGTTGACCTGGGTAATCTAAATTATGCTATAGCTGCAAAGTGTATATACGAAGATCAGGTCGACATTCTCGTAGATCTGAAAGGATACACAAGGGGTAATAGAATAGGGATATGTGCTCTTCGCCCGGCGCCTGTTCAAGTCAGATACCTGGGTCTGGCAGGTACGACTGGGGCTGACTTTTTTAATTACATCATCACAGACAGAATCGTGACGCCAGAGGAACACGCCCGGTACTACAGCGAGAATTTTGTATACATGCCACACTGCTATCAGGTAAATGATCACACTCAAGAGATATCGAATAAAGATTGGAAGAAGGCGGATTTTGGTTTGCCTGAGGGTAGTTTTGTTTTCTGCTCATTTAATCAGGGGTACAAGATTGAGCCTGTGATGTTTAACACCTGGATGAAGATTCTTCGACAGGTTCAGGAAAGTGTATTGTGGCTACAAAGGGAAAACGAAATAACTGAAAGGAATCTAGGACTAGAAGCTGAAGCAAGAGGTGTGAAGTCTGATAGGCTTATTTTTGCGGAGAAATTACCTAAATACGAACACTTGGCGAGACTAAGGCTTGCAGATATGGCTTTGGATACTCGGATTGTCAGTGGGGCAGCTACGACAAGTGATGCCTTGTGGGTGGGTATTCCCGTGATAACATTGCAAGGCAGTAATTTTGCTTCACGTATGTCCTCGAGTATCCTGGCAGGTATTGGTTTGTCTGAGTTGATAGTGCATAGTATAGAAGAATACGAAGTCCTTGCTGTGCGGTTGGCCCATAATCCGGGCGAGTTACAAACAATACGTCAGAAACTCACGAAAAATTTGTTAACAGAACCTCTTTTTGATACTCCGAGATTTACAAAGAACTTAGAGAAGGCCTACAAGGAGATGTGGAAAATCTTTATGTCAGAAGAAAGTCCGCGACAAATCGAGGTGATAGAGAGTTAGACGTTAACAGGTTGTCCGAGAATAAGCAAAAGCACCATTTTTTGTCATTTTTACCCCCACAGCTTGCTCGCTTGCGCTTCGCAAGCTAGCAGTGGGGGCGGAATGACGATTCTCTGACAACCTGTTAATTAGTAATTTTATTTTCTTGGTATAAAGAAATAACTTATGCTACTTTATAAATGTTAATATGATAACAGTACTACCTTTCAAAGGGATAAGATATAACACCGAAAAAATAAAAGATATTTCAAGCGTAATAACCCCTCCTTATGACATAATCTCTGAGGAAGAAAGAGACAGATATTATGATCTCCATCCAAACAACATAATCAGACTAATCCTGGGTAAAGATTTTCCTGACGATAATCAATCAGTTAATAAATATACAAGAGCGGCCGGTTATTTTGACACATGGCGTGAAGAGAATATCTTAATCCAGGATACAGAACCAGCAATATATGTTTATGCCCAGGAATTTACACTATTTAATAAAAAATATGTAAGAAAAGGATTCATATCGTTAGTAAAATTAGAGAATTTTGAGACTGGACAAATATATCCACATGAGCAAACGCTTGCAAAACCAAAAGAAGACAGATTGAAATTGATGCAGTCATGTAATGCAAACTTTAGTCAGGTATTTGCCTTCTTTGAAGACGAAAATAGTAAGATATCTAACATCTTGCATAAAGTGTATGAAGGAGATTCCGGAACCAGCATAACACCAGAAGTTGATTTTACAGATGGCTTTGGTGTAAAAAATTTACTCTGGGTTATAAAAGACAATAAAATTATTGAGGACATATCTTCACTTATGAAGAACAGGGCATTGTTTATAGCAGATGGTCATCATCGTTATGAAACAGCCTTATTTTATAGAGACATGATTAGAAGCAATGAAGGATCACCGAATAGTAATGGTAATATCCCATCTGACTATGTAATGATGATGTGCGTTTCTATGGAAGACCCCGGACTTCAAATTTTACCAACACACAGATTGGCCAGGAATATAAAGAACCTTAATCCGGAAAAGATAAAAAAATCCTTAAATGAGATTTTTGATATTAGTGACATGGGAAATGATTGCAGTATAGAAACATTAATGCAGAAGCTTAGTGATGATGCTGATAAGCATAAGTTTGTCTTGTATATAGGTGAAAACGAGAAAAAGTTTTATATACTAAAGTTACGTAATGAAAAAATTCTCGATCAAATTTTAACGAATGAATATACTGAATGGAAATATATTGACACTGGAATATTGCATGGGTTTGTATTTGACAAAATACTTGGTATACAAGCTAAAAATATTTCAAAATCAGAAAGTGTCAAATACATTCAAGATGTAAGAGAAGCGATTGCATCCGTAAACGAAGGGGAATACCAATTAGCATTTTTCCTCAATCCAACAAGAATAAATCAGATAAGAGACATTGCTATTAAGAGGCATAAGATGCCACCCAAGGCAACATATTTCTATCCCAAGCTTATGACGGGTATCGTTCTCAGGCATATCTCATAGCACACGACATAATATTCAATTCTACAATATTTTATTGACTTTACCCCTGATTTCAGCTAGAATTTCCAAATTGAGCTTATCTAGAGTGGTGGAGGGATTGGCCCTGAGAAACCACAGCAACCGATTCTGGCAAGATGTTAGAATGTCGGTGCTAATTCCTACCTGTTAGGGAGAGATAAGATAAGGGTATTACAAAGCCTCTTCTTATCGTCAAATTAAGAAGGGGTTTTTTTGTTTATATTGGAGAATAAAAATGGGGTTTGTTAAAGGACTTAAATGTAAGGAATGCGACAAGACTTATCCAAAAAAAGCTCTCCACGTCTGCAGCTTTTGCTTTGGCCCATTGGAAGTAGATTACGAATATGAAGAAATAAAAAAGGTAATCAGCAGAGAAAAGATTGAATCTCGTCAAAAAAACATGTGGAGGTATAAAGAGCTGCTGCCACTCGACGGTGAACCTACCGTAGGAATGCAGGTTGGCTATACTCCCTTAATAAAGGCGAATAACCTGGCCAAAAAACTTGGAGTAGATGAGCTGTATATAAAGAACGATTCTGTTAATTTCCCAACATTTTCCTTTAAGGATAGAGTAGTTTCTGCAGCCCTTTCAAAGGCCAGGGAGCTTGGATTTGACACTGTTGCATGTGCTACAACCGGCAACCTGGGAAACGCTGTTGCTTCTCAGGCAGTTCAGGGCAACTTTGAGAGCTATATTTTTATGCCTGCTAATTTGGAACAGGGTAAAGTTATTGGCACCTCAATTTACGGAACAAACGTGATCGGAATAGACGGCAATTATGATGGTGTAAATAGAATGTGTTCAGAAATTGCGGATAAGTATGGTTGGGCATTTGCGAATATAAACATTCGCCCTTACTATGCTGAAGGTTCCAAGACATATGGGTACGAGATCGTAGAACAACTTGGATGGAAAGCCCCCAGGCACATCGTTGTGCCAATGGCGGGAGGGTCATTGATAATCAAGATTGGCAAAGCAATAAAGGAAATGGCAATGTTGGGACTGATTGATGAATCAGATACAACACTTTATGGCGCTCAGGCGTCCGGATCTTCCCCGATTTCTACGGCAGTTAAGAATGGGTGGGACCATATTAAACCCGTTAAACCGGATACGATAGCTCACTCGATTGCAATTGGAAATCCTGCGGATGGCTATTATTCCATAAAGGCGATTAACGAAAGCGGTGGCTGGGCTGAGGATGTTTCTGATGAAGAGTTGGTTGAAGGAATAAAACTCCTGGCTTCCACAGAAGGGATATTTACTGAAACTGCAGGCGGAGTAACGGTGGCTGTAACACAAAAGCTTTTAGAACAGGGAAGGATACCAAGGGACGAGGCTATCGTAATTAGTATTACCGGCAACGGCCTGAAAACGCTGGAAGCAGTGTTAGATAAAGTAGAAAAACCATGTGTTATTAAGGCAAACATAGAAGAGTTTAATGCCCTCATGGAAAAAAAAGAAATTTGTACTGCTTAAATTTTTTGACAATACGCACAAGATTAATTAAAATGCTAAGCAGTTCTTAGCTCTATGGGAAAAAGAGTCATAACAGTAGAAAATTAAGAATAATATTTTGGGTTAATTTATATTAAAAGAAAGAGGTTATGATATGCCCGTAAAAGTGAGAATCCCCACCCCATTAAGGACTTTAACAAATGGCTCAGATGAAGTTACGGTTGAAGGTAAATCTGTTAAAGAAGTGATTGATAATCTTGAGGCGAGTTGCAACGGAATTAAGGAACGGCTCTGTGACGAAAACGGACAAATTAGAAAATTTATCAACTTTTATGTTAATGACGAAGATATTAGATTTCTAAATAATCAAGAGACCGAAGTAAAAGATGGTGATCAGATATCTATAGTACCAGCTATAGCAGGTGGGGCAATAAATAGTGTCCTTATTCCCCCTGCTCGAAGCTGGTTTGATGCTCATTTATTGATATCAAAAGGCAACTAAATCCTCCCTTTTATCAATTCTTTAGGTACACTTATATCCGTTACTATCAGTTCTCCTATAAATTCCTTCCCATTTCTCTTAAAAAAGCCTGCCTTGGGGGAAACAAATGTGACTGTTTTTGTAGCTTTTATTGCTGTTCCAAGCGCTATACCTTCATCGCAGTTTAATCCGGATGGTATGTCTACAGATATGACGGGTATATTCGTTTCATTAATCTTCCTTATAAGCGAATTTACAGGTTCTCTAACCTCACCACTTAAACCTGTTCCAAAGATTGCATCAACAATTATATCACAGCCCTGAAGTTCCTTTCCGATTTCTTCAATATCCTGAAGGTTCTGTAATTCTTTTATTCTTAACTTCATATTCAATAAAATCTTCAAGTTTGTTCCGGCATCACCGTCAGCGAGAACACCAGATACCTTAGTTGTTAAATACACAGAAATATTCACACCTCTATTGTAAAGATGGCGAGCTATCACAAAACCATCCCCGCCGTTATTGCCTTTACCACAAAAAATTGCAACTTTGGCTTTGCAGGGGCCAACAAACATTTTTAAAGTCTCTTCGGCGACATTTCTGCCTGCGTTTTCCATTAAAATAAGGCCGGGAATTCCGTACTCCTCTATTGCCTTTCGATCAATTTCTCTTATTTCATCTCGCCGCAACGCCTTTTTTATATTATTCATAGCCATAAAGAACTTTCCTATATTGTCTTTTAAAATTGTAAAGCATTTTTCAAGCTTGTTTGGAGATTGCTTCGTCGCCCCCACTGCTAGCTTGCGCTAGCAAGCTGTGGGGGCGGACTCGCAATGACAATCTTTAGCTTTTACTATAATCTGCGTATTTCTGTGGCAAACAAGACCTTTTTAATAGGCTTTTGAAAGGAAGTCAAGGAATATAAAAACCCGATTGGGCAATCTATATAGTTCTAGATGGTTGCATTGCAGATATGTTGATTGGGTGTCATTGCGAGACACGAAGTGACGAAGCAATCTCTTACATTTTATTCAGGACAAAATTCATACAAATCTCCCCAGTCTTTATTCATGCTATTAATTAAGTCTATTTTCTTCTGTCTAGAACCTCCCTTGATCTGTTTTTCCCTCATAATAGCATCTTCAATCCTATCAAATACTTCGCAATACACAAGTTTGGTAATGTTGTATTTCTTGGTGAATCCTTTAACCAATTTCTCTTTGTGCTCGTAAACCCTTCTCCTTAAGTTGTTGGTGACGCCCGTGTAAAGTACAGTATTCTTTTTGTTGGTCATTATATAAATATAGTAGTGTCTATCCATCTATGCTGCAAGCCTTCCGTAATTTGCCCAAAGTTCATAACCCTTATTCTATCAACGGATTATAATGGTAAAGTGGGATATATGCAAAAGATAAATGGGCATAAAGTTACGCATAAAAACCCCTTGACGACTTGTTGTATTTGCTTTAATATATTATTGTTTACGATTACTTATTTTTTGAATAAGGCGGTAAATAAAATGGCAAAAGTCAGATGTCCTGGCAGTATGAAGACCATGGTGCCTGAACCACTTGAACGAAAGTGCCCGAAATGTGGCAGCATGATTGAGATATGGAGTGATGAGGAAAAGGCCGACTGTAAATGCGGTGCAACTGTGTTTAAGGACGCAGCTCCTACTTGTGTTGTGTGGTGCAGTGCGGCGGAAGAATGCCTGGGCGATATTTTTGATGTTAAAAAGATGAAGGAAGACGCAAAGAAGAAAGCAGCTGCAGAGGGAAACCCTGAATTCGTAGCTCAGGTAGGAGAGAAAATTAAGAAAGAAAAAGATAAAGACTGTGCTCAGGTACAAGAGAAAGCTAAGAAAGAAAAAGATAAAAAATAGAATCTGAAGTCCAAAATTTGCATATATATTTCACCATTCCCTATTATGTCACTTCTCATATAACCTTCAACTGCTTTGATGAATGACGCTGTTCCTTCTATTTTCTTAACCAGGCAATTCATGTTTAACCTAAATTGAGCGATTTCATATTATACGTTACTGTAGCCGAAGGTCGTGCCTGAGGCAGATTCGCCTTGGCGAACTTTTATCTGCGTTTCTTATCATCTGAGGGGTTAATGAGATTCTCGCGTAAGTTACGCCCCCATAGCTTCCTTGCGTAAGCTAGGAATGGGGGCGGCTACCCGCCCGAACGACAAAAGTCGGGCAGGCAATAATCGCTCAACTTAGGTTTAATATGTACCTAAATTTCTCCTTTCCTAACTTTGTTAACCAGGTTATGTGCCTGCCTTGTTGGTTCCGGGAGTTTATATCCACGACAGCTTTTCAAGACTAAATCGATTGATGTGGCTAAATCTATCTTATGGCCCGGAGATACGAAAACAGGCTTTACGTTCTTCCTCGTTCTTAGTACAACACCAACGACTTTGCCTTCTATCGTAAGCTGAGAATAATATCCCACTTCTTTTCCTACATTGTTATATTCACCAATTAGCCTGGTTTTTGCACATCCAATCGAGGGTTTATTTAGTAACAAGCCTATATGAGATGCTAAACCAATTCCGCGGGGATGTGCGATACCCTGTGCGTCTAACATAATTATATCTGGTATTTTTTTGACTTTTGAAAATGCTCTTAATAATATCGGTGCCTCTCGAAAACTTAGCAATCCGGGGATGTAGGGGAAACCAACCTTGCCGCTTGCAGTAACCTCCTCGATTTTTTGCATAGTTTGCAATTCAAATACAACAACGCCTGCATAAAACCTGTCAATTTCTTTATCATAAGAAACGTCTGCACCGGCGATCAATTTGCCGTTGAGGTTTTTGAACGAACCTTTTAAGGTAATTTGCTTTTTTAATCTCTTCTGTATTTCTACAGCTTCTTTATAACTTACATTCCATGGATGGAGTTTCAGATATCTCATAGAACTTAGTCGCTAATCTATCTTTTCTATCTCGAATACCAGTAGTACTTCTGGATCAGGACAGGCGAATAGTCCCTTATGGTTGCATCCACCACCAGGTAGGGAGCCTCCATATCTTAGAATGTCAATTGCCGGGAATAGGACGTGCATTACCATCGGGCAAAGTTTACCTCGCTCTGTGTCAAAGTCGTATGAATCTCCGACCTTGTGCCCTCTATGACAATTCTTGGTTCCTTTTCTTTCTTCTATTGTGATCTTTATCTTTGGTCTAGCCATTCTCGAAGTTTTTCCAACCGCCAGCCTGACGAGTCGTGCTGGTTTCTACGGATGTGATTATACCACAAAACGTCTTGGAAATTCTATAGATTAACCATAATTGCTCATTAATGTTATGGGAATATTATGGGAAATAAATATCAATACATAAGGACAAATTTTCCTATTTTCTTCTTTTTCAATGTGAGATTCATCCCATTGTAAATGGGGATTTAGAGGGATTATATGTTGCATTATTCAACACTTTGTCGAAAAAATTCACTTTCTTACCTGAAAACCGCTACTGTAGGGGCGAACCGCCGTTCGCCCCTACTAAAACGGCTTAAATCCACCCATTGCACCCATCTGTCATAAATGGTTCCTTTCAGTCACGGTTAGTATCGTAAAATTTCTAAGAACGTGTAGGAAGTATACGTAAAACAAATCGCATGTATTGTAATATAAGATACTTATGAAAGTCGCCTTCTGGACTGAAACAGACACAAATTGGCAACTAAGACGAGGGAATTCATAGTTTTTGGTGGATATTTGACAATATTAATAAAAGGAATTTAAGAGATATTACAAAAAATTTCACACTTACTAGAGAAATCTTTTTTCCGTGTTAAAAGCCTTATCTACTACTGTTTGAGATACTCAAAGCAATTAGCATTGCTGAATTACTAAACGCAGGTAACTCATGAATATCAGTAAGGTGTTTTAAATTAAATCTTTGGTATAACTTTTGCTCAAAAATTAGCATTAACTAGAATCCGTCCATTTTTTATTACCTTTTGTTAAACTATATATTGTAATAACAGAGTCGCATATTTATAGATATAGAGTATTCACTCTATTTACTTACACAATAAATAGTTGTATAAAGTGCGACCAAAAAAAACTTTACTTTTTTACGTAATTATACTTGCAAACTGACGATACTTATGATATAAGATTCGAGGTTATCGGTTAGAAGGCTCCAATAAGTCTTTTTCCTCCCCTCCTGGGAGTCTGGCAAAGGCTGACCGATACCTTGAATCTTGCTTATTCAGGAGAAGCATCACCCAAAAAAACTTTTTATTAAATCACATAATTAATCTTTTTACTCAAAGGAAGGAGTATTATATGGAAAGAAAGAAAGTTTGCTTATTTTTGCCGCTTTTTGCAGCCTTCGCAATTTTTGCGGGAAGTATGTTGTATGCGGATGTAGATGTAGTTGCTGAAGGTGGGAGAGCGAAAGCAGCTGCAGGTATTGACAGGGAAGCCCTGAAGGCAGAGATCATGGAAGAGTTAAGGGCTGAGATGTTAAGTACTGCAAGAGCTGAGATACAAAGTGCTGCAGTTCCAGAGGTATCGCAGGCTGCCATATCATCTGCAGTATCAAGTGCACTAGAAGAGTCCGGGATTCTTAGTGGTCTGTTTAAGGGTACAACTGTAGGTGGTTTTATAGACACTATGTTCAGTTACAATTTTAGGCAACATGGTGAGGCCACTAGCGAGAATAATGGGGATATAGGTGGTTTGAACTTCATAGGTGAAAATGACGATAACACATTTACCCTTAATAATTTTGCACTCTGGCTGGACAAGGAAGCTACTGAAGAGCACCCCATAGGCTGGCAGGCGCATTTGTATTTCGGTGAAATAGCAAAGAGGATCACATTCATAGGTGAACGTGCAGGTGTCACTGATAGTTCAGCAGGCGCAGGCGGTACAGATGACGTGGCAAGAAATGACATTGTTACTATACCTGTGGCAAATGTTACCTGGAATGCACCTGTACTAGGGAGAACTGTCCCTATCACTATGGGTAAGATGTACACGTGGATTGGCTATGAACTGGTAGAAAATATAGGCAACCCGAATTATTCGCACGGAGCAGTTTATAACAATGTCATACCATTCACACACATGGGTCTCAGTTTTGATGTGTCTGAATTTCTTCCCAGCGACAAATTGGGTTTAACCCTCTACTATGTTAATGGATGGGATTCTTTCATTGATAACAACGAATCAAAGTCGTATGGAGGCTACCTTACGTATGAGCCAAATGATGACTTCTTCATCTCCCTGGCGGTTATAAACGGTAACGAAGGTTGGAATACACGCTCAGGTGCAACTTTGGTGGATCCAACAGCTTTCGATCCTGCATCTCGTAACAACGGTGGAAACACATTTATGTATGACATAGTGGCCACATATGCATTACCACAGGTAGAAAAACTAAGCCTCGGAGCTAACTGGGATTGGGGTCGAATTGAAGATTTTAAGGGTCATGATGCTAATGGTGATGGTTTTGTAGACGGTACAAGCAGTGGTCAATGGTGGGCTGCTGTAGGGTACGCCATGTATGATTTCACAGATGCGCAACAGGGAGCTCTCAGATACGAGTATTTTGATGACACTGACGGCGCAAGATTCTTTGGCCATTCAATATGGACTATAACCTACACACACAATATAACGATAAACGACAATCTCTTGCTCAGGCCGGAAGTCAGGTATAATAAACATAATGTGCCTGAAAGTGACGAACTTAGTGTAGGAGACAAAGGTAGTTTAACGGCTGATGATGAAGTAATCTTTACTGTAGGTGCTGAATACGTATTCTAAATAATTAGTCTTTCACTTGTTTGAACGTAAGCAGTTGGATTGACTTTTAATTAAGTGTTGTTTTGCCCCCAATGCTTCCTTGCGGAAGCAAGGAATGGGGGCGAGTTGTACGAAACGCAAACAGATTAGCCCTGTAGGCTAGAACGCCGTACAGGGTGTCGATAGAAACCCAGGTCAATTAAACCTCCCCGGTTTGACCTGGGTTTTGTCATTTGTAGGGATAGGGTCTTTATGGTAACCGCTCACCCCCGCTGCTTTCTTACTGAAAGCAAGATGCGGGGCTATGGGGGTCGGGCTGGAAGGGGAACATTAGTGAAAAAGAAAAGTATTTTCGTTTCCATAATAGTTGTATCGTTTTTTTCATTTTGGCTGGGACACATCAATAATGCTATGGGCATGAAGCATGATGCCGATGCAGGATTGTGGTTGGATATTATTAGAGAAAACCTGAGTAGCTATGACAAGATGAAACCCGCAGATGCAAGGGATTATTATGAGGATGCCCTCAAAGACCTGAATGCGTTGATAGAAGAATATGCAGATACAGAAGAGGCGCTGGACGCAAAGTTTTATGTAGGAGCCACTTACAACGAGTTGGGTAATTTTGATGAGGCTATTAAATACTTTGATGATGTACTGAGTCATCAGGAGGAAATCAATCAAAATTTTAAGGCGAGGTTATTGTATTTTAAGGCTAAAGCGTTTTTGGGAATGGGTAATGTTGAAGAGGCGAAAGCCGTTATAGTGGAATTGAGGATAATTGAACCCAGAGCGGCAAACGCCTTTGGAAAAGAATTAAGCGGTACGATACGGATTGGTATGAAGGCCCCGGACTTCAATACTATGGATCTTAAGGGAAATCTGGTTCACCTGTATAAGTATAAAGGGAATATTGTTGTCATAGACTTCTGGGCAACATGGAGTGACCATTGTATTCAAGAGTTTCCAGAGGTAAAGAAAATGTACAGGACGTTTAAGGACAGAGGGGTTCAGTTTATAGGAGTAAGTCTGGATGACGAGATTGAAGAATTAAAAGGCTTTGTAAGGGGAGAAAAGGTAGAATGGCTTCAGATATTTGAGGGAATGCGCTGGAAGGGTAGGATTTCTAAAATGTACAACGTAGAGAAAATACCAATAATGTTTGTGCTGGACCAGGAAAGCAGAGTTAGATACATCGGGAACGATAAGAAAAAAATCACACGGGTTATTGCGAGGCTACTCTCCGAATCAAAACAAGATGTTGAGCCTCCTATGGTAAGATGACCATTGTACCATAAAAGCTCAACGCAACACCTGGTCGGAGTCAGATTGCAGGGACGGGTTTATAATTTGGACTCACAAAAAGGTCGCAATTACATATATCGTTTTGTCTTATTTCTTCTGTATGGTATTCACACGGACAGATAATCTTCGCATCCATTTCTTCATTTCCGGAAATCATTCTGCAAGGGCAATACTGATGTCCATACTTTAACTTTCTCCTGGCCAAGTTTTTGATTATCTTATCTACCTTCTTCGTGTCTGGATTTAGTTCATAAGGGCTGGTCTTGACATATTTCTCGATTAATTGACGAACATCTGTTTCTACCTGAATTACGCCATCATTCACAGCTATTACCTCTTGAGTGTTTTTAAATGCCATTAATGCAAAAATAATACGTTGTGTTCATTCCTACCAGCCCCCATAGCTTCCTTGCGTAAGCTAGGAATGGGGGTCATTCTGATCTGAGAACACGTTTTATCTCCCATACAGCGCCAACAGGATCCGGGCAATGAGTATGAACTGTATCGTCGTCTTTCTTCCAGGGAAGGTCTGCACCATACCTTAATGCCAACGCATCCCTAGAGATTACGGCATAGGCGCTATCACATAATCCATTTGGCGTAAAACCTGTTAACTGAAAAGTTAACCCCTCTTCATAGTAAGGGCAACTGCCTTTTTTTATTAACTTAGCGCTTATTTTGTATTTAGATTTCTTATATTTCATGAATTAACTACCAAGTTTCTGAATTCCAAATTATATAATTAAGAAAAAAATTTGCAAGGTAAAAGAAATTGGTTTACAAGCCAGACCCGTCCGACCCCAGCCCGACCATGTCGTTCCCGCCAGGATTGAATCCGTTCGGACGGGCGCAAGTGGTATTAGATCCCGTGCGGAAGCATGGGGATTTCTAACGGGGTAAATAAAATGGTTTATTGACTTCACGAATCAAAGTAAATTTTGGTAAAACTAAGATAGAAAGGAGATTAGTCATGAGTGTGAAATTAATAATAATTGAAAACATTATCAACTTTATCTAAAATCAAGTTTCATAATCATTTGCTTATTCTACTTGTAAAAATTATGGCAGAGAGACTAGCAACAATAGAAGGGGATATGGACGAAATAATAAGGTTCTTAAGAGAGGCTTCGATTTTTAAAGGACTTTCGCTGGAATCCTTGCTAAACTAGGTATTAGTCCGGTAGGTTTTCCTTTCTTGTTCGCTATTTCAATATTTTTTGCATTAAGCCTGAACTTTATAAGCAATTACTTTACAGCCTCCATATCAAAGAACACAACAATTGAACACCTTCAGCATTTTGGTTATACACTTCTACCCCTTGCCTTATGCGGGTATATAGCCCTTAAGTTTATGGAAGTCTTCGGAGATGCGAGATGGTCTCTAATGTTATTCAATATCTTTGAAATTAACCTTAATTTCACTAAGATCATTCAATTAATAATGGTAGTCACAGGTTTTTTTATAACAGAGCACCTTATTTATAAAATTATTCAGAATAAAATCGGGAAAGAGGAACAATTTCGGACATTTGCCATCCAGGGAGTGGTGCCATTGATATTTTTTGTCCTTTATATCTCGTTATTTTACAAAGGCACGAGTTTTTTGTTACCTTGGGAAGCCTAATCACGCACCACCGGAAGAAAGAACTTATGTAATTTCTTGAAAGATATAATGTATAGACGTATGGGGGTAATATCTCATAGGTAAAACCTGAGGCTACGAAAGGTTCTCGAGATAAATTACTCGATTCCAAGATATTCTATGTTCCGGCCTTAGGCGGTTTCTGTGGATACCATTGCAGTGTGGTGTTTTGCTAGTCTTGTTTATGCTTGCTGTTTTAAAGTAGCATACAGGTGGGTAGTGTACCTATTAAAATGATAGTAGTTGGGGTATAAATCTCTGCGGAAATGATATCCCTCCCCCTTTCTTGGTTTTTCATTGCAAAAATCTATTTTGACTGAACAAGGTTTGTAGAAGAATAAGGTATCATTACACTGATAGCACCTCGTACTTCTCCTTCCTTGTAACCTTCCTTGATGTGTCCAGATATGTCTCTTTCACCCTTTGGCTCACCATGACATTTGAGACATGCAGGTTCTACGTAAACTGGCAACATATAACGGTATACCTTTGATCCATCAGAGATGATAATAACCTTCCCTTTGCCTTTTCCCTTCTGATGACTAGTCTCCTCAAATTCTTTAAGATATTTTGCCTCAAGAATATCTGGATGATTAGCGGGATTCCTATATTTCATACTGGTTTGCTTGAGATAATATCCATTTCCCATTACCTTGTTAAATTTGTAACCGGTACGTCTGCCGACAACGGCAGGGATAATCTTTTTAAATCCCTTACCCTTCATATTGATTACCTTCTGGCTTTCATCAATCACTTCCCTTGCACAGCAAAGCAGTGTACCTAACGTTTTTTTTACGGGATCTGAGGAAGAGACATCACTTTCAAAAACATCTATACCCGTTGCATTCTTAAAATGCTCTTTAACCTTCCTTACATATATTTCGCCTGTGAATCCTTTATCACCTTTTTCAGGGTCGTTTATCAACTCCTGGTTTTCGGCAATAATAGCTCTGCAAGAAACCATCAACTTCGCAACCAGGTCTGCTTGCTTTTCTAAATCTTTTTCATCAACAGTGAAGACCTGTGCTGCTGATATACCGACGGTAAACACCAAGATTAATCCGCTAAATATTAGTTTGCGTAACATCGCAATATCCTCCTTCGATTTTTTTTAACCAACGTCGTTAAATAGATAAAGCATGGAATGTTTCTTTTTGGATTTACTGCCAACTCTTTTCTTCATTTTGGATTTTATTCCCATAATCCACAATACAAAATCATATCATAATCAACTATCCGTGTATTCAACTGTAGGACATACTTTTTTCACTTTTTCAGCATTATCTATGATTAACAAACAACGCCGGTAAGTAAAAAATCTAATAAATTAATTCTATTCTTGTTTTTTGGATAAATCAAGATTAATAAAACCAGATATAGAGGCTGTGCGATAAATTGAATGACAATATCAATTATTTGAGATTTCCAAAAGTATATGAATGTAAGATACTAAAGGTAATGATTAATACATCAGAATATCAAACTGATATCACAAAAGAATTGGGAAGAGATTAACAAGGTGATTTTAAAAAATGCAAAATGGCTGGGGAGAGAAGTATCCTATTTCTACAACGAAATAAAGTGAAAACAAATTATCAAGATATACCGATAATTATGAAAATATATTGCCATTACCACACGGTTGGTAATCCATCCCTCAATAGGAAGACAAAAATGAATAGGCCACAAAAAACAAAATTTACAAAATATATCGACAAGACCTTATTCCAACCTTGCGTTTTTGTAATCTTCTTAACAACCTTTTTGCCAATAAACATTGAAGCTACTGTACCAGTTATAATTATCATTATTTGCAAGAATTTAACCATTTCTGTGGAGGCCTGTTGATTTAGGATACCAAGTTTATATGAACCAAAATGTAGATTTACCACTGGCAAAATTTGACCAAAGCCGTTGATAAATGTAATAACGTGATTGGATACCTCTCCTGCAAATGCAATTGGAATAAAAGTGCATGTGTACCACACCAGTTTTTCCAGTGAAGATCCTTCCGAATTTGATTTTTTAAGAGCTATAGCTCCAAGCCAGATAAGACCAAAACACAAAATGTAAAAAAATATGCAGATAAGTGCATAATGTACAACTTCACTGTTTATTTTTGTGGAGAAATAATCATACAGAGACAATTTTCTAAGATTGATGGCCAGCACGACTGCAATAAGCATTGGAACAAAGAAGGCAATTGCAAAGGTAGACCCTTCTCTATATGAATTAAGCCCTGAATCTCGAACAAGCTCTGCTGCAGGAACTCTAAGGTTAAGGTTTACAGCGTCATGCTTGCAGTTCTTTATACATTGTCCGCATAGGGTACAGTCTTCATTAGTATACATATTAAATACCCCTAAATTCATGGGGCAGCCCCCATTCTCCTCTGTTCCTTTATAACAAGCGGGATATTTACATTGAGAGTAGCAAACGCTGGTATTTGCCCTGATTTCAATTATCGAAAGTTTAGAATAAATACCATTCATGAGACCAAGGGGACATAAATACCTACACCATGCGGCACTACCGTACAATACATAAAAAATCACAGTAAATCCCAAAATCGATAGTAATAGCACAGCTGTGGCTAGTGGATAATTTGGCATATCTGTTATGTGTTCTGAACATAGTATCAACGCAAAACCAAACACTCCAATGTACGGTCCCTGTCTTTTTATAAAATTGGGTAATTTTAACCTGAGGTTTAGTATTTTTTGAACCACTTCTGCAATTGCATAAAAAGGACATAAACCACAGAAAAGGCGTGAGGTTAATAGTAAACTTGTTACTATTACTGGCCACCCGATAGCCCATACTAAAAGAGACGTATTTTTAGCATAACCATTAAAATCAGACAACAAAAGCAACATAACTAAAAAATAAACTATTACCATTGCTATCTTAAACACATTAGGGTAAAGCTTACTTAATATAAATCGTCTTATGCGCTCAAACTTTAGAAGATTAAATCCTATTCCTGTTGTCTCGGTTGATATCGGGCCTAAAGTTATATGCGCAGGCGTAAGCGCGTATTCATCACATAAGTTTACGGCCATGCGTATGACACCCTCTAACTCATCAATATTATTTGGCCAATCATAAGCCAGGAGGAGGTTCATGGCTTCCTTAGTCATAGCCATAATCCTTTTTCCTTCTATCTCGTTGTACTTTTCAATAAAATTCTCCACAAGCTCGTGGATATCCTTCTTACGCTCCCTGAGAGGAATCAAGACTATGGATTGAGGAATTAGGAAATTGTACAATTCCTTACTAAAATGACCGTTTTTGACCAACTCTTCGATATCTATCCCACAAGTAAGGATCACCCTACCGTTTGACTTTATACGTTCATTACTTCCTATCCGTTTATAAAAACCAGTTTTCAAGTAGGTTAACAATTTATTTTGAACGCTGAGACTGAGTTCTTCTATATTTTCAATAACAATTGTCCCACCCTCTACAACTTCTATATATCCCAGTCTCTTTTCATTGGTAAAAGTTAATGAACCCTTCAAATGCCCAAAAAGTGCGCTCTCCTGCAATAATCCTAATATGATTCCACTTGTTCCCTGGCTTCTAACATCTTGACCTGTATAGTCTTGGGATATAGCGGAACAATCAACAGTTATAAATCTATCCTGTTTGTATCTACTTTTTTCGTATATATAGCTTGCCAACGCCAGTTTACCCGTACCTTTTTCCCCAATTAAGATGACTGGAAGGCTGTTTTCAGCAGCCTTTTCTGCAAAAGATTTGAGTTGTTGAATATGTTTAGACCTACCTTTAAGTATATAAGATTCATGTATATCCCTTTCTATCCAGAATTGCTTAAGTTCTTGTTCCCTGCTTGACTTTGCAACCGCTCTTTCAGTGTCTACCTTTAACCGCCGTGCCAGGATATTTATTAAGAACCTTGTTAGTGATGGATCATGTTCAGTTATCACGTCAAAAACATACTTATTAATCACAAGCAATTTTGAATCTTTTTCTACTCTTGATGAGGCCTCCCTAGGATTACCAGTAATGAACCCTATCTCTCCGAAGCTATCCATTGGACCAAGTGTGGATAAGGTTATTTCTGCATTTTCCTTGTTAGTTGCGAATATCCTTACCTTTCCGGATAGGACAACGTAAAACGCATCACCAGCATCCTTTTCTCTAAAGACAAAGTTTCCATAAGAGAACTCCTGAATTTTCACAATGGATGCAATCTTTTTAAGATGTTCCGGCTTTAGGGTATCAAATCCAGGAATCTCTTTGAGGATGGAAATATAGTCTAGTTTCTCTTTTTTCATTACTTTATCATCGAATTTGTAATTCATTTAAGTCCTACTATTAAAACAAAAGGTTTTATGAATATGGTTTTGCTCTTATCTTCTTATTTTATTCTAATTATCTCTATATACGATAATAATTCCTTAATTTCAATTGTGTAATTTTCCAATCAAATATCGTGCGGAATAGTATCGGGCTAGTTTTCGTTCTTTTTCCATCTAAGATAATTAATTGCACAACTACTTTTCTTTAAAACCCTCTCACTAAAAAATAAAGGATTTCTAAAGAGAAAGAATAATATGATGCAGCTTTGGACAACTTAAAAATTTCAATTATAAATTATTCCCATTTATTAGAGTAGTGAATTGAGTTCTAATAAATAAAAATCGGCTGACTTTTACCACTTATCATCATTAGCTATTTTCAATCATAAATTTGATATCTCATAATTTTAGGAATAAAATAAATGTATATCAGCTTGTAAGGCTAATAGATTCAATTGCTTATAGATTTATAAACGAGGGAAAACTAGCATAAATTAGAATTTAGTAGGAGAATTTATAAATGCGACAGAAATCTAAAATCAATTATTACGAGCCATAATAAAAACTGATAGAGATAATATTTAACCAGGAACTGAGTTATGTTTTTTTATATATAGAGGTCATGCTCTATTTACTTGTTGATTGACTTGTTGTATAAGGCTAGCGTAGTGTTAAATCTCTATTATATCTTATAACCAACCCTATAAGGAAAGGAACATAAGGGTTAATAAACAAGCAAAGTGAGTATCATTCATAAACTCACGCCCTCCTCTTCCACTTATCACAAAATTATGTTGCTTTATGCGTTTTTAACAATAAAATCTGTAATTTAAAAATCAAGGGCAAAAGATGATAAATACAAGTGGATTATCCTTAATTCAAAATTGCCAGAGGTTTTTCTGATAGGAGGTAACATTTTAAATTCAAGGCCATCGGTGAGGCTATCAAAATACCTTATATTAAAGGACATCCCTCCTCCTCCTTTGTCCCGTAAGGTTCAACCGATGCCTTGAATTGTTTTCACATATTTTATTAAGAAGTTAGGGAGTTTGGAAGATTTTCAGGTAGGAGATAATTATGGAAACGACAGAAAAGGACAAGGGTTATTCATCGGAGACAGAAGAGAGGATTTGGTTTAGTTTCTCCCGCAGGCATTTTTTGTCTTTGGCTGGTTGGGGTTTGTTTTTTGCTGCAATAGGGGGCTACTTGTCACAACTTTTTGGATATAAGGGCTTCTTTTATCCAAAGGTGATTTTTGAGCCTTCACCAAGATTTACTGTGGGAGATCCCAAGTCTTTCCCAGAAAATTCAGTGACTAAATTAAAGTCAAGAAGGGTATTTATTGTACGTGATGGTAATAGTTTTAAGGCTTTTTCGGTGGTATGTACACACCTGGGGTGTGCGGTGGAATTTTCTAAGGAGAAGGATATCTTTGAGTGCCCGTGTCACGGAAGTAAGTATGATCGAAATGGTGTAAACTTTGCTGGCCCCGCACCCAGGCCGTTAGATCATTATGAAATGGTTCTAGATCATAGTGGTAGATTAGTTGTAGATAAAAGTAAAGTTGTATCTAACAAAACAGAGTTAGTTGTATAAATAACTATAAGCGATAAGGGGCATTTTTTTTGAAAGAAAAAGATAAAAATGGCTGATATTTCATTTGAAACGGGTAGCGAGGTTGTTGAACAAGCAACTATACCTAAACAAGGTATACGAGTACAGCTTGATTTGGATTGGTTACAGCAAAACATTCGTTGCCAGCATCGATGCCCTGCACACATGGATGTGCCTGGTTACATACGTTTGATTAGTCAGGGTAAGTATTTAGAATCTTACAAATTGATGCTAGAAACCAATCCATTCCCTGCCGTCTGTGGATATATATGCGCACGCCCCTGTGAGACCAAATGTAAACGAGGTGATTTTGACAAACCAGTATCAATTGATGCATTAAAGCGGTTTGTTACAGACTATATTTATAAACATAAAATAAAAATTCCACCCACCAAGATAAAACAAAGAGAGGAAAAAGTTGCCATAATTGGAGGAGGTCCTGCAGGATTAACGGCGGCTAACAGCCTTGCAGGTATGGGGTACAGGGTGACTGTTTTTGAAAAGGAATCTATAGTAGGCGGTATGTTGATGTGGGCAATCCCGTCCTACAGGCTCCCTCGTGAGCAGATTATGTTTGATGTAAGCAATATTCAGGCACGAGGCGTTGAGATAAGGACGAATACCCCTATCGGAAGCCCGGGAAAGACAATTTCTGATTTATTAGAAGAGGGATATAAAGCCGTATTTATTGCTGCAGGCGCACAGAAGGTTAGAAAACTTGGGATCCCCGGAGAAGATGGAGAAGGCGTTATGGATTGCCTTGAATTCTTGAAAAATGTAAGTCTCGGTGTTATGAGAAGTCTGGGTAAAAAAGTGATAGTAGTTGGGGGTGGGAACGTCGCAATGGATACTGCAAGAACCGCTGTAAGGTTTACTCAAAACGTTGGATACGAACAAGCTGAAATGGACGCTGCACGGATGGCAATTCGTCTGGGGGCCCAGGAAGTACACATAGTCTGCCTGGAGTCTAAAGAAGAGATGCCTGCATTCGAGCATGAGATTGAAGGGGCAGAGGAGGAAGGAATAATACTTAATCCATCTAAAGGGCCCAAGAGAGTCGTTAGAGAAAATAATAGGGTCGTGGGATTAGAAACTCTGGATGTTAAATCTGTTTTTGATAGTAGCGGCAGGTTTAATCCAACATTTATTGAGGGTAGTGAAAGTATTATCCCTTCAGATACTGTGATATTAGCAGTTGGTCAGACTCCTGACGCATCCTGGTTAGAGGGGCGACCTGAGATAGAGTTGACACCAAGAGGTACAATAAAGATTGATGATGAAACTCTTGCAACTACAAGACCAGGTGTATTTGCGGGAGGTGACGTTGCTTACGGACCAAGAATCGTAATTGAAGCAGTTGCAGATGGTAAAAAAGTTGCAAAGGCCATCGATAGATATATAAGGGGAGAAAAGCTTCAAGAGCCTGAGAAGAAAGTTTGGGTTACGCTTTCGGATAGCGAATTTAATGCGCGAGAGGGAGATTATGATGCCGTGCCCCGTCAGGAGATGCAAATGTTAAATATAGGAGGAAGACAGGGCACATTTAATTTAGTAGAACTTGGTATTACCGAATCTCAGGCAAAGATAGAAGCCTCGCGTTGTCTGAAATGCGATCTTACTATTGATGTGGAGACGAAAGATTGTGTACTCTGTGGCCGATGCGCTATGGTATGCCCCACGGGTGCACTAAGAATCGTGGATGCATATGATGAAAGCAAAGTATACCGACCTTCAGTTAGTGAAGACGGTATCGTAATAAAATATACTGATAGGTGTATTCGATGTGGAAATTGCAAGGATTGCCCTGCGGGTGTGATAACCACAAAGCGTGTGCTTTGGAAACCTAACGAAGAAATAGATAAAACACTACAAAAAAGCTAGGGAAATGAAGGAAAGGATATATAAATGAAAGATCCAGATTCAAAAAAGAAGTTCAAGGACTCCGTAAATGAAATCTGGAGGTCCGTATTTCGTCATGGTTACAAGGATACTCCCAGGAACAGGATTCTTCAGATTATTAGCAATGTATGGTTACATTTGCACCCTGCGCAGGTTCGGGAGCACGGTACAAAAATCCGCTTTACCTGGTGCATGGGTGGTATTACCTTTTTTATATTCCTATTTGAAACGATTACGGGAATCTTACTAATGTTTTATTATACTCCTGATGTAAATAAGGCTTATGCAGATACTATGGATTTAATGTATGTGGTACCTTTTGGCAGACTATTGAGAAATTGTCATCGATGGGGTGCACACGCCATGGTGATTACGGTGAGTATACACATGTTACGTGTGTTTTTAACTGGTTCGTATAAAGCCCCGAGGAGGTTTAACTGGGTGATGGGAGTGTTTTTATTAGTCATCACATTTTTGTTAAGTTTTACAGGGTATTTGTTGCCCTGGGATCAACTGGGGTATTGGGCTATCACCGTTGGTATGAATATGGCGGGAGCAACACCATTTTTAGGTCATGAAGGTCCGTTTGCACAGGTACTGGGAATGACAGCAAATAATGACGTTCGTTTTGCGTTGATGGGAGGGTCAACGATCGCAGCCCCTGCCCTGTTGCGAGCCTATGTATGGCATTGTATCGGAATCCCTTTGATAGCTGCAGCATTGATGATGGTTCATTTCTGGAGAATACGTAAAGATGGCGGTATTTCGGGGCGGTTATAGTGTTCAGACAAAATTTGTCATAATTTATTGAAAATATTATAAGGAGTTAATCCATGGAAATTAGTCGGCAAAAGATAGAGTCCGTCGAACTTGAAGACGACAGAGTTTTTACATGGCCCACCCTGGTTGTTAAGGAGTTCTTAGCTGCTATTTTTGTTACGGTAGGGTTGCTTTTTTATTCGTATTTTGTGGATGCTCCGCTGCGGGAAATATCAGATCCAGGGCAAGCCGAAAACCCGGCAAAGGCCCCATGGTATTTTGCAGGTTTACAAGAACAATTGGTCTATTTTGATCCATGGTATGCCGGTGTTGTACTTCCAAGTATAATTGTTTTAGGCCTGATACTTTTACCGTATTTGGATAATAACCCTAAAGGGAATGGTTATTTTACATTTAAAGAAAGGAAATTTGCCATACCTGTTTTTGTTTCTGGCTACGTGTTCTGGTATGTCCTGGTATATATCGGTACTGCGCTAAGAGGACCTTTCTGGACATTTTTCTGGCCATGGGAAAAATGGACACACGATTTCCCGACCCCACCACCACTGCATAATTTATCATTACCGTGGGGAATTGCCCTTTTAGTCGGATTTTATGGTATAGGATATGCCATTCCTTTATTCGTTAAAAGGGACTTTTTTCGTAACATGGGTATAATACGTTATGCCCTTACACTGGGACTTCTTCTAACCATGATAGGTACAGTGGGTAAGATGATTTTAAGGTTGGCATTTAATGTTAAATACATTATTGAAACATCTGTGATTAATATTTGATTTGTTTAAGATTTTTAACGGATAATTTTCAGAGAGAGTAGGTGATTTATGAGTGTACAAGGGGCAGTTTTTTTTGTTTTGAGTGCCTTATTTCTTTTCATCACTACTTTATGGATTAATGAGGAATTTAATCCAGAATGGATAAAATATCAAAAGAAGTATTACGAAGAACAGGCGTTAAAGACTGAAAAAGAGTATGAGGTCTCTACGACTGTAAAGGAAAAAGAGCTGCTTGGTAAAAAGTTGGCATTTTTGAAGAACCCTGTATACGAAGTTAAGCAGATTTTTTTGAAAGGTATATCCATTTGGGCTGAAAGGGAAAATGGTGACAAGGTGGACAGGTGTATGACCTGTCATATAGATGAAGAGGAGTTAAGGACATCACATCCTGAGGAATTCCCATTTGACATTTATGGGTGTAGTGTTTGTCACGAAGGTAATGGAAGGTCATTAGATGAAGAATTAGCGCACGAGGGAATGTATTATGCTCGAAGGGATATGCAGCTCAGGTTGACATCGGCTGAGACGTTGTTTGAGTTTTGGGATGAGTTAGCAGAATTAACGCCTGAAGAACGTGACCCCAACCAGAGGATCGGGATGGGTAATTTTAGAATATTTAATATTACCGGAGATAAGGCCATTTATGTAGGTAGTAAAAAATGTATTAAGTGCCATGAAGGTTTAACGTATCCACATGTAGAAAGATGGTTAAGGATCAAGTTTAAGTCCCTTGACCTTGTAAAGAAGGCACCCGATTATATTGCAGGAGACGAGGAATACAGAAAGCAATGTTTTAAGTGTCATACGACAGGTTATGATGAGGTCACTGGAGAATACTCCGAGGAAGGGGTTACCTGTGAAGCTTGCCATGGTCCGGGAGAAGTATATAGTCACTTTATGGAAATCGGAAAGGCATCTCAAGGGCAAAAGATTGCCAGAATAGGTACATATGGAACACCTTACAACGCGTGTGGGCCTTGTCATGATACGCGTGGCCATGAAATGCGAGTTGAATTTTTCCAGGTAATGGCTGTTTCAGATGAGTGGTTTTTCCCTCAACATACGACACCATATAAGACAAGCTTATCGGAAAAAGTTATATCTGCATCAAATTTGCTACCTAAAATTCATTAGATTTTGGTGTTGTTTATATATAGTGATGGCATAGTTTGCCTCAAATTTATAACAAAGTAAACATTAAATTTTGATAAAAGAGAAGGGGGTTTTGTAATGTATTTTCAAGGATTCTGTCAGGTTGTAGCTTCAAATTCAGTCTTATATCTCTCCAAGGAAACTTTAAAAACTCTGCAACAAAAAGAGGCTTTTAGGGAGGCTAAATTATGAATAGAAAGAGAATTTATTTATTGTTGCCAGTCTTTGCTCTATTAGTATTTTCTTTTGGAAGTGTGTCATTTGCAAAAGACGTGGATGAAAAAGATCTAAAGGCGGAATCAAAAGTAACGTTAGCTGCAGAGATTAAAGAAGAATCAGGGAAGAAGATATCAAAAGTGGCAAAAGCTGACGTTAAAAAAGCCACGAAAAAGGCAACGGTTAGCGCAAAAGAAGAGTCAAAAGCTAATAAACCCGTTGACATTCCTGAAGGGACTCTAACCAAGGAAATGCAAGAAAGGGCAATGAATTATTATAACATAATTTATCCAAGCGAGAAGGCAAGGGCTTTATGGGACGATAACGTTGGTATGGAAAAGGGTATGGGGGCATGGCAAGATATTTACAAGCCTATACCATTGCAAATGTACTGGTTTCCCAGGAGGCACTATATTAGACCAGAGGGTGAATACTATGATCAGCTCCTTAAGAAGTATAAACCGGGAGACTGTGTGGAGTGCCATGAAAGAGTAACTCCGGGATGGGTTAATGACTGGAGGAAGTCAACGCATGCAAATCCAAAAAAGAACAGTTACTTTGCTGAAAAAACAAGGCAGATAGAAAAACTGTTAGGAAGAGAATTGAATGAGGTTTCATGTAGTGAATGTCATGGTAAGGACCACAACGAACTTCGTATGCCTACACCAGATATATGTGGTAAATGCCATCCTGAACAGGTAATTGAATTTATGGAAGAACAGAAATACGGCCGCCCGAATCATGTAGATTCGAATATAGCTAACTTTATCGTACCTTGGTACGCAGAAAATGCAAGACAGGGATATCTTGCTTCCATGTTTGGCTGTGATTACTGTCATTCAACTACTGATAAATGTGACTCGTGCCATACAAGACATAAGTTTGCGGCTGCTGAGGCTAGAAGGCCTGAGGCATGTATGAGTTGTCATATGGGGTTTGACCATCCTGATGCTGAATCTTATAGAGAATCCAAGATGGGGGTAATATATCATCTTGAGGGAGAACACTGGGATTGGGAGAAACCACTTGAGCAAGTCGTACCAGGGAAGGATTATAGAGCTCCTACCTGTCAGTTTTGCCACATGTATCAGGGAGATGGGAAGTTCACTCACACTACCGCTTCAAAGGGTATATGGAGGATGGGAACCGTACCGCCAAAAGGTGTTGATTACAAGTCTTCTTTGAAAGATTATCCATATGGCGTAAACCTCCCACCATTAAATGCTAAAATTGACATTTACACACCAGAAAATAAGAAAAAACGGGAGAAATGGATAGAGATGTGTAGCAATTGCCATAGTCCACGTTTTGCGAGGATTTATCTTGAAAACCTGGATCAGCTTATGTTTGAAATGTGGAAACTTACGGATAGGGGACAGTCGATTATGGACAAGGTAGCAGCAGCAGATGCCTTTGACCCTCCGGTATCAGAGAGGGGTATATATCCTATGGGAGACGTAATTGCGGATGCACTGGGACCTAAATTGCTGGGAGATGCCATTTATAACGCATTTAAGACCACTGGAGGCAAGTTGCCAGTATATGGACCTATTTTAGGGGTGTATGGTGTATTCATGGCGGGCGATAATAATCCTTCTGTGATTGAGAATCTATACACTGATATGTGGTTTGGTGACAAGGCATTTGCATACAAAGGTACTGCACATGTGCAGCAGGATATATCCTGGTGGTATGGCGCAGCGGAGGCCTTCCAGAAGATAAGTGCTATGGAAAGCGAGGCACGAAAACTGCTAAGGGCTAAAGGTATAATAAAGTAGGCTTGTTATTATGAAAAGTGTTTTAATGTGACAAAGCATACGCGAATTTGTAGATGTCACAAATGATATCCATGAATGGGTAGAAATGGGATAGGAATGATGGTGTGTGGTATGTGTTGAAGAAGCCAAGGTTACAAAAGGTGCTGGAGGTTTTCTTAAGTGGCGTAATCAACTTATAGAGCTTATGCAAATAGAAAATAAAAAAACAATCTTAAAGAAAGTCACAAGCAAAGAGAAAGAAACATCCTTGATCTATAAAAATACTGCAAATAACGCGAAAGATGCTCATTTAAAGACTACTTTAAAAGAGTTTACCGAGCAAGAACTGAAATATGTTGAAATCTTCAATATCCTGTATATGCATCAGTTAAAAATATGAATAGAGGGAGTAACTCGGTAGGGGATGTTATAATATCTTACCAGTAGAAGTCTTAGTAGGTATTCAGACTTTGAGGATGTACTTGTTTATGCTGGTGAAAGAGAAAAAAAGTTTTAGAGTTTTATAGTAATATGTCAATAGGGTAAACAATTCAGACTTGAAAAGCTATTTCCAAAGATAACTACCATTAACCTCCGTAACCTCCCTTCCATCAATATTCAAGAAAAGGAATGTACATAATTTTATTACAAAATCTTTTAGTTTAGAAAGAATAATAAATTGATAACACGCTTAAAAAGGCCCATAGAGAAGCAGGCACTTATTGCGGAAAATAAACATTTACATGAACAGCTAGCACGGTCTGGACACGATAGGGATGCAGACATTATCGGGCAAAGTGATACAATAGTAGATGTTGTAAGACTGGCCGAACAGGTTGCGCCCAGTCAGGCATCAATATTAATTCAAGGTGAGAATGGAACTGGTAAAGAGGCTATCGCATCCCTTATTCATAAGATAGGGCCAAGAAAGGATAAGCCTTTTATAAAGTTAAGTTGTGCTGCTCTCCCCGAGACACTTCTCGAATCTGAGCTATTTGGATATGAAAAAGGTGCATTTACAGGTGCAGTTAGCCAAAAAGAGGGGCGTTTTGAATTGGCTGATGAGGGGACGTTGTTTCTTGATGAAGTGGGTGAAATAACTCCACCCCCTTACAGGTTAAGTTACTTCGAGTCTTACAAGAAGGCGAATTTGAACGATTAGGAGGTACTAGAATATTAAAAAGTAATGTACGTATAATTTCAGCAACGAATATTAATCTTACAAATGCTATAAAACAGAAGAGGTTTAGAGAGGATTTGTATTATCGTTTAAATGTGATTACGATAAATATCCCTCCATTAAGAGAGAGAAAAGAGGACATTCCGCTTTTAGTTAGTCATTTCATGAAGATCTATCAGGAGAAAAACGATAAGACTATAGATGGAATTTCTGAGGAGGTACTTGATATTCTAACTAATTATTCATGGCCCGGCAATGTGCGAGAATTAAAAAACGTAATAGAAAGGGCTGTAGTACTTACACAGGACAGGGTTATCACACAAAGAGACCTTCCTGAAAACATTGCCAAGAATAAGATTGGAGACAGAAAACTAACCATACCATTGGGTATGCCGTTACGCGAGATCAAGAAAAAGATAATCTTTGAAACGCTAAAGAAGACTAAGGGGGATAAGATAGTTGCGGCATATTTATTAGGTATTACAACTAGAACTATATATAGATTATTGAATTCTTTAGGCAAGGAAGAAATGAAGGAGGAAAAAATATGTCTTTAAAAACTGGTACGTATAGTTTAAATGGGGATTTTGGAAATGTCTATGTTTATACTTTTAAGGAAGGTTTGCTTAGTAAATTAGCACATGATTTATTAATTGACGTAACTAATTTCAAAGTTAATTTAATATACCGGAAGCTGGCCTTACTTCAGGAAGTTTGGAAATGGAGTTACAGGCAGATTCTTTAAAAGTGGATTGTGCTATGAAAAATGGAGAACGTCAACCCGATACGTTAAAAGAAAAAGATATAGCAGATATTGAAAAGGATATGGCCAAGAAAGTATTACATCCAGACAAATATCCTACCGTTAATTTTTGTTCTAAAGAAATTCAAAAAAAAAGAAGGTGGCTATCACATAAATGGAGAATTAAGTTTACACGGCGTTACGAAACCTGTTGATTTTGATATAGATATAAATGGTGAAAATTTAAAAGGAATGATTACCTTACTTCAGAAAGATTATGTAATAAAACCTTTCAGGGCTATGATGGGTACCTTAAAGGTAAAAAACGAAATAAATATTGGCTTTGATTTGTCTTTAAACAAAACTTAGATGTGTAGCATAATCAGTCTAGTTTTAGTTAAATTTTTTTAAAAAATTGACTTCATTTTTACATTATATATTGTAACCAACTTATATTGTTAAAGTGAATTCGGAACGTGATTGCTTAAGACTATGAAAAACAAAACGGTAGGAGCAATTTTAAAAAAAGCTGCCAAAAAAAAGAACGAATCATTTTTACTTTATAAAAACGCCGCAAATTGTGTGAAAGATGCTCATTTAAAGACTGTCCTAAATAAGTTTGCCGAGGACGAACTAAGGCATGAACAAGCCATTAAAGATTTCAACATAAATGGGTTAAAAAAACAAAAAATAGAAATTGAAAAAACGTCTCGACAGTGGATATCAGAATATCTTAATGGTAGAAGTCTTCGTGATTATTCAGATTTTGAGGACGTACTTCTTTATGCTGTTAAAAGAGAAAAAATAGCTTTCGAATTTTATAATAATATGTCGAGACTGATAAACAATCCCGACTTGGAAAAACTGTTTACCTGGTTGGCTCAAGAAGAGTCAAAACACAAGGAAGATATAGAGGCTTTCTTCTGGGATGCAATTTATCGCTAATGTATTATGATAGACTATCACATACATACAAAATTGTGTTTTTTTATGCAATAAGAAATGTGGTAGATCCGGTGAGGCAAAAACTTCCTTCATACACCTATTTCTGGTAATAACCTTGTCACTGTTCTGTTCCCGTAACAATTGTTTTTTTACTTCAGTCTTGTGCTAGAAGGACGGCTCTGTGCATCATGCCAGTCACACGTAAATACACACCGGCAAAATAAGGCTTTTACTTAAACTTTACTCAGGCAGAATTATGCTAATATATTATGTACTTGTATCTTATAATGTTTTTGCGTCTACTATCCGTATTCTCCGTAACTAATTGAATAGCAGCAAATCGCTAAAATACTATCAGTGTGAAGTGCTTACGATAGATTACTTAATATTGAGTCATTATTTTGTAGTTATAGAGTAAATACACTATTTACAAAACAGTATGTTTTTACAAAATATACTAGATTCATAAAAAAAATACACTATTTTATTTGATAATGTCCCTAATTTAGAGTGATATCGCTATTATTCAATCATGAAGTATTAGTAATCAAGAAAAAAACAGTTAGACATAGGGCATTCTATTTTGCTTTTGGAAAACAAAAATTTTAGGTTTATCTCCAATTTCAACCTAATTTGAAAAAAAGAAAGGAGGTTGTGTAATAAATTTTCAAAAAATAAAGAAGTAACACCTATTTTAATTACTCAATAGGAGGAAGAAGTCATGGAGAAAAAAGAACTCGTTGCCAGGCTGCTTGCAGCCAAAAAAGCCTCTGGAAAGACTTATGATGAATTAGCAGATGCTCTTGGTTATTGTAACGTTTATGTGGGGCAACTCTTTCATGCCCAGGCCCAATTAAAAGAGGACGCTGTATCAAAACTCGCCAAACTTGTTCCAGGACTCAATGAGGAACTTCTCGCAGAGATGCGCAAATGCCCTATGCGTTCATACGACCCTGCCATTATTCAAGAACCTAATATCTACCGCATGACAGAAGTATGTTTGCATTACGGTAATTCTATCAAAGCTGTCATGAATGAAATCTTTGGTGATGGGATTATGTCTGCCATAGATTTCAAGTTGACAGTTCAGAAGATCAAAGGAGACAAGGGGGAGGATCGCATGGTGGTAACTATGAACGGAAAATTCCTTCCACATATTGAGCAAAAAAAGTGATTTTTTAGTTTTTAGAAATCAATTTTGAATATTATGAAAAGAGAATAAGAAAAATCTTACATAGTTTCTGTTGCGGAAAGCTCCGACCATTTGTAAGAGCGGCTTCTAGCCGCGAAATATCGCAGCAAGATGCTGCTC
>VSDH01000025.1 GCA_008636105.1 Candidatus Scalindua sediminis | reverse complement strand
CATGGGCTTAATTTTTTCTCTTTTTAAAGAAGAACCACTGGTATCCTCTTTTGTCGTTTAATTATGACACAGTCTCCAGTCTGGCGGGGACGGGTCGGGCAAGAAGTCATGCCGTTAGGCAGATCCGCCTTCGGCGTGACCTTCCGCTACTGCTTCCTGCCTTTTGATATCAGGCTGGGAAGCCTGACCTACTGTTTACCACGTGAAATGACTAGTCTATTTCACCGAGGCCTTCTACCTATTCCCTACCACCTTCTACCTAATTAGCGCTAGCGAAGTAGAAGCTAATTTCTAGCATATAACTAACAACGTGTCAACAAAATGCTCCCCTTACGGAAAGTATTTGACAGGTTTTGTGTCTTTCTGATATAAAGTTGTCAATCATGGCGAAGATAGAAAAAACTATAGCAAGAGAGATACTTGACTCAAGAGGTAATCCAACTGTAGAAGTGGATGTGATATTGGATGATGGTACGCTTGGGCGAGGCGCTGTTCCGTCAGGCGCATCTACTGGCCGTCACGAAGCCTGTGAACTAAGAGATGGTGATCCCAACCGATATCTTGGAAAGGGCGTTGCCAAAGCCGTCAATAACGTAATCGAAATGATTGGTCCAAAGATAAAGGGTATGGACCCTTGCGATCAGAAAACCATAGATAAGCTTATGATTGAAATCGATGGGACAGGAAATAAAACCAATATAGGTGCTAATGCAATTCTCGGTGTCTCAATTGCAGTGGCCAGAGCAGCTGCAAACATATTAAACAAGCCTCTTTATAAATACCTGGGAAGTGATGATTCATGCATCTTGCCGGTGCCAATGATGAATATAATTAATGGTGGAAAGCATGCCGACAATAATCTAGACATGCAGGAATTTATGATTATGCCACTCGGTGTGGATAGCTTTAAGGAGGCGTTGAGGGTTGGAGCTGAGGTCTTTCATTGCTTAAAGGGAATTCTTAAATCAAAAGGTTATAATACAAATGTGGGTGATGAGGGCGGCTTTGCCCCGGAACTAAGTTGCAACGAAGAGGCATTGGGAACTATAATTGAAGCAATAAATAAAGCTGGTTACAAACCGGGCAAGGATGTGTTACTGGCGCTGGACGTGGCAGCGAATGAAGTTTATGAAAATGGAAAATACACTTTGAAAGCCGAAAAAAACCCTGAGAAATCCAGTGAAGAAATGATCTCATTTTATGACAATCTAATTTCGAATTATCCTGTTTATTCTATAGAAGATGGCCTTGCAGAGGACGATTGGGGGGGCTGGCAAGGGTTAACGGAACAACTTGGTAACAGGGTTCAGCTGGTAGGTGATGACCTGTTTGTCACTAATCAAAATAGATTAAAAAAAGGCATTGAATTAGGGGTTGCCAATTCTATATTAATCAAACCTAATCAGATTGGTACTCTTACAGAGACGATACAAACGATTGAAATGGCCAGGTCAAAAGGTTATGCTACAATAATTTCACATCGCTCCGGGGAGACGGAAGACACAATCATATCTGATATTGCCGTAGCAACCAACGCAGGACAGATAAAGGCTGGTTCGCTTTCCAGAACTGATCGCATTTGCAAATATAATCAACTGTTAAGAATTGAGGAAGAGCTTGGGGATAAAGCGGTTTATGGCAAGGCCTATTTGAAGATAGATTAGTTAAAAGACAGGAGAATGTCGAATAACGAATAAGGAATTATGATTCATAAATATTTCAGTAGGAAAGCTTCGACATTCGTTATT
The DNA here is from genome assembly GCA_008636105.1 of Candidatus Scalindua sediminis. Classification (GTDB taxonomy): domain Bacteria; phylum Planctomycetota; class Brocadiia; order Brocadiales; family Scalinduaceae; genus Scalindua_A; species Scalindua_A sediminis. The sequence goes on along the minus strand of VSDH01000025.1, from coordinate 43,543 downwards.
CCTTGTTCGAAATTCATTATTCGTTTTGGTACTTAGGTTTAGAGTTTTAAATATAAACATAATTATGTTAAGGCGTTTCCTTATTACGTTTTGCATAGTAGCGACAATTGTGATTATCTTTTCTGCAACCGTTACACAAAAACGGGACGACAGGAGAACCCTTGAAGCAAGACAAAAAAACCTTGCCGAAGAAGTTGCTTATTTTAAGAAAAGAAACCCTGAATTGAAAAAGGAAAATGACGCCCTTATTAATGATCCGATACAAATCGAAAGAGAGGCAAGAGAGAATTTTGGATATATCAAACCAGGAGAAATCACCTACAGAAAATACAGGTTTTCAATTTCAGAACCAAAGCATGAAGAGACCAAACAATCAAGTATATTAAGCAAAATGGATTCGTACTTATTTGAAGGGCCTTTCCCATGGCAGATACCTTTAGGCATAATATCAATAGCCGCGATATTTTTATTAATTTCTTACAGATATGAACGTTAAGGATTATATAGATACAATCGTAAAGGATGCGAAAAACGCATCACGCGTAATGGCTACTGTTAGTAGTTCAGCAAAAAATGCCGCACTTGAACAGATAGCCCATAATCTCTTGAACTGTAAAACTACCTTGATGTCAGAAAATGAAAAGGACATAAAAGCTGCTGAAAAGGAGGGTTTGTCCTCTGCTATGATTGATAGATTAAGATTAACAGATTCACGAATAGAAGATATGGCGAAAGGTATAAGAGAAGTCATAAATCTCGCCGATCCTGTTGGTGAGTTAATGGAAGAGCGTATCCGGCCAAATGGTTTACAAATTCAAAAGGTTAGAGTCCCGATAGGTGTTATAATCATTATTTACGAATCAAGACCAAATGTTACAGCGGACGCTGCATCTCTTTGCTTAAAGACAGGCAATGCAACAATACTTCGTGGCGGTAAAGAATCAATACATTCTAATATTGCTATTTACAGGCAGATAAGCTCAGCACTTGAAAAGGTAGGTCTTGATAAAAAAGCTATTCAGGTTATTGAAACTATTGACAGAAAGGCCGTAGACTACCTGCTCAAGGCAGATGAATATGTAGATTTAGTAATTCCTCGAGGAGGAGAGGGGCTGATACGAAACGTGGTCGAAAATTCCACCATCCCTGTCATAAAACACTATAAGGGTGTGTGCCATATTTATGTGGATGAATTTGCTAATCTGAATATGGCAAAGGACGTATGCCTCAATGCAAAGATTCAGAGACCCGGTACATGCAATGCCATGGAGACCATGCTGGTACACGAAAAGATAGCAAAGACATTCCTTCCAGATATTTCCAGGAGTATGTCAGATGCTGGTGTTGAATTGAGGGGGTGTGAAAAGAGCCGTAAGATTCTTCCTGATATAAAAGCGGCCACCGAGGAAGACTGGTCAACAGAATATTTAGAAAAGATTCTTTCGGTGAAAATTGTATCTTCCATTGAGGAGGCGCTTAATCATATTTCTGTTTACGGTTCTTCTCATTCAGATGCCATAATAACTGAAGACAAACCTAATGCGAAGAAGTTTACAGACGAGGTTGACTCTGCCGCCGTTTACGTCAATGCGTCTACTCGTTTCACAGATGGTTATGAATTTGGGATGGGTGCAGAGATTGGCATCAGCACAGACAAACTTCATGCCCGTGGCCCAATGGGCCTGAAAGAACTCACATCATACAAATACATCGTCCATGGCAATGGACAAATCCGCAGTTAAAAGAATCTAAGTAGATATAATAAAAACCTTTACAATCTTTCAGAAGATCCATTCCTGCTTTTCACTTCCTTTTAACGGTCGTTCTTGACTTTGAAGTCATGAATATTGTAATTCATGTTATTTTATTGATATTCTCGTTATTTTTTTATACTATCAAACGGCTAAGTCTTTATCGATTAAACGTATTACATTCAGCTTTTAGTTACATCTCAACAACTTATGGGAAAATTTGATGATTCTAAGTAAATTATTAGGCGAAATCCTGGCTGATATGGGATTTGTTACAAAACAACATATTGGTGAGGCTTTAAGATTACAAAGGAAGATATGCAGAGGGAAAGTGTTGCCGGAACGACTGGAGAGGGTCAGACTAATTTCTAAAGCACGAATGGCTACAGATACAACTCCAATGCTAGGACAAATATTAATCGATATGGATTTTGCCACAGAGGAACAACTTGAACAAGCCATGAAAAGACAGGAGAAAACGATTGAAGTGTACAAGTTGTTGAAAAGTGAGGAACTGGGGATCGCTATAGAGGAAGGTTCTTTAATTAATTCTAGTCTAAATATTGCTGAAGTATTAGAACGTATTATGAAGCATGTAAATCAAGTGACAAATTCAGTCGCAAGTTCGTTGATGCTAATTGATGATAAGACTGGAGAGTTGGTATTCAGTTTCCCCACAGGACCGAAGGCTGACAAATTGATGAATGTTCATATTCCGGCCGGGAAGGGGATTGCAGGCTGGGTTGCTGAGAATGGACAACATGTTTTAGCCCCCGATGCCAGAAAAGATCCAAGATTTTATGCAAAAATTGATGAAGTAAATGGGTTTGAAACAAAATCCTTACTTTGCGTTCCGCTTAAGGCAAAATCAAAATTGATAGGTGTGTTGGAGGTTATAAACAAAACCGACGGTACGTGTTTTACTGAAGAGGATGCCATGTTACTGAATATCTTTGCAAATCAAGCCGCTATAGCGATTGATAATGCCAGGTTCTATGGTGAATTAAAAAACAGGTGTGAAGAAGAAATAAAGATACAAAAAAAACTTGCAGAATCAGAGAAACTTCGGGCTTTGGGCTTGATGGCATCTGGCATGGCACATGATTTCAATAACATGTTGGCTATAATATTAGGAAATGTAGAACTTATAGAAGTTGAAGAAGACAAAGAAATGTTATTAAAAAGACTGCAAATAATCAAAAAAGTTGCAGTAGATAGTGCTCATACTATAAAAAGAATACAAAAATATACAAAGACAAAAAAAGAAGATCTACTGTTTAAGCCTATCAGGATTAACGACTTAGTTAGGGAGTCTATAGCATTGACAACCCCTATGTGGAAAGATAGTCCACAGGAAAAAGGGATCAGTATAGAAATTGTAGAACATCTTGCAGAAGAAGAATTAATTATACTTGGAAATGCCTCTGATTTAGGAGAAATGATAGTTAATCTGATATTCAATTCTGTAGATGCAATGCCACGAGGTGGGAAAATAGATATAACAACATATATGAAAGATGAAAATATATATTTGAAAATATCTGATAATGGAATTGGAATGACAGAAGAAACAAAAGATAGGGTATTTGATCCTTTTTTTACAACAAAAGGTCTAAACTACAGTGGATTAGGATTGAGTATGTCGTATGGGATACTCAGAAGACATAATGGTCTAATAGAAATAGAGACAAGGCCAGGAAAAGGTACATCATTTACTATAATATTACCAAAGGGAAAGGGAGTAATAGAAAAAAGAGATAAAAATGTTATTCCTGTTGTTGAGATAGAAAAAATCAACATACTGGTTATAGATGATGAACCGAAAATAGGTGCCTTGTTATCAGATATACTATCACGCCAGGGGCATCAGACCGATGTTTTCAGTAGTGCCAAAGATGGAATAGAAGCATTTAAAAAAGGCGGTTATGATATGTTGATAACAGATTTAGGAATGCCAAACATGTCAGGTTGGGAAGTAGTTCGTGTTGTGAGACAGATAAATCCGCGTGTGCTAACTGGAATGGTAACCGGGTGGGATATATCAGATGATGAAACAAAGCAAAAAGGAGTGGATTTTATAATAAACAAGCCATTTCAAGTAAATCAAATAGTGCAAGCAGTAACAAATGCTGTAAAATCTAAGGATAATTAGCAAAACGAATTTTCAACCCACTCACTCACAAACCCAAACATAAACCTTTTCAGCTCCCCTGATTTCTATCGACCAATCGGATGCTGGCATCTTCTCTTTTTTGAGCATGAAGATAAGAAGGATTATGATTTTGACCCTGGATATAGACTGCTCGTTTAATATCAAATTAAGATGGCTAAAATAAGCAGATTTCTCTGCATAATATTTACATTGTTTTTAGTGGGTTGCACATATAGTCCTTATCGCTACAGTTTTTCACTCATCGATCCTTATGTAGAAGATCTTACATACGGAGACGGAGATGTTTTTTTCCAGTTTATACCTACTGCGGAATACATCTGGGTGTCTATATATAACAGGTCAGAAAACGGCATCTATTTTATCAGGGATAAGGCAGAATATATTGATCCGAATGGAGAATCTCACAGTATTCTCTTTGGATGGGATTTTGCTTCTGCAATGAAGGATTTTGTAAGGGGAGATCTTTACTTAAACCCGATAAAGATTAACCCAAAATCAGCAAGTGAGGGGAATGTATGGATCAATATATGGCCAGGACCAGGAGGTGACATTGGTGAAGGGTGGGTAACTGTTAAAGATACTGATATTGAATATCTAGACCATAAAATGCTTCCAGAGTACGAGTTTCAAGGTGATGGTATGGCGCTTAAAGATTCTACCTTTTCCCTCATCCTGCCTGTTAGTTTTGATGGTTACAAGAGAGACTATGAATTTACCTTTATGATTACGGACGTGGAAACATCAGACTCCAAGTAGAACCTTTACATAACTTCACGATTGAAATAAATACTCGTATTCATTCTAGTGTATAATCCAACTGGTTGAGGGGCGCAAATAGTGTCTTCTAAGAACCCTAAGTGGCGGAAAACCCTTGACAGACATATGCAGTGATGATAGCGTATTTACCAATCTTTATGTCTAAAAAGGCTACATCTGAATACCTTATATCACCACTTTCCTACCTTTCCTGCTATAATTACACGCCAAATGAAAATTTGGACGAAGAAACCCACACGTGTGTTGTCCATTAGTGTTAATAAAAGCATAGTGTTAATAAAAGCAGAGGGATTGCTCAAAGACGCATTTCTTGATTCATAGTGAGATTTAAAATGACTACAAAGAAATTAACCTTCGTCATTATTATATTGGCTTCCATCATACACCTTGCCTTGTTCAAAGTTGGGCATTGTAGTCAGGCTACAGATATTGGGAGTATAGCTGTAGAGCGAACAGAGGTTCAAGGGAAGGAAAAAGAAGCAGAAGAAACCAGGAGAATTGAAGAGGAAACCAGGAAAGTTGCGGAAGAGGAAAAGGTAAGAGCCGAATTCGAGAAAAAGGAAGCGTTAAAGAAAGAAGAGATTGCAGTACAGAAAAAATTGGAGGAAACGTCTCCAGAAAAGAAAAGGGTCCTGGGAGTTGAGGCTGATGTTTATAGGCAAAAAAGCTTTGTTGCAACATTAAAGGATGAATTAATTACTGTCGGGACAGAGAATCTCGAAGGCCGTGCAGAGTTCAAGAGAATACAAAAAAATATTGTAGAAATGCTCGGTGGCGAAAATACTCCCACTGAAATTGCCACAGAATTAGATGTGATTAAGGTTGAGTCAAAGAGAATACAAGACAAGGTAAAGGCCATTCAAAGCCTGTTAAGTGCGACGGAAAAGCAAAAGTCCATCATAATTGAAGGTTTAAAGAATGCACGTGCCGATTTCACATCAACTATTCCCGGAGAAAAATCAAGTATAGAAAAAGAAGCAGAGGAATTCTCAGACAAGGCACAGGGTGAGCTGTTAGTAGAACTTGCAAATTTGCGTGTTAGACATATTGAAGAACAAAACAATCTCGTAGAGAAAAAAGCTGTAGTACTAAGAGAAAGATTAGAGTTATGCGATGTCTTATTGGGAAGATTGGCAGGTGTGGAAAAAGAACTTTCTCAGATACGAGCTGCAAATGTTTGGGCAAGGCGGGAGAGCAAGATATCAACAAATACGGTGATAGAGGGCTTAACGGATATAAAGGTTCTTAAGGACAAACCTTTTGATTTCTATAAGGCATCAGGCCAAAATTTAAAGAAACTTAGTATTTACCTGTCGAATACTGAAAATATACCGGCGTTCATTGTAAAAGTAGTTATTATAGTTTTTGTTATTTCCTTAACTTTTTTTGCCAGACGTTTCCTCAACAAATGGGCAAACCGAAAGATAGATAGATTCACAGCAATATCTCCGCAGACATTTTACACATATGAACTTATACCGGGTCTGCTCCGTATAATGCTGAAGACGTTGACTATGTTCTTTTTGTTCGTAATAACCCTCACAATATCTCTTACGATCCCCTCTAATGCACCAGTAATTCTATCTGCCATTTATGGATTTGCAATTCTATCGATTTATAAATTTTTAAGGGGTACTGTTGTCGAATCCTTGAGTCCGTACACAGGTGAGAGGCGATGGATCCCGATTACTTACTCTTCTGCAAGGCATATCTTCAAGGGTTTAAACAGAATTCTACTCTTTTCAGCAATAACAATAACGTTAATTTTTGTCTTGAATGTCTATAGCTATAAAAAGGACGTTATCGAACTATTATGGTTCATTTACAGGATAGTTACGATCTTTCTTGCTATTTGGATAGCTGCCAGCCAAAGGTCGGTTTTGCTAAAGTTGTTACCATATTCTGAGAGTGTCCTTGGTAAGTTTGTTAATAAGGTTATTAATGTTCTTTATCCATTACTTATTGCTTTTATTGTCCTGCTTTTTGCCATACGAAGTCTTGGGTACGCACTATTAACATATACCCTCGTAGTAACCCTCATCAAGAGCGTGATTGTTTCAATTATTGCTTACGTTATATACCGATTTTTATTAAGACGGCTATTATTCTCACGAGAACGCAAGTTAAAGTTGGGAAGACAGCTCGATGAAGAAGAATTCGAATCTGAAAAAGGATCCTTAAATCTGCGGTTCAGGGGTTACAAATGTTTACTAGATTACGGAATTTTAATTGTTACCGTAATCATAATCTTTGGAATGTGGAATGACACATTTAAAGGTGTTGCAAGTTCACCAGCAGCACCAGAGTTATTCCGAAGTGTTTATGAAAGTGTTTTATATGTGTTTGTTTCAATAAAGAATAGTTTGACGTACAAGTTCGTACTTGCAGAGGGAAGATATACAACGCCTTTTAAGATGTTAATTGGCATATTAGTCCTGGTGGCGGCTTTTATATGTACCAGATATTTAAAAAGTGTACTGCGGGCAAAAGTTTATGAAAAAGCCCAATTAGAAATGAGCGCCCGTCGTGCAATTTCATCCGGGGTATCATATTTCATAATTGGTATTGCAGTAATAATAGGGTTAAATATTGCAGGGATTCCATTAAGGAGCCTTGCTATATTTGCTGGTGCATTCGGTATCGGCCTTGGTTTTGGAATGCAGAACATAATCAATAATCTTGTAAGCGGCATTATAATTTTCTTTGAAAAGCCGATAAAGATTGGTGATGTAATAACGCTTGATAATGATATTGCGGGCAAGGTTGAAAAGATCAGTATTAGAAGTACTGTGGTAAATACGTTTGACAGGAAAACGGTGGTCGTGCCAAATTCAAAGTTCCTGGAGAGTAATGTGATAAATTGGATGCATGGAGGTGATATGTTGCTAAGGTCTAAAGTAGTAGTCGGTGTTGCGTATGGTTCGGATACCGAACTTGTAAAGGAATGTTTACTTAAAGTGATGGATTCACATCCAGATGTGGAAAAGGAACCTGCGCCGGTAGTACGCTTTGCAGAGTTTGGGGATAGCTCGTTAAATTTCGAGTTATACTTCTGGGCGCATATATTCAAGAGATGGATAACGATCAGTGATTTAAATTTTGCAATTGACAAGATATTCAGAGAAAACAATATCGAAATACCTTTCCCACAGAGAGATCTGCATATACGTTCTGAAAAACCCATAGATACCAAGTTTAAGATGTTTACTGATAAGGGTAGTGATGTGGATTTGGAAAATCCTCAAATAGACGAGTGAGTTTATGAAAGATGATTACCACATCGGAACATCCGGCTGGAGTTATGACCACTGGGATGGGGTCTTCTACCCTCAAAACGTGAGAAAGGAAGAGAGACTAAGTCACTATATAAAATTCTTCAAGACAGTTGAGATTAATAACACCTTCTATCATTTACCAACTGCTAAGGCATTCAAAGGATGGAGGGAATCAACCCCTAAGGGTTTCATATTCTCTTTAAAGGCAAGCCGTTTTATCACCCATATGAAAAAGCTGAAGGGAGCAAAAGATGCCTTAAATACATTTCTTAAAAGGGCGATGATACTAAGAGACAGACTCGGCCCGATACTCTTTCAATTACCTCCCCACTGGAAATGTAATGCGGAAAGGTTGCATAGTTTTTTATCTCTCCTTCCCTCAGGTTTATTGTACGCCTTCGAATTCAGGGATGAAAGTTGGTTTGATGACAGGGTCTTTACTCTTCTTAAAAAGAAGAATTCCAGCCTTTGCATCTATCACATGCCAGACTTTCTTTCCCCAATTAAGGTAACGGCAGACTTTGTCTACATACGTTTCCATGGAGCAAAATCTTTGTACGGTGGGAAATATTCCAAGTCAGAACTCATGAAATGGTCAGAGATGATCAAGGGTTTTAAAGAAAAGGGACTGGATATTTATGCCTACTTCAACAATGATGCTCATGGATATGCCGTTGAGAATGCTCTGGAGTTGAAGGATATCCTCGAATAAGTGTAATTACTCAATAATCAATGATATTCTCTTGAATTTTATCCGCCTTCGCAGAAGACCACGAGCTCCATAATTCCTATCTTTTCTCCTTCTTCGCTACATTCTACTATGAACCAGGTTGAAAAGGATAGAACTAATACGTAGTCTTACACCCTATATTGTGTAAATTCAAAAGATAATCAAGTGAAAAGTTAAATGTATTGACTTCTCAATACGAATTTGATATATATCTTGGACTTAAAATAGGCGGGATTATTCATAAAAGCAGTTAAGTTGAATGTAGACCAACACTATCTCAGCTTTTTAATCTATGAGCCGGTGTTGGCCTTTTTTTTAGGAATTTTAAGGAGGTAAGAACTATGGCATTGGATCCCACCAAACATGCAGATTGGGAAATAGCAGCAGATGCTGAAACCAGGATGAAAACAGTATATCAATTGGCCGAAGAGTTAGGTATAGAGAAGGAAGAATTACTTCCACACGGACATTATGTAGCAAAGATTGATTTTAAAAAGGTTATGAAAAGGGTTGAAGATAAACCGGATGGGAAATACATTGATGTAACCGCCATTACCCCAACCCCTCTGGGTGAGGGGAAGTCAACTACCACCATGGGACTAGTACAGGGTTTGGGGAAAAGAGGCAAAAACGTTGTTGGGGCCATTCGTCAACCGTCCGGGGGGCCGACTATGAATATCAAGGGGTCTGCCGCAGGTGGGGGACTTTCCCAATGTATCCCCTTAACTCCTTTTTCTCTCGGACTGACAGGAGACATTAATGCCATTATGAATGCTCATAACCTGGCTATGGTGGCTCTCACATCCAGAATACAACACGAATTTAACTACAACGACAAACAGCTTGCTAAAAGGAAGCTGAAACGTCTTGATATTGATCCCAATAGAGTTGAATTTAAGTGGATTCTCGATTTTTGTGCCCAGGCGCTCCGTGACATCGTTATAGGTATTGGTGGGAAAATGGATGGATTCATGATGGAATCCGGATTCGCCATAGCCGTTTCCTCGGAGATTATGGCAATATTAGCGGTTGCTAAGGATTTAAAAGATATGCGTGAACGGATGGGGCGAATCGTGTTGGCTTACAGCAAATCCGGCGAACCCGTAACCACCGCTGATCTTGAAGTTGATGGCGCTATGACCGCATGGATGGTAGAAGCACTTAATCCGAACCTGATGCAGACCATTGAGGGGCAGCCGGTATTCGTTCATGCCGGTCCTTTCGCAAATATTGCTATAGGTCAATCTTCTATTGTTGCCGACAGGATTGGGTTGAAGCTGGGTGATTATCACGTAACCGAATCTGGTTTCGGGGCGGATATCGGGTTTGAAAAATTCTGGAACTTGAAATGCCGTTTTTCCGGGAACCATCCCAATGCTGCAGTTCTTGTCGCTACTATCAGAGCTCTCAAATGTCATGGTGGTGCACCCATTCCTGTTCCCGGCCATCCTCTGGACCCATGCTACAATAAAGAAAATGTCGGTTGGGTGGAAAAAGGTACCGAAAATCTCATCCATCTTATTAATGTGATTAAGAAGGCGGGGATCAATCCTGTGGTTTGTATCAACAATTTCTATACGGATACAGATGCCGAAATCAAGGTGGTTCGCCGGATGGCTGAATCTGCCGGGGCCCGTGTTGCCCTTTCCAAGCATTGGGAAAAGGGGGGCGATGGAGCCTTAGAACTGGCCGATGCCGTGATCGATGCCTGTAACGAATCCAATAACTTTAAATTTCTCTATGAATTAGATACTCCTTTAAGGACGCGTATCGAGCTGATTGCAGAGCAGGTATATGGTGCAGACGGAGTCGACTATGCTCCAGAAGCTTTAACGAAAATAAAAGCAATGGAAGAGGACCCTGATATTGCAAAACTTGGAACCTGCATGGTTAAAACACACCTTTCCCTTACAGATGATCCAAAGATAAAGGGCGCTCCGAATAATTGGAGGCTACAAATTCGGGATATAATGGTTTATAAGGGAGCGGGTTTTGTAGTACCAATTGCAGGTGCTATCAAACTCATGCCTGGGACATGTTCCGATCCTGCTTACAGACGTGTGGATGTAGATGTAGAAACTGGTAAAGTAAAAGGACTTTTCTAACTTTTTATATGGTTCTAGTAAAACGGAAATGGAAAACTATGGAAAAACATTTAAAAAATTTCAAAAAAAGCTTTCTTAAGCTTGCATTAATTAGCATAATCTTTTTATTGTCCTGCGGGAAGGCAGAAGTACAACAAGAGGAAGCTGTTGAATGGTATACTGAACTTGGCTTGGAAGAAATGGGGAAACAAATGAAGAAAGATACCCAGCTATTAACACGCAAAGTGAGTGAAGATAGCTGGGATGAAGCGGTTGGCCTGTGTAATAAAATAGGTAAATATTTTGCAAAATTAGACCTTAACAAATCTGATATTCCGAAGGATTTTTTTGAACTAAAACAGGAATTTGAGAAGTCAACAGAAAGACTTTTGCTTGCATGTCAGGATAAAGATGATGAAATGGCTAAGATTCGATTGGAAGTATTTAAGAAGTCATGTCATCACTGTCACGTAATATTTCGTAAAGATTTGGACGCATCTAACAGGGAACCAGACTTTGATGTGGCCGTAGATAAACTATACAAGGATAAATAAATTGACAAAGGTCTACCCTGACTACACTTCAACATAATCTACATTCTCTGGCAAAAAACAGTAGCACGGATAATGTGTTATGAAAATAATTGTTACAGGTGGTGCAGGATTTATTGCATCTCATTTAGTTGATAGTTTAATATCTCAGGGACATGATGTAATAGTAATCGATAATCTTTCAACGGGTAAAAAAGAAAATATTAATCCGAAGGCTACCTTTTTTAAAGAAGACATAAGCAATGCTGAAGGACTGGAAGAAATATTTTCAAAAGAAAGGCCTGATATTGTTAATCACCACGCGGCTCAGGTTGACCTGCGGAGATCTGTTAACGAGCCTTTATACGATGCACAGGTCAATATACTGGGCTCTCTGAACCTAATTGGTTTATCAAACAAGTACAATGTAAAAAAATTCATATATATATCAACTGGTGGCGCAGTTTATGGAGAGCCGAAATATCTGCCAGCAGATGAAAATCACCCCGTAGACCCTCTATCTCAATATGGCGTAAGCAAGCATACTGTCGAACATTATTTATTCGTCTTTAAACAAACCGATGGACTACAGTACACAGTGTTGCGATACCCCAATGTTTATGGCCCAAGACAAGACCCTCATGGTGAAGCAGGAGTTGTCGCTATATTTACAGAACAGATGCTGGATGGCAAACGTCCAACCATATTCGGTGATGGGACGAAGACAAGGGATTACGTTTATGTGGATGATCTCATAAATGCAAACATAAATGTTATGTTCGATAATGTAAGTTTGGACGGCGAGATTTTTAATCTTGGTTGGGGTAAAGAGACAAAAGACATAGAGATATTTGAAGCTGTAAGGGATGCATTAGGGCTTGACGTAAAGCCGATCTATGATGAGAAACGTCCCGGAGAGATTGATCATATTTGTCTTGATGGTACCAAGGCAGCAGAGCAGCTAAATTGGAGACCGAAAGTGAAGCTTCAGGAAGGGATAAAACTGACTACAAACTTCTATAAAGAAAGGAGGTAATAGCTGTATTATCTCTTAGTCCATTGGAAGCTTTTCCTCGCACCCTTTTGGCCATACTTTTTACGTTCCACCATTCTGCTATCGCGAGTAAAGAGACCAGCGTTTCTTAAACTTTCTGTAAGTGTTTGATCTGATTTGGAAAGGGCCCTGGCAATACCTAAAGATGTTGCACCGGCTTGACCCGTTGAACCACCACCGTTAACGTTTACAAATATGTCATAATTCCCCAGTTTTTTTGTGGTTTTTAATGGTAGCCGAACTGCAAATTTATCACAGTCTCTACAAAAATAGTCATCTAGTTCTCTACGATTTACAATAATTTTCCCGTTACCTTTTTTTATTCTAACTCTGGCTACAGATGATTTACGTCTACCTGTACCCCAGATAAAACCTGAATTGTCAGCCACTTTACGTTTCCTTTAATTAGATTTCCAAAATTTTAGGTTGCTGAGCCTTATGGGGATGATCAGATCCTGCATAGATCTTTAACTTTTTTATCATAACATGCCCAAGCTTTGTCTTTGGCAACATTCTTTTAACTGCTAACTTAACCACCCTGTCTGGATGTTTGTCCAGCCAGAGTTTTATGGGATATTTCTTGAGGCCTCCAGGATAGCCTGAATGAGTATAATAGACCTTATCCCTCATCTTATTGCCTGTCAGTCTTATTTTTTCCGCATTAATAACAATAACGAAATCGCCTGTATCAACATGCGGAGTATATGTGGGTTTTGTTTTCCCCTGAAGAATCATAGCAATACGGCTCGCCATTCTTCCTAGAATTTTATCCTTGGCATCAATTAAGTACCAATCCCTTTGAACTTCTTCTTTTTTAGCTATAAAAGTCTTTATCATCGATTATAAATTATCGGAATAATAAAATTTTAGAATCTCATCATATATCATAGTATCCGGGACTTGTCAATGTTTTTGTTTGCTTTAATCGACAAAGTTACTAAAATAAAAAGATTCCGTTTTTGTTGCATAAAAAGGCTGATGAGGGTATTAATTTCTGCTTTTTTAATCATAAATTGTCAGAATTTAGTCTCTTTTGACAAAGATATATTGAACAATTTTTGATAAAAATTTGTTTATCTATAGAAAGATGTGCAATTCAGACAATTTTTTGAATTGCCCAAACCTTAACTCCGATTCCAATCCGGGCCAGGTTGTAAGAAGATAGAAACCATGCAAAACGTCAATATTTTCATTTCCTCATTTAAACATCAAATATGGAGGAGATATTATTATTTCTTTAATAAAGAGGAAGTTGCCGAATCAATAAAAAAGAGAAAGGGTGAATGTAAAAGATGTGGCCTCTGCTGCCAGGCGTCGATACGATGCCCAAAACTCTTTTATGATGATAATGACCTTGCAATGTGTAAGATACACGATCACAAGCCCGATATGTGTAAGATATATCCATACAATGGGAGGGATTTCTTCCCTCATCTAAAAGATAAGTGTGGTTTCTCGTATGCGGAATAGGTAACTTGTATTTAGATTTTAGAATGCAGATTTCGGATTTACTTCGTTTCCTCCAAAGTCTGTAAACCACAATTGTAATATTATCAGTGAAAATCCGTGTCCTGAAAAGAGAGAGGAGCTGCTTGATGAAGATTTTTAGAATCAGGTTTTTGATTATTCCCATAATACTCTGTTATTGTGCAACCTCATATGCCCAAAAATTAAAGCTCGATGTTAAGGAGCATGTACTTAAGAATGGCATAAAAATATTGATGCTGGAGAAACACGATGTTCCAACGGTCTCACTCCGTATCGTTTACAAGGTTGGTTCTGTAAATGAGCATCCGGGGATTACGGGGGCATCTCATCTGTTTGAACACATGATGTTCAAGGGTACAAAGATCTTTGGGATTAAGGATTATGAGAGCGAAAGGCCTCTCCTTGAGAAGGAGGACGAACTTATTGCCAGGATCGAAGCAGAAAAGGCCAGAGGTGATTATGCTGATAAAGGAAGGGTAGAACTCCTGGAAAAGGAATTGCGAGGAGTATGGAAGAAGCAAAAGGAATTGATAGTCAAGGATGAGATGTGGGCAATATATCTTAAGAACGGTGCTACAGGTCTTAATGCGTCTACCAGCAGTGACGCGACATATTATTATTGTAACCTTCCTGCAAACAGGCTTGAATTATGGGCGTTTATGGAATCAGACCGTATGCAGAATCTCGTCCTGAGGGAGTTCTATTCTGAAAGGGATGTAGTGATGGAGGAAAGGCGCCTCCGCACGGAGAATAGTCCCTTTGGTTTGTTAATGGAACAGCTAAACGCAGCTACATATACCGCTCATCCTTACGGCTGGCCTGTTATAGGTTGGATGTCAGACCTTCAAAACATAAAAAAGGAGGAGGTTGCCAAATATTTCAAACAATATTACTCTCCAAATAATGCCGTTATAGTAGCAGTCGGAGACATAAATCCAGATGAAGTAATCAGACTTGTAGAAAAATATTTTGATGGTATTCCACGCCAGCCGCCTTCACCCAAGGTTACGACTGTAGAACCAAAACAGATTGGAGAACGTAGAGTTTATGTTGAATATGATGCCAATCCTGTTTTGTCTATAGCTTATCATAAACCTGCAGCCGGTCATCCGGACCAGTATGTCTTTGATGTTATAGAGGCAATACTCTCCAGCGGAAGGACTTCGAGGTTGTATAAAAGCCTGATAGAGGATAAACGAATTGCTGTGTCGGCCCGCGCTTATGGCGGTCCATCTAAATACGCAGATACATTTCTATTTTTCTGTACACCAAGGAGTCCACATACTGCGGAGGAGGTTGAAGAGGCAATATACGAAGAGCTGGAAAAGCTAAAGACAATACCAGTAACTGACCATGAACTGCAAAAGATCAAGAACCAGCTCGAAGCCAATTTTGTAAGAAGCCTGGAATCTTCGTCAGGGCTGGCAAGTAAGATAGCCTATTACGAGGCAATATATGGATGGAAATATCTTAATACCTTAGTAGAAAATACGCTTGCCGTTACACCGGAGGACATCATGCGCGTGGCAAATGAATATTTTACAAGAACTAACAGAATTGTTGCTATCTTAGTGAAGAAGGAGAAAGGAAAGAAATTATGAAAATAGAAAAAGTTAAGAATTCACTAAGTTATATTTTTTTTCCAGTTTTTATATGGTCAATTTTCCATTTTGTGCAGACAGAAGAACTTCTTGCATACAACGGACATGGCGGACATGCCCAGATTATGGAGTCGAGCGAACCACAATCAGAAGGTGCAAGGATAATCTCTAAGTTTAAGTATAAGCCAATCGAATTTACACCGCCGAAACCCAAGAGGGTGGTTTTAGATAATGGTATGATTATTTACCTTCTTGAAGACCATGATTTACCTATATTTAATGTTACCGTACGCTTTAGGACTGGCGCTGTTTATGAACCTGAGGAAAAGGCCGGGCTTGCAAGCCTGGTAGGCAGCGTAATGAGGAGGGGAGGCACAAGGACGAGAAAGCCCGAGCAGATTAATGAAGAACTGGAATTCATAGCTGCATCTGTTGAGACATCGATCGGGAGGGAATCGGGGAGCGCTTCCCTATCCACAATGAAGAAAGATATTGATAAAGGTCTGGAGATTTTTGCCGATGTAATTATGAATCCCGCCTTTCCTGAAGACATGATCAAGAAAAAAAAGGATGAAACGTTAGAAAGTATCAGGAGGGAAAATGATAGCCCTAGACAAATTGTCTTCCGAGAATTCAGAAAGATATTGTATAAAGAAGACCACCCTTATAGCAGAAAAACAATAGGGTACAAAGATACTATTGAAAATATAACCAGAGAGGACATGATTAACTTTCACAATAAGTACTTTCACCCAAACAATGCTATTATGGGTATCTCGGGCGATTTTGATACTGAAGTTATATTAAAAAAGATAAAGACCGTTTTTGCAAAGTGGGAAAAAACGAAGATTGACTTTCCCGAAGTGCCACAGGTGGAAAGGGAATTTCAAAAATCGACAAATTATATTTATAAGGATATCAATCAGGCCCATGTAATTGCCGGGCATTTGGGCATACATAGGTTAAGTAAGGATTATTTCCCGATTAAGATATTGAGCTTTATCCTCGGCAGTGGGGGCTTTACGGCTCGAATACCCAGCAAGGTTCGTTCGGACGAAGGGTTGGCATATTCGGCATACAGCGCCTTCCATACACCAAGAGATATTGGTTTCTTCTTCATTTCATGCCAGACTAAGAGTGAATCAACCGTAAGGGCAATTACGCTTGCCCTGGATGAGGTGAGAAAGATAAGAGAGGATTATGTTGACGATGATGAATTAGAATTAGCAAAAGACACGTTTATAAACCAATTTATCTTCAAATTCACATCAAGCGCCAGCATTGTTGGACAGATGGTTAGTATAGAATATGAGGGATTACCCTTAGACTACCTTGAGACTTATGTAGGTAATATAAAAGTTATAACCAGGGAAGGCGTACTGCGTGTGGCCAAAGAGTATTTGCGCCCTGACAAGATAAAATTGCTCGTTATCGGTAATATGGAACAATTTGATAAGCCTTTAACTGAATTTGGAGAAGTGAATACTATTGAATTAGAATAAATTAACTCCTTTCCTTAATGCAAAATACAATTTGTGAAATTTGGAATTTTCATTTTCAATGTTCCCCCTTGATAGAAAAAAAATCCTTATTACTGCCGGGTCCACACGTGGTTATCTAGATGTTGTTCGCTATATAACCAACACATCAACGGGTAAACTCGGCACAGAAATAGCTCTAGAGGCAATGCGTAATGGTGCGATTGTTACGTTCTTATACGGAAAAGACAGTTTGTTTCCTGTAATCAAAAACCATACTGGCATAAGATCGTCTCAGCTTAAGTTAATAGAAATCGAAACCAATAATGACTTAATAAAAATCCTGCAAAAAAGATTAAGGGATAAAAGATATGATGCAATTGTTCACGCAATGGCTATAGCGGATTATGTGCCGGCTAAGCCCAAATCTAATAAAACACCCTCTGGGAAAAAGGAATTAATAGTGAAATTGGTGCAAACTCCAAAAGTAATAAGCGTTATCAGGAATATATGGCCGGGTGCCTTACTCGTGGGATTTAAGTTGGAGGTAAATAAAACAAAAGAGGAATTGATAAAGATAGCCAGAGGATTTTTGAAAAGAAGCAAGGCTGATTTAATTATAGCAAATGACTGCAAAAATATCTCAAGAAGTCATCATACTGCATACATGGTAAGTGGTGATAGTGATAAACCAGGTACATTAAAAAGCAAAAAGGAGATAGCAAAAGGCATAATCTTATACCTTGAGAAGGGTTTGAATAAATAGTGTATATAATTTTTGTTTGACTAGATATTTGTATAAAATATAATAATGTGTTAGCATGTATAATAGAAAATAACCAAAGAAACTTCCTGATTTGAGATTTCTTTTACAAAGGAGTTGTTTACTGATGGAATGGGACAAAGAGGCAAGTTCAAGACTTGAAAATGTACCAATATTTGTAAGAAGACTTGCACGTTCAAAGATAGAAAAACATGCCCGTGAAAAAGGCAAGAATGTCGTTACTGTAGAGGACGTAGAGGGTGCAAAGGCAAACTTTATGGGAACTGGGAATGATAAAGGTAGTAAAGGCGTAATAAATGCAAACCCGCTCTCTTTAGATTTAAATGCAGGAGATGATAAGTTTGAAATCCTGAAAAGGTCCGATGAATATGAAGTAGAAGATGGATATCCAGCCATGTATCATATCGATATATGCCGTGGAGAGGATGTTGAATGTCCATTTTTGATAGCAGGTGTTAAGGGACTTTTACAAAAAATAAAGAACAGACTTAAGGAGATAGAATTTAGTAAAAAACTAATAAATAGGATTGAAGGTAAGATCCTCCCACACCAGAGGCTGAAGATTGCGATAGCTAGTTGTCCGAATTGCTGTTCCCAGCCGCAGATAAGGGATTTTGGTATACACGTGCGGGCAAAGATATTTGTAGATAAAGATGTTGAATGCAACGGATGTGGAAATTGTTTAAGGGTATGTAAGGAAGGTGCCATAAGGATTTCAGGATTGTCAAATAAACCTCAGGAAGAAACAGAAGAAAACACACACACAAGTCATTCTGAAAATAACAGAAGGGATGTAACAATTAACTATGATCGTTGTGTTCATTGTGGACTTTGTGCTGAGGTATGTCCTACAGGTACTATAAAGACAGAGAAAAAATGTTACCGTGTTATGATTGGTGGTAAGTTGGGAAGACATCCACGATTTGCGGATGACCTCATCGACTTTACAGATGAGTCAGAAGTGATTAGGGCCCTTGACGTATGTGTGGATGCAATACTAAATGAAAAGAAAGAAAAACGCTTTGGAGAACTAGTGAGAAAAATTGGTATTGAAGAATTTAAAAGAAGGCTTAGGGATAAAGAATACACTACGCCAAAACGCCCAAACAACAAAGAGGTACACTACTAAATGCAGTAGTTAGAGCAATGCGGTTTTAATATTAAAATGACACTTAGTGAAATCGATAAAAAAATACTTCACAGGCTTCAAACAAATCTTCCGTTAACTCATAGACCATTTCTCGAACTTGCCAAAGAACTGGGACTCGACGAAGACTTAATTATTGAAAGAATAAAGTCTATGATTGAAAATAAATACGTCCGTCGTATCGCCCCCATCATAAATACTCAAGCCATTGGAAACTCTGCCACACTTGCAGCGATGCAGGTATCGGAGGACAAAATAGAAGAGGTGAGCCAGATAATAAATGGGTATAGTGGCGTTTCTCACAATTACTTGAGAAAGGGAAGGAACAAGGACATTCCTCTTAATATCTGGTTTACGATGTCAGCGCCATCGAAAGAACAGCTTGATGAAAATATTAAAGAAATTGAAGAACGCACAGGTTTGAAAGTTCGTATGTTGCCAACAACAAAGAAATTTAAGATAGGAGTCAAATTCAAGATAAACTAATTATAAGTATTTACAGAAGTATTAGATTCCGCCCCCATAGCTTCCTTGCGTAAGCTAGGAATGGGGGGGGGAATGACAATTTTCGGACAGCCTGTTAAAGTCCTACCCTATTCGTCATTCCCGCGAAAGCGGGAATCTATGTTAGATTCCCGATCATACCTGTCCTGCGGACAGGGTCGGGAATGACAAGGTGTACTGAAAGGTAGTAATTTATGGCAGAAGATAATTTAGACATTAAACTGATAAAACACATACAAGATGGGATACCTCTGACAAAGACACCCTATGAGGACATTGCTAATGATCTGGGTATGCCAGAAAAAGAGGTTATAGATAGATTAAAAGATCTTTTAGAAAATGGAAAAATAAGGCGTCTGGCCGCCTCTATTGCGCATAGGAAGATAGGCATAAATTCCAATGCGATGACCGTGTGGAAAGTTCCCAGTGAAAGGGTAGATGAGTGCGGAAAGATTATGGCAGGCTTTGAGGAGGTAACGCACTGCTATGAACGCCCGACATTTCCGGATTGGGAGTATAATGTCTTCACCATGATTCATGGTTATACTGATGAAGAATGTGAAGGCGTTATCGAGAGAATAAAACAAAAAACCGGACTGTCCGATTACGTAATGCTATATAGCGAAAGAGAATTCAAAAAAGTAGGTGTGAGGATCTAGGGCAATTTTGTCTCAGTAAAATTGCTCTTATTAATTGTAATTTACGAATTGTATAGCGAAGTCGTATTTTTGGTCTTTGATTGACTGCATAATTGTCTGTAGTTCGTCTATCTTTTTCCCTGATACTCGGACTTTGTCTTCTTGAATATGTGACTGTACTTTTAGTTTCATACCCTTTATAAATTTAACTAGTTCTCTGGCTCTTTCCATAGGAATGCCTGACTGAAACGTGATAACCTGTCTTAAGGTATTTCCCAGTGCATTTTCGGTTTTCCCAAAATTAAGTGCTTTTGAGGGAACATTCCTCTTTGCAAGTTTTTCTTTTAAAATATCTGTCAAGCTTCTGAGCTTATAATCATCATCGGCAATCAAAGTTATAGAATTATCGTTGTTTAAGGTAATAGACGACTTGCTTCCTTTAAAATCGTATCTTACCGCAAGTTGCTTCCTGGCTTGATCGACAGCATTTTTAACCTCGTGCATTTCTACCTTGCATACGATATCAAACGAATGTGTTTCTGCCATATTAGCGTCTCCTGAAATGTATAAAACTATTTTTGTTTAAATATCTTTTTCTTCCCACCTGGAGGGTGTGTCACAATCCAGACAATGGGCATTTTGTCATTCCTTCACTTTGTTCAGGACGGCGTCTGAAGCCTTCTCTTCATGTCATTCTGAACCAGGTCCTGAACTGGATTCAGGATCTCCGATTTCAGAATCTAATGATTTCAATAACTTAGCAACCTAAGAGATCCCGCCCCCATTCCTAGCTTACGCAAGGAAGCTATGGGGGGGGATGACAATTGTGACACAAGCAACCTGGTGAGCTATATAAACGTTGTACTTTAAGCTCGGTTTTCAACATGTTTAGCATACTAGAAAGGAAGCCCAATAACAACCTTATAAATTAAACATTGACTTTGTTATTGAAACCTTTCATATTTTTAAATGTAATATATATGATCCATAAAAACCACCCCTCTTCCCCTCATTGTTCCCGTCCCCGCCTGTACCAGAACGGGCAGGCGAACGGCTTTGCCGGGCGGGAAGGAGGGGATTAAGGGGAGGTCGTATTCCAATAAAGACCTGATTAGTATCTGTTGCGGAAACACTATATTGTCACCCTGAACTCGTTTCAGGGTCTCTTAACATCTTGATATATAAGATTCTAAAATCGGAGATCCTGAAAGAGATGCTGAAATAAATTCAGCATGACAGAAAGCGAAGAGCTCAGCCCCCCACTGCTAGCTTGCGAAGCGCAAGCGAGCAAGCTGTGGGGGTAAAAATGACATTTTTGGGCATTTAAGATTTCCGCAACAGATACTAATTATAAAAAATGATTAAATCCTTAAAAATCCTGGCGTTGGAACCATATTATGGTGGTAGTCATAAGGCCTTTCTGGATGGTTGGACAACTTTCAGTCGTCATAAATGGACCTTACTGACTCTTCCTCCACGAAAATGGAAATGGCGTATGCGTCATTCAGCCATAACATTGGCAAATCAGACAGCTGAAAAAGTCGGAGCAGGAGAAAAGTGGGATGTCCTTTTTTGTTCTGACATGTTAAATCTGGCAGAATATAAAGGCCTGACTCATCCCTCAGTACAAAAGATTCCTTCTATTGCCTATTTTCACGAAAACCAGCTGACTTACCCCGTGATACATCATAATGAATTTGATTTTCATTTCGCTCTAACTAATATGACAACTGCCCTGGCCTCGACTGAGGCGTGGTTCAATTCTTCATATCATCGAGATACTTTTTTAGGTGAACTGCAATGTTTCCTAAAACGCATGCCTGATTTCAGATCGTTAGAAGCCGTTGAGGCTATTCGTCACAAATCTTTCATAAAATATCCCGGCATCCATCAATTTCCAAAGAGAAGCAAACGCCGTCAGGGCCCTATGCGCATTGTGTGGGCGGCAAGGTGGGAATATGATAAGAATCCCGAACTTATGTTTGAAGCAGTACGAATCTTAAAGGCAAGGAAAATAAAGTTCCGACTAAGCGTTATTGGTGAGCAATTCCAAAATATTCCCGATGTCTTTCAGTCTGCCAGGCTGGAGTTTTCCGATTTTATCGATAGATGGGGTTACCAACAACATCGCCACCACTACGAAGCGGCACTTTTAGAAGCGGATGTCTTCGTATCTACGGCAGACCATGAATTCTTTGGTATCAGTGTTCTCGAAGCGGCAGCAGCGGGAGCGTATCCGCTTGTTCCGGAAAAGCTCGCATATCCTGAGACCCTGGAACTGGATGCCGGTAATGAAGAATTTTTCTTTAAGGGAGGGGCGGACAAATTGGCTGAACGGCTGATTCAATTGTCTGGAAAAATTCAGGACAACACCCTATGGGATGGAGACCCAGGGCGTGCCATTCGTATCGTCGAAAAATTTTATTGGAGCTCAAAAGCAGATTCACTGGATAAGGACCTAGGTAATGTTTCTACTTTCTGAATATTCGTAAGAATATTAGTTTTTTTGTAGAATATGTTACTATGCTGTATCTTGAAGAGATTTTAACAATCTGTTTGACTGAAAGGGTTATAAAAGTTGCAAGAACTAACCGTTATCACTATTACGGCTGCATCTATAGGTTTGTTTCATACTTTGCTTGGACCTGACCATTATCTGCCATTTATTGTGATGGCTCGGGCAAGGAAATGGTCTCTGGTCAGAACAACATGTATAACCGCTTTATGTGGTATCGGTCATGTATTAAGTTCTGTTTTGTTGGGCACCATAGGTATCGCTTTGGGAGTTTCTATCAATAAGTTAGGGGCAATAGAATCGTTTCGTGGAGGACTTGCAGCATGGTTGCTCATAGTTTTTGGAGTAGGATATCTTGTTTGGGGCTTATTCAGGGTACGAAGAAATCGGCCACACGTACACTGGCATGCTCATAAAGATATGAGCAGTCAAATCCACAAACATACCCATAGTAAAGTTGACTTACATGCCCATGAAGGCAAAGGTGGCAAGAATCTCACACCCTGGATACTCTTTACGATCTTTGTTTTTGGCCCCTGTGAGGCGCTGATTCCTTTACTGATGTATCCGGCGGCAAAAAGCAATATCTTCGGTTTGGTGCTGGCAGTCGGTGTCTTCGGTTCAGTGACAATTATGACAATGCTGGGTATTGTCATACTTTTATCTTTTGGCACAAATCTTCTACCTATGGGACGGTTGGAGCAGTATACGCATGCCATAGCAGGGGCTACAATATGTCTTTGTGGAATAGCAATTAAATTTCTTGGGTTATAATTGGAATGATGTTCGATGTTCGCCTAGGCGAATCCCACCAGAGACGGGTCTGTGAGCTACTTCCCGCACGAGGCGGATCTAAAGCTAGCCAACAGGGTCGCCTCAGGAGACAGGGTCGTCCTCAGGCGACTGCCTAGGGCACGACCTACTACTCAATAAAGGGTTTTTATCTACATTCTCTGGTTTCAGGTTAATTACCTTCCTGCCAGTCTTATAAAGTCTGGATCGTTTCTGTAGTTTGCAAAATCTGGTACCTGTTGCAGTACCGTCTTGTACTGTGGGTTTAATCTCAATGCCTCTTTTAAAGAACTTAACATCTTATCTTTTTCTTTCAGGAGGGAGTATGCACAGGCCTTATTAAACCATGCAGCATCAAATGATGGATTTATACGTAATGCCTTATCATATGCATCGATTGCTTCATTATGCTTCCCAAGCTTATCAAGAACGAGACCCTTATTGTTAAGAGCTGCGAAGAAGTTTGGATTTACGTTAACGGCCTTGTCAAATGCAAATATGGCTTCTTGTAATCTTTCAAGGTCTTCGAAAACAAAGCCTTTGTAATTCCATGCTTCGTACGAATCAGGATTAAGTTTTGTTACCCTGTCAAATGCCTTTAGTGCCTCTTCTAATTCGCCAATCCTCCAGCTAGCAACCCCTTTGTTCCTCCAGGTTGCATAGGAGCTTGGATCTATGTTGGTGGCCTTATCAAATTCTGCCGCCGCTTCTTTAAACAGTTGCATCCGGACGAAGACAAGTCCTTTTTTATTAAGAGCCTTATATTTGATCTTCCCCAGACGCGGGATCTCATATGCCTCATTATCAGAGATTATTTGTATAGTCATATCAAAGGCTTCAATAGCTTCCTTCATCTTTCCTAAGCTTACGAGCACAGCACCTTTGGTATTCCATGCTTGAGGATAATCACGTTTAAGGTTTATAGCTTTAACAACTGTTTCCAGCGCCTGTGGATATTTTGCAAGTGTTATCAACTCAAGGGATTTGTTTGTTATCGTTTCGTATGAATCTGGTTGAATCTTGATGGCATGTTCGTAAGCATCTATAGCTTCTATATGTCTGTCAGTACGAGAAAAGGCAAGGCCTAAATTTGTCCATGCACCGTAGGAACCCGGATCTATCTCTGAGGCTTTTTTATAGGCCTTTATAGATTCTTCATATCTACCAAGCTTATCTAGCGACAGCCCTATACCATTCCATGAGGCATAGGAATCAGGCTTGAGTTCTGCGGCCTTTCTAAATGCATGTACGGCTCCTTCATTATCTCCAAGATCGGCAAGTGTAAAACCTTTGTCTGCCCAGGCGGCATGTTCTTTTGGTTTTATCTCTATAGCCTTATCATATGACTTAACTGCATCCTCATACTTCCTTATACGAACATAAGCGTTTCCCTTATTAATCCATGCTTCGTAGAAATCCGGCTTAATGGATATTGCCTTATCGTATGATTCCACTGCCTCCGGTCTTCTATCTGGTATTCGTACCAGCGTCAGCCCCTTGTTATTCCAGGCTTCGTATGAATCCGGCTTTAATTCAATAATCTTGTCGTATGTATCTATAGCATCTTCATATTTACCGATATGGTCAAATACATTTGCTATGTTAAATAGAGCTTTGACAAAATCAGGTTTTATTTTTAATGCCTTTTCGAAAGCTGAGATTGCTTCTAAGTATTCAGCATTGTGATCTAATACATTGCCGTTTATGAACCACGCATTATGATTATTTGGTTCTATTTCGACAGCTTTGTTTAAGGCTTCTATAGCCTCTTCGTATCTTCCAAGGTAATCAAGGACTATGCCTTTGTTATACCATCCTTTGAAGGAATTATGTCTTAGTTTTGTTGCCTCATTATAGGCATTAAGCGCTTCATTGTATTTTTTCTTAACAATCAATCTATTTCCCTTAACTATCAGTTCATCGTGTTTAGAAATGTCCTGAGCCTTCAGAATAATACTATTAAATAAAGACAATACACATAGGATTAGGAATGAAGAGAAAATTCTTTTAGGCATAATACACCGCACTTTCTTTAAATAATGTTGGCAATAGAGGTTTACTGTATGGCACGTATAGTATGTATAGTCGGTTTTCTATTCATCGGGACAATCTTTGCTTTTGATTGTAACTATCTTGCTCTGTGGCTTCAGTGTTCTCTGCGGTTAGTTGAACTTCTGCAATATTTTCTATTTTTCCATCTTCCAATTTGTAAGGCAAGATATATCCACGTCTATTAACCAGCTTACCCGTATAAGTAACAGTATCACCAATTTTTGTTTGCAAGACTTTGTCTTTGTTTTCAATATCAAAACACAATTCAATATCCGTACCTTCTTTGTGCTTTATTCCCATCCTTAGACCACTGACCCTTCCTAAGCCTCTGCTCATAACCTGCCCTGTCCAGCTTACGTATTTACCTTTATATTTCTTCCATAGTTTGTCTTTTTGCGATTCAGTCATTCTATTTTCTTTACCAAATATTTTATCCAGTTCTTCAAAAGAGATGTCTATGAATCCTTCTAAAGTTTCTGTAATTTTTATATCATCTTTTTTAATAATCTTTGGTGCCATTGATTCATTCATTGTAATTTCAACTTCACTTAGTATCTTGTTCTCGATATCTGTACCGATTGGAAATTCAAGATCAGATATTTCCAATGATGTTTTTTCTGCTTTATCTATTATCTTATCACCAATTTTCTTTATATCAACATTCACGATACTGCACAGAAGGTTTCTACCGATTAATTTTGCCAATTTTCCAGTATAAGTAATACTATCTCCATTATTTACCATCTTAACTATATCTCTCTTGTCGTCGTCAAATATCAGCTCCGCATTAGTACCTGCCTTGTGACTGATACCAATCCTTTTCCAATCGTTTTCACCTACACCTTTGTATGTAACAACACCCTGCCATGTTATGTACTTTCCTTTGTAATTATCCCATTGCTCTTCTTTTTGAGCATAAGTTAAACTACTATTTTTGCCAAAAATTTTATTTAGATCATCAAAAGGAGTATCTGTTTTCGCTTTAGAAGATTCTTTTAATTCAGACTCTGGAAATACATCTTTAATATGAGAGGGCTTTAATGATAATGTGGCTTTATCCTCCAGATCTTTTTTTAATTTATCAACTAATACGCCATTAATTTTCTCAATATTTGCGTCTTCAAGTTTAAATAGAAGGTTTCTGTTAAATAGTAACGATAATCTTCCTGTATAAGTAATACTACTTCCTCTACTTATCATCCTGACTATATCTTTCTTGTCATCGTCAAATATTAACTCGACATTTGTGCCTACATTATGTCTGACACCAATCCTTTGCCTGTTATTCTTACCTGCATCTTTGTAGGTA
This sequence comes from Candidatus Scalindua sediminis, assembly GCA_008636105.1. Classification (GTDB taxonomy): domain Bacteria; phylum Planctomycetota; class Brocadiia; order Brocadiales; family Scalinduaceae; genus Scalindua_A; species Scalindua_A sediminis. The sequence goes on along the minus strand of VSDH01000025.1, from coordinate 16,861 downwards.
ACGATACCTTGCCATCTTACATACTTTCCTTTATGTTTATACCAGGAATCTTCTTTTTGCGAGCTTGTGAGAGTACTATACTTACCAAAAATATTGTATAAGTCATCAAATGAATTGTTTATAAACTCAATTGATGGTTCTTCTGATAGCTCTTCGCTTAGGAAATCAAATCCCTTGAACAAAAAGGATGATTCTTCTTCAGCCAGGACAGAGATTGAGAAGAAAGGAATTGAAGATAAAAGCCCTGATAATATAAGCTTTTTATACAGCATCTTAAGTGTATGTTTTATTGATAGCTGTTGAATAACAGGAATTGATGTTTGATTTCAATGCTATTTAAAATTTGCTTTGGAGTCAAGAGTTTTATATCAACTATAGAAAAACTTAATTTAGTTCACGGTGTTATGTAATCTTTAACTGGTTAGATGAAGGTATATCAGGGTGAAGGGTTTTCCTTTTGGATAATTATCCGGATGGATGACTGGTTCTGTGAGGTAGTAAAGATCTAACTGGATTGGTGTGAATTATCATTAGAATAAAGCCCATGCTTATATAGCAATGCCTTCATATATTCCACATGTGACCACATCAGGGGTGTTACAAACAGGATATATCCGCCTTCTTCCATTGTGTCAACAGGTATCATGCACTTTTCTGCTACTTCTTTGTAAGATCTGTGCATATTATTAGCTTCTTCTAATATCTTATCAAAGTCCAGGTTGTCCTGAAGAATATGCTTATCAAATTCCTTGTCAAAATCAATTCCTGTCTTCCATTCAGATTCCATAAACCCGTTGAATCTTTTACAGGTCGAAATATGTTCAGGAATTTCTCCATTTTCATTTTTATAGTTATCAATAAGGCCTATCAATTCATCTCCCCGTTTTATGTTTTTACACCAGTAATGGTATTGGGCAAGTATTGCCGTGTACTGAAGCCAGGGTCCATTACCAGAGTGGGTATGTATTTCAATGTCTCCGCTAAATGGAAGGTATCTTTGTATCATACCTAATTCAGGATCCCAGAGTTGTCTTTCTAAGAAACTTACGCTGTTGTCAACATAATCTTTAGTCTCTTTACCAAATCCAAAATAGAATGGACTTAAAAGTGTAAAGTCTGGTTTGAAGTCGTAATTGCCTTTTTGGTCTATACGTCTTAGAAATCTATGGTTTGAAACCATTATCCCAAAAAGGTTGTGCTTGAAGGCTGATTTAAAGACGAGTATCCTGTCTGGAATGATATCAGGAGTATCTAATTCACTGTTTACTTTAGAAACCAGGTAAAAAGCCTTAAGATATGCAAAGTTAGTCCAGCAACTGAATCCTTCTTCGAGCGCCGATTCATGAATTGACGTAGTGGAATGGAAAAGGTTTATTTCTGGTCGGTAAAAATTTTTGATAGCATACTGTGCTGCATTGTTTATTGATAAAAGGAATTCGTCTATATTTTGTATATTTTCTCCCTTCTTTTTTGCAGTAAGTAAATAGTTAGAAAGGATAATCATGCCATGTGCGTTGTTATCTTCTTGCTTATAAATGCTTTTCTCTTCGCCGGAAAGGGCATATCTCTGCCCGAGATAACCATCATCCCTTATGGCCTTTAACACGAAGTTTGCAACAGATTTGAGTAGCTTATATGAGTCATCAGCAATAGAGAATTCGGAAGTTGAAAGATAGGCCAGAAGTTCAGAGGCACATGCGACATCACGTGGATAAAAATAGGGATACCTTGATTCAGGTCTTGCGGCTAATAATATTGTTTCTCCATCTGTTTTTACTGAACAGGATTTTATAATCTTGAAATGAGTCTCAAGCTCTTTATCAAGATCCTTTCGATATTCCTGGCTATCAGATTTGGACTGAGTCATAGTGATTGAGACTTAAACGTTTTGTAAATTCTATAGTATAGACCATACTCGATCCTCGTGAAAGAAGAATGAGGGTTCATCAGTGTTATATCGAATATCGAACATCTAGCATCCATTCCAATTGTGTGAAGCAGACTATGATTCATCCTTCTTCTTGAATATTGTCTTAATGCCGTGCTAAATTTCATGTAGGTGTTTTTTCTATTTGCTTCGAAAATAAGCTATGGATTCCTCCCGAAAGGGAGGCAACCTTGCTTTCCCGTCCGACCAAGTCATCCGGGCGGGCGCAAGGAATCCAAGTTATTATGAAAGCTAATTTATTAAAGAAATCATTATATCCATCACATTGGTGAGAGTTGGACCAGTAATCAGGTGTTGTTCAATCTCCTTAAAGAAATGGTACGAATCGTTTCTACTTAAAAAATCTTCGGGGTTCAAGCTAAATTTTTCTCTGGCATATTTGCACGTATGGACGTCAACGATTGCGCCTGTAGCGTCTGTCGGACCGTCTGTGCCATCAGTACCACCACTTAGAATTACTATACCTTTATCTTCGTCTATTTCTATAGCGGCAGAGAGCGCAAATTCCTGATTTCTTCCTCCTTTACCTTTACCTTGTATTGTTACAGTAGTTTCACCCCCTGCAATTATACATGCGGGTTTGGGAATAGGTGATTTCGAGCGAGAAATTTCTTTGGCGATGGCAGTAAAGAACTTTGCTGCCTCTTTACTCTCACCTTGTATCAGGGAAGAAAGGATTGTTGTATTATATCCTAATTTTGTAGCTTTCTCTTTAGCAGCTTCTAGTGCTATTTTGTTGGAACCAATAATTATATTTTGCGTATTAACAAATACCTTGTTCCCTCGTTTGGGATTCTCTTCAATTCCTCCCGCTCTTCCCTTCTCTAAGAGTTTATTCACACTATCCGGTATCCTGTTTTTCAGTGAATATTTCTGGATTACTTTGCAGGCATCTTCAAACGTACTTTCCTCCGGTACGGTAGGGCCAGAGGCTATTATGTCCATCGGATCTCCGATTACGTCTGATAGCATCAATGTGACAAGTGTCGAAGGGTATGAAGCCTTTGCAAGCTGTCCGCCCTTTATGGTAGATAGATGTTTTCTTACGGAGTTAATTTCGCCAATCGTGGCCCCACAGCTCAGTAGTTCATTTGAAGTAACTTGTATATCCTGTAAAGTTATTTCTTTATGCGGTTGAACAAGTAAGGCTGAACCCCCGCCGGAAATAAGGCAGATAATTAAGTCTTTTTTGCCTGAACTGGATAAAAGCTTAAGGATTTCCGAAGTGCCTTTTTGCCCACTTAAGTCCGGGAGAGGATGTGATGCTTCAACGATCTTGATCTTTTTGAGAGGTAAGCCATGGTCGTATTTGACGATGATGATGCCATTGTCCAGTCTATCCCCAAGGATCTCCTCCATTGCTTTCGCCATTGGAGCGCATGCCTTGCCACCACCGATTACATAGATATGTTCATAATCTTTCAGGTTATATTCTTTTTGGTCTACCAGAAGGGTAGAATTGTGAACACGTACCTTATTCTTAACTAACTGTTTCGGGTCTAGCGTACGTATTACATGCTTAAAGATTTCCTCTGCTTGTTTCCTGAGATCAAGGATGTTCAATTTCTGTTTTTTGTAATAGTAAAAATCAATTTAGTAGTACCAGCTTTAGCAATATTTTCAATGAGGCAATGAGCTTGATTTTTGTTCCAGGGCAGTTGCAAATTGCTTCCCGAATTCCTGACACTCTTTTAAAACTTTATCGTCTGGAATCAATTTTATTTTTAAGGAAGGCTTGTGAAGTTTAATGCGAAGTCCATTCAATCTATCCTCAATCATTTTGGTAGCTTCACCACTCCAACCATAAGAGCCAAAAGCAGAGCCTAATTTAATCTTAGATTTAACTGTAGCAATAAGGGAAAGGACTTCCCAGACAGGTCTGGGAACGTCACCAGCAATTGTTGGCGAACCGACAAGCATGCCATCTGCTTTTTCGATGGCATCCCTGATAAGCTGATAATCTGAATCATTCATATCGAATAGTGTAACATTTACATCTTCTTCTGACACCCCTTTTGCAATAGCTTCTGCCATCTTTTTTGTACTTCCATATATACTAACATACAGGATTAGAACATTCTTTTTTGCATCTATTTGGGTTTGGCTCCAGTTGGAGTAACTCTCTACATATTTCCAGGGGTCTTTGTGGAGGATTGGCCCATGTCCTGTTGCAATAATATCTATATCTAATCCCCTGATCTTTTCAATAGCTTTAAGGATATACGGCTTGAACGGACGCATTATGCTGTCATAGTAAACGTGAAAATAATGATCAAAATCACCGATTACATCATCAAACATCCTCTCGCCACAGAAATGTGAACCAAATGCATCACACGTGAAAAGGATCTTTTCCTTTTCCAGATAGGTAAAGATTGTATCAGGCCAATGTAAGTAGGGTGCAGATATAAATTTAAGTTCGTAGGAACCTAAATTAATCTGTGAACACTCTTCGATGGTTATCAGATCAAAAGGCGCATTGATTATGTTTTTTAGTAAATGTCCGCCAGATCTTGAAGCCACAATCTTTGCATTAATCGCGAGTTTTAATAGTTCAGAAAGTGCACCTGAATGGTCTGGTTCTGTATGGCTGACAATAATATAATTAATGTTTTCGGGATCAATCAGTGATTTAAGATTTGAAATGAATTCGTTTGTAAATGGTTTTTTAACTGTATCTATTAATGCGGTTTTCTCATCCCTGATAAGATAAGAATTATAAGTAGTTCCATGATCTGTCCTGAAAATTATGTCGAATATTCTCATTTCAGGGTCTAGTGTGCCAACCCAATATATTTTATCTTTTATCTTGATATGATTCATTCTGAATTTCTATTTGTGATGAAAACTTTTAAATTCAATACTAATCGTAACAAATAAGTTGACACACATTAGGTAGCCGCAACCTTTAGAGCCTGCCCTGAGCGTATCGAAGGGTTGCGCTATTTTAAAGGATTTTTAATTAAACCCATAATGGTGGTAATAAACGCAGTTAAAGTCGTGCCGTTAGGCAGATCTGCCTCTGGCATGACCTGCGGCTACACTATATAATGTCTAAAAATTTGATTGTTTATTTATTATCACTTTCAACTGCATCGATAAGCTTTTCAAAAAAATCAGGTATTGCTGAGGTTACCCTACTCCAGTTCGGTATAAAGGGTGTACCACTTGGATTTTCAAGGAACTGGTCTCCAGCTATCTTAAGTCCATTAGTAAATGCCTCTACTGCCTTTGTCTCAAGATGCCTATCAAAGTATAGCCCATTTATAGCCGAATCGTTTTCATATCTTTCAATATATGCCTGTGCTGTCCTTAGATATGTGATTCTTAGTGTCCTGAAGAAACCGTCATTGAATAATATTCCTGCGCTTGCCAGCGTGGTGAAAAGGGTCTTGGTGATATCTATGCTCATCTTCATCAATCCTGTTTTGATATCTTCTTCAGAAAGGGGTTGATGTTTATGCTCATATGTTTCGCAAATGTCCACCTGGCATATCCTTCTTTTAGAACAATTCCTGTATATTTCTGCCAGGACTCCCACTTCCAGTCCCCAATCCCCGGGAATTCTATTTACCCTTGCTAAGTCAGCTAACATGGAAAATTCTCCCGCCAGAATATATCTAAAGCTATCCATGTATTTAAGAAAGTCCAGGTCCCCCAGTAGCCTGCGGAGTGCTCTCAATAGGGGAGTTACAAAAAGTCTGGTTACTCTACCATGCATACGATCGGTAATACGGCTGTAATATCCTTTGCAAAATTCGAAATCAAGATTTTGATTAACGATTGGATAACATAACCGTGCAAGGAACTCTCTGCTGTACGTCTGTACGTCGCAGTCGTGCAATACGATTACCTTTGATTTTTCACCTGCCAGAACATAACCGTAAGCCATCCATGCAGACCTGCCTTTACCGTCGGCACCTGCTGAAACATTCTCATCGTCAAGCAGTTTGTAAAGTTTCTTCATCCTATTGCCATCATTCCATATTAACTTTACCTCCTGGGGCAAAACCGAAAAGAATTTCCTTGCATGTTTGAATTGTTCCTTGTTGAATCTGCCCAGGGACACTATTATTTGATTCAGGTACTTGACCTCTTTCAATTCGTTCACAATATTTGGTAACGCAGTACCTTCCAGCTCTGAGAAAATAGTCGGTAATACCAGAGCAATAGGCCTCAGGCGTGAGAGCTTCTTTATTTCGGATTCCAGTTTGGTAATATCCCTACTACCAAACCTGTGCAATGTTGTAATCTCTCCTGATTGATAAAAGTCACCCATATCTTAACCTCCTTACGTGTTTTGTTTCTATTTGTTAAACAGGCTTAAGATTGCCTTATTCCAACCAACAGGACCGGTCCCATCAGCATATACAAGGTTTTCAACCTTTATGCGTTTTTCGTATTTCCCTGACTCTTTCTTTACGAGAAATGCCTTGTCTACGGCTTCCAACATCGGAAGGTCATTTAGGCTGTCGCCCAGACCTATTGTAATTATTCTTGTATCGGGATAATTCTTTTTAAAGATGTCCACTAGAATTTTTACTGCCTTACCCTTATCATTTGCACCCATAAGGTGCACAAACCTTGCACCTTCAGTATAATTAAGACTTAACGATAGTATCTCGTTTTTGATATTCTTAACGTCCTCATCTCCACCATTAATAATAAATGGTAACGTATATCTTCTTTTTTGGGCAAGAGAAGCTTCTTCCCTGTTTAAACCTGTCAACTCAACAACTTCATCTACTGTATATTCGCCAATACCCTTAATATTTACACCGGTATTTCTTTTTATCTGCTTAAGGGCATCCACTAGAGTTTTATATTCAGAACCAATCTCTATTACTAAATAATCGTCATAAACTTTATCAAATTCACACTTCAGACCCTTGTATTGCTCCGGGATAAATATAGCCCCTCCATTTTCTGATATAAAGGGTTCATTAATTGATAGCTTTTCACGATAGACCTCTATTTCATCCTTGGTTTTACTGGAACATAAGATAAGAGGAACTTGTTTCTCTTTTAATAACCTTAAGGCTTCTTCTGCATCACTATATAAATAAGTACTATGGTCTAACAGCGTACCATCTAAATCTGTAAAGACAATTATCTTCTCATTCATATTCTATTTATCAAAAATTCTAATACCTTTCTGTAAATGTTTCAATATTAAAAAGGGAATTAAAAAGGAAAGGGGATTTAATTGTTATATATTAAGTCGAAGCTTAAGGATGCATTCTGGATATTGTTATGTTATGTATCCTGTCAAAGTTGTGAAATTACAAATGTAAAATGATATTGAGGGAGAAATTCAGGATTATCAAATTTTCATTGATTATTTTAGACTATTTCCAGAGATATGTCCAGCACCTTAGCAGAGTGGGTTATCATACCAACAGATATCCTATCTACTCCTGTTTGTGCATACGACTCAACATTTTCTAAGGTAATATTGCCTGAGGCTTCTGTTAGGATAGCCTTGTCCATCGCTGTGTCTCGAACCTTTTCATATTCTTTAACCGTTTTTATGGCTTCACTTATTTTTGAGGGTTCCATATTGTCGAACATAATTATGTCAACACCTGCATTCAGCACGTCCCTGACATGACTTAAATCGTCCACTTCGACTTCTATAAGCATTTTCCTTCCAATTCGTTCTCTAGCCTTTTTTACAAGACTGTTCATTGTACCATTTTCTTTCTCAGATTCTATAATCTTGAGATGGTTGTCTTTTACCAATATTTGATCATAAAGCCCCATTCTATGGTTTGTTCCTCCACCAACCCTTACGGCATACCTTTCGAGGGAGCGCGATCCTGGTATGGTCTTTCGTGTATCCATAATCTGTGTTTTATATCCTTTAACTTTTTCAACAAATTTACTCGTTAGTGTTGCAATGCCAGAAAGCCTTTGTAAGAAATTTAACACCAGTCTTTCGGCTGACAATATTGATTGTGTGGAGCCTTTAACATTAGCTATTGCTGTGCCCTTACTTACCCTCGAACCTTCTTCAACATTTGAAGTAAAAACCAAGTTATCGTCTATTTGTGAAAGAACATATTTAGCAACGGGCAGGCCTGCGACAATACCGTTTTCGTTAGCTATAAATATTCCTTCTGATTTTGAATCTTTTGGAATAAATATCTCTGATGTAATATCGCCTTTACCAATATCTTCTTTTATGGCTAATTGAACGATGTCACTTATATTTTCAAGATTAAGCGTGGATTGCATGTTCAGTCTGAAACTCTGATTGCAACTTGGTGATTCTATCACGAATTTCCGCTGCCTTCTCGAAGTTTAATTCATGGGCAGCCTGAAGCATCTCTTCTTCAAGTTCTCTTATATACTCATGAGTTATGTATTCCACTTCTTCTTCCTTAACTATTTCTCTTGCAACTTTCTTTGAAGTAACTTCCTCATCAATACTCTTTCTAATCCCCTTACGAATCGTCTGTGGTGTGATATTATTTAGTTTATTATGTTTAACCTGTATCTTGCGTCGTCTTTCAGTTACCTCTATTGCCCTTTGCATGGATTGTGTAACCTCATCGGCATATAATATGACCTCTGCATTTACGTTTCTGGCAGTTCGTCCGATTGTTTGTACAAGCGATGTCTCAGAGCGAAGGAAACCTTCTTTATCTGCATCCAGTATAGCCACCAATGAAACCTCCGGCAGATCAAGACCTTCACGCAGCAGGTTTACTCCAACCACTACATCAAATTTACCGAGTCTAAGGTCTCTGAGTATCTCCACACGTTCAATGGCGTTAAATTCTGAATGTAAATACATTCCACTGAAACCCTCTTCACTGATATATTCATTTAAATCTTCCGCCAGGCGTTTTGTTAATGTAGTTACAAGTACTCGTTCTTTTTTATTTACCCTCTTCCTAATCTGTTTAAGCAGGTCTTTGACCTGTGTTTTGGCAGGCATTACCCTTACGATTGGGTCTATAAGGCCTGTCGGCCTTATTATTTGCTCAACAACCTTGCCATTACATTTATTAATCTCATATTCTGATGGTGTTGCTGAGACAAATAATACCTGATTAATCATTGATTCCCACTCGTCAAAACGCAAAGGTCTGTTATCCAGTGCCGAAGGGAGTCTAAAACCGTATTTTACAAGGGTCTCTTTTCTTGACCTGTCTCCCTCGTACATTCCACGGATTTGTGGAACTGCTGCGTGTGATTCATCGACAATCAAGCAGAAGTCATTGGGAAAATAATCAAATAACGTATACGGCCGCTCCCCGGGTGCACGCCCACTGACATGACGAGAATAATTTTCGATACCATGGCAATAACCTATTTCTGACAACATCTCCATATCATAACGCGTCCTTGCTTCAAGGCGCTGCGCCTCGAAATGCTTGTTTTGAGAACGTAATTCCTTTAGCCAGTCGTCAAGCTCCCTTTCGATTGATTCAATAACACCCTCAATCTTACCTTCAGGCATCACGAAATGTTTGGCTGGATATATGGAAATCTCTTCTAACTCTTCTATTCTATCCCCCGTCAAAGGATCAATAATTGAAAGTCTGTCAATCTCGTCACCAAAAAATTCGATACGGTAAGCAAATTCCTCATAAGCAGGAAACACCTCAATTACATCGCCATGCACACGAAATACACCACGTTCAAATTTTATGTCATTCCTTTCGTAAAGTATGTTAACGAGTTTCATGAGAAATAGGTCCCTCTCTATTTCTTGCCTTTTTTTTACATGTATATACATCTCCTGATATTCTTCCGGTGAGCCCAGACCGTAAATACATGAAACACTTGCCACGATTATTACGTCATCCCGTGACATAAGGGCGCTTGTGGCTGACAGGCGAAGACGATCTATCTCTTGATTTATTGTGGCCTCTTTTTCGATATAAATATCCCTCTGAGGTATATAGGCCTCAGGCTGGTAATAATCATAGTAACTTACAAAATATCCAACTGCATTTTCAGGAAAGAATTCCTTAAACTCACTGTAGAGTTGTGCCGCGAGAGTCTTATTGTGAGACATAACAAGTGTTGGTTTACCCAATGCCTCTATGACATTTGCCATGGTAAATGTCTTTCCTGAACCGGTTACGCCCAAAAGGGTCTGGTATTTTTCGCCTGATTTAAAGGCCTTTATTAATTTACTTATTGCCTCAGGCTGGTCACCCCGAGGTTCGTATTCTGCTGACAATTTGAAATCTGACATATTATAGATCTTATTTCCTCAATTGGAATGACTATCAGATACTCGATACTCCCTGCCCGCTGGCCCGTCCGAACAACAAAGTCTGGCAGATAGCCGCAACCTTCAGAGCCTGCCCTGAGCGTATCGAAGGGTTGCGTTATTTAAAGGAAATTCTTGCCAACTTACCCCTAGTTCCCACGCTCCTCTTACAGAGCCTACTTCGGCAGCGTGGGAACTAGATATTGCATTAACTTCCCTTAAAAAATTTTGTATTCTTGTATTTAAGAACACCCTCTTCGATTAGGACCTTAACGACAGATGCAATAGGCACTGCAAGCAGAAGTCCCAAAAATCCCAGCAGTTGACCGCAAATTAGTATTGCAATGATAATGGCAACCGGATTCAAACCTATTTTAGTACCTACAATCTTTGGTGTTATCACGGTGCCTTCAAAGAATTGTCCTATACCGAAAACCAGCCCGACTAAAAGAAGATGGGTAATATCTTGAAATTGAATAAAAGCGAGGATTAAGGCCGGTACCAGTCCAAATGCTATACCAATATAGGGTATGATGTTTCCAAATCCCCCTACGACGGCTAACAGGAAGGACATGGGGACGCCTATGATGGTGAGTCCTATACCATAGATAATCGATAGGATAATACAGACCGTAAACTGGCCTCTAAAAAATGCCTTGAGGTTTTCATCCATCCTGGACATTATATCAGACATCTTATCTTTGTTCGTACCCGGCAGTAGTTCTCTACCCTTTGATACAATCACATCAAAATCCTTTAAGAGATATACGGTAACAACTCCGAATATGACAACATTCATAATTATTCCAAAAAAACCAAATGTACTGAAGAATATGTTTTTTACAATTTCCAACACAAAGTTAAAAGCTTGTGGTATATATTCCTTTAGCTGAAGGATAGCTTTCGGGATAGGGGATTTTACATCGACAGTTTCTTTAGTAACGATGGCTTTTGTTTCTTTCTCTTTTATTTGCTTGTTTTCTACTTCTACATCTTCTTCTTTGGTTGCCTGGATTCCTAATTGTGATTTAAGGAATATTCCAACCTCGGTATCACTGTATCCTTCAATTACGTTTGCTATTCTCACCTGATATTTTGGATACTGATCCTTTAGCGCAACTCCAACACTTTGAATACCATTAATCGTTTTAGGAATCGTGTATGTTAACAATCCCCCAATGATCAGGATTATACCGGTTAATAATACGGCTATCGCAAGACCGCGGGGTATACACTTTTTTGAGAATATGAGCCTTCTCCTTGAAATAAAAACGACTACCGGATCGAAGATATATGCAATCGTGAAGGCGAGGAAAAGAGAGATAAGGATGCCTCTCAGAAAATAACATAAGGCAAAGAATAAGGCGATAGCACAAATTCCTATAAACGTTCTTATCCATACATTTTCCAGTATTTTTTGTTTTTCCATAAATTAGCTCCCTTTCGTCGTTGGAGTATTAGTAAAATCCTTGATATTATCCATTCTTTGTTTTCCTCGATTGTGGAGAATTATCAATAAAGACGAGGTCTTTAATCCTTTTTACTGTTTTCATCCCTATGCCATTGACCTCAGATAATTGTTCTATAGTTCTAAAGGCACCCTTGCTTTTTCTGTATTCAACAATCGCCTTTGCCTTTTTCTCACCGATTCCCGGCAGAATAATGAATTCGTACCATTCAGCCCTGTTTAAATCAATCTTTAATTTTATTGATTCTGGATTAGTGTCTACAACTTTAGTTTCCGGGAGCCACCAGTGATAGTCTATCGTATACTTGATTCCTATTCCAATCAGGAGCACGGTTATGAGAAAGAGTGTGGCAATCAATTCCTTTCTTGAAAATTCTAAAATCTTTGCCGATGTAGATGATCCAGGTGATTTAGTCATTTTATAGTATGCTTTTGGGGATATATTATAGACTTGCTCAGGATGTGTAACCATCGAATTTTAGTTATTTACAACCTCAGGTCAAGCAAATTCCAATATTATGATTGCCGATTTTACCTTGAACTACTGTAGGGTGTCAGGTAGAATCCTTCGATTATGAACGTAAAAGAACTTAAACATGATGAAATTAATACAGAGCATAAGTCTGATAAGTTACTTGTGGAAAAGGTGTTTACCTTTGGGCAGGGACATGTCTTCAAGTGGTGGAATGAACTTGCTGCAAGTGAAAGAGGGGTTCTCTTAAACCAGTTAAAACTTATAGATTATGACCTGCTTCAATCCCTTATTGATAAGCATGTTAAAGAAAGCAGACTTGCAAGTCCAAAAACTGCAACCTTAAAACCGCCCGGTATAATTCCTGTACCACAAAATGATTTGCAGAAGACACGCGCATCTGAGGCTAAAGAGATCGGAGAAGGTGCGATAAAGGCTGGCAAGGCCTCAGTTGTCACGGTTGCCGGAGGTTTGGGGACCAGATTGGGAGCTAACAGGCCTAAGGGTACGCTTCCCATAAGTCCTATTATGGGTAAGAGTATATTCCAATTGCACGCTGAAAAAATTCTGGCCAACATGAAAAGGTACGATACCGTTATTCCGTGGTATATTATGACGAGCAGGAATAATGATGAAATGACACGTAAGTTTTTTGAAGAAAATCATTTCTTTGGTTTAAATACGAGGGATGTTTCTTTCTTCACGCAAGGCGTCCTCCCTGTGATAGATTTTAACGGCAAGTTATTAATGGATTCAAAAAGTAATATCGTAACAAGTCCTAACGGCCATGGGGGGACATTGTCTGCTTTAAGAGAAAAGGGTATTTTATCCAACATGAAGGAACGAGGTATTAAGCACATCTTTTATCATCAGGTCGACAATGTATTGATTAAGATTGTTGATCCAATTTATTTAGGATATCACATAAGTGAGGGTGCAAAGATGTCTCCAAAGGTTGTGCAGAAAACCAATCCTGAAGAAAAGGTAGGAATTATTGGTATAAGAGATGGCCACCTAGATACAATAGAATACAGTGAGCTTGGTGATGAAGAGAAGCAAGCACTTAATCCGGACGGAACTCTCAAATTTGGTATGGGAAGTCCTGCGATTTACTTACTCGATGTAGATTTTGTTGAGAAGATTAATGAAGGTAACATTACACTGCCTTATCATGAAGCAGTGAAGAAGGTGCCTTGTATTGGTGAAGATGGTAACAAGGTAAATCCTGTTGAGAATAATGCAGTTAAATTTGAGATGTTTATCTTCGATGCACTTAAGCACGCGGGAAAGTCCATAATTATGGAAGTTGTGCGTGAAGATGAATTCTCCCCCATAAAGAATGAGAAAGGTGAAAGTTCACCAGATACTGCGAGGCAAAACATGATAAACCTATTTGGCAGATGGTTGAGGGAAGCAGGAATTGAAATCCCTAAGGATGAGAATGGAAATGTCGAGGGGGTCATTGAGATTAGTCCACTTTACGCCTTAAATGCTGAAGAGCTGAAAAATAAAGTCAATAAAGATATCGCTTTCAATGGTGAGCTTAACTTGCAATAAAACGTTTTAGCAATTTTAAAACCTTTATAGTTGCCTCTTAAAGCTATTTTATGTATTTTTCCTATCTGAGTTAGCGAGTTTGTGCCCATGAAATTTGATACGGAAGATGATAGAAAAGTTAAGAGAATTCCATAAAACCATTGAGAAAATGGGATGGAGATTGAAGTTGGAAAATAGATTTTAGAGTTGTTAATTTTTGGATATTTGATATTTTTTACATTGGTGGTGGGTTTTAACAAGGGGAAGCAATGATTATGGATACATACGAAAAAGCATTAAAAGAATATTTTAAAACTCGCAAATACATTGCATTTGCTTTTTTATTCGGCTCGCAGGCAAGGGGGAAGGCAACTAAATTGTCTGATGTTGATATTGCCGTATATTTTTATCCTGAGAAAAGGCATCCTATAGAATATGAAGAAGAGGTCTTTTATGAAGGTGAAGATAAGATATGGGCTGATTTAGAACGGATATTAAAAAGAGAAGTGGAATTACTTGTCTTAAACAGGGTTTCTGCAACAGTGTCTGCAAGTGCCATAAGAGGTATACCTCTAGTTATAAATGACTGGGGATTATTTCTAGATTTTATGGATACGGTAACAAGGGAAGCTGAGGATTTTATGGAAATGACTATCAGTGACTTCCTTTTTGAACAAAAGGTTAAAACGTGAGAAAAGAATTCCAACAAAGGCTTTTGAGACATATTAATTTTCTTGAAATTGAAATTGAAGATTATACAAAATTCAAAGGTCTTAAGAAGGAAGAATATATAATAGATAGGGACAAAAGACGCAGTGTTGAAAGATGGGTAGAAAATATCATAAATTCCTCTGTGGATATATCTAAAATTATTCTATTGCTTGAAGATATTAACTTGCCGGATAGTTACAAGGAAATTGTAGCATCTGTTTCAGCCGTAGAAGATCTAAGTGCGGTGGAAGCGGAAGCCCTTTCTAATTGGGTAAAATTTAGAAATATTGTTACTCATGAATACCTTGACATAAGATGGGCATCAATAAGGAAATTTATAGATCAAACCAACCCCTTATATAAAAACTTCCTTGAAAAGATCAAAGGATATCTTGAAAAAAGATTACAAACTTGATTAGCATTTGGGAACAGATATGGATATCAAGATTGATTTTACAAATATGATGGCGGATGCCATAGGTGATGAACACGGCATTACGGATAAGGAAATAAAAGACGTAAATGATCTGGCTTCAAAAAGTTTAATTGAATTGCAGGACGAACGAAGAAAAAAAGGGCATCCATTTATGGATCTACCCTATCAGGATGATTTAGTTGATGAGATAGAAAAGACGGCAGACGAGATATCCGAAGGGTTTGAAAACTTTGTGGTTCTGGGAATAGGCGGTTCCGCATTAGGTAATATATCCCTGCATAATGCACTTAATCATCCATATTACAACATGCTTGGTCATGAAGCAAGAAATGGCCGTCCAAAGATATTCGTAATGGATAATGTGGATCCTGACAAATTTTCGGGCTTTCTCGATGTTGTCGACCCCAAGACTACGATGTTCAATGTGATTACAAAATCCGGCACGACAGTGGAGACAATGTCACAGTTTCTTATCATGAGCAGAATACTTAAGAATAGAATCAGGAAAGATTATTATAAGCATTTCATATGTACCACTGATGGGAAGCAAGGCTTGATGAGAGAGATAACAGACCGTGAGGGGTTTAAGTCATTCATAATTCCTGATGGTGTAGGGGGGAGATATTCGGTACTAACGCCTGTTGGATTGGTTTCTGCATCCGTCAGTGGTATAAATATCAATGAATTGTTATCAGGTGCCAGTAGTATGGATGAGAGATGCGCGTTTGATGATATTAACGATAACCCGGCATTGATGAATGCATTGTTACAATACATTAGTTACAAGAAGAGAGGTAAAAATGTCTTAATAATGATGGCTTACGCCAATGCCCTCAGTGGTATTGTGGACTGGTTTTGCCAGCTATGGTCAGAGAGTCTGGGAAAGAAGGACTCTATAAGTGGAGAGACAGTCAATTGTGGTTCTACACCCGTTAAGGCAATAGGCGTGACAGACCAGCATTCACAATTGCAGCTCTATATGGAGGGGCCATTCGATAAGGTCATAACATTTTTGCATGTTGAGAGATTTAATAAAAACATAGAGATACCGAAGGGCACGGTTGACAAACTGGAATACCTTGGGGGCCACACGTTAAATGACCTGATGGAGGCCGAGATGATAGGAACTCAACTGGCATTGACTGAAAACAAAAGACCGAATTGCACGATCACACTCCCTGAGATTTCAGAGTCTACGATTGGACAGCTCATATATATGCTTGAGGTTCAAACCGCCATTGTCGGAAAGATGTACGAAATCAACCCATTTGACCAGCCCGGTGTGGAAGCCAGTAAGATAAATTCACATGCCCTGCTTGGCCGGGAGGGATATGAGGAAAGACGTAAAGAAATCGAAAGTTATCGAAAGGCTGGCAGTAAACATGTTGTTTAAACTCTGGATATTACGTTAGCAGAACAATAATATTTTAGATTTACGAATTGCGATTTGGGATTTGTTTTTTTATGTTAGATGCTCGATATTCTTTTGATCAAAGATTTGATACAGTTCGTTCAAATATACTATAAGTCTATGTCCTATGGTTAGCTGAACATTTACTTTATGTTTTTTGTTTCACTTTCTTTTAAAATCCTATCAGCATACTTGCTTTCCAGTTCTTTATAATGCTTAAGAATTGTTTTTGTATCATGGTTGAATTTTTTTGAAACTAAATGGCGAACTTTTCTAATTTCTTCAATTGCTTGATCTGTTTTCATTTATTATTCCTCCATGTAAAGTAACTCAAAAGGTGTAGTTAAAATTGGAACGTATAAACCAAGAATGGTATTTGCATGTCTAATGTGCTCAAACTTGTTTGCATTAGCAAGATGAGAACAATTCCACGTTAATAAGAAATGGCAATGGTGATACGATGCAAGTGCTAAATGTATTGCATCTCCTTTTGGATCATTTGGCATTATATGATGAGAAACATAATAATCAACTATTTCTTCTATTGAACCATGAATAGGCAATATTTGAATATCTTTAATGAGTTCAAGTACAGAAGTCTTATCAGGATGATTTCCCTGTTCTAATTCTTCAATTACAGGTATACTTG